>NZ_CP113866.1:337500-1052500 GCF_026914305.1 Caldicellulosiruptor acetigenus | reverse complement strand
CTGCCACTGTGGCAACGTATGGAACATTTGTTGCAGCCATTATCTGAGGAGTGTCTTTATGGAAGGTCGATTTTCCAAACTGAGCCTTTCCAACATGTGAAGTTGATGTAGATGCTCCGTAAGGCGTGGTGTACGAAAGCTGGTACCCTGTATTCATATAGCCCCCATTGTCGTACTCAAAGATTATCATCTTATGGTTTCTCAGCGCAGCACCAATTGTAGGACCCATACCTATGTCGTTTCCACCATCACCTGTCACAAGGATAAATGTCAGGTCCCTGTCAGGAATTTCTCCTCTCTTTCTTCTCTGGTTGTACATCTCAACAAGTCCAGAAAGTGTTGCTGCACCATTTTGGAAAAGGTTGTGAACATAAGTTGTTCTGAAAGCTGTTTGAGGATAAGCTGTGGTTACAACCATGCCACACCCTGTATGGAAAAGAAGTACCACATCCCCTTCAATCCCCTTCAAAAGAAGATTCAAGTTAGGGAATATACCACAGCCAGGACATGCGCCATGGCCAGGAACAATTCGTTTTGGCATTGCTGTCAAATCACGCGTGTTTAGCGCAATGTTCTTGGTCCATTCTGCTTTTATAGGTTTCATATACCTTTTAGGAACATAATTTTCATCTCCCGGGTATGCTCCGATATAATCAAAATCTGGTATTTCTTTTTTGCCTTCCAGTACAAGGTTCATATCTTCAAAGAGAGTCAGAGCATCTTCCAGGAAAAAGTCCTTGCCACCAAGTCCATAGATTCTGCTGATTACCTTTGGACCTTTTTCAAGCTCTTGAAGTGTTGCTTTGATTTCAATTGTCATATTGCCACCTTTTGCACCGTAGCTTTCTTGCCTGTCTAACACTGCCAGAAGCTTTACATTTTTCAAAAGCTCCTGGATTTCTTTTTTTGGCCATGGTCTTAGCACGTTTGTTGTTGCAACACCAACTTTTATACCTTTCTGCCTTAAAATGTCAACAGCTTCACATACGGTATCATAAGTGGAATTTAAGGCAAATATAGCTATCTGTGCATCTTCCATTCTATATCCTTCAACCAGCTCATATTTTCTACCGCTAATCTTATAAAATTCCTCGAATACTTGTGGAATTATCTCATACGCTTTATCCATTGCCTTGCTGAGTTGATATTTGTTGTTTATAAGGTCGGGTTCATTCATATAAGGTCCAATTGTAACAGGATTTTCAGGATCTATTGCAACCACTCGCTTTGGCGGGAGCTTTCCAACAAACTCCTGAACATCTTCTTTATTCTTAAAATAGCTCACAACCCTCTTTTGATGGCTTGTAAAAAATCCATCATATGCAACAATTACAGGAAGATTTACATCAGGATGTTCACCAATCTTTACTGCCATTATGTTCATGTCGTAGACTCTTTGCGGGTCTTTGGCAAGAAGTATTATCCAGCCGGTATTTAATGTGAACATCAAATCGCTATGGTCACCTTTTATGTCAAGAGGTCCAGAAATTGAACGTGTAACAAGATTTAATACCATTGGAAATCTTGTTCCAGATTGAACAGGAAGCTGCTCTAAAGCATACATAAGCCCATTTGCACTTGTCGCATTAAAAACTCTGCCACCGCCCAAAGAAGCACCGTAACAGATCCCTGCAGCACCATGTTCACCGTCTGCCGCAATCAATAAAATATCATGAAGTCCATCTGCTCGCATCTGGTCAAGTTCTTCAGCAATCTGGGTAGAAGGTGTAATAGGATAGTATCCCATAATATGATAATTTATCTGTGATGCAGCCAAAGCTGCCATTTCATTCCCACTTTCAAAGATTGTCTCTTGTGGTTTTATCATCTCTTCTCACCATCCTCATACCATTTTTCATATATATCAAAATCATGTTTTGCAGAGATTTTTTCTATGTCATATTCCCTTTCAATTCCTTCAACAAGTGCACCTGTAGGACAAATATCAACACATCTTAGGCATCCTTTACAATATTGATAATCAGGTCCCAGATTAAACATCTTTAACTTACCATTTTCAATCCTTCTATCCCAAACAAAGACATAATCAGGGCATGTTGTTTCACAAAGCCCACAGTTGATGCATTTTTCTTTTATAAACACAGGAATTTTCCCAATCCTGCTGGTTATATTGTTTTTTGTTATTGTGTTTGCATATTCTACAATAGTTCCTCCAATCGGAGCGTTTTTATATCCCATAGGTCTTCTTTCTTCCTGGTACTCCACATACTGGTATTTACCATCATATTCAAAAAACTTAGATTCTACCTGGTTATATCCAGCTTCAAGACCTGCCATGTTGGACGCAATTGTCTGTGGATATTTTTTCTCAAAAGTTTGTTTAACAACCTCTTTCACGCTATCTAAGCTGATAAACCCAAGCATTCTTACAATTGCCCCAAGCATAACCATGTTAATCCTTGTTTTAACTTCAAGGGCAATCCTTATTGCATCCACTGTTGCCACCGTGCCACTTGCAAGTTTTAAAAAGTCTCGAGCCTCATCCACGCTCTTGCTTGTGTTCAGGATAACTATTCCATCTTTTCTAAGTCCTTGTGTGACGGGGTCTGTATTTACCATATTTTCGTGAAATATAGCAACCAGATGAGGCTGAACAACAGGCGAATTAATTCTTATCTGCTTTTCCTTTGGAGCAAATCTTATATACGACTTTACAGGTGAACCTTTCTTTTCAGAGCCATAACTTGCAAAATTTAAGGCATTTAGTCCACTTCCAACAACACCTGCCTCAGCCAAAATCTTGCCCGCAACATTTGCACCAAGTCCGCCAATGCTTTCAAGTCGAATTTCGTAGTATCCAAGTTCGTTTGTAGTTGGTAACATTCGCTCATCTCCTCGTTTAAAAATTCTGTTTATTAATTTTTACCCTGCTGAAGATACAAATTAACATAGTTTAATATTTCGTCTTTATTATTTTTCTCAGGATTTTCTAAGATATATTCATATACACTGTTTAAAACCTTTCCTATCATTTCTCCCCTTAAACCTAAAACCAATAAATCTTCTCCACTGAGTTGAACATCTTTTTTGTGGATGAGCTTATTTTCTCTTTTCAAATCATTGAATATTTGTAAAATTCTATGGTCTGATTTTAAAATAGAAATGGTTGTCAGAATTTCTTCAGCTTCTTTTTCCTCCTCGAAAAAAATCTTTTTGACAAGTTTATCTTGAGAGCATTCCATGGTTAAATAATTGCAAAGTTTAACAGCAGCATTAATTTTCTTTTTTTCAAACTTCAAATCTCTCATTAGTTTTTCAATTAATGTATTATCTTTCAAACAAGCAAAAAATGCAGGAACTTTGAACTTTGTAGGAATAAAATCAAAGTCTACTTGGCTCAAATACAGGTATATTTGCGAATACTCAGGAATTATAATACTGCCCACACTGCTTTCATAAAGAAGTTCAAGCCCGTAAGAAGAATTTTTGCTTTCTAAAGTCTTTGATAGTTCTATATTTATTCTTTCCTTTGAGATTTTTTTTAAAAGATCTTTTAGGCTTTTTAGTGCCTCAAAAGTTTCATTTTCTATGACAAAACTTAGCTGCGTTGCAAACCTTATACATCTCAAAATTCTCAGTGCATCTTCAAAAAACCTCTCGTGTGGATTGCCAACACATCTAACAATTTTATTCTTCAAGTCCTCAATTCCACCGAAATAATCTATAAGTCCTTCATCCGGATGATATGCCATAGCATTTATAGTAAAATCCCTTCTTCTGAGGTCTTCAAAAAGACTGTTTGTAAACTCTACTTTTGGCCATCTGTGGTTTTCATATTCCTTTTCTACTCTAAATGTGGTAACCTCTATCTTGACTCCATTTATAATCACTGTTACTGTTCCATGTTTTATCCCTGTTGGAATGGTCTTTTCAAAAAGATGAATTACATCTTCAGGTTTTGCATCTGTTGCAATGTCAAAATCCTCAGGCTCTTTCGACAGCAGATAGTCTCTCAGACATCCACCAACCAAATATGCTTTAAATCCATGCTGATTTAGGGTCTTAATTACCTTCATCGGTTCGTTTTTGAGCTGAATCATAAAAATCACCCTTTTTAACAATTGCTATTGTCAATAAAATATCATACAATTTGATTGTGTGCAAAAAAACTCTTTTTAAAGGAGATGACTTGCTATGTTTGACTACCACATTCATTCTAACTTTTCATCAGACTCAAATATGAGTATGGAAGATGCTGTAAAAAAGGCTATAGAACTCAAGCTTGATGAGATAGCTTTTACAGACCACATGGACCTTTTATACCCGACGGTTTCATACCCTGTTTGGGATATTAACTATGAAGATTACATCAGTGAGTTTTATTCTATCAAAGAAAAATACAGCAGCAAGATAAAAATTAAACTCGGTAGTGAGGTGGGGCTGCAACCACATTCTATAGAAAAAAGCTTAGAGATTCTAAATGCCTACTCCTTTGACTTTGTAATTGCCTCAACTCATGTTGTAGACTTTCAAGATTTAGCAGATGGTGTTTTCTATCAGGGAAAAACAAAACAGCAGGCCTATATAAGATACTTTGAAGAGACTCTGAACCTCATCAAAAGCTTTGACAAATTTTGTGTATATGGCCATCTTGACATTGTCAAACGATATGGAGATTATGAGAACAAAGATTTAGATAAAGAAGAGTATTGGAATTTGATAGATGAGATATTAAAACTGCTTATTCTTAAAGGAAAAGGAATTGAAGTTAATACCTCTGGTTTTAGATATGGTCTTGGAATGCCACATCCAGAATATAAAATCTTGAAACGATTTTATGAATTGGGTGGCGAAATAATTACGCTTGGGTCAGATGCGCACTCTACAGAATACATTGCATATATGTTCGATTATACTGTTGATATGCTAAAGAGCATTGGTTTTAAATATTTAACAAAATTTGAAAATCTTGAGCCAATATTTGTAAAAATATAAGCCCTCATCAGAGGGCTTTTTCTATTATTCCGCCGCCAACAACAATATCGCCGCTGTAGAACACAACAGACTGCCCTGGTGTTATGGCACGCTGTTTTTCATAAAACTTGACAAGTACTTTATTATTCTGCGCAGGTATAATTCTTGCTTTTGCCTCTTTTGCAGTATATCGTATCTTTGCTGTTACTTCTAACTCAGATTCCAATTTATCAAACGGTATAAAGTTCAAATCATAAGCAATCAGACCATCCGAAAATATTTTGTCTTCTTCTCCCAAAACAACTTTGTTCTCCTCAGGTTTTATATCAACTACATACATCCTTTTCCCGGTAGAAATTCCAAGTCCTTTTCTCTGACCGATGGTGTAATTGTAATACGCTTTGCTTTTGCCAAGTATATTTCCCTCTGTGTCAACATATATACCTTCATCCTTTATTCCTGTCTCTTTTTCAATAAAACTTCCATAGTCATTGTCCGGGATAAAACAAATTTCCTGAGAGTCAGGTTTTCTTGCAACAGGAAGCTTGAATTTCTCAGCAAGTTTTCGAACCTCATCTTTGGAGAACCTACCAAGAGGAAAAAGTGTTTTTGAAAGCATTTCCTGGGTCATGTTGTAAAGCACATAAGTTTGGTCTTTTTCTCTTGCTTTTGACCTTTTCAAGAGATATCTACATAGACTTTTATCGTATTCTATTATGGCATAATGACCTGTTGCAATGTAATCCATGCCAAGCACCATTGCCTTTTTTAAAAAAAGTTCAAATTTGATTTTCCTGTTGCACATAATGCAAGGATTTGGCGTTCTGCCTTTTATATATTCGTCAACAAAATAGTTTATGACCTCTTTTTTAAAATCATCTTTCATATTAAAGACATAGTATGGTATGTCAAGAATATGAGCAACCCTTCGTGCATCGTCAACAGCAGTAAGAGAACAACAGCTCTTTTCGCGAATTAACTCATCCTCAGTTTCAGTTTGCCAAATCTGCATTGTTGCTCCATATACTTCATACCCTTCTTCTTTCAGGATTGCAGCTGCAACAGAAGAATCTACACCTCCACTCATAGCAACCAGGACTTTTTTCTTCAAAAAATCTCACCCTTTTAAAGTAAGTTTAGTTGGTATTTTTGCTTTTTTGCTTGCTAAGATAGTCTTCAATTGCGGCTTTAATTGCCTCTTCGGCTAAAACCGAACAGTGGAGCTTGTTAGCTGGAAGACCGTCTAAAGCTTCTGCAACAGCTTTGTTAGTAATCTGCAAAGCTTCTTCTATTGTCTTTCCTTTCACCATCTCTGTTGCCATTGAACTTGTTGCAACAGCAGCACCACAGCCAAATGTTTTAAACTTTGCATCAACTATTATACCATTCTCTATTTTAAGATACATCTTCATTATATCTCCACACTTCGGATTGCCAACCTGAGCAACACCGTCTGCATTCTCAATCTCACCAACATTTCGCGGGTTCATAAAATGGTCTAAAACCTTTTCGCTATACATATCACTTGCCTCCTTTCTTTACACTTTCATAAAGCGGACTCATTTCTCTTAGTCTTGAAACAATTTCAGGTAAAACTTCTAAAAGATAGTCTATATCTTCCTCGGTGTTATCTTCACCAAGTGTTATTCTCAAAGACCCATGAGCAACCTCGTGTTCAAGCCCAATTGCCAGCAGCACATGTGAAGGGTCCAAAGACCCTGATGTACATGCAGACCCGCTTGATGCTGCAATTCCTTTCATGTCAAGCATCAAAAGAAGACTTTCACCTTCAATAAACTCAAATGAGAAGTTTGCATTGTTAGGAAGTCTCTGGTTTCTGTCGCCATTGAGTCGAACATAATCAATTTTGCTCAGCACACCATCAATGAGCTTATCTCTCAGTTTCTGAAGCTTTGCAGCATACTCAGAAAGATTCTGAGTTGCAAGCTCTATAGCCTTGCCAAGTCCGACAATCCCTGCTACATTCTCTGTTCCAGCACGCCTATTTCTCTCCTGTGCACCTCCATGCGAAAATGGATGAATCTTTGTCCCTTTTCTAATATAGAGTGCACCAACACCTTTTGGCCCATAGAACTTATGAGCAGAAAGTGATAAAAGGTCGACACCCAAATCTTTCACATCAACAGGAATTTGCCCAACTGCTTGAACAGCATCTGTATGAACAATTATTCCCTTTTCCTTTGCTATCTTTGCTATCTCTTTGACAGGCTGGATTGTCCCAATTTCGTTATTTGCAAGCATGACAGAAATCAAAATAGTGTCATCTCTTATTGCCTCTTTTATTCTTTGAGGGTCAACAATGCCATTTGGCTCAACAGGAACATATGTGACTTCAAATCCTAAACCTTCAAGATATTTTAGAGGATGCAAAACTGCATGGTGCTCTATTGTTGTTGTTATAATATGCTTGCCTTTATCTTTATTTGCAAAAGCAACTCCTTTTAATGCCCAGTTATCTGATTCTGTTCCACCGGAGGTAAAGTAAATTTCTTGAATATCTGCATTTAAGGCCTTTGCGACCCTTTCTCTTGCAAGTTCAATAGCTTTTTTTGCTTCTCTTCCGAGCTTGTAAATTGTTGAAGGATTGCCGTACTGCTCTGTCAAATACGGCATCATCTCATCTAATACTTCCTTTTTAAGAGGGGTTGTCGCTGCATGGTCAAAATAAATAATTTTTCCTTCCATATATATCATCTCCCATTATTTTTATCATTTTAGTAGGGTTTCTATAACTATTATACCCCGTTTTTTAGATATAAAACATATATGACTCGTCTGCCGTCATCTTTTTATAATCATCAACCAAATCCTGGAGCGTCACAGAATCAACAACGTTTTCTATTGCTTCTTTGACCTTTTCCCAAACCTTTCTTGTCACACAAAACTCTGCTCTTGGACAGTCAACCCTTTCTATATCATCTATACATTCAGAAGGCGAAAGTGATCCCTCAAGCGCTCTTAAAATCTCACCAATAGTAATTTTTGAAGGCTCTCTTGAAAGCATATAGCCGCCCTGAGCACCTCTTATACTCTTGACAAGTCCTGCTTTTTTCAAGGCAGCAATGAGCTGTTCTAAATAATGCTCAGAAATCTCCTGACGCTCTGCTATGTTCTTCAAAGATACAAGCCCTTCATCATAGTGAAGCGCCAAATCAAACATTGCTCTGACACCATATCTTCCCTTTGTAGATAACCTGAACATCTTATATCTCTCCAATTCCGACTTGTATACTCGGTTTTTATACTATGATAACACTTTTAAGGTACTTTTGTCAAGGGATATAAAAAAAAGCTGTCTCTCTATCTTCGTATGAGAAACAGCATGTTTTATGCTTCTTTAATTAACAACCACATTTCACTAATAAACTTTACTTTTTTACACTCAGGTAAACCCTTTTCGCCCCATTCGTATTCTGGCCATTCTGCATTATAATTTAACCATTCATAAGTTTCTTTATTTTCTTTATTTTTGATTTCCTTGATTTTTAAATATTCTACAAAGTCAATAATTTCAGCAATCTTTTCTTCTAGCAGCTCTTCTAACGCATCAATTATTTTCTTTCTCATATTTTTTTCTCAATAAACTATCCATGTCTCATCACACCATAATTTATATTTTTCATCTTATAAGTATAATAAAATCGTCTGCCCCTTTTGTTTCTGAAATTTTGAGAGCAGACGAATTACTTTTTATTTAGTTGGTAGCCCTAAGGGGATTCGAACCCCTGTCTCCGCCGTGAGAGGGCGGTGTCCTGGGCCTCTAGACGATAGGGCCACTTTTTGGCTGCGGGACTAGGACTCGAACCTAGACAAGGTGATCCAGAGTCACCTGTGCTACCATTACACCATCCCGCAGCGTTTTTGTAACAATCAAAAAGCATTAATAATATTAGCACACACTTTTGATTTTGTAAATAGCAAAACTTTGTTTGTATATTGAGATGATAGCTCAAAAAAGCAAAAAGGCCAAAGAGGGAAATGCCTCTTTGACCTTATACAAGCTCTATATAAACCATCATAGCACCGTCACCTTTACGTGGCCCAACCTTAATTATTCTTGTATAACCGCCATTTCTCCCCTGATATCTGGGAGCTATCTTCTGGAACAGGTCATATGCAACATCTTCTTCATACAAATATCCTAAAACTCTTCTATATGATGCAAGATCACCTTTTTTTGCTATGGTTATAAGCTTTTCAGCTATTCTTCTTAAATCCTTTGCCTTTGCTTCTGTTGTCATTATTCTACCATGCTTGAACAAAGATGTTGCCAAGTTTCTCATAAGAGCCTGTCTGTGGTCTGTATCACGTTTGAGTTTTCTTAATTTGTTCATTTCTCTTCTTCCTCCTCCTTCGGCGTGCTATCACTCTTTTTGAGGCTAAGTCCCAAGCTGTGAAGTTTTTGGATGACCTCTTCTAAGGACTTTTTGCCCAAGTTCCTTACCTTCATCATCTCTTCTTCAGTCTTGTTGACAAGGTCCTCAACTGTGTTTATCCCTGCTCTCTTAAGACAGTTGTACGACCTTACTGAAAGCTCAAGCTCTTCTATTGTCATGTCCAGTAGCTTATTTCTCTTCGGCGGCTCTTGTTTTACAACTGTCTCAATCTTTGTAGGAATATTAGAAAGATCAGTAAACAGGTTAAAATGCTCTATTAAAATCTTTGCGGCAACAGTTAGCGCCTCATCTGGACGAATAGTTCCATTTGTCCATATCTCCATGGTCAATTTATCATAGTCGGTCACCTGACCAACTCTTGTATTTTCAACCTTGTAGTTGACCTTTACAACAGGTGTATAAATAGAATCAACAGGGATAACACCTATTGGCTGGTTTGGCTGTTTGTTTCTTTCAGCCGGTACATAACCTTTGCCTTGATTTACTGTTATCTCCATAAAAAGTCTTGCGTCAGAGTTAAGTGTAGCAATATGATGGTCCGGATTGCAAATCTCTATATCAGCATCTGCCTTTATATCTTTTGCTTTTACTTCACATTCGCCCTGAGCCTCAATGTACATTACCTTTGGCCCTGGGGATGACATCTTAATAGCCAAGCCTTTTAAATTGAGTATTATCTCTGGTACATCTTCTAAGACCCCTGGAATTGTTGAAAACTCATGTAACACCCCATCAATCTTAACTGCTGTGACTGCTGCACCAGGTAGTGACGACAAAAGTGTTCTTCTGAGCGCATTTCCAACTGTTATACCATAACCTCTTTCCAGAGGCTCAATAACATATCGCCCATATTTATTGTCTGGGCTCAGCTCTTCACACCTTATTGTTGGTTTTTGAAATTCTATCAACTTGATATACCCTCCTTAAAAATAATACACCATACACGCATTTTGTGAGGGCATTTATTACTTGGAGTAAAGCTCTACTATCAGGTGCTCTCTAATTGGCATATCAATATCTTCTCTTGTTGGAAGAGCTATTACCTTTCCTACAAGGTTCTCAGCGTCCTTGTCAAGCCACTTTGGAGAAGGCTTTTTAGCATACTTCTCTTTTATCTCAACAAACCTTGTCTTAGATTTGCTTCTCTCGTCAACCTCTATTACATCGCCAACCTTTACAAGATAAGATGGAATATTCACAGTTCTTCCATTTACCTTAAAATGAGCATGGGATACTAAAACTCTTGCCTCGCCACGTGAAGAAGCAAATCCAAGTCTGTAGACAACATTGTCAAGTCTTCTTTCTAGCAAAGACAAAAGGTTTTCACCAGCGATACCTTTCATCTTTTCAGCCATTTCGAAATATCTTCTGAACTGGGTCTCTAAAACACCATAAATTCTTTTTACTTTCTGTTTTTCTCTCAGCTGCATACCATATTCAGAAAGTTTCTTTCTCTCCTGACCATGCTGACCTGGTGGGTATGGTCTTCTTGCAAACGCACACTTTTCGGTATAACATCTATCACCTTTTAAGAATAATTTCATTCCTTCTCTTCTGCACAGTCTGCAGTCTGGTCCAATGTATTTTGACAAGACAACGCACCTCCTCTAAAATTTTATACTCTTCTTCTCTTTGGCGGTCTGCAACCGTTGTGCGGAATTGGAGTAACATCTTTTATGAGTGTTACCTCAAGTCCTGCTGCCTGAAGCGCTCTAATTGCAGCTTCTCTTCCTGCACCTGGCCCTTTTACGTATACCTCAACAGTTCTCATACCATGGTCCATTGCCATCTTTGCTGCCTTTTCTGCTGCAAGCTGAGCAGCAAACGGTGTACCTTTTTTGGTTCCTGAAAAACCACATGTTCCTGCACTTGCCCATGCAATAGCATTACCGGATGGATCAGTAATTGTAACAATTGTATTATTGAATGTTGAATGAATGTGTGCAATGCCTTTTTCAACATTCTTTCTTTCTGAACGTCTGACAGTTCTTCTTGCTGGTCTTGCCATATCAATTTACTCCTCCTTCTTATGATTTCTTTCTCATGACACCAACAGTTTTTCTTGGACCTTTTCTTGTTCTTGCATTTGTTCTTGTCCTTTGACCACGAACAGGAAGACCTCTTAAGTGTCTCAAACCTCTATAACATCTTATATCAATTAATCTCTTTATGTTTCTTGCAATTTCAGCTCTCAGTTCACCTTCAACCTTGAAATTCTTGTCTATATAGTCTCTGATTCTTGCAACCTCATCGTCTGTGAGGTCTTTTACTCTTTTGTTTGGGTCAACCCCAGTATCCCTTAAAATCTGTTTTGACCTTGAAAGACCAATCCCGAATATATATGTCAGAGCTATCTCAACTCTCTTTTCTCTTGGTAAATCTACACCTGCAATTCGTGCCATCCTAAAAATTCACCTCCAATAAATTAACCTTGTCTTTGTTTATGCTTTGGATTTTCGCAGATTATTCTTATCTTACCTTTTCTTCTGATAACCTTGCACTTTTCGCATATGGGTTTCACAGATGGTCTGACCTTCATTTCTATTCTATTCCTCCTTTTTCAAAGAGAATTTATTTTGACCTCCAAACAATCCTTCCTCGTGTCAAATCATACGGTGATAGCTGAACAACCACTCTATCACCCGGAAGTATCCTGATAAAATTCATTCTGAGTTTTCCTGACACATGGGCAAGAACTTTGTGCCCATTGTCAAGCTGGACCTGGAACATTGCGTTTGGCAGTGCCTCAACCACAGTCCCTTCTAATTCAATTACATCCTCCTTGGACAAGGCTTATCAACCCCCTACTCTTTTCTATTCTCAAATTCCTCTATTACCTTCGCAACCTCTGCGTCAGTTAGCTTTTTCTTGAGTATCTTTTCTTTTATCTCTTCTGAGACAAACATTGTGGGTGCTATGTGTTTTATCTTTTTCTTCTTGGGCTTTTTGATCTTCCGCAGTTTTCCGTCAACAAGGTAAACATACCCGTCGTCGGTTATATCGAAAATTATAAAGAACCTATTTTTATCTCTTCCCATTTTGGACAGAACAATCTGCCCTATTTGTAGGTCCATCTTTACTTACACCTCATAACGTAATTATCTCTGGCAAGCTCTCAGTTATGATTATGGTATTCTCATAATGAGCAGAGAGCTTACCATCGAGCGTCTTTACAGTCCAACCATCCTTGTCAGTGTACACCTTGTAACTTCCCTCATTTACCATAGGTTCAACCGCCAAGGTCATGTTCTTGATAAGCCTTATCCCAACTCCAGCTTTGCCAAAGTTAGGGACCTGAGGTGACTCATGAAATTTTCTACCTATTCCATGCCCCACCAAATCCCTCACAACACTGAAGCCACGGCTTTCAACGTATCTTTGTATACTATTTGATATATCTCCAACTCTCTTGCCAGCAACCGCGTTTTTAATACCTTCAAAAAAGCTTTCTTCTGTAACCTTTATCAAAAACCTTGCTGTATCACTAATATTTCCAACAGCAAAGGTCCTTGCAGCATCAGCATGAAGTCCATCAACACAAACTCCTACATCTATACTGATAATATCTCCATCTTCCAACCTTCTCATACCTGGAATTCCATGAACTACCTCATCGTTGACTGAGGTACATATGGAGGCAGGATACCCATACAATCCCTTAAATGATGGTATCCCGCCATTTTTAATTATATACTCTTCAGCAAATTCATCAAGCTCTTTTGTGGTGATACCTGGTCGTATCAGTTTTTCTAATTCTTTTAAAACCATAGCAACAATTCTGCCAGCTGCTCTCATCGAGTCAAGCTCAGCTTCTGATTTTATAGTAATCATTTTTAGTCTTTGCTCCTTATTCTATGCCAAGTGCTTTTAAGACCTCTTTTGTAGTATCGGCTATTTCTTCCTGACCGTAAGCTACAACAAGTAAGCCCTTTGCTCTGTAATAATCAATTAAAGGCTGTGTTTGTGCATGATAAACTTCAAGTCTCTTTTTGACAGTTTCCTCTTTATCATCTTCTCTTTGATAAAGTTCTCCACCACATACATCACATACACCTTCTTTTTGTGGTGGCCTGTAAATGACATGGAAGCTTGCACCGCAATTTTTGCAAATCCTTCGCCCAGACATTCTCTCTAAAATCTTTTCGTCCGGAACTTCAATGTTCAAAACTTTGTCAATCTTCTGTCCGAGCTCTTGAAGTACTTTATCAAGGGCTTCTGCCTGGGCTATAGTGCGTGGAAAACCATCAAGTAAAAACCCATTTTTGCAATCCTCTTTTGAAATCCTGTCCTTGACAATTTCAATTACTATCTCGTCTGGAACCAAAAGACCTTTGTCCATATATTCCTTTGCTTTCTTGCCAAGCTCGGTCTCATTCTTTACATTCTCTCTTAAAATGTCACCTGTTGAGATATGAGGTATTGAGAATCTTTTGCTCAAATACTCTGCCTGAGTGCCCTTTCCAGCACCAGGTGCACCTAAAAGTATAAGCCTCATCTTTACTATACCTCCACACTAACAATAATCCACTCTTTTTAGCTCAAAAAGCCTTTGTAGTGACGCATCAGCATCTGAGCTTCCATCTGCCTTATTGTCTCAAGCGCAACACCCACAACAATCAGCAAGCTTGTTCCACCAAAGTATATGTTAAGTTGGTGTTTGAACATGATTCCAACCAAGGTTGGCAAAATGGCAATGAATGCTAAAAACAGCGCACCTGCAAACGTAACTTTTGAAAGCACTCTTGTTATAAAATCTACAGTTGGTTTGCCTGGTCTGATACCTGGAATGAATCCTCCGTTGTTTTTCAAATTGTTAGCAATTTCAACAGGATTGAATACAATTGCTGTGTAAAAATAAGTAAACCCTATTATGAACAGTGCATAGAAGAATGTATACCAGAACGAACCTGATGAAAAATATGCTTTTACAAACTTATAGAATCCTGAATTTGGGAAAAATTGAGCAATTGTTGTTGGAAGCATCACAAGCGAAATTGCAAAGATTATAGGAATAACACCTGCAATGTTGACCTTTATAGGAATGTGTGTGCTCTGTCCGCCATAAACTCTTCTTCCAACCACTCTCTTTGCATACTGTACAGGTATTCTTCTTTCGCCTTCCTGAATAACAATGATGAACACAATAATTGCAAGTGCCATTACTATAAACAGAATCACACCAATAATGCTTGTGAGTGAAAACTCGTTCAGCTTTGCAACATAGTTCCAAAGTGATACTACTCCATTCGGAATTCTTGAAATAATACCTGCAAATATCAACAGCGAAATACCATTTCCTATACCATTTTCTGTTATCTGCTCACCAATCCACATCAAAAATACAGTTCCAGCTGTAAGAGTAATTGTTATAGTAATAAAACCTAAAAATCCCTGACCCTGAGCTGTAATAACTGGAACACCACCAGTGAGCCCAGTTGCATTCTTAAGTCCAAAATAGATACCAACTGCCTGGATAAATGCCAAGATAGCTGTTCCATATCGTGTCCACTCAGCAAGTTTCTTTCTTCCTTCTTCACCCTGTTTTGCAAGCTCTTCAAGTGCAGGTATAGCAATTGTCAAAAGCTGCATAATGATGGAGGAGTTAATGTATGGAGTTACGCTCATCGCAAATATACTCATATTTTTAAATGTTCCACCTGCAACAACATCAAAAAAGCCAAGCATTGTAAGGTCGTTTATAACCTTTGCCAAAGCATCCCTATCAATATAGGGGACTGGGATGAACGCCCCCAGTCTGAAAACAAGTATCATGAAAAGTGTAAACAGAATCTTTCTTCGAAGGTCGGGCAGTCTCCACGCGTTCTTTATAGTTTCAAACACTTTAAATCACCTCTACCTTTCCTCCAGCAGCTTCTATCTTCTTCCTTGCACCTTCTGAAACCTTCTGTACTCTCACTATCAACCTCTTTGTCAGCTCTCCTCTTCCCAGAATCTTCACGCCGTCTTTCTCTATCTTGCTTATAACCCTTTCCTTCAGAAGAAGCTCAGGTGTGATTACAGTGTCATTGTCAAACCTCTCAAGCTTTTCTACATTAACTTCAGTATACACCTTTTTATTGATATTTTTAAAGCCCCTCTTAGGAATTCTTCTGGTAAGTGGCATCTGCCCGCCTTCAAAACCAGGTCGAACGCCACCGCCAGAACGTGCCCACTGGCCTTTGTGACCTCTTGTCGAGGTCTTACCGTGACCAGAGCTCTCTCCACGTCCCACTCTTTTTCTGCTTTTCTTAGAACCTGGTGCGGGTTTGAGTTCATAAAGCTTCATAGCAAAAAGTTCCCTCCTTTTTTACTTGAGTATCTCTTCTAATGTCTTTCCTCTGATTCTTGCAACTTCTTCTGGACGTCTGAGCTGTTTTAATGCCTCAATTGTTGCATGAACAACGTTCGCAGGGTTGTTAGAACCAAGGCTCTTTGTTCTTATATCTTTAATACCAGCAAGCTCACACACAGCTCTCACAGCCCCGCCTGCAATAACACCAGTACCCTCTGGAGCAGGCTTTATCAAAACCTTTGATGCTCCAAAATCGCCTATTGCTTCGTGTGGAATAGTGGTTCCAACTATTGGCACCTCAATTAGATGCTTCTTTGCATCCTCAATAGCTTTTCTGATAGCATCTGGAATTTCCGCAGCTTTTCCATGTCCTGCACCAACATGACCGTTTTCATCACCAACAACCACAATAGCAGAAAACTTTAATCTCTTTCCTCCCTTTACAACCTTTGCAACTCTGTTGATGTTTACAACTCTTTCTTTTAAATCTAATCCCTTTGGATCAATTCTCTTTTGCGCCAAGCCATATCCCTCCTTTAAAATTAAAACTCAAGACCGGCTTGCCTTGCAGCTTCCGCAAGCGCTTTTACTCTTCCATGATATGGATAACCGCCTCTATCAAACACAACCTTTGTTATTCCCTTTTCTTTTGCCCTTTCAGCTATTACTTTCCCTACATACTCTGCTGCCTCGATGGATTTTGTAGATGACAGTCTTGACTTGATTTCAGGCTCAAGCGATGATGCAGCAACAAGTGTGTGACCTTTTTCATCGTCAATTATCTGAGCATAAATATATTTCAAGCTCTTGTAAACACAAAGACGAGGTCTTTCACTTGTGCCAAAAACCTTTTTTCTAATTCTTTTGTGTCTTATAAGCCTCTTTTCATTTCTATTCACCTTTTTATACAAGCCCAATCACTCCCCTCTATTTCTTACCGCCTTTGCCGGCTTTTCCTTCTTTGAGTCTCAAGACTTCATCAGCATATTTGATACCTTTTCCAAGATATGGGTCTGGTTCTCTTACCTTTCTTATATTTGCAGCAAAGTTGCCAACCTGTTGCTTGTCAATTCCTTTTACTATTATTCTGTTCTGATCAGGAACCTCAATAGTAATGCCAGCAGGCTCTTCAATTTCAACAGGGTGTGAATATCCAACATTGAGTATAAGTTTTTTGCCCTGTTTTTGAGCTCTGTAACCTATTCCAACAACTTCCAATACTTTTTCATAACCCTTTGTCACACCTTCTACCATGTTAGCAATAAGTGTTCGTGTAAGGCCATGCAGTGCTTTGTGGAACCTCTCATCAGAAGGTCTTTGAACAATTATCTGGTTGTTTTCTATCTTAACAATCATTTCAGGATGTATCTCTCTTGTAAGTGTCCCTTTTGGACCTTTTACTGTGATGACATTCCCATCTATCTTGACATCAACACCGCTGGGTATATCAATAGGTTTTCTGCCTATTCTTGACATCATTTCACCTCCAACAAAAATAAAGTGTTGTTACCATACGTAGCAGAGGACCTCTCCGCCAACTCCTTCTTTCCTTGCCTTTTTATCTGTCATTATTCCTTTTGATGTAGAAATGATAGCAATGCCAAGTCCGCCTAACACTCTTGGAAGCTCATCTTTGCCAGCATAAACTCTTCTTCCTGGCTTTGATATTCTCTTGAGCCCTGTTATTGCTCTTTCTTTATTCGGACCATATTTTAATCTAATTCTGATAATCCCATTCTTGCCATCATCAATTATCTCATAATCTTTTATAAACCCTTCTTCTAACAAAATCTGGGCAATTGCTTTCTTCATTTTGGATGCTGGAATGTCTACAACTTCATGGCGAGCATTGTTTGCGTTTCTAATACGTGTAAGCATATCTGCAATCGGGTCTATAACGTACATCTTATTACCTCCTTCCGAATTAAAAAATTACCAGCTCGCTTTCTTGACACCCGGTATCTCTCCATTGTGAGCAAGCTTTCTAAAGCACAGTCTGCAAACACCAAACTTTCTCAAATATGCTCTGGGCCTTCCGCATATCTTGCATCTATTGTAATATCTTGTGGAAAACTTTTGAGGTCTTTGCTGTTTTATAATAAGAGCTTTCCTTGCCATTAATATACCTCCTCTTTCATTTCTTAGCTTGCAAATGGCATTCCTAAAAGTCTCAAAAGCTCTTTAGCTTCTTCGTCAGTCTTTGCTGAGGTTACAATAGTAACTTCAAGTCCTCTTATCTTGTCTACCTTGTCATAATCAATCTCAGGGAAAACAAGCTGTTCTTTAAACCCTATCGAATAATTTCCTCGGCCATCGAAAGATTTATCTGATACACCTCTGAAGTCTCTCACTCTAGGAAGAGCGAGGTTTATCATCTTATCCAAAAACTCATACATTCTATCGCCTCTTAACGTTACCATGCAGCCTATAGGCATGCCTTTTCTGAGTTTGAAGTTTGCTATCGATTTTTTAGCACGTGTGACCACTGGTTTTTGCCCAGTAATTGCCATCAAATCATTTACTGCTGCTTCCAAAGCCTTTGGATTGTCCTTACCTTCTCCAAGTCCAATATTTACTACAATCTTTGCAAGTCTTGGCACTTGCATAACATTTTTGTATCCGAACTTTTGCATCATAGCAGGAACAACTTCCTGAAAATACTTTTCTTTGAGTCTTGGTGCCATAAACAATTTACCTCCCTTCACTTTGCCAATTAGTCAATTATCTCACCACATTTTTTGCATGTTCTGACCTTTCTTTCTTCTTCACCTTCTTGAATAAATCTGTGACCAATCCTTGTTGGTTTGCCACACTTTGGACATACAAGCATAACCTTGCACGCCCAAATTGGTGCTTCTTGGGTTATTATACCACCCTGCGGCATTTTCGGATTTGGTCTTACATGCTTTTTAACAATATTGACGCCTTCAACTACCACTTTTTTATCTTTTGGCAATACTGTAAGTACTTTGCCTTGTTTGCCTTTATATTTGCCAGAGATAACTACAACAGTGTCACCTTTTTTTACATGAACCTTGTTTGGCATAACCTTCCCTCCTCAAAATAGCTTATAGAACTTCCGGTGCAAGAGATACTATCTTCATAAAATCCTTGTCACGAAGCTCTCTTGCAACAGGTCCAAAAATACGTGTTCCTCTTGGAGTTCCATCTTCTCTTATTAGCACTGCAGCATTGTCATCAAATCTTATATATGTCCCATCCTCTCTTCTTACACCTTTGCGTGTTCTGACAATTACTGCTTTTACAACATCACCTTTTTTTACAACGCCACCTGGTGTTGCATCTTTGACAGAACAAACTATTACATCTCCTATATTTGCAAACTTTCTATTAGAACCACCTAAAACTCTTATACACATTACTTCTTTAGCGCCCGTGTTGTCAGCAACCTTCAGCCTTGACTGTGGTTGGATCATCTTTCATTTCCCCTCCTTTAAAAAGCTAAGCTGTATTAAATTATTTTGCTCTTTCCAAGATTTGAACAACTCTCCATCTCTTTTCTTTAGAAAGTGGTCTTGTCTCCATAATCAAAACCTTATCTCCAACTCTGCACTCATTGTTCTCATCATGAGCTTTGAACTTTGTTGTTCTCTTTATAGTCTTTTTATAAAGAGGATGCTGAACAAGCCTTTCAACTGCAACTACTACTGTTTTGTCCATTTTGTCACTTACAACAACACCAACTCTTGTTTTTCTCATACCTCTTTTTTGCTCCACTTACATTCCCTCCCCACTTAATTCTGCTTTATTTTGCATTTTTATTTGCTCTTTCTTGTTCAAGTTCTCTTTCTCTCATTATTGTTTTTATTCTTGCAATTGTTCTTTTTACCTCTCGAATTCTCATTGGGTTTTCAAGTTGATTTGTTGCAAGCTGGAACCTCAAATTAAACAGTTCCCTCTTTAACTTCTTAAGTTCATTATGAAGTTCTTGTGTTGTCATCTCTCTAATCTTAGACGCCTTCATTTGCCTCACCACCCACTTTAGCTTCTTCTCTTGAAACAATCTTGCATTTGATAGGTAACTTGTGTATTGCAAGCCTCAAAGCCTCTTTTGCAACCTCTTCATCAACACCGCCAACCTCAAACATCACTCTGCCAGGCTTTACAACTGCAACCCAGTACTCAGGCGAACCTTTACCAGAACCCATACGAGTTTCTGCCGGTTTTCTTGTAACAGGCTTGTCAGGGAATATCTTTATCCATACCTTTCCGCCTCTTTTGATGTGTCTTGCAATCGCAACTCTGGCTGCCTCAATCTGGTTGCTTGTAATCCAGCCAGGCTCAAGCGCCATAATACCAAAGTCACCATACGCAACAAAGTTGCCTCTCGTTGCTTTTCCTTTCATTCTACCTCTTTGCTGTTTTCTCCACTTAACACGCTTTGGCATAAGCATTACTTATCTCCTCCTTTTTCAGAAGCTGCTGCTTTCTGTGGCAGGATATCACCTTTGTAAATCCATGTTTTCACACCAATTCTACCATATGTTGTATGAGCTTCTGCAAAGCCGTAGTCGATATCTGCTCTGAGAGTCTGAAGAGGAATTCTTCCTTCCTTGTACCACTCAGTTCTTGCAATGTCAGCACCACCAAGTCTTCCAGATACCATTGTCTTGATACCTTTTGCACCGCTTCTCAAAGCCCTTGCCATTGCCTGTTTCATAGCTTTTCTGAATGAAACTCTCTTTTCAAGCTGAGCAGCAATGTTCTCAGCAACAAGCTGAGCGTCAAGCTCTGGCACTTTAATCTCTTTTATATCAAGTGATATTGTCTTTCCACCTGTTAATTTTTCAAGCTCTTTTCTGAGAGCTTCAACACCAGAACCTGCTCTTCCAATAACGATACCTGGTTTTGCAGTGTGAATAATAACTTTTACTCTTTTTGCTGCTCTTTCTATCTCAATTCTTGAAATACCTGCATGGTAGAGTTTTTCTTTTATGTGACGTCTGATTTTATAGTCTTCAAGAACATACTTTTGAAAATCCTTGTCATTTGCAAACCATCTTGAATCCCAGTCTCTAATAATTCCAAGCCTGAACCCCTTTGGATGAACCTTTTGACCCATTTATTTCCCTCCTTCTTAAAAGTTACTCTCTTTCTTTGAGAACAACTGTAATATGGCTTGTTCTTTTTCTTATCAAAAATGCTCTTCCCTGTGCTCTTGGTCTAATTCTTTTGAGCATTGGTCCACCATTTGCATAAATTTCTGCTATATAGAGCTTATCAACGTTCATATTGTGATTATTCTCTGCATTTGCAATTGCGCTTTTAACAAGCTTTTCAACTATCCTTGCAGCTCTCTTAGGCAAAAACTTTAAAATATTCAAAGCTTCATTCACAGGTTTGTTTCTAATAAGGTCAATTACAACTCTAACCTTTCGTGGAGATATCATAGCATACCTCAATGTCGCTGTTGCCTTTTTTACCTCTGTATTTGTAGCCTTTTCCAATAGCTTCTCCTCCCTTCTAAATCACAATTAAACTAATTTTACAAAAGCTTTTGAAAACTTTACTTCAAAGCTGTTGACCTTTCAGTGTGATGCCCATGTCCTTTGAAAGTTCTTGTCGGAGCAAACTCGCCAAGTTTGTGTCCAACCATCTCTTCTGTGATATATACAGGAACATGTTTTCTACCGTCATATACAGCTATTGTATGTCCAACCATCTGTGGTAAAATTGTTGACCTTCTTGACCATGTTTTAATAACCTTTTTTTCATTGTTCTGGTTCATCTTCTCAATTTTCTTTAAAAGTTTTGGGTCACAGTATGGACCTTTCTTTAAAGACCTTCCCACACTCAATCCCTCCTCAAGCAATCTTTATATTTAGATGAGCACACATCTTATTTTCTTCTCTTGACAATAAACTTGTCTGACGGTTTGTTTTTCTTTCTTGTCTTGTAACCAAGTGTTGGTTTACCCCATGGTGTAAGTGGTCCTGGATGACCAATCGGTGCTTTACCCTCACCACCACCATGTGGATGGTCAACCGGGTTCATTGCAGAACCTCTAACAGTTGGTCTGATACCCATCCATCTTTTACGTCCTGCTTTTCCTATTCTGACATTTTCATGGTCTAAATTGCCAACCTGACCAATTGTAGCTCTGCACTCTTGGCTGACATACCTGAGCTCACCGGACGGAAGTTTTATCAGTGCATATTTTCCTTCTTTTGCCATGAGCTGAGCAACGCTACCCGCTGAACGGCAAAGCTGTCCTCCTTTTCCCGGCATAAGCTCTATGTTGTGTATCATTGTACCAACAGGAATGTTTTTAAGTGGTAGTGCATTCCCAACCTTAATATCCGCATCTGGACCAGACATAACAGTGTCGCCAACTTTTAATCCTTCTGGTGCGATAATATATCTTCTTTCACCATCAGCATAGCACAAGAGTGCCAGAAAAGCTGTTCTGTTTGGGTCATATTCAATTGCCTCAACCTTTGCAGGAATTCCATCCTTATCTCTTTTGAAATCTACAATTCTTATTTTTTTCTTATGTCCGCCACCTCTGTGACGAACAGTTATTCTACCCTGGTTGTTTCTTCCTGCCCACTTCTTTTCTGTGAAAACTAATGATTTTTCAGGTTCGGTTTTGGTAATGACTTCTTTGTAGTTTAGAACAGATGCATTTCTACGTCCTGGCGATGTAGGTTTATAGACTATTATACCCACCTTTGTTTCCCTCCTTAAACTCAGCATTTATATTGGTGTTAGATTAAGCTGTCGAAAAACTCTATTGTTTTGCTTTTGTCTGTTAATTTCACAATAGCCTTTTTCCATGCCTTTGTTCTTCCTTCAAATCTTCCCATTCTTTTTCTCTTCGGTTTTACATTCATTGTCCATACCTTTTCAACCTCAACACCAAAGAGCTGTTCAACAGCTTTCTTTATCTCGATCTTGTTTGCTCTTCTGTCAACCTCAAATGTGTATTTTTTCTGAGGAATCATGCTCATGCTCTTTTCTGTAATTATAGGTCTTTTGATTATTTCTTCTGGCAACATATTATGCGTACACCTCCTCAACTTTCTTTACAGCATCCTGGAGGATGACAAACTTGTCATATTTGAGTATATCAAATACATTTAGGTTGCCAACCTGTAATGTCTTAACCTCTGGAATATTTCTTGTTGACTTTTGTAAATATTCATTCTTCTCAGGAATGACAATTAATGCTTTTTGGTTTTCAAGACCTAAGTTCTTTAAAACTCTTAAAACCTCTTTTGTCTTGTACTGGTTCATATCCCACCTGTCAAGCACAATAAGATTGTTTTCTTTAACCTTTGACGACAGCGCACACTTGAGAGCAAGTCTTTTTACCTTCTTTGGCAAGTCTATCGAAAAATCTCTTGGTTTTTTAGCAAATACAACGCCACCTTTTCTCCATGTTGGAGCTCTGATAGAACCTTGTCTTGCCCTACCTGTTCCCTTTTGTCTCCAAGGTTTTCTTCCACCACCGCGAACCTCAGCTCTTGTCTTTGCAGCAAATGTTCCTTGACGCCTGTTTGCTAAGTGTGCAACAACAGCTTGGTGCAGAACATGAGTATTTATCGGTACGTTGAAGATTGAGTCATTGAGCTCAATCTCACCAATCTGCTGTCCTTCTATATTGTAAACCGGCACCTTTGCCATTCTGTTTCCTCCTTCCTAAAACTTAAAGCTTATCTACTTTTGACAGAATCTCTGATGATTAAAAGCGAATTCTTATTTCCTGGAACACTTCCCTTAACAAGCAGCAGGTTTCTCTCTGGGTCTACCTTTACAACCTGCAAATTTAAAACTGTAACTCTTTCACCGCCCATTCTACCAGGCATTTTCTTGCCAGGGAATGTTCTTGCAGGGAATGTGTTTGAACCCATTGAACCAACTCTTCTGTGATACATGGAACCATGGCTCATAGGACCTCTTTGCTGACCGTGTCTTTTGATAACACCCTGGAACCCTTTTGCTTTTGAAATACCTGTAACGTCCACTCTTTCGCCCGGCTGGAAAATATCAACTCTTATCTCCTGTCCAACTTCATACTTGTCCGCATCTTTAAGTCTCAACTCTCTCAAAAATCTTTTTGGTTTTACTCCATGCTTTGCAAAATGACCTCTCAAAGGTTTATTGAGCTTGCTCTCTTTTATATCCTCAAAACCAACCTGAATTGCAGAGTACCCATCTTTTTCAACAGTTTTCTTCTGAACAACAACACATGGTCCTGCCTCAATTACAGTAACAGGTATTGCTCTTCCTGCTTCGTCAAATACCTGGGTCATACCTATTTTCTTGCCAAGTATCCCTTTTGTCATTTACATTTACACCTCCTTCAGCTTGATCTCGATGTCTACACCTGCTGGAAGTTCAACACGCATTAGTGCATCTACAGTTTTTTGTGTGGGCTTGATTATGTCAATAAGTCTCTTGTGAGTTTTAATCTCAAACTGTTCACGTGAATCTTTGTACTTGTGCGGAGCTCTGATGATTGTAATTACCTCTCTGTCTGTCGGCAGTGGAACTGGACCTGATACCTCTGCCCCTGTGTTTTTAGCAGTCTCAACTATCTTTTTTGCTGACTGCTCTAACAGCTTGTAGTCAAATGATTTCAGCTTAATTCGCATTCTCTGTGCTTTTGACATACATTCCCCTCCTCTAAAATAATGTGATTTTAACATCTTTCAAGCTATTTGCGACAGGGGAACTTTGCAACTTAGCCGTGTGTGTCCACA
Organism: Caldicellulosiruptor acetigenus; assembly: GCF_026914305.1. Classification (NCBI taxonomy): domain Bacteria; kingdom Bacillati; phylum Bacillota; order Caldicellulosiruptorales; family Caldicellulosiruptoraceae; genus Caldicellulosiruptor; species Caldicellulosiruptor acetigenus. The sequence continues at coordinate 1,028,129 of NZ_CP113866.1, read as the reverse complement.
ACCTTTATATAAAAATACCCGGAGTTTTTCCTTTTCGGGCATGAAAACACCGGGCATGAAATATTCTTTCACACCTTCCCCGTGTCGCCCGTCTCAAAGGACAAGACATACTCAGCAAAAATTCCCTGCAAAGTGGCTTTGCACCTTGCAGCAACCTTTTGCCTCATCGCAGCATATGAACATTATTTTTCACCCACACAACGACTTTATAATTTTATAATAAAAAAAGGCGGTTTGCAAGAGAAATTTTAATAAGTTGCCCCGCCTTCTTGATAGATTTTTTTAATTAGCTCAACATCAACTTCATCCGCCCTAACAAAATGGTTTGGTTCAGCACCACAGTATGGACACGGGGAATTTAAATCTACAATCTCATAACCACAAATACCGCACACATATTTTTCTTGCATATTAAATTTCCCTCCTCAGTATATTGTACTTCTTTTGTTATTTATTTAATACCCACAAATCAAAACTTTCTATCAAGATAATCTTTTAACAATTTTATGTGTTTCTCCTCATCCAAAATTATTCTCTCAAGCAGCTTTTTGACGTACCTGTCATCTATCATTTCAATGTGTCTCTTGTAATTCTTGATAGCCTCTTTCTCGGATTGGATATCAATCTTTATCATATCTTTTAAATCTTTATCGTAGTTTACAAAGTATCCGTTCCAGTACTGGCCATAGGTTGTGTAAGAGCCTCTGTACTTTGGCAGGGCACCGAGCAGATAAATTGTGGTGCCAAGAAGGTCCAAGTGTTTCATCTCAACCTGGGCAATGCCAATTATGAGGTCTGCAAAATCTCTGTGTTTTACATCGCTTATAAAGTGCTGATACGAATATAGAGCAATTGCGGTAAACTCACTTGCGTATCCTGCATAGTCGTCAAGTAAAATCTCTGCATAGTGTCTATTGGGCTCTTCTACCTTAGGTTCTGGATAAGGCGCGTCATATGCAAATTTAGTCCAATCCATTTTAACCTTCTTACCTCCTTTATACCCACAGTTTGTGCTTTTAATACATTATATTGCTCAAAGAGATTTTTGCTACCCAAACTACTTTTCAGTTGTGCAAAGTCTTATATAAGAAATGAAGTGGATATTTAAAAAACTTTGTCAAAAAATTTTTGATCTTTTGAGTTATAATAAGCTTACGGGAAACAGTGCTTTTTAAAAAGGTGGTTGGTCTTTCCTATGAAGATTAGTGTTGGAAATCTTCTTTCAGCTATCTCGCATCTTATCGATATAGCTCAAGGAATAAGAGAACATGCCCCTAAGGTTACATATATCTCCTTGCAGCTTTCAAACCTTTTAGGATTTAAACCTTTTGAAAAAAAGAAGATATACTATGCAGCTTTTTTTCACGACATAGGAATAACAGTTGCGGATAAAAAATTCATTACATCCCATATTGATCTAAACCTTGCCAAAAACCACTGTCTGCTTGGCTATGAATTTTTGCAAAAACTTCCTTTAGATAGAGACGTTGCAGAGTTTGTAAAATATCATCATGAGTTTTATAACGGCTCTGGTGCATTTGGATATGACCACTTGGCCACACCATTTGCTTCTCAGATTATAAACCTTGCTGACCAGATTGACATCGCTCTGGATTTTTCAGTTCCATATTATCTACAGGCTGATAACATAAGAGAGTGGGTTTTGAAAAAGAAAGGTGTGCTTTTTAACCCTATCATTGTTGAAGCTTTTTTGGAACTTGCGCAAAAAGATAGATTCTGGCTGGACCTTTATAACCCTCATTTAAGGCAAATTGTCATGGCCTTATCGCTTGAAGATGAGGTTTATTTTGACATAGAGCAGATGCTAAAGTTTTCTGAAGCAATATCTTTGCTTATTGACAACAAAAGTCCTTTTACTCATGTTCACTCCCAAGAACTTTCACAAACGGTTTATACAATTGCCAAAATCATGGGAGTGGATAGCGAGACGGCAAACAAACTTAAAATCGCAGGTTACCTTCACGATATTGGCAAAATGGTCGTTCCAAATGAGATTCTCAACAAAGAAGGAAAGCTGACAAAAGAGGAGTTTTATATTATAAAGTCTCATCCGTATTACACGAAACTGATTCTTTCCCAAATTCCTGCCTTCAAAGATGACATTGCTAACTGGGCAGGAAATCACCATGAGAGAATAGACAGAAGTGGATATCCAGAAAAACTTGGAAAAGATGAGCTATCACTTTTAGACAGAATAGTAGGCATATGTGATGTCTATCAGGCTTTAATAGAGGATAGACCTTATCGTAAAGGGCTTCCTCAAACACAAGCATTAGGTATTATCTCCGACATGGTTAAAAATGGCTTATTTTTAGAAGAAGAATTTTTGCTTTTGAAAAGAGCAGTAAGCTAAAAATTCTTACTGCTCTTTGTAGATTTTACCTTTTATTCTGAAGCGTGCGCCTTTTGATATTTTGTTCTCGGCTTCTATTATAAATCCATGTTTGTCGAATATAGCTTTTGCAATTGAAAGTCCCAGTCCGCTTTCGCCCCTTTTGCCTTTATAGAATCTTTCAAAGATTTTATCAATCTCTCCTTGCAAAAATCCCTCTCCATCATCCTCAATTTTTACTTCAAACTCATCTTTTTCAGATTTTATGTCAATTGCAACCTTACTGTTTGCATATTTTATGCAGTTTGAGATAATATTTGAAAAAGCTTCTTTTAATCTGAGCTTGTCGCACAGGACATACGTTCTCGTCTGCGGGGCAAATTCGATATCCACTGCCTTAGAAAGCAAATAGCCTTCATTTTCTAAAATAGCTTCAAAAATGACCTCTTCAAGCACACCTTTTTCAAAACTAAAATAGTTTTCAACAGACTCAATCTTTGTAAGGTCGATAATTTGGTTTATCAAACTTTTCAATCTGTCAACATGCCAAATTATTTTCTCTGCAGCAGACTCCATCTTGCTTTTATCTAAAATTCCTTCTTTTAGCATCTCTGCGTATCCACGCACTGAGGTAAGAGGAGTTTTGAGTTCATGTGAGATGTTTTGTAAAAACCTTATCTGTGCCTGATTATACTCCTCAATCTTTTCGATAAGTCTGTTAAATTCAGTTGCGATCATACCAATTTCATCGTTTGAAGTTACCTCAACTTTTTTGTTAAACCTCATCTGGGAAGCCTGCTCTATTGCTTCTTTAAGGCGCAAAAGCCCTCCAATCATCCTACGGGATATAAAGATAGCAATGGTAGCAGCAAACAGGCAGCTGAGTCCTGCTGTTTGCAAAATGAGAAGGAAAAATCTTCTCTCAAAGTTCAAAATCCTTGCAAGATCAGTGATAATAATTACAAAAACACTTTTTGATTTTCCACTGTATATGGTGAACAAACAGGGCTTTTCCCTAATGCTTCCTATCTCAAATCCATATTGAGCATCCTTGTTCTCATCAAAAAGCTTCATTATCTTTACCCTTGCCTCAACATCCAGTTCTTTATTTGAGTATTCTATCGCACCATCACTGCTTACAATCACAATATAGTCCTGTAAAATTTTTGACTCTAAACTTTCAAAATACGACTCAAATGGTTTCAAATTAACCGTGTTCTTGTTCTGGCTTGTAACAACAAATTCTATAAGTCTTGCAAAGCGAAGGTTATCCTCTTTCATCTGGTCAATCAAGTTTTTTTCAAACCAAGCATAAAAAAGGATAACAAAAACTATAAACATGAATAAAATTATACCCACGTACGACAAATAAATCTTAACCTTTATACTCATCTTTTTTCTCCTCAAGCTTGTATCCTAAACCCCACATTGTCTTTATCTCAACAGGCAGATTATATTGCAAAATCTTTTTTCTTAGCCTTTTGATAACATCGTCAACCATCCTCTCATCATAAAGAGCAGGGTCTCCCCATATTCTTTCTAATATATAACTTCTCTTTAAAACCTTGGTCGACTCTTTTAAAAGAAGTGCAAATGTTTCAAATTCCTTCGGCGAAAGTTCTATCTGTGTGCCATTATAAAAAACATTTCGCTGATTAAAATCAACCTTTATACCAAACATTTCTATGACATTATCCTGTTTTATTGGACTTTTATTTACTCGTCGTAAAATCTTTTTTATTCTTGCTTCAAGTTCTGAAAGAGAAAACGGCTTTGATATGTAATCGTCACTTCCAAGTTCAAGCCCCAAAACTTTGTCAAGCTCTTCTCCCTTTGCAGACAGCATTATAATCGGCACATCGCTATTTTTTCTTATCCTTTTACAAATCTCATAACCATCAATGTCCGGGAGCATAATATCCAGTATGACTATATCAGGCTCACTTTTTTCCAAATTCTTCTAAAAAACTTTCGCCATTCTCAAAGGTTTTGACTGCATATCCTTTTTGGGTCAAATATTCAGATACAAGATCTAATATATCCTTTTCGTCATCAACCACATACACAGTGTATTCAGACATCTTGGGATTTCCTTTCTTTATAAAAATTTAGACAATTTCATTCAAATATTTGAAAAAATCCTGAAACTCTTGTATACTATATAGTGGTTTCAAGATTTATTATAGCACAATCTGCTTATTCTTTGCAGGAGGTGAAGAATCATGATAAAATTTGGCACAGATGGTTGGAGAGCAGTGATAAGCAAAGATTACACCTTTGACAATGTAAAGATTGTTGCTCAGGCAATTGCTGATTATATCAAAGAAATTGACGATAAAAGACCTGTTCTGGTAGGATATGATACAAGGTTTATGTCAGAAGAGTATGCTCGTCTTTGCGCAGGTGTTCTTGTTGCAAACGGGATAAAGACATATCTTACAAAAAAGCCAACACCAACACCTGTTGTATCATTTACTGTCAAAAACATGAATTTAGCAGGAGCTATAATGATTACAGCAAGCCACAACCCACCACAGTGGAATGGTATAAAGTTTAAAGGTGATTATGGCGGGTCTGCTCTTCCTTCTATCATTGCCGAGATAGAAAAGCATTTATATAAAAATGAAGTAAAATTTGCTGAGCCAGAAAATAGTAATCTCTTTTCTTATATAGACCCTGACAAGGAGTATTTTGAACACATCGAAAAGCTTGTGGATTTAAATCTCATTGCAAAATCCAAGCCATTTGCAATAATCGATCCAATGCACGGCGCAGGAGTTGGATATGTTAAAACCTTGTTAGAAAAATATGACATCAAGCATATTCAGATAAGAGATGAGCGAAACCCATACTTTGGAGGAGTCAATCCAGAACCCATTTATAAAAACCTTGGAAAATTGATTGATACTGTTGTCCAAAACAAAGCAGATATTGGTCTTGCAACAGATGGCGATGCAGACAGGGTAGGGGCTGTTGATGAAAAAGGAGAGTTTATTGATTCGCACAGAATATATGCCCTTCTTTTGCGACATTTGGTTGAAGTAAAAGGTTTAAGAGGCGGGGTTGTAAAAACATTTTCAACAACCAATATGGTTCCTATTTTAGCAAACAAGTACGGACTCAAAATCTATGAAACACCAATTGGGTTTAAGTATATATGTGAACTTTTCTTAAAAGAAGATATTCTCATTGGCGGAGAAGAAAGTGGCGGTATTGGAATCAAAAATCATATACCTGAAAGAGATGGAATTTTGTGTAGCTTACTGCTCCTTGAGATAATGGCTTATTATCAAAAACCAATCAGTCAAATACTTGATGAACTTTTCAAGGAAATTGGCTACCATTACTATGACAGGGTTGATCTGCATTTGCCAAATGAGATAAAAGAAAAGACCTTAAAAACTATAAGCCAGAACACCGAATTTGCTGGCAGAAAGATAAAAGAGATTCAAACATTGGACGGCTATAAATATATCTTTGAAGATGGCTCGTGGATATTGTTCAGAGCATCTGGCACAGAACCTGTTTTGAGGGTATACACAGAACAGTTCACCAAAGACGAGGTCAAAAGGCTTTTAGATGAGGCTGTGAAGTTGATAGAGGAAATGAAGTAAAGTTTATAAAAGTATTTGGAAGGCGCAAGAAAGTTTACTAAGGTGATAAAAGTTGGGAGGCTCGCAGCTATGCTGCAAGCCTCCCATAAACTGTATTATAAAAATATATCATAAATAGAATGCTGCAGGGGTGAGAAAAAAGTATTGTTTAAAGCAAGTAACATTTTGGTTTATATCTAAACAAATATTTATCTATATTCTGTTATTTCCATAGCTAAAAGTCAAAAGAAAGTTCTTATTTCTTTAAGTTAAAAGCACTGCTTTGGATAAAGGAGTTAATTATAATGAAAACAAGTAGAAATGCTTTACTGTTACTATCATCACAATTTATTTCAGATATTGGTAATTGGATTGATAGAATTGCACTTTTGACTTTAGTCTATAATACCAGTAAATCGACAGTCAAAATGTCCATTCTCTCTATCATAATGCTGATTCCTGCTGTTTTGTTTAGTGTGCCATTTGGAAGAATAATTGATATCTCCAATAAAAAAAGAATTTTACTCTTTGGGGATTTTTTACGTGCTATATTGGTCTTTTTAATCCCATTTTCAGTTAAATACATATTTTTGTTGGTATTTATTATTTCTGCATTAACTGCTCTTTATGAAAATACTCGTAGCAGCTTAATACCAGAAATCTTTAAAAGAGAAGAACTAAGACAGATAAACAGCTTAAGCAGTTCTTTAAGCTCTCTAATGATGATTATTGGACCCACTATAGGTGGTGTGTTAACTGCTTCTTTTAATTTGAAATACTGTTTTTACATTGATTCGTTTTCATTTTTAATTTCAACAATGCTTATTTCCCAAATATCCTATTGTAAAAGTAAAAATGTTGAAGTAGCAAATACAACTCTCAGATACAAGGAATTTATTAACTTCTTAAATCGTAACCTAATAATAAAAAATGTAATAGCTATAAATTGTCTAACTAACCTATTTGCAGGAATTTTAAATGGGTTATTGATTGTATATGTAATAAATTATCTGCATAGTAATTCTAAAGGTTATGGACTTATCTTAACTTCAAAGGGCATTGCCATGGTCATTACATCATTTTGCTTATACAAATCGTTTAAAGATGTTAGAAACGAAATAATTTTTTTGATAGGCTTAATTGGGCTTGGTATCTCCATAATGCTTTTTTCACTAAATAGCATTTTCATGGTAGCACTTTTTCTTCACTTTATAAATGGAATATTCAATTCACTCAACGCTATTTCAAGAACAACTCTAATACAACAAAATTGCGAAAAAATCTTCTTAGGGAGATGCTTTAGTTTAAATTCAATGTTAAGCAACATTTTCTCAATTGTATCATTACTAATTGGAGGTATATTATCAAAATTTTTGAGTGTGAGGATTGTTTTTCTAAGCTGTGGCTTTTTTATAACGGTTACAGGTATACTCTACCTTTTTAAATTTCTGAAGGTTGGATTCTTAGGAAATAGCCATTCACCAAGTTAAAATGTTTTTACAGTTCTGAAAAAATATGCATTAGTGGCGTTATCGCTTTAAATCATACAAAGAAAGAAATTAGAGGCTACACTCGTAAAATGTGTAGCCTCATGTTGTTCTTATTTAAACTTTTTCAAATCTAAATTTTCTCAAAAATTCACTATAAAACTTATATGTCATATACACATCAACTTTGCTTGTTATCTCAAATGTTGAGTGCATAGACAAAACTGGAACGCCTGAGTCTATTACATTTATCATTTTTCTTGCGATAAACATAGCAATTGTGCCGCCACCGCCTTGGTCAACCTTACCTAAAAGCCCTGTCTGCCAGCAGATGTTATTTGAATTCAAAAAGTTTCTGATTTTGCCTACATACTCTGCTGTTGCCTCAGAACCACTGTATTTGCCTCTAACTCCTGAATACTTTTCAATGGTAACACCATGGCCAATTAACGTGGAATTGAGCTTATCATAAGCACCTTCATATATTGGGTCCAGTGCTGCGGCAACATCACCCGAAATTGCTGCAGAGTTCTCAAAACAAATAGCTAAATCAAGGCTATTGCTATATTCCCCCAATGCATTCATTAGCTTTGCAACTGATATATCAAAAAAGCTTGCCTCAGCACTTGATATTCCTACACTTCCTATCTCCTCTTTGTCAACCAGATAGACCAGCGCAGTTTTTTCTGGAATTTCATCTATTGAAAAGATGCCTTCTGCTGCCAAAAAACTGCACGCTCTGTCATCCTGACCATATGCTCCAATCAAGCTTCTGTCAAGTCCTACATCGCGCGCTTTTGCAGCCGGCACAATCTCAATGTCAGCTGAAATGAAATCTTCTTCTGTGATACCATATTTTTCATTCAGGATTTTCAAGATATTGAGTTTTACCTTTTCTTTTACCTTCTCATCATTAAACGGCATGCTTCCTATGAGCACATTCAAGTTTTCAGCTGGAATTACCTCACTTGCTTTTTTCTGAAGCTGCTCGCCAGATAAGTGAACAAGAAGGTCTGTTATATAAAAAACAGGGTCGTTTTCGTCTTCACCAATAACAATCTTTATTTTTGAGCCATCGTTTTTTACAACAACACCATGGATGCTAAGTGGTACATTTACCCAGTGATATTTTTTAATGCCACCATAGTAGTGTGTCTTCAAAAGTGCAAGTTCATTTGACTCATATAGTGGCTTTGGCTTTAAATCAAGTCGTGGGGAATCTATATGGGCACCTATCAGATTAAACCCTTCCTTTAAAGGCTTTTTGCCTACATGAGCAAGCAAGATGCTTTTGTTATTGTTAATAAAATATACTTTATCACCTGGTTTTAATTCTTGGATATTATTGTTAAATTCTTTATATCCTTTTTCTATAGCTCTGGTTACAAAATATTCAACAGCCTCTCTTTCTGTCTTTGCATAGTTTAAAAAGTTTTTATATTTTTCTGCCAAGTCAAAAACAAAAGATTTTTCTTCTTCTTTTAAAACTTCCCATGCATTTTTAGAAGTATAGGATAGTTTTTCGTAAAGCTCTTGGCCGTAAGACTTCTCGCTCATCGTCTCTACCTCCAATATTTTTGTGTTGAGAATGCTGAGTCTCTACTTTAATATTTTTTTAGCTTCATACACACTATGATATCACAATCCTCTTTTTTTGGGTATTAATTTTAATGTATGAGTTTAAGAATAAGATTTCTTTGTCATTCACCACTTTAAAAGATATTTCATAAAATTACTTGAGAAGAAAGGTGTGAAAAATAACGCAAAATGAAAAACGCAAGGGAAATACTCAAATACATAGGACCAGGTCTTCTTGTCACAGTGGGATTTATCGACCCTGGAAACTGGGCATCAAACGTGGCTGCTGGCAGTAGCTTTGGTTTAAATCTTCTGTGGGTTGTACTTCTATCAACCATAATTTTGATAGTGCTTCAGCACAACGCAGCCCATCTTGGCATTGCAACAGGTCTCTGCTTGGCTGAAGCAACTTCAATCTATCTTAATAAATTTCTTGCTACAGTTGTGCTTTCATCTGCCATGCTGGCAACAGTTTCAACTGCTATGGCAGAGATTCTGGGCGGGGCAATTGCCATTGAGATGCTTTTTAAAATTCCTATTAAGCTTGGGTGTTTAATCATTTTACCTTTTACCATATTTTTCTTGTTTTCTAACTCATATAAAAAGGTTGAAAGGTGGATAATTGCATTTGTGTCTTTGATAGGTCTTTCATTTTTGATAGAGCTTTTTCTTGTGAAGGTTCCTATAAAAGATGTGGTCTTGGGCTGGATAACTCCAAGCATACCTTCTGGTTCATTGGTTGTGGTTCTTTCAATCCTTGGTGCAGTTGTCATGCCACACAATCTATTTTTGCACTCTGAAATAATTCAGAGTAGGCAGTGGAACACTCAAGACGAAAAGATAATAAAACATCAGCTCAAATTTGAGTTTGTCGATACACTTTTTTCAATGTTCATCGGATTTTTAATTAACAGTAGCATGATAATAATAGCTCATGCAACCTTTTACACAAAAGGTATTGCTGTTGAATCGCTGCCACAAGCTCAGCAGATGCTAAAGCCTATTTTGGGAAATTTCTCTGCCACAATCTTTGCATTTGCTCTATTGCTTTCTGGCATCTCTTCAAGCATCACAGCTGCGTTTACAGGTGGTACAATAATGGCAGGGTTCTATAGAAGACCTTATAACATTGAAGAGCTGCCAACTAAGATTGGAATCATCATACCATTGGTTTTAGCATCCATCATCATACTTTTTATCTCCGACCCGTTCAAAGCTCTGATAATCTCACAGATGCTCTTGAGCTTACAGCTGCCAATTACAATCATTCTTCAAATTTACCTGACGTCATCCAAAAAAGTCATGGGCAAGTTTGCAAACTCTTTAGTAGATAAAATAATCCTTTTGATTGTGGCAGCAGTTGTAATTGGACTTGATGTTTTTCTGCTGATTACTTCTTTATAAAAACAAGAGTGGGCAGATGACAATAAAACCCTTTGTCTGCCCACCTCTTTATTATTTATTATTTCCTTGAAGAATAGTCGCGAATAAAGTTTTCTATTGAACGGTCATATGTTCTTTCCGCTTCTTTTGAAAAGTAGCAGGCAGGGAGCTGTCCATTTTTCCTGTGATAGTGCAAACACTCGCAGCATCTTCCCTTTCTTGAACACGGTTCATAAGTACATGTGCAGATTGAAAGATTTTTTGAAAGTGTGCACTCCATATTATCTTTTTCCCCCTTTTTACTGAAGTTTTATCTTCTTTATTTTCTCTTCGAAAAAGATATATAAGAAATCTCCCTTTTCAATACTATTATCTTCTATAAACCTTTCAATGTCAAATTCAAATATGCAAGCTCTGCCTCTTCTTATAATCTCTTTTGGTTCTCCGATGTCTTGGTATTCTGTAGCTTGATATATTGCTTGTTTAATTCTTTCTTTTTCCTCTTTCGACACTGCCAATTCCTCAGGCAAAAATTCTTCTGGAAACCTTCTTAGAATGTCAAATCTGAACAAGCTCTTCAATATAACCTTGTCTAAAACAAAATTATCTTTTATGGCTCTGTAAAGCTCTTTTACAAACTCTCTTGTGTTTAAATTGCAATCCACCTTGCTTGAGAGCTTTTCAAAAAATTCTGAGGGAGAGACTTTTTGAAAGATGTATCTTAAAGTAAAATAGAGGTACTGCCTATTGTAAACTTTGTCTATCAAATCTTCCATCTTTTTAAGCTTATAAATCTCTTCAAAGCTAATAAAGCTATTTGAAATAACCTCATACGGCGGGTCTTTGAAAAATTCATAATTGTACTTAGTTGCTTCTTCTCTTATCTTTGTTCCTTTTAACATCTTCAAAAATCCAAGCTGAACTTCATCGGCAAAATACAATATAGTTTTATTAAGACTTCTTTTAAAACTCAAAAAATCTTCATATGGCAAACCCGCTATTAAGTCAAGATGAACAATGGCCTTTTTGTTTTCCATAAGCTTTTTCAAGTTTTTGTCAATTCTATCTATGTCATAAAATCTATCTATTGCATCAAGAGTTTGTGGGTTAAAACTCTGAAGACCTATTTCAAGTCTGAAAAGGTTATCCTCAGAAGTATTTATTGCGTCGATAAAGTCATCATCTAAGAGGGTTGGGTCTATCTCAAAGTGTACTTGAGTAGCTTGCGACTTTTGTTTGCAAAACTCTATTATCTTTATTGATCTTTCTTTGTTTGCGTTAAATGTCCTGTCAACAAACTTTATGAGTCTCACTTGCTTTTTAAAAAGATAGTCAAGCTCTTCAAAGACCTTTTCAAGAGGCGCAAATCGAACACCTTTTTCAATGGAAGAAAGACAATATGAACATCTAAAAGGGCAGCCTCTGCTGCTTTCATAATAATAAATTCTGCTGGTGTCTAAACTCTCGTCCTTGTACGCAAAAGGAAGTTTACTCAAATCAAACGGAGGATACTCTTTTTGGATATATCGCCTACCTGTTACGATATGCTCACATAAATCTAAAAAAGGATACTCTCCCTCTCCTCTGATTATTAAGTCTACAAACTTCCACTCTTCAAGGCTGTCAAAATACACCTCTGGCCCGCCAAGAATTATTTTTATGTCTTTTCTTGCCTTTTTTAATCCTTCAACAAGCTTTTCAACATAGCTTCTGTTCCAGATATATGTTGAAATTGCAACATATTCAGGTTTTTTACTCAAAATTTCATAAAGTACATCCTGCAAAGGCTGATTAATATTAAACTCAATATACTCACATGGATACTTTTCTTTGCAGAGCTGATAAAGGTATCTTACTGCTAAATTTGTATGAATATACTTTGAGTTTATTGCAACAAGCAGTATCATAGCGATTTTCCTTTCTGATACTAAAAACGTTTAATTTATTGTTTTACATATTTACATCTAAGCTTCTCTTTCTTAAAACAAACCCAAACAAGAGACTTTTAAGCTGCTATTTCCCAATAGTTTGCAACAGTTATTTCGGTCTTGTTCTCTAGAAGTTTGTTAACTATCTTTTCAAGTTTGATAGCCACCTCATCCTCAATATAAGATTCGCCACATTGCTCACATACAAGCGCAGGAACATTCTTGACAATTATAGTTCTTCCTTCAATATCTACAACATGATTTACTCTTCCTTCTCTAAGCTCTCCACCACATAAAGGACATCTCATTTGTTCTTCCTCCTTGTCTTGAAATCTGGCATCCATTCTTCTTCTGAAGGAAAGTATGCCGTGATGAGCCATACAAAACCCTCTCCCACTGCACACACAAGATGAAGCGGATTATGGCAGCGCCATCTAATTTTCTTCTCTTTTGCCAGTTCTCTTATGTCTTCAATTTTTATTGCCATTAGTGCTATTCCTCGCTTTATGTTTCTTTGCACCTTATCTTCTAGTAAAAGACTTTACTTCGCCATTTGTTATTTTAATTATACCACAACCAAAGGCTTAATATCATCAAAAACTCTAATAAGCAAATAATCTTAACACATTTTTCCTCTCATCTGAACTAAATCTCTTCCTCTAAAAAAAATAAAAAGGCAGGTTTTTTCCTGCCTCTATTAGTTCAGATCTCAAGGGCTTAGATAAACAGATTCACACCTGCTTCGCTTGCCTCACCAAGGTATGTGGCAACACCGCCAATTTCAACACCATCAATTAACTCTTCTTTTTTTATTCCCATAACATCCATAGACATTGAACATGCAACCATCTTTATACCAAGCTCTTGCGCCTGTTTTATCATTTCAGGTAGCATCATCACATTTTTCTTTTTCATCATATATTTCATTAGTTTAGGACCAATCCCTAAAAAGTTCATCTTGGAAAGCGGGAGTTTTTCAACCCCTTTTGGCATCATAGCACCAAACATTTTTTCCAGAAAGGACTTTCCCTGTGCTTTCTTTTTTGCATCTCTCAAAACGTTCAAGCCCCAGAATGTAAAAAACATTGTCACCTCATCGCCCATTGCAGCAGCACCAGTTGCAATTACAAATGCTGCCATAACCTTGTCCATGTCGTTTGAAAACACAATGATTGTCTTTTTGTCTTCTCTCATAATCTTCTCCCCCACTTTTAAGCCTTTTTAATCTTTGCCTGAATTACACCATTTTCTTCTTTGAGCTCTAATAGCTCATTCTTTGTTTTTTTGCACCAGCTCTCAACATCACGTTTGAACGCTGGGTCTGTCACTTCAATTGTTACAACATCTCCACTTTGTGCTTCCTTCATCTGTTTAAAAAGCTGAGTAATAGGTCCTGGACACTGAAGTCCTTTTGCATCAATAAAATATTCTGCCATCTTGATCGCACCTCCATAAATTTTTGTTTTTACCTTTTATATTGTTACCCTATTTGCATGAGATTTATTTAACAAACTTCTGTAAAAAAATTTTTAAAAATCAGATTGTTAAAATAATAACATTTTTGAACACAAAAGCTTTTAAGCATTCAAAAGGAGAAAAATAGATACCAACTTTACTTTTCAACTCAAAAATTTCATCATGATATTCAAAATCTTTTGAATTTGAGCTTTGTTCTCAACATCTGATAAGCACTTTTCAGCATGACTTTCTATGATAAAATACCCCACTTTTTCTAAAGCTTTTTTGACAGCAATTATTTGAAGCATAATCTCTTCACATTCTTTTTCTTCTTCCACCATCTTGATAATTCCTTCAATGTGCCCTTTGATATTTTTTAGCCTTGAAAGAATCTCTTCTTTCCTTTCACTTTCAGGCAATTAAGCCTCACCTACTCTTCAACAATCTTTATAGCTCCCTGCGGACAAAACTTAGTACATACGCCGCATCCTGTACATTTTTCCTTGTCAATTTCAATCTCAACATCAAAAAATCCTCTTACGTTTCTTTTTATTGCACCAAATTTGCACGAACGCGAAGCAGGACAAAAGGGTGATCTGTCACACATGTTTTTGTCCAGTACTGCTTTTCTCATTCTTCTTTTTATTCTCCTTCCCCAGTAGCTTACCCCTATACCTTGGGGGTGTATTTTATTTACATATAGTATTATAAAACAAAAAGACGAAAGAATCAAGTGCCAAAATGTAATCAAAATTTTTCTTTTTTACAGGATAACATTTTTGGGCAAAATACGTTATAATTAAATGGTGACAAATTCTTTTGATGGGAGGTTCTGCAATGAAAAAAAGCGCAAAGGTATGGCTGGCTGGATTTATTGTGATATTCATTCTTTCAAACATTGTATTTGCCCAAAGCATTACCGTGACTCCAAAAGAGATTGACGGGAAAACCTATGTTGATATTGACTCTTTGAAAGACTTTTTAAACTTTGACTACACCAAAACCCAGAATGGCTTGATAATTCAAAAAAAAGAACTGTCTATAAGTGAGGTTATCGACAAGGTTAACAAGTCTGTCGTGGCAATCATTGGGGACAGTAAAAAGATAAAAGCAGATGACTTTTACTACAGCAAAATCCCGGCTGGACTTTCTCACGGATCTGGCGTTGTAATTGACAAAAATGGACTAATTTTAACAAACAATCATGTAGTTGAAGACTTAAAACAGCCTTATGTTATCTTCTACGATGCCAAGGCTTACAAGGCAACTGTACTTTACAGCGACAAGGAAATTGACCTTGCAATTTTGAAAGTCAACCGCAGCAATCTCACCCCAATTGAAATTGAAAACCCAAAAAATATTTATGTAGGTCAGGAAGTTTTGGCGATAGGTACACCACTTTTTTTGGGATGGCGAAATAGTGTCACAAAGGGAATAATTAGTGGGCTTAACAGACCTGTTGATGAAGTCTATACATTTTTACAAACAGATGCTAGTATCAATCCAGGCAACAGCGGTGGCCCACTTGTTAACATGCAAGGAAAACTTGTAGGAATAAACACTCTCGGGATTGATTACTGGCAAGGAATTAACTTTGCAATTCCTGCAGAAAATATACTTTATTTTCTTGACCACTACAAAAAGTTTGGTAGAATCAAAAGATGTTACTTGGGTCTTGACTTTGAAGACAGTTGGCTCTCGTACGTTGGGCTTCCGTCAAACCTCGGTCTCAAAATCATAGATGTAAAAGTTGACAGTCCTTTAAAAGGATTTGCTCAAGAAAATGATATACTTGTTGCAATCGACAGCTATCCTATCAACTCAATTGCAGAATACAATCAAACTCTTATGAAATATCTTCCTGGTGACAAGGTAAAGATAAAAATCAAAAGAAATGGCAAAATTCTTGAAAAAGAAGTTATTTTGAAAGAGTGGCCAACAAGCAAATAGTTAAAATATATGGAAAGGGTGATAGTTATATGTCAAGAAAGTTAAAAATAGTGATTTGTATTTTTACAATAGTAGCTTTTGTGCTGACTTCTTCTGTCTTTGCGCTTGCACAAGAAGACAGTGGTATTATTGACTTTTATACAGTCTTTTCAAAAGATGACGTCAATAAGAACAGGGTTGGAAACAGTGTTTACAACTGGTCTATCTATATGCCACAGGATGCCTATATAAACAAAGACCCAAAAGGAAGTTACTTTTCAATGTCAAGCAATAGCTATAAGGCAAATATCAATGTTGAGGCAATTTTAAACAAAGAAGGCTACACATCATTAGATGAGATTTTGCTGTATGGCCAAGACCTGATTTCGGGCGAGTATTCTGGTTCAAAGCTATATTCGCTCAAAAAAGGAAAAGACAAACAAGGCCAAGAATATATTGAAGCCACAAGTGTTTTTACCGACTCTTTTTATGTATTTGTTGACGAAGAAGAAAGTTCTGGAACTTTCAATCTTATTCGAATATACTTAAGCAAAAATAAGAGATACAACTACATTTACAGACTGACAATAAGCATGGATTTAAACTTCTATTCACAACACAAAAATCTCCTCTACAAGATTGCTGACTCTTTTGAAACAAACTTTGACAGAAACAATCCCAACATAAAAGATTTAGCAGACAACGTAACATCGTGGAGAGTTCACAAGAATACAAGTTATGGATGGCAGATTGACCTTCCACCTTACTGGAAATCTACAGACATTTATAATCTTGAGTACAATTCATCAACACAATCATTTGCTCCACTTTACACAGATGAGGAGATGGGAATATCAACCCAAAAACAGCAGCAGGATACGTTGGCCTTGGCATCTCCAGACAGCCAGCAGGAATATGACGAATATCTTTCTGTTAGTTTTGTTACAAACTCAAATATCAGTTTTGACAAATGGGTTTCTCAGGAAATAAAAAGTATTGAGCTTTACAACAAAGAGCTTTTAAAAGTCATCTCATCCAAAAGTTTAAATATTGGAACAAGTAAAGCAAAAATTTATGACCTCAGAATTAGAAAAAGTCTTAACAAGACGTTTGTTGAAAAAAGACTTTATGTTGACTCAAATAATAATAAATATGTGGTAAGACTGTATGTTACAGAAGAAAAATATAACAAAGATAAGCAAAAATATGAGAGGATAATTAATTCATTTAAAGTATTGCCAGCAAAAAGCAGATACTTTGATGCTATTCTTTGGTCGGGAGATTTGAAACCACAGAATACCATGAAAACTGTAAAACTCAACAAAGCTCCATTTGAAATGAAGATTTCAAAAGATTACAAAACAAACATGCCATATTACTACTATAGCTACTTTAGTCAGATAATATCATCCTCCATTCCATCTGCCCAAGGTATTTCAGACATTGAAACAGTGATACTTTACAATACTCCATACTCAATCTTGACAATAAATGGTGGAATAAACGTAGACCCTGCCGAAAAAATTATAAAAAACACTATGCAGACATGGGTTGAAAGCAACGAATACAAGAGCAAAGCCGTAAATATGAATCTTTTAAAGTATGCTGACAAAAATCTTTCTATTTATAAGTTTACTTATGTCTATAACATTTCTAAGCTTTCTGAACTTGCAAAGGGAAATCCAAATAGAGACTTTAATTTTATGAATCTTCAGAACAGAATTATCTATATGATAAAATACAATCAATACTATTACACCATCGACCTGTCCATTCCTGTTTTGTATTATAATAGCTATACAGTTTCTGACTTTGAGAATTTTGTGAAAAGCATAAAGATAGACAAGATTGACTTTTCAAAACTGAACTTAAAGTTTGTAAAAGAGGATTTAGAAAAATTTAAGAAAAAAGAATAATAAAACTATACAGGGCTTGCCAAAAATACACATGCTTTTTTCAGACGGCAAGCCCTTTTTCATTTACCCATTTTGGGCAAGTTTTAATTTTCTCAATTCAATTTCCTGGTCGGCAGCCCAGTCTTTAATAGCTTCTTGCTCCTTTGTGAGCTTTTCAAACCTCTTGTTTGTTTCATCTTTGAACATTATCATCTCTGTACTAAATTCTGTCAAAAAAGCAACCTGGTCATATACAGCATTCATCCTACGGTTAAGCTCTTTAACATTTTCTTTTAACTCTCCAGCATCCTTTTCTATGTTGGCAACAATAACCTCAAGGCTGGTAAGTCTCTTCTCTAAACCGTCCATTCTTCTTTCTAAGCTGTCCATTCTTTTTTCCATACTGTCAAGTCTTTTTTCAATACCTTCTATCTTCTCATTCATAGCTTCCATTGAACTGTTGAGAGCCTTGAGTGAAGAAACTACAAGTTCTAAGATATTATTTTCGCTCATTTTAAATTCAAACTCCTTTTTATGTTACTTTTGTTTTAACTCATTTTATCATAACGTAAAATAGAAATAAAGATAAGTTTTTATCTTTCCATTATAAAGTTTCCTGTTTTTGTCTGCTTTTCTACCAAATGCTTTTTCAATTTTGTCATAGGCAGATAACACAAAAAAGCGCCAGTTATCAAATGTTTTAAGACATCTGCCAAAATCCCTGTAAAGCTCAAATATATCCATATCGTCAATTCTCTCTCCATACGGCGGGTTTGTCACAATTATGCCTTTTTCTGATGGTTTTTTTATCTTTCTTGCATCTGCCCTGAAAAATCTTATGTCTTTATCAACACCAATCTCCTTTGCGTTTGCTCTTGCAATGTGTACCATACTTTCGTCAATATCAGAAGATAGCACCTCAAACTTTTTATGATAATCAATCCTCTCAATTGCCTCAAGCCTTGATTTTTTCCATTCCTGCGGTGAAATAAATCCATTTTTTTCGGCCAGAAAGGTTCTGTTAATGCCGGGAGCTATGTTTCTGGCAATCATCGCAGCTTCAATTGCAATTGTTCCGCAGCCACAAAATGGGTCCCAAAATACTTCTCTATCCTCTTGCCATTTGGTAAGCAGGATTAAGGTTGCTGCTATGTTTTCTTTCAAAGGTGCTTTAGAAATAAGTTTTCGATAACCTCTTTTGTGAAGAGAATCGCCTGTTGTGTCAAAAAGCAGATAAGCCCAGTCATTTATCATGGCAATTTCTATCTTGAAAAGCTGCCCAGTTTCTTCAAGCAAGTTTACATTGTATTTTGATTTTAGTTTTTCAACTATTGCTTTTTTAGTTATAGACTGGCACGCTCTTATACTAAACAGCTTGGACTTTTCTGTTCTGCCAGTTATCAAAATCTTCGCATCTTTTGGCAGTATTTCGTGCCAAGAGTAGCTGTATACCCCATCAAACAGTTCATCAAAAGTCTGAGCTTTGAATTTGTTTAAGATAGCAAAAATTCTGTTTGGCGTTCTTAAATTTATATTGAGCTTGGGTATGTCTTCAAGCTCAGCTGACACAAAAATCCTTCCATTTTCAACTTTTAAATTTTTATACCCCAGCCTTATCAGCTCTTCCTTTGCAACCGACTCTGTACCTAAAGGTGTCGCAATAAAAAGTTCTATCACTTTTCATCATCCAATCTTGATTTTTGTTTAAGTCTTAAAAGCACAGTTCTGTAGCCATCAGCTCCATAGTTTAGACATCTGTTTACTCTGCTAATTGTAGCAGGAGATGCCCCCGTTTTTTTTGTAATGTCACTGTATTTTGCACCCTCAAAAAGAAGCTTTGCAACCTCAAATCTTTGAGAAAGCTCCTGAATCTCTCTTACTGTGCACAAATCTTCAAAAAAATTATAACACTCCTCTATTGTCTTCAGCTCAAGTATCGCTTCAAAAAGATGGTCTGTCATCTCATTCTTAAGTTTTTCATTCATATGCTTTATACACCTCTTTTGGACTTTCACCTTCAATTCTTCTTTAAGATTATATCACTTTAAATAATTGAAGTAAACAGGACAAAACAAAAGTGAGGAACTATTCCTCACTCTTGGACGAAAAACTATCTACGTATTTTATCTTGCAAGAAGTGCAAAATTGAAGTTTTTTATCAAATACAAGATAAAGAATTTCAATTATATCTTCAGGAATAGTTGTACCGTAGTGTTTGTGAAAGACAATATTTTGAGGGGAGAGCGAAATTAATCTGCTCAGAAGTATATCTTCTTTCGAAAGATTTAATTTAAAATTTCTTGATAAAAGCTCATAAAACTCATCTTTTATTTCATTTCCTTCTCTGTCAAGGAGCAAATACATTTTAGCAGTCGGGATAACGTCTACATGTTCTATCTTTGATTCTTGAATGTCTGTAAAATATCTCAGAAGGTTTATAAACTGAAAGTATTCCCTTTCCAGAAGGTATTTATTTGTAACATCTTCCACAATATTTTGAATTGTCTTTATATAATCTTTTAATCTGAAGGTCAAAAAACCTTCAAAATTAAATTCAAAATTAGAGTCTAAAAAATCAAGCACTTTTTTTATTATTTCGAACTTCACCTTTGAAAAGCTCTGGGCACTTGTTAGTTCATTTAATCTTTTCTGACTTTCTTGAAATATCTTTTTTGCTTCTATTTCATCTAAAAAATAATAATCTTCTTTTATCAGTTTAAAAAGAAACTTTTCTCTGGTGTACTCAATTATTACATTTGCTATTGCATCAGCAACAAAATATTTTACTCTCTCATACGAATTCAAATCGAAATTTTTTTTGAGTTCATCGTCGCTTAAAAAAATACCGTAAAATGTGATATTGCCACATTGATTTGGCTCAATGGAAAGTCCTTTTACATTTTCATTCCTATCCAGCTGCCTTTTTAATCTCTCATATACAAAAACAGGGTCGTCTGCCACTCCCAAACTCAATATTTGCATTTTCTTCACATCCCTGAATATAAGCTTTAACTTTTTAGCACAATAATAAATATACCCTCAAATGCTCTTTTTCAATATGCTCTTTTTTCTACTCCTGACACAAAGGAATGATAGAACCTATATCTGAAAGCTGCAAACCCGCAACATTCAAGATTTCAATATCATACTTTTTAAGAAAATTTTTTATACTCAAATAATCTGGATGCATTGAAATATCACCATTAAAAGCCATAAGATTATTGCTAATCAATCCTCCACAGCCACCAATAAAACCATAGTTAAGCCCCTCCAATTTAATAAAGCCTGGCGATATAAGTAAGCTATCTATTCCATTTTCAATTGCCTTTTTGTAAATTCCTTTATCAGAGGTAATAATTGCATTTGAATTTACAATCAAGATTGAACATTTAGCATACCCCTGTTTTATATGAATCCTTTGAAGGTTATCTTCTTCTATTCTTTTTGCTACTATTCTATCAGTAAATTTAAAATTGTGAAAGACTATTGTGCCAACTTTTGCGATATTGTACTTTACATCCTCAGGATATTTCCCAAAAACAGCCTTCTCTCCAAATATTATATTAAATCCAAGTTTTTTCAGTTCCTCTGTGGTTTTTCTAGGTGAGTTGGGAGCGGCAAAGATTAAATTATCTTGATAGTGAAAATAAAATATATCAGGGTGAGAAGATATCGCAGGATAAAGGTCATCACAGCTTTCACATATCACTATTTTTATACCCAAATCTTCTAACGTATAGATAAACTTATCGTACGCTCTTTTGTCAAGCAAAACACAAGCGACTTTACTCTCTGGTATATATGGAAATTTTAAGTATTTCAAGTTCTCATCTTCCCGATAAATTTATTATTATGAAGAGGTACAACTAATATTATGGAAATTATTGCAGACAAAATACCCTGAAGCAAATTAAAAGGCAAATTTGCAAGAGCAACTTTAAGTCCAAATTGTAAGTTTCTATTAATATTTAATGCTGACGAAAGGTATTTTAACACAGAGGCTTCTGACAAAAAATACCCCACTGCCATAAAAATGCCACTGACCATTGTCGAAATAATAAAAGATGCCCACTTCTTCTTTCCTTCTAATTTTTCGAAAATCAGGCCACAGATAAAACCTTCAAGTCCTTTGATAACAAAAGTAAAAGGAGCATAAATGGTATAACCAGAAGCAATATCCGCAAGGGCAGAACCAAAACTTCCGCCCATAAACCCTATGCTTTTGCCGAACAAAATAGAAGAAAGCATTATTACAACATCGCCAATGTTAAAATACCCTGCCATGAGCGGTATCTTGATGGTAAAGGTCAAAACAAACACAAGAGCAATTATTACACCAGAAAATACCCAAAATCTCACGCCGTTTTTCATAAAATCACCTCTTCAAAAATATTTCTACTTGCCTAATTCTACACAAAAAGATTCAAAAATCAAATCTTAAAACCAAAACTGTATCGATACAAAACTAAAAGGAGCTGGTTTTCCCAGCCCCAATTAGCTTTTCATGATTTTTATCAGCTTCTTGTTTTAAATCTTTCAACAAGGTTTTTAAGAACATCTGCCTGGCTGTAAAGTTCTTCTGAAGCGGCAGCTGTCTCTTGAGAGTTTGCTGAATTACTTTGTACCACATTGGCAACCTGGTTTATTCCCTCTGTAATCTGTGCTATTGCTTCAGACTGTTCTTTTGAAGAATACATTATATCATTCATAATCATGGCCATTTTATCAATATTCTTTGTAATTCTATCTAACGAGGTGTATGTCTGTTTTGCAATACTATCTCCCACTTCAATCTTTTTGATGGTAGATTCAATGAGGCTACTTGTCTCTTTTGCAGCATTTGCGCTCCTTGTTGCTAAGTTCCTTACCTCTTCGGCTACAACCGCAAATCCTTTTCCATAGCTTCCTGCCCGTGCTGCCTCAACCGCAGCGTTAAGCGCTAATATATTTGTCTGAAAAGCTATCTCGTCTATGGTCTTTATAATCTTTGAGATATTTGAAGATGCCATATTTATCTCTTCCATGGCTTTCATCATATCTTCCATCTGCTGCATACCAACTCTTGCTTCATCCTTTATCTGATTTGCAAAGTTTGTAGCCTCCTCAACATTTTTGCTGTTCTGTTTTGTCTGGGCAGACACTTCTTCAACAGAGGAATTTAACTCTTCAATTGCGCTTGCCTGGTCTGTTGCACCCTGAGCCAAGCTCTGGCTTGCATCTGCAAGTTGCTTTGCTCCAAGCGCAACCTGTTCTGCCGAAGATTTTACTGAGAAAATCAGCTGAGAAAGCGAATCAATCATCTTTGAAAATGCCTCAGACAAAGTTCCAACCTCATCCCGAGAGTCGTATCTAACATCAACGGTCAAATCACCCTCTGCAATCTTCTGGGCAGCAGAAACCATTTTAGAAAGAGGTCTGCTAATTGCAGAAGAAATAACCAGTCCCAAAAAGAGAGAAATTGCTATGCACAGAATAATTATTATCACCATTGATGTTACTGTACTTTTTGCAAGGGCATTATTTTGAACGTTTAACTTTTCGATGTACTTTTTTTCAAGATCATAGAGGGTATTTATTGAATTTTGAACATCAGTTACAAGCTGGGCTGAACTTGGTTTGAATAAAAGGTCCAGTGCTGCTTTTTTATCACTTTTGGCAAGTTCAATTATTTGATTTGTTAGCCTGTCATATTCATCAAATAAAGAAACCAACTTCTGATACTCTTGCTTTATGTCCTCTTCATTTATCAGTCTTGAAAATTCTTCAAGGTTTGTTTTGTAAAAGTTATTTATCTCATCAGTCTTCTGAAGATACGAATTCATCTCTGCAGAATTTCTCGCAAGCAAAATATTTCTATAGTTAACACGCTGTCTTTCAAAACCTTCAAGCACATTGCCGATTGCAATAAATGCTTTTACATTAGTCTGATAAACCTTTGTATAGGCATTGTTTATTCTGTTGATATTTGTAACAGCTATTGTACCCATGAAGAGTATCAAAATCAAAACAATTCCAAACCCCGCCAAAATCTTAGAGGAAATCTTTAAATTTTTTAAGAACTTCATAAGGCACCTATCCCCTTTCATTTACATTTTTTAGAGATTTATCCTATCAGGCTTGACAAAAGTTTCACAATCAAGCACCAGTACAAGTCTTTCATTTAAGTTTGCAACACCTCTGAAAAACCTTTCGTCTATCTTTTCATATGTTTGCGGCAAAGGACTAATTTGGTCCTTATTTATCACAGCAACCTCGCTCACATGGTCAACAATAATGCCAGCCAAAAAATCATCTATGCTTGTGACAATTACACAGGTCCTTTCGTTGTACTCTTTCTGAGGTTTTAAAAGCCTCATTCTTGCATCAATTACAGGAATGATTTTGCCCCTCAAATTAATTATTCCTTTAACATATTCTTCTTGATTTGGCACATAGGTTATGGGCAAAAGACCTATAATCTCTATGACGTACTTAATCTCTATCCCATAGAACTGGTCATCCACTTTGAATATAAGGTACATATCTTTCATAGCTTCTTCAAACTCATCCACTTTGCTGCTGAGCAATTCTTCCTGCACTTTTCTCACCTACCTTTCAAGCAAGGCATCAATATCCAAAATAAATGCTATATTCCCACTTCCAAGAAGTGTACACCCTGAAATACCTCTTACCTGCTTTAAAATAGCAGGCAATGTTTTTATTACTATCTGTTGCTGGGAAATCATATTGTCCACAAGCAAAACACCATTCTTCTCACCATTTGTAACAAGTATACCCAGATAAAAAGGTCTTCCTTTGGCAAGCATGTCCTTTCCATAAAACATCTTGTTCAAATCAATTACACTAAAACATATGCCTCTTCTGTACACAAACGGAATTTCGTTTTCCAATACTATTTGCTGTTTTTCAAGTTTAAATGTCTCTACAATTGAGCTCAAAGGTACAACAAAGACATTGCCGTCAACGTCAATTAGCATTCCGTCAATTATTGCTAAAGTGAGAGGTATTCTAACTGTAAATCTTGTGCCCCTGTCCTTTTCAGACTCAACAAAAATTCTTCCGCCAATTTTTTGAACGCTATTTTTCACAATGTCAAGCCCCACACCTCTTCCTGAGTATTCTGTCGCTTCTTCTTTTGTAGAAAATCCTGGCTGAAATATTAACTCCAAAATTTCATCTTCTTCAATATCATCAGTTGATGTTATAAGTCCTCTTTCTAAAGCTCTTTGCAAGATTTTCTCTTTATTCAGACCTCTGCCATCATCCTCAATGCTAATAACTACTTCAGACCCGCTATTTTTAGCACTGATATAGACATTGCCAGTTGCACCCTTACCTTTTTTTAACCTTTCTTCTTTGTCTTCTATCCCGTGGTCAACAGCATTTCTAACTATATGAATCAGTGGGTCTGTTAAGTGTTCTATCAAAACCTTGTCAAGCTCTGTCTCCTCCCCGGTGATATGAACATCAACGGGTTTCTGAAGTTTTGCAGACATCTCAATTATAGTTCTCTTTAGTCTTTGAAATGTAGAAGAAAGCGGTAGCATACGCATTGACATTGCAACTTCTTGAAGTTCTCTTATTAGCTTTGACATCTGAAGAGTTAAATTTTTGAAACTGCCATTCTCATCAGTTTTTATTCTTTGATGCTGAACAATCATAGAAAAGGTTATCACAACCTCTCCAATGAGGTCTATGAGTTTATCAACTTTTTCAATATTAACGTTTATTAGTTTATTGGTAGAGTGTATGGCATTTTGCCATGAACTTATCTCCTTGGTTAAGGAAGCTTTCTCAGATACCTCTTCAATTCTAACATCTCTTACCCACGCAAAGCTTTCGAAAAGTTTTACCACATCCTCTTTTTTAAGTAGAGTTTCAATTGAAATAAAAAAACCCTCTTTTTTGATTTTTTCTGAAGATGCCATGTTGCTCTCAACATCAGAAGGCAGGTATTCCAAAACCTTCACATACTGTTTCAAATTTTGGACAATCAAGAAGGCCCTCAAATTCTCCATTTCCCAGCCTTCTTCAAAAAGCAACCTTATATGATATCTTTTCTCACTTTCAGCTTGCACCTTATCATTTTCTGCCAAGCTCATTTCAACCTTTTCTAAAACCTCTTCGATATTTTCTGCAGGTAGAATCTGCTGTGAGTTTTCTATACGATTTATCTGGATGGTTAAAAAATCTATTAACTTTAACATTTCTAAAATAAAGGTATCTAAGCTGGTTGGTAGTTTACCTTCATCTCTCATACAAACAAAGATGTCTTCAACCCTGTGACAAACCTTGGATATGTCTTCAAACCCCATCATCGCTGATGAACCTTTTAATGTATGGAAAAATCTCAAAGCTTCTACCACTGCTACATCAAAGTTTCTGTTTCCCTCTTTGAGTTCAATAAAAATTCTCTCAAGCGAACTTACTATCTCTTTTGCTTCACTGACAAATATTTCTAACATAGGGTCTTTTTGTGCTTCATTCACAGTCTCACCTTCTCATCTTTTTATAAAGAAGCCAAGACTTTTACCAGATGCTCTTCCTTGTATGGTTTTACAATAAACCCTTTCGCACCGTTTAACACTGCCTCTTTTACTTTCTCTTCCTGACCTAAGGCAGTTATCATGACAACTTTTGCATTTTTGTCAATCTCCATAATCTTTTTCAAAACCTCTATACCATTCATCTCTGGCATTGTAATATCAAGAGTCACTATGTCTGGATGAAGCTGCTGAAAAAGTTTTATACAGCTTTTCCCATCACACGCTTCACCCACAACCTCAAACCCATGTTTTTCTAATGTCTGTCTCAAGGAATACCTCACAAATGCTGCATCATCTACTATCAACACCTTTTTCATACAGCAATTTTCCCTCCCCGCAGGAAAAAATAATATCCCAAATTTATTTTTACCCGCTTTTTTTGTATAATAAACAAAAATCCTACACTGCGTAAAAGCTTTGCAGTGTAGGATTTGTAAGTATTTACTTTTCTTTTTTAAATAATCTCTATCAAATCCCTAATTATTTTTATAAACTTTTCCTCAACCATCTTTGAAACTTCTATGACCTCTTCATGTGAGAGTTTCTTTTCAAGAATTCCTGCTGCCATGTTTGTAATACATGAAATTCCAAAAACTTTGATGTTCATCTGCCGCGCTGCAATAACTTCTGGAACTGTTGACATTCCAACAGCATCAGCACCAAGAATTTTTAGCATCCTTATTTCCGAAGGTGTTTCATATGAAGGACCTTTTAAAAATGCATATACACCTTCTTTATAATCAACGCCATTTTTCTTGTACACATCTTTTGCTTTTTCAATTATCTCCCTGTCATACGCATATGTCATATCAAAAAACCTTTCACCAAACTTTTCGCTATCTGGCCCGATTGCGGGGTTTTCGCCTGAAAGATTTATGTGGTCTTTTATCACCATCAAATCTCCAGGAGAAAGCAGAGGCGAAATTCCACCTGCCGCGTTTGTAACAATCAGGTTTTTTATCCCCAAAAGTCCTGCTGTCCTTATACCAAACACAACTTCTTCAACCTTATACCCTTCATAAAGATGAAACCTTCCTTGAAATGCCAAAACCTCTCTTCCTTTTACTCTCCCAAAAACTAAGTTGCCTTTGTGTCCTTTGACAGTAGATACAGGAAAATGAGGTATCTCTGAATATTTGATTTCAACTTTATCTTCCATTGTATCCGCAAAGCCTCCAAGTCCACTTCCCAAAACAATAGCAATCTCTGGCACACTTGGAATCTTACTTTTTATAAATTCTGATGCTTCTTTTACCCTTTCATAATACGACATAAAAAATCACCTCAATAGCTATTTTATCACAATTTCTTTTAAAAAACTCTCTCCAAACCTTAAAGGTTTTACATTCAAATACTCTGCTATTGTCTGACCAATGTCAGAAAAGCTTTTTCTTGTTCCCAGGTCATATCCTTTTTTGATATTATCACCATAAACAAGTATTGGCACATGTTCACGCGAATGGTCTGTAGAAGGTGTTGTAGGGTCACAACCATGGTCTGCAGTGATTATTAAAATGTCATCTTTTTTAAGCTTTTCCATGATTTCGGGAAGCCTTGTGTCAAAGTCTATTAAAGCCTTTGCATAACCATGAGGGTCATTTCTGTGACCATACAGCATATCATAATCAACAAGGTTTGTAAAAATTAAACCTCTGTCAACTTCATCCATCGCCTTCAAAGTCTTGTCAACCCCGTCCATGTTTCCTTCTGTGTGAATACTCTTTGTCAGTCCTCTTTTAGCAAAAATATCCTCTATCTTGCCTATTCCCACACATTCAAAACCTGCTTCTTTAATATTGTCAAGCAGCGTATTATAAGGTGGCTCAACTGCAAAGTCTCTTCTGTTATAAGTTCTTACAAAACTGTTCCTGTCTTTCCCCACAAATGGCCTTGCAATTACTCTTGCAACAAGATATTTTCCAACAAGAAGCTGCCTTGCTATTTGGCATATCCTGTAAAGCTCGTCAAGCGGAATTACCTCTTCGTGTGCAGCTATCTGAAATACAGAGTCAGCAGAAGTATAAACAATTGGATAGCCGGTTTTTATATGCTCTTCTCCAAGCTCCTTGATTATCTCTGTACCAGATGCAACTTTGTTGCCAAGAACTTTTCGCCCAATCCTTTTTTCAAATTCCTGAATCAAATCTTCAGGAAAACCATTTGGAAATGTCTTGAAAGGTTCTTCTAACACAATGCCAGCTATCTCCCAGTGACCGGTTATGGTATCTTTTCCTTTTGACATTTCCTTGCTTTTACCAAAAACTCCAATAGGGTTGGGATTTGGCGGTGTACCTTTTATGCTTGTTATGTTTCCTATCCCAAGCTTATATAAGTTCTTAAGCTCAATGCCTCCAACTGCGTAAGAAGTATTCGAAAGAGTATTGCTCCCTTCATCGCCGTAAAGATTTGCATCATCAAGCGCACCGACACCCACACTGTCAAGAACAATTAATATAACTCTCATTTTAAAAATCTTCCCTCCAAAAACGAATACTTGAGGTTATTTTTATTCCCCGCTTACAATTGCAACACCGCTGCTTGTGCCAATTCTGCTTGCGCCCGCTTGTATCATCAAAAGAGCATCTTCAAACGTTCTGATTCCCCCTGATGCTTTAATTTTGACCTTGCTACCGACAGCCTTTCTCATAAGAAGTATATCCTCATACTTTGCACCGCTTTTAGAAAAACCCGTAGAAGTTTTTACAAAATCTGCGCCTGCTGCGGCTGCAATTTTGCATGCTTCTACCTTCTTATCATCGTCAAGCTCAGATGTTTCAATTATTACCTTTACTATTTTATTTGAATACTCTCTTGCAACATCAACAATGCTCTTGATTTCTTCGTAAACATAATCTGTGTCACCACTTAGCATAGCTCCAATATTTATGACCATATCTATCTCATCAGCACCGTTTTCAAAAGCTTCTTTTGCTTCAAACACTTTTGTTTTAAGAGTATTTGCACCAAGTGGAAAACCTATCACAGTTGCCACTTTGACATTTGACTCTTTCAAATATTCCTTACACAACTTTACATAATAAGGATTCACACAAACAGAGGCAAACGAGTATTTTAGTGCCTCATCACAAAGCTTTTTTATTTCTGCAGGTGTTGCAGAGGACCTCAAAAGTGTGTGGTCAATAAACTTTGCAATCTCTTTTCTTGTCATATTTTCTTCTTCCTCCCTGTAATTTAAAATTCAAAAACATCATCTTTTGTTATCTTTGCAAATATTACTTTTCTTTTTGGAACAGGTTCCCGAGAAAACTCAAATGCAGTTTTCACATCTGAGATGGCTTCTTCAAGTCTTTTTTCATCATTTGCATAGATTTTAGCAAACGGCATATTCCTGGCTATTTTATCACCTATTTTACCAAAAAGTTGAATTCCAACCGCATAGTCAATTTTGTCTTCTTTTCTTTGTCTTCCTGCTCCAAGTTTTAGCGCGCAAAGCCCAAGTTTGAGTGCATCGATGTCTTTTATATACATATCATCATCGCATTTTAGTTCATAAGTATATTTGGCTTGTGGTAGCAAAGAATAATTGTCAACTATTTCAGGGTTTCCACCTTGGTTTTTTATAATTTCTCTAAACTTTTCAAGAGCAAATCCCTTTTCAATGCTCTCAATTGCTCTTTCTTGTGCTAATTTTTTCTCCTTTTCAACCCCAGCCATAATCATCATCTCAGATGCAAATTCAATACAAAGATTCTTCAAATCTTCATGTCCCCTGCCTTTTAAGACCTCTATTGCTTCAATAACCTCAAGAGCGTTGCCAATCATAAGACCAAGTGGCTGGTTCATATCTGTAACATATGCCACAGTTTCTCTTCCTGCCAAAGTTCCAATCTCAACCATGGTATTAGCAAGCTCTTTTGCCTTTTCATACTCTTTCATGAAAGCACCTTTGCCAAACTTGACATCAAGTATTATTTTGTCGCTACCAGCTGCAATCTTTTTGCTCATGATAGAAGATGCTATAAGTGGTATAGATTCAACTGTACATGTGACATCTCTTAAAGCATATATCTTTTTGTCTGCAGGAACAAGGCTTTCTGACTGCCCTACAATTGCCGCACCAACTTTATTTACAGCTTGTATAAACTCATCCTCTGAAAGCTCTGTTTTAAAACCTGGAATTGACTCTAACTTGTCAATTGTCCCACCTGTGTGAGAAAGTCCACGTCCTGACATCTTTGCAACCTTTACACCGCAAGATGCTGCCAGTGGTATTAAGACCAAGGTTGTTGTGTCAGCAATACCACCACTTGAGTGTTTGTCAACCTTGATACCCTCTATACTGCTCAGGTCTACCATCTTGCCTGATTTTGCCATGAGCATGGTAAGTTCTACAAGCTCTTCTTTTGACATTCCTCTAAAATATATAGCCATCAAGAAAGCAGACATCTGATAGTCTGTAATTTCGCCTTTTACATACCCATTCACAATAAATTCAAGTTCTTCTTTACTCAAGATATCTCCATCTCTTTTTTTTCTAATAATCTCTGTTACCAGCATGCTTTTCACCCACTTAGTTTACTTTGTTAAAAGCTTTAGAATCTGCTCAACAAAAACAGCTCCTAAAAATATTCCAAATATACCCATTATGCCCGCAAGCGCATTTGGGGCAGGAATTGGAAGCTTTAGAAGCCTGAATATAGCACCGACAATAAATCCTGTGATAAGAGAAAGAACTATTACTTTCACCTTGGATAACGTACCTCCCGACTTATTTTTTTTCATCTTTCTTTCAAGTCAAACCCATATGGCAAAAGTTCTTTGCTATTAGTTTCTATTACTTTTGTCATATCAAAATTCGAAAGATAAATGGTGCTATTTTTTGCAAGTTCAAATATCACCTGTCTGCACGCACCACACGGCGATATAGGCTCATTCTCAGGACCAATTATATAAAGAGCTTTTATTTCACTTTCACCTTCTGATATCGCTTTAAATAGTGCAACTCTTTCCGCACACATGGAAAGTGGATATGAAGCATTTTCTATGTTGCACCCTGTATATACCTTGCTACTGCTACCAACAGCTGCCGCACCCACCCTGAAACGTGAATATGGTGCATATGCCTTTTTTTGAGCTTCTTTTGCCAAGTTCAAAAAATACGCAGTTTGTTCATCAACCCTGTCCAAATACTTCATTTTTTATACCCTCTTTCTCACGATATAGAATCTGAATTTTTTGGGTGAGAAATAGTTTGAAGAATACAAAATTGGAATGTCGTTTTGGTCAAAATGAACCTGGTCAAGCAAAAGAACAACATCGTTCTTTTCAAGGTCAAGCTTTTTATACACATTATTTTTCTCAGCAAGCATAGGGATGATATCAGAGATTGCGTACGCAATATATATCCCCAGTTTATCATTTAAATAATCAAATAACGACTCTCCTACAAATTTAAACTCAGATGAAAATAGCTTTGCAGGAAGTCTATCAACACAATAAACAACGGGAATACTCTCCGCAAGTCGTACTCTTTCTATTTTGATAATCTCTTCAGCTGGCGATATTCTGAGCATATGAGCCTCTTTTGCGTTTGGATAGGTTTTGGTCACAACAACATCCCTTGTGTGTGGCTTGTACCCCTGTTTTTCCATTAACTTTGTTATGCTCTGAAGCTCTTCCATTCCAGATTGCAAAATTGGCCGTGATGACACAAAAGTCCCAATACCATGTTTTCTTACAACATATCCTTCTTCTTCCAATATTCTTAAAGCTTCTCTGAGTGTTGCTCTGCTCACACCAAAAAACTTTGCAAGTTCCAGTTCAGAAGGAAGCTTGTCGCCTTCTTTAAATTTTTCTTCAATGAGTTGCTTTAACCTCTTTAACACAAGCTCATACCTTTGGGGATATCCTACTGATTCAAAACTTTCCATTGCTTGCACCCGCCCTTTTCTTTTATTTTTTAGGCCTGTAAGGAATACCGTCGGCAGCAGGTGCAACGCTCTTGCCACCTATTCCAATTAACGCTAAAATTGTTACTACATACGGTAACATCATGATAATGTTTTTTGAAATTGATGATTCCTGCAAAGTGTAGCTTAGGGCTGTTGCAAAACCAAACAAAAGTGATGCCAAAAATGACCCTACAGGTGTCCATTTCCCAAAAATCATGGCAGCTAAAGCTATATAACCTCTTCCTGACGACATCTCAGGTGAAAAACTGTTCAAAACACCAATCGAAAGATAAGCACCGCCAAGGGCAGAAAATGCTCCACCCAGAATAACACCTAAGTATTTCATCTTTACAACATCGATACCAGCTGTCTCAGCAGCTTCCGGATTCTCGCCAACAGCTCTAAGCCTCAAACCTATGGTTGTCTTGAACAAAAACCACTGGCTAAGTATTATCAAAACAAACATTATATAAACCATAACGTTTTGACCGCTTAAAATCTGTCCAATTACAGGAATTCTATCTATCACAGGTATTCTAACATCAGGAAGTTTTGGTGTATCAAAAGGTGTTCCTTCCGGGCCATATATAGCATTGAAAAGGTAAGCAGTGATACCAGATGCAAATATGTTAAAAGCCATACCAAGGACTATCTGGTTTGCGTACATCTTTGCAGCTGCCCATGCAAATATATATGCAACCAAAATACCTGAGATTACTCCTGCTAAAAGCCCAAGCCATGCATTGTGAAAGTATGCCGAAAACGCAACAGAAACAAATGCCGAAATTAGCATTATTCCTTCCATAGAAATATTGACAACGCCAGCTCGTTCTGAAAAAGTTCCACCAATTGCCGGAAGTGCAAGCGGTACTGCCATTGCAATGGTCGAGGCCCACAAATATGGATTTGTAAAAATACTGAGTATATTCATCTTACTCTTGACCCCCTACCGGTTCGAACTTTGTTTTTCTGGTTTTTATCTTTTCCATAATAATCCTATAAAGCTCTTCAATTGCAATGAAGAAGATTATAAGCCCCACCACAACATCAGCAAGCTGTCCAGAGATATTTGTTTGCATCTGCATCTCCTGTGCACCTGTCGAAAGTCCTGCCAAGAAAAGTGCTGCAATTACAACACCAATTGGATTGTTATTCGCAAGAAGCGCAACAACTATAGCAGTATAACCATATCCTGAGGTAAAGCTATCATATAGCCTGTGCTGCACTCCCATTATCTGAACAGCCCCTGCAAGACCTGCAAATGCACCTGAAAGCCCCATAGCCAAAACAAGTTTTTGTGCGACGTTCATGCCAGCATACTTTGCAGCTTTGATATTAAACCCTACTGCTCTGAGTTCATAACCTATTGTTGTTTTGTACATGAGAATATAAACTACCACAACTGCTAAAATTGCAATAAAAAGTCCACTTGACAGCTGTGTATTTGGCACTAAAATACTCAGCTTTGCACTGTCTTGAATTAGTGGCGATTGAGGTATTGTCCCTTTGTCCATCATTGGCCCGCCTTCTAATAAATAGTGGCTAAAATAGATAGCTATATAGCTCATCATCATAGTTGTGATAACCTCATGAGCACCAGTGTAAACTTTTGCAAGACCAGGAACAACTCCACCCCACAGTGCACCCGCTATCATAGCACATATAATTATCAACGGAATGTGCAGATACCATGGAAGACCCTTTATCTGATACCCAAGATAAGTCGCAACTATTGCGCCTATCCAAAACTGTCCTTCAGCACCAATATTAAAAAGCCCTGAAGAAAATGCTATAGCAACCCCGAGCCCGGTTATTATGAGGGGTATTGCGTTTGTCAGGGTTGTTGCAAAGTTCATTAAATTCCCGTATGCTCCGCTAAAAAGAGCAATGTACGCATAAATAGGATTTTGTTTTGCTGTGATTAATATTACTATCCCACCTACAATCATGGATACAAAAATAGCAATAAGCGGCATTAAAATGCTCTGTAAAACCTTTTTTACCATCACCGTTTAGGCCTCCTTCTTTTTCTTGCCTATCATCAAAAGTCCTATTTCTTCTTTTGTTGCCATTTTACTATCCAAAATATCCATAATTCTGCCCGAATACATTACAGCAATCCTGTCAGAGAGATTCAAAATCTCATCAAGCTCCAACGAAACAAGCAGTATTGCCTTACCACTGCTTCTTAGCTCAATGAGCTTTCTGTGAATGTACTCTATCGCACCCACATCCATTCCTCTTGTTGGCTGAACAGCAATTAAAAGGTCAGGACTGCTTGAAAACTCTCTTGCCAAGATTACCTTTTGCTGATTCCCTCCTGAAAGGTTCTTTGCAAACAGCTTGTAATCAGGCGGACGCACATCAAATTCATGTATGAGTTTATCAGCCTCAAGAGTTATAACCTTGTAATTTAAAAATCCTCTGTTAGAATATGGCTTTTTATAGTACCTTTTGAGTACAATATTTTCTGCCACTGTAAAGTTCAAAACAAGCCCGTCCTGCTGCCTGTCTGCTGGAATATAAGCAATTCCTTTTTCGTAACGTTTGCGTGTGGGAAGGTTTTGAATCTCTTGACCGTTGAAAATTATTTTCCCTGTTGATGAAATAAGTCCAACAATAGCTTCTACAAGCTCATTTTGACCATTTCCATCAACACCTGCTATACCAAAAATTTCTCCTCTTCTTACTTCAAAACTTACATCTTTGACCTTTTCAACACCGTTTTTCAGTTTGACTGAAAGGTTTTCAACCTTTAACACAGTCTCTCCTAACCGCGGTTCACTCTTTTCAACAACAAGTTTAACTTCTCTACCGACCATCAAATTTGCAAGTTCCTGTTCGGTTGTTTCTTTGGTGTTCAAGGTCTTTATTGTCTTTCCTCTTCTCATAACAGTTACTCTATCTGAAATTTCCATAACCTCATCAAGCTTATGGCTTATAAACAGTATGGATATTCCCTGTGCTTTGAGGTTATTTATAATCTTAAAAAGCTCCCTTGTCTCTTGGGGTGTTAGCATTGCTGTTGGCTCATCAAGTATCAAAAGCCTTGCATCCCTATAAAAAGCTTTCAATATCTCCACTCTTTGTTGCATACCAACGCTCAAATCTTCAACCTTGGCCTTTGGGTCAATTTCCAAATTATACTTTTTCGAAATTTCAAGAATTTTCTTCTCAGCTTCTTGAACATTAAACCTAAAACCTTTTGGTTCAAATCCCAAAACAATATTCTCTGCAACGGTGAACACAGGTATTAGCATAAAATGCTGATGAACCATTCCTATTCCTTTTTCAATTGCTTCATGAGGTCCTTTGACCTCAAGTTTTTGCCCTTCAAAATATATCTCTCCAGAATCAGGAGTATAAAGACCATAGATGATATTCATTAAAGTAGACTTTCCAGCACCATTTTCCCCAAGTATGGCATGTACCTCACCTTTTTTGACATCCAAACATACATTATCATTTGCTTGAATATTACCAAATCTTTTAGAAATACCTTTGACCTGCAAAATGTACTCCATATTCATGTCCCACCTGTCTTTATATTCTTTTTATTATTTCAATGATAACCTTTTTGAGCTTTTCTACATTTTCAGAAAACACTCTTAAAACCTCTTCATGGGAAACAGGTTTTATATCTGGGTCATCTTCTAACCCAGCATCATAGTCTGTCACAAGAGTAATATTTAAGTACCTTATTCCAAGCTCATTTGCTAATGCCACCTCAGGATACTGGGTCATTCCGATAACGTCAAACCCCATCTTGGAATACCATCTGCTCTCAGCTAAAGTAGAAAACCGCGGTCCCTGAATAACTACACATGTACCTTTTTTGTGAAATCTATATCCAAGTTCTTCTAAAACATTAATTGCAATTTCTCTCATCTGCTCATCATAAGGCTGTGCCATTGAGGTGTGCTTTACATTTCCAATATCCGAAAATGTGTCCTCTCGTCCCCATGTTCTGTCAATAAACTGGTCAACAACCACGAAATCACCTGGCGCAATTTCTTTTTTCAGACTCCCGCAAGCTGTTGTGGAAATAATCCTGTCAACGCCAAGCTGTTTTAATGCATATACGTTTGCTTTGTACGGCACTTTGTGAGGGGGATAAATATGCTTTTTACCATGTCTTGGTATAAAAGCAACTTCTTTTCCTTCTACCTTGGTTATTGCTATTTTATCACTTGGTTTGCCATAAGGTGTTTCAATCTCAATCTCATTAAAATTTTCTAAAAAAGAGTAAAATCCAGAACCACCTATTATCCCTATCATATGGATAACCTCTCCTTTCTATTGAAAAAGCTTTTCACTTTTTAAAAGGCCTGCTGCGGCATCAGCTATTGCCCAGCAGGCCTTTAAAACTTACATGGTATTACTTTACTTCTGTTGGTATCTTTATTTTACCAGCTTTTATATCAGCAATTACCTTGTTTATTTTGTCGCTCACACTCTTTGGAACACCTTTCATAAATGGAGCAAGTCCAACACCATTGTTTTTCAAATCAAAGTAAATGATACCACTTTTGAATTTCCCATTTAATGTATCTTTTATAACACTGTATGTTGCAACATCAACTCTCTTCATTGCAGAGGTAACAACAGTATTTGGTGCCACATAGCTTTGGTCTGAGTCAACACCAATTGCATAAACTCCCTTTTCTTTTGCAGCCTGAATAACACCAAGACCTGTCTGCCCTGCAACCTGGAACACAAAGTCAGCACCTTGTGCAATTTCTGAAAGAGCTACCTGTTTTCCTGATGCTGGATCGTCAAACTTGCCAGTGTATTTGATTATAACTTTTGCTTTTGGAATCTCACTCAAAACACCAGCTTTAAAACCTGCAATGTATCTGTCAACAGGTGGAATCTTCATACCACCAACAACTCCAAATACATTCTTTCCAGTTGTTTTGCCAAACTTAGCCTTCTCAAGCAAAGCTGCTGCAACACCTGCTAAGTAGCCTGCTTGTTCCTCTCTGAACATAGCTGAGGCAACATTAGGAAGGTCAGAAATCTCAGAGTCGATAATTAAAAATTTTGTCTTAGGGAACTGCTTTGCAACTGTCACAACCGAGTCGTGCATCAGAAAACCAACTGCAATAATTAAATCGTAATTAGCTTTTGCAAGTTTCTGTAAGTTTGGAATATAGTCTGTCATCTGTTTTGATTGAATGAGAGTTGTTTTGATCTTTAGTTCTTTTTCAGCTCTTTTCAGTCCTTCATATGCAGACTGGTTGAAACTTCTGTCATTGACACCACCAACGTCAGTGACAAGCCCTACCTTAAAAGTTTTTTGGGATGTAGACCCACTTGCCATGTTCCAAGATACATTTAAGCTTAACAAAAGTGCGGCAATCACAACAAGACTTAACACTGCATATAACCTTTTCTTCATAAAAAGCAAACCTCCTTTTTTATTTTTTAGATGTCAGACATCTAACATCTGACATCTGACGTTATTATTTTATAACCTTTGTTCAAAAAAGTCAATATGAAAATTTATAAATTTGTGAATTATAATTATAAAAGGCTGCCTCTGAATAGCAGCCTTTTGCCATAATTATTGTTTTACATATACAATTCTTTTACCCTGTTGTGAGCAATATACTCTAATGTATCATCTAATTCCTGAAATTCTAAAGCGCGAAAAGCATACTTTCTTTCAAGAGCTTTTTTGAGCATAAAGTCTGCAATATGCGGATTTTTAGGAAGAAGAGGTCCGTGCAGATACGTACCTATAACATTCTTATAAATCAGTCCTTCAAACCCATCCTTCCCGTTGTTACCATAACCTTTTAAGACCTTGCCAAAAGGCTGATAATCATGATAGGTTCTTCCACCATGATTTTCATATCCCACAACTGTTTTGGGAAATACCTCCAACGTTGTTTCGATAATAATATTTCCAATAAGTCTCTTCCCTTCAGCTTTTGTTACAAAATCAAGGAGGTGAAGACCTTTTATTGCTCTTCCGCTTGCATCAATATAAGCCTCTCCTAAAAGCTGATACCCGCCACAGATTGCAAGTACCACAAGTCCATCTTCAATAAGGCTCTTAATAAGTTCTTTTAATTTCAAAAGATGTGAATACACAATAGATTGTTCCCTGTCAGATGCCCCACCAAGCAAGATTATATCTGCATTTTTTAGGATTTCTTGATCTGCGCCTAAAGTGTACTCAAACACGTTTGCTTTAATCCCACGCCAAGCACATCTTTTCTGAAGGCATATAATGTTTCCCCTATCCCCGTACAGGTTCAAAACCTCGGGGAACATGTTCACAATGTTTATCTCCACTTTTTCATCCCATCCTTTTTGAAAGGCTGTCCACTATTTTCTTCACTTCAAAAAGAGCTGTATATGTTGGAAGAATATAGACCTTCTGAATATCATTTTGCTCAAAAACCTTGTCTAATTCTTCTTTGTAGTCAATAAATTCAAAATTAGCAAGCATATATTCACTGTATTTTACTCTCAAAGCCATATCTTCTTTTCTCTTGCCACCAAAGTACAAAGCTTTGATGTTTTCTATTCTGCACAAGATATCAAAATCAGCATCCCAAATCCATGAGATATCCTTGCCATCTGCAGCGTTGTCGTTGAGGATAAACACAATTGCCTTAGGGTCAGGGTCATTGCTAATTACGCTTAGTGTCTCGCTCATACCTATGGGATTTTTTACAAGTGATATTATTACTTTTTTGCTATCAACTTCTTTCTTCTCTAATCTTCCAAGTTTATTTTCAAATGTTTCAATTCTTTCCTTTATTCTTTTCTCTTCAACACCAATCAACATTGCTACCGAGATTGCTGCACAGACATTGTACAGATTATAAACACCACCCATTTTCCATTTAATGTTCTCAATATGTATATCTCTTTCCCTGTCAACAAAGTCAAAAACAAACCCTGCCGAATCCTCTCTTATGTTTGTAATGACAAACCTGCTCTCAGGATTTTTATAACCACACATCAAGCATTCATATTTCCCAAGATGCCCAACATTATAAAACAAATATTCAAGCTTGGCATTGCACAGGGGACAAAAACGTGAGTCCAAGGTAACATTGGTTTTTCGACTAAGTAGGTTTTCATCAACGCTGTAAAATACCTTCTTTTCGCCACTAAAACTTGCCAAGTTTGGGTCGTCTGCATTTATTATGGCTAAAGCTTGTCCAATATGGCTCAAAATCAGCTCTTTTACCCTGTCAAGCTCACCGTATCTGTCAAGCTGGTCCCTGAACACATTGGTTGTGACAAATATGTCTGGTTTTAAATATCTTGTTACAACTGGCAGTGAGCCTTCGTCAACTTCAAAACACACAATATCATAGCTTGACCTTAGATTATTTATAAAAGCACTTACAATCCCGTTTGCCATATTCGACCCTTTCAGATTAGAAAGTACAACCTTATCACCCGCAATTAGCCAGTTTATTATGTTGTTTGTGGTTGTCTTACCATTTGTGCCTGAGATAAGTATCTTCAGTTTGCTTCTTTTGTCAATTTCTTTTATGATAGAAGGACAAATCTTGATAGCAATCTTCCCCGGAGCACTTGTTGCGTCCTTCCCGAAAAGCTTTAAAGTAAACTTTACAAGTATCCCCAGCAAAATAGCAACGTAAAGTCTTATTTTCTGCAACTTAGCTCATCTCCTATTTTCTGAAAAAGTTTGTAAAATACAAAAAGCAAGGCATTGCCTTGCCCCTCTATTTTCAAAAAAAATTATCTTATTATGCACGTGGATGAGTTTTCTGATAAACCTCTTTTAGTTTAACATTTGCAACTTGAAGATATCTCTGTGTTGTAGAAATATCAGCATGCCCCAACATTTGCTGAACAGCTCTCACATCTGCCCCATTTTCAATTAGATGAGTGGCAAAAGAGTGCCTGAGCACATGCGGTGTTATTTCTTTATCTATCCCCGCGCTTTGCGCGTAGAACTTTACTATCTTCCAAAATCCCTGTCTTGTCATTCTCTCACCATTGAAGTTCAGAAACAGAGCTTCTTCATCCTTGTTTTTAGCAAGGTAAGGCCGCGAATGACGCAAATACCTCTCCACTGCCGAAATGGCATATGAACCAATTGGAATAACCCTGTCTCTTTTCTTGTTTTTGCAGATGATATATCCGTGTTCAAGATTGATATCGTCAAGATTGAGGTTGATAAGCTCGCTTACCCTAATACCTGTTGCATATAAAAGTTCAAGCATTGCTTTATCTCTGATTCCTTTAATATCATCTTCCTTTGGACAGGAAAGAAGCTTTTCCACCTCATCTCTGGTAAGTATCTGAGGTGGACTTTTCTCAAGTTTGGGTGGTTCAATCTCTATTTTTCCAATATCAACAATGTTCTGGGTTTTTAAAAAGTCATAGAAGACTTTGAGCGAAACAATTGCTCGTGCAATAGTGCTGTTTGATTTGCCACTTTTTTGCATACTGATAATGTATGCTATCAAGGTTGCCTGAGAAGTATTTTCAAGTTTTATCTTTATGTTATCTAAAAATTCTATGTATTTTTTAGCATCCCGCAAATATGAGCTTATGGTATTTTGTGAAAATCTATTCTGTCTCTGAAGGTGATTACCAAAAGCTTCTATGATACTCATCTATCTTCAAATCCCCTTCTATCTATAAGTTCCTGCCATCTTATAGCAATCTCATATTAACCTGCAGGCAAGTTTTGCCACCATGTTGTCAATCACCAGTATCCCGCACGCTAAAAATATTATAATTACTCTCATAACAGCAGTTGACCTTTTATCTATTTTTACCATTCTGTCTTTAAAG
This sequence comes from Caldicellulosiruptor acetigenus, assembly GCF_026914305.1. Taxonomy (NCBI): domain Bacteria; kingdom Bacillati; phylum Bacillota; order Caldicellulosiruptorales; family Caldicellulosiruptoraceae; genus Caldicellulosiruptor; species Caldicellulosiruptor acetigenus. Next base: position 987,271 of record NZ_CP113866.1, on the reverse strand, counting down.
AATAACATTATAAATGAATACAGAATAAGTATAATCAAAAATATGAAAACAATCAATTCTTTTAATAGCATATAAGACAAAAAGAATGCAAGCCCTTTTATCTTATACACGTAAAAAAAGACAGCAGTAGTAAGCCCAAAAGAAAATCCTTTAAACATTACAATTCCTATGTTCAAAAGCTGCATGTATCTGTGAAGGCTGGAAAGCCCCCATATGCAAAGGCAAAACAGTATTACTCCTGATGAGGAAATCAAAACATTTTTCCAATAAGCCGTGTTTCCTTGTTTTGCTATATTTATTGAAAGTAAGACAAAGTTCGAAAGCTGGCTTTTCTGATTTGTGTTCATTCCCAAGAAAAATCTTATGCCAAAAAACATACTAAGAATATACAAAACAGAAATAGATACAATTAAAAGTTTTATCCTTGTCTTCATTGTTATCTTCTCTTTTGCAAGTTTTATAGTAAAATAATATGTTAATCTTTTTTTAATTATTCCCTACCAAAGAAAATAGATACCCCTTTGATTTAAAAATGAGATAGTTTGTCTTTTTAAAAAAGCGGTTGGGCAAGCTTTTGCTAACTTTGATTGAAAATCTTCCACCTGCAAATTTCAAATTTATACTGTCATAGCTGAAAAGTATTTTGAGAATGTACTCGTCGTGTGGCAACATTTTTTGCTTGTTCATTTCAACTATAAAGAGCATAATCAAAAAAATAACAACTACCAAAATCAGCCCTCTTCTTATCCTTGTAATAAAATTTTTATATTCACAATATCTTCTGTATCTGCTTCTTCTCAAACCAAAACTCACCTTCCCATGATGGTATCATCCAGTGCCTTTGCAACAATCTGACAACTCCTCAAGGCTTCTTCCATGGTATTTCCATTGCTACCAACTTCAATGATTATGGCATATGGTGATACATGTTGATTGTATCGTGCAGCAGAAAGGTTTATAGGTCTTGTAATCTGAGGGCATATTTTGCTGAGATTTTTTTGTAGATGTACAGCAAACAGAAGGTTCTGTCGCCAAAACGGATGATAAAGCCCAAGCTTGTCTGTCCCCACAACAAGCATAACCTTTGCAACCTCATATCCAAACGCAACTGTTGAAACCTTCACCTTTTTTGAACCACTTCCAATAGCATCCCTGTGCAAATCTATAAAGACCTTTATATCAGGATGTTCACTTTTATATCTTTCTATCACTTTCAATGACCTTGAATAAGAACCCTTGTATTCCGGATAATCATTTACATCTTTACTGTGATAAACCTTATAACCATACTGTTTTCCCAAGATTCTTTTCAGCTCTTCCCCTACTCTCACAACATTGTAGTTAAAGTCAAGTGTTCTGTCTGTTGTGCCAGGAGTGTATACAAGGTTTTGGGAAAAAGTATTGTAGCTTTCTGTTGTGTGGGTATGGTAAATTAAAATGGACGGTTTTTTCCCATTGAAAATTTTGAAGTTTGCCTTCAAAAGGGTATCAACATCAATCTTATAATCTGTCTGATTCACAATCTCTATGTTGTAAATTCCCTTTTTTTGAGTACTATTTTCAAAGTATTTCTGAAATTCGATGTTCTCATCCTGGCTTTCAGCTTGACCATTTTTCTTCTCTTCTTGGGTCTGCTGGTTATAATCTATTAAAATGGCATCATCTTCATATACAGGTGCATTTTCAACCTCTTGAAAGTTTGTTGCCGTAAACATCGGATAAGAAAACCTTACTATGTTCTCAATTTTAAAAGCCTCGTTTGCAAAATGGTCAGAAAAAATGGGTATATTAAACGAAATAATCTCTTTTGAATACCTGAAAAGCAGAGCTGTTGCTGCTTGATTTAAAAAGACTAATCTTTCAACTACAAAGCCAATGCCAAGCACAAAAAGTATAGTAGCTACCAATACAATCTTTTTAAAATCAACAACCTTAACCATTTTAAATTATTCAAAACTCCTTTTTAAAACACTTGATGTTATTCAAGAACTTTCTTTTAAAATTTTTATTCTTCAATCCCCCCTTTTATTACAACTCCCTCAATTCACATATCTGTACTCATCATTCTCTTTTACCTCCGGATGAATTGCCTTATTTATTCCATCAGCTATCACAGTCGAAATGTTTTCAACAATCCTGTCTATGTCTTTTGGTGTCACAAAGAGATTACCATAGTAAGGGAATATTACCTCTTTGATAAGATTAAACCTGTCCTCATCAGGAATACTCTCCAAAAGCATATAAAGCGGCGATGACCTGTCTGTTTCATTTTTAAGTCTTTCAAGCAGAAGGTCTATGGCATCATTTGCAATAATTGCTGCGTCAACAACCATAGGAACACCAATTGCCACAACAGGCACACCAACTGTATCTTTTGTGATACCTTTTCGTTCATTTCCAATACCTGAGCCAGGGACTATACCTGTATCTGCTATCTGGATAGCAGTTGATATCCTCTCAAGCCTTCTTGAAGCAAGTGCGTCAATTGCAATTATCAAATCAGGATGTATTCTGTGAACTATACCGCTTATTATCTCGCTGGTCTCGATTCCAGTTATGCCCAGAACGCCTGGCGATATTGCGCAAACAGAGCGTATTCGCCTGTCTTTGACCTTTTCTGGCACAAACTCAAACAAATGTCGTGTTATCAATACCTTTGACACAACTTTTGGCCCTAAAGAGTCGGGCGTGACATTCCAGTTGCCAAGTCCAACAACAAGCACAGTAGATTTTTGTGACACATTTATTAAGCTTTCAAGCTCGTTTGCCAGTATCTTTGAAACCTGTTCCTGGACCTCAAAATCTTCATCGCGCAATCCATCAGCTTCGATTGTAATATAATTGCCCATAGGCTTTTGTAAGATTGCTTCACCTTTTATAGAGTTAATCTTGACCTTAGTGATTTTAATTTTATCATCAAATTCTTTTCTCTCTTCAACCTCAACACCTTCTATCTCCCTTCCAAGCCCTTTTTGGACAAGTTCCCTCGTCTCAAGGGCAAGGTCTGTTTGGATTTTAAACATTCTCTTTTCCCACCTTTCTTTTGAAACTTCTTCCTACAAATTATTGTTTTCACTTTTGAGGTGGTTTAACCAAAAATGTATGTTAAAAGGGAACTGCAAGATTATGTTCTTGCAGCCCCCTCTTTTTATTGACAGGGGGGTTATTGCTTTTCTTTCAAGGCTCTTTCTGCCATCTCGATAGCTTTTCTGACGATGTTACCACAGTCGCGCGATTTTACCTCTCCCCAACCGTACTTTGACACTGTGTCGTACACTCCAAGTTCTTTTGCTATCTCCATTTTGAGCTCCTCTGACATAATCTTTTGCCTTGCCAAGCCAATCGCCCCCCCTTGCGGCTTTTTCACCGCATATCTTAGTTTGTTCAAAAACTATTCAATTTATTATCCATTTGCTTACATTGATAAAATGCCATTAGGGTCTTTAATTATCTCCAAGATATTTTCTTCCTTTCCAGTGATAGCATTAATATAATCAGCAAAGTACTTGCCATCGTATTTGCCCAAAAATTCATATGTGAAAACTTCTTTTCCAGAATCAAGTGGAATTATAGCAAGTGAAACGCTTTGCACATCAAAATTTTTGCTAATAAAATTTCTTGCCTGTCTTTCAGATATTGCAGGTTTAGGAATCTTTCTTGAAGTGTGAGACATATAATATGCTGTTGCATCAAACCCTACTATTTGCCCTGTGTCAAGAGCAACTCTTACTTTCACCATATCGGGATATATCTTAACACCATTTTGCAGAAGAATATAATTTATCAGGGCAGTGTTGTCCTGTTTTAGATAAAAGGTGTCAATCATGTTAGCAAAACCTTTTTCAAGTAAAAACTTTTTAGCGTTTTCCTTTGCTTTCGCAACACCTATTTTTGGGGAAGAGGAAGCCCTGTTGTCAATCATCCAAATTACTTTGCCACCTTTTTTAGAAATAGCTATTGTGATTGTTCTGTCGCGAATTCTTCTGTCAGGGATTATCTCAAAAGTATAAACCTTTATTCTATCTCCTGAAAGTCCTAAATAATTGACTATGTCAGCTCTTTTAAGATTTAAAAAGTCAAGTGCAATCTTTTTTGCCTGTTCTTTGCTTATAAGTTTTTCTGGAAGTCCTTTTGGGGTCTGGCGACTAATGTGGTCAGAAAAAGGTCCGTCATATATCAAAGTTGGATAGTCTTTAAACCCTGCCTCAACTGCCAGCATCCTGCTACTTGTGACATTCTGAGCTATCCTTCTAAACCTTGATGTTCCAACTACTCTGACCTCGCCCCATCTCAGCCTTCCTTGGCTTATCTCAATTGCAAGCTCATTCAAGTTGCTACTGAGCTTGTCTGCATATGCTCGAAGTTTTTTGAGCTGTTGTCGCTGAAGCAATGTCTCTTTTTTGCCGCTCATGAGCTGTTTTGAAAGTGAAAAACTAAGGTCTCCAACTTGAGTAAGATACTTTGCTGTTCTTTCAAGTGCAACATTATTCTCAATAGGAAGCTGGGAAAGGTTCTCCTGCGCTGCAAAAGCGTTTCGCCACACCTCGGTATATAATACCGCTCTTTGTCTGTCATCTCCTGATACTTCTGCTTTAGACAGCAGTGCCTGGATGTTTTGAACATAACCTACCATGTCGAAAAATGCTCTGTGCCACATATTGGTAAGATAGTTGTGGTAGTTTGCTTTTCCTCTATATTGGTTTACTCCCCAAAGCGCTACAATAACCAAAATGCCAAGTGTGACCGCCATCACACTCCAAAGCCTTACACTTTTTAGCCTTTCCCTAAGTTCTTTGTATCCGCCTAAAATGCTCAAGTCAACCTCACCTCTTTAGCTTTTTTAAAGTTTATTTTGCAAATCTGTGCTTGCCAATGACAAGCATAACCTTCCTGCTCCAAATCCATTTGTTTGTTGTCTTTGCAGGATTGTAGTAGTATATACATCCGTTTGTCGGGTCCCATCCATTTAGCGCGTCTCTTGCTGCTTTTAAAGCTGTTGGTTCAAGTTTTGCATTAATCTGCCCGTCGGACACACAAGTAAAAGCACCTGGCTGATAGATGACACCGCTGATTGTCTTCGGAAATCCGGGGTGTTTTGTTCTATTTATGACTACAGCCCCGATTGCAACCTGGCCTATATAAGGTTCCCCTCTTGCCTCCCCATTTATAACTCTGGCCAGAAGATACAAGTCTTTGTTCTGGTAGCTTGTTGACCCTTGCGTTTCAACAGATTCGTTTAAAACCTCTTTGTCAGTACTGTCCAATGCTTTTTCAAGTTTTTTCTCAATACTTTCGTAGCTTGCTCTTTTTATATCATATATAAGCTTTGCAGAATATATGCTGAGAATAAAGCTCATCAAAAGAAGCAGGATAAAAAGTGAATATCTTTTTAAGAGTTTACTCATGCTGCAAACCCCCAAATATAAATTTTTCTAAAATTATTTTTTGTAAGCTTGTTTTTATTATTCAGAATCAGTGATAAAATAAATTTAGACCTTTTTGTATGGAGCAAAAAATGAGAGTATTGATATTAAGCCTTGACGCAGGCGGAGGACATTTTGCTGCTTCAAATGCATTGAAAACTGCCATTTTACAAAAATACCCTGACTCACATGTGGAAATTGTAGATACACTAAAAATTATAAGTCCCATACTGGACAAGCTTGCTGTAGGAACATACCTAAAAGCAATCAAGTCAGTACCTTTTATTTACGGTCTTGTATATGACTCTACTGACAAAGAACCACCAACCAGATGGAGCAGGGCATTGTATGAAAAGTTCTATTTTGCATTTTATAAACTCTATAACATTATCTCGGAATTCAAACCAGACATAGTAATTGGTACTCATCCATCACCAGTTGACATGGTGGCCCAGCTTAAAAAAAGAGGAAACATAAATGTACCTATAATAAGTATTGTCACTGATTTTACCATTCATCCATACTGGATAAACGAATTTGCTGATTACATCATTGTTCATCATCAAAACCTGGTGTATGAAGCGGTCAAAAAAGGTGCCCAACAAAACAAAGTAGTACCACTTGGAATTCCTATAAACCCTTCGTTTGCTCAAACATATGACAGAAAAGAGGTTATTGAAAATTTGAATCTGGAAGATAGACCAACAATACTTATCATGGGCGGGAGCTTGGGGCTTGGAAACATAGAAGAGATTGTTGAAAAGGTGTGCACAATATGTGATGAAAACTACCAGATAATCGTGGTGGCAGGGAAAAACAAGGCCCTCAAAAATGCTTTGGAAAAAAGAGATTTTGGAAGAAAGATAGTAGTATATGGGTTTATTGATTTCATAGACAAGCTAATGGCAATAAGTGATATTCTCATCACAAAACCCGGGGGACTCACATGCGCAGAAGCACTGTCACGCAAACTTCCCATGATATTAATCTCGCCCATTCCTGGACAAGAAGAGAGAAATACTTTTTATCTTATAAACAACGGAGCTGCTGCGTATGTAAAAAATACCGAAAACTTTGATATAGTATTTAGTCAGATAATAAACAACCCTCAACGTTTAGAGCATATGAAGCTTGCCTGCTCGTTTCTGGGAAAGCCAAACTCGTCACCCGACATTGCAGAATTTATAAGGGGAATGGCAGGATAATCTGCTCATTCCCCTCGCTTTTATTTAATTTGTTTGAGGTAAAAACTTCAGCGGGTTTTGATTCTCTCCATTGTAAAGTATCTCAAAGTGAAGATGCGGTGGGTCCATGTACTCTATGTTAGAACTTGTTCCAACCTCTCCTATTTTCTCTCCTTGCCTTACAATGTCTCCTATTTGAATATCCTTTAAGTCTTTGAGATTGTAGTACTTTGAGATATATCCATCTCCATGGTCAATCACAACATATTTCCCATAAAGAGGGTCTTCTCCCAAGTCAATAACTGTACCGTCAAAACAAGCTTTTACATCGCTACCATCCTGAGCTTCTATGTCAATTCCAGGGTGTTCTGTCCACTCATCAAGAGTTTTTGAATATACAAGCGACTGGTCAGAAAACTCTCTTATTACCTTCCCAATGGTAGGAAAAATTGGCTTGAAGTCAACAGGATTTATAACCTCAACATCATCCTGGCTGGTACCAGTTCCAATCTGGATGTTTGAATCCATCTTTTTGTTATCTTGTTTCTTAGACAAGGCAGTAGAGCTTTTATTTTTATTATTACTATTTTTAGAATTATTTCCCGACTGTGTAGAGCGGATAGTAGAATTTGTGATAGACTTAGAACTCTCTTTTTTCAAATTATCATGTTTTGCCACCTCTTTTGAATCAACCTGTGGCTGAGGTATCTCGGGGAATTTAACCTGGTTATTTAAAGATTGCTTGTTTTCTTGATTTTGTTCTACCTCGTATTTTGTAAAATCTGTTGTGGCAATGGTATAAACCGAAAATCCGATTACCAGCAAACATACAGCCACAATAATATAAAAACCTTTAGTGTCAAAAAAATCTAAAAGTTTTTCTTTCCAGTTTTTCTTTTCCACCTTCGCACCTCCTTCTATAAAAGTATTTTTGCCATCCATTGTTTTGGTTATACATAAATAGAAATTGATATCCATAAATTTTCTTTGAATATCTCTTTGGAGTTTGATATCATAACTTTACAAAACAAGATTTCAAAGAAGGTGCAGAGAAGTGGAAAGGGAAAAGGAAAAGAGCAAGAAAGGATTTTTCCAAAAAATTTCTACCTATTCAAAAAAAATCTTGCTTGTAATAAGCCTTATTTCCATTGTGATGGCACTGATAGGAATAAAGTTTTATATCCTGTCACTGCACTATGTATCAGACAAAGTAGACCTGAAAATGTTAGCTCAGGGATTTTTACAAAATTCTGTTTACATATTTATCGAAGGACTTGGTGCGGCAATCCTGGTGGACTTTCTTGCAAAAACAAAAAATTAAAGGGCAAAGACTCAATAGCTTCGCCCTTTAATTTTGCCAGGTTTCAACTTTTGTTGAACAAAAAATTTTTTACTCTTCTTGCAATATTTTTTATAAATATAAAGTATCCATCAGACTCAAGCTGATAATTAGCGCTTACATTTTTGGTAACAACAACAATTCCAAGATTTTTTATTCCATTCTCATAGTCCTGATAATATAGCTCTTTTATCTTTCCTTTTTTATCCACAGCTTTTACCCACAGGTAAATCTGAGCGTCAGTAAATATCCTCTCAATATCTTCTTCTTTCTGTACTTGAATACCATTTATAGAGACAATAGTATCTCCCGGTTTTATTCCCATCTTGGCTGCTACGCTATTTTCTTCGACATACAACACCTTTATTTTATTTTCCTCTGCTTCAAATATTGAATCTCCTTCTTTTTGTTTCTTTTGCTGATAGAGTATAATACTTTCATGAGCAATGGGGGCAAACAGAGCTGCCACCCACTTGAAAGCATAGACCTTGTATGAAAGTGCGCTTAAAATAAACAAAACAATGCTGAAAATGCTCAATATTCCGGCACTTTTTTTGCTTATCGCAGCTGGTTCATCTTCCACCGCTAAATCCCCGTATCCAAGTGCAGCAACAATAGGAGTCATAAGAAGCATGGCATTTGGCAAAAGATTCTGTGGCTTAAAAAGAGGCCACCATGAAGGCTCAAACAACTCAATTTTGACAATCTGCACTGTTGTCTGATAGTTGTATGCAATTATTACCATCGGTATAGCCCAGAACCTTTGCATAAGGTAAGCACCTGAGGTGGAAAAAATGCCTTCTTTTTTTCTTCTCTCAATCACAACAGGTATTGCGCCACGAAAACCGTCCAAGAAAATTAGAAGACTTTCAACAAAATGAAGTATTGCTACAATTACCAGTATCCCGGAGATATCAACAGCTGGTCTTTTGAAGATAAGAGATATCACCGAAATAATTCCCGCCGCATATGAAAAACAAAGATATCTTGGGTTTATAAGTGCAAGGATTAAAGCAATATACCAAAGATACATAAAACTATCCACATCCACTACTATTCCAAAAAACAAAGTGATTAAACTTACTATATAACCTCCTACAAGCCCTGCGATAGAAGACTCCACAACCTTATAAAGAAGGCTGACTCGGTTATGCCCGAGCACAGCCTGTTCAAATTCCTGTTCTCTTCTGTACAAAAAAGAAATCAAGATTACTACCACCCAGAAGTTCCAGCTAAAAAGAAGCCGAAATATACTAAGTCCTGTCAGTTCAAAAATCTGCCAGAAAAACTTTAACATCATATGCACCTCAAATTTCAAAACTTACTCTTTGAAATCTCACCCTTTAAAATCTCAATAGCTTTTTTCAGCTGTAAGTCTTTATTCATTGGAACATTCATTTTGTCCTGATACTCTTTTGGCTGAGCTATTTTAACGTCAGGCTCTATACCCTTTTTGTGAATATACGCTCCACTTGGCAAAAGATACTGGCTTTTCGTTATTTTTATTGCAGAACCATCTCCAAGGTCAAATACCTGCTGAACAACACCCTTGCCAAAAGTCTTCTCACCAACAATTTTTGCCCTCTTTTGGTCTTTTAAACACCCGGCTAATATTTCTGATGCTGACGCTGAATATTTGTTTGTAAGAACAACAAGCGGTGTTACTGTGTCCCCATTTTTGTATGATTTGAAATACTCTTTGTGATTGTATCTATCTTTAAGATACACTATAAGCTGACCTTTCTTGAGAAAATTACTTGCAACATCAACAACAGATTCTAAAAGTCCTCCAGGGTTAAACCTCAGGTCAATAATAAGTCCACGGCAGCCAGAGCTTTTGAGTTTATCATAGCTATTGTAAAAGTCCTGTGGGGTATTTTCATCAAAGTTGGTGATTTTGATATAACCTATATTGTTTTCCAAAATGGAAGAAGATACAGTCTTTATCTTTATTTCATCCCTGACAATCTTAAGGTCGATAGGCTTTGAACTGCCATTGCGCAAAATTGTAACTGTCACGCTCGTTCCTTTCGGACCTCTCATTAAACTTACTGCTTTATCAATATCTTTTGCAGTTAAATTTATCCCATTTACTCTTATAATCTTATCTCCAGGCTTTATTCCTGCCTTGTATGCGGGAGAACCTTCAAACGGTGTTACAACTTCGATATAATTTTCACCTGGTTCTATTATCACTCCTATTCCAAAATACGTGCCCTTACTCTGTATCATGAACTCATCAAATTCTTTTTTAGTAAAATACTCTGTGTACGGGTCATCAACACTTGCAGCAATCCCGTCTATTGCACCATCCACGATTTTCTGGTCATTTATATCCTTAGGCTCATAATAATACTTTTTCAAAAGCCATATGACCTTAGACACCTTGGGATTAGTCGCTAATTTGTTTGCATACATAGGACTTCCAAAATAGACATAAGTAGTCACAACATATGTGACAATTGCAGTAATTAGAACTATTGCAAAGGTTTGAAGTCTTTTTTTCATGCTCTTTTCAGCTCCTTACCTTAGGAAATTGAGCGGGTCAGTAACATCTCCGTTTATTCTAACCTCAAAATGAAGGTGCGGCCCCGTTGCATACCCCGTTGCACCAACATTGCCTATACTTTCGCCTTTTTTCACCTTCTGTCCCACCGATACGTTGATTGAAGAAAGATGAGCATACAGGGTTGAAATACCACTGCCGTTATCAATAATAACAGTTTTACCATAACCAGACACCCAGCCAGCTAAAATCACATCACCGTCTGCTGCCGCCAAAACACTTGCTCCATACGGTGCTGCAATGTCTATCCCTGTGTGCATTTTGTTCTTCTTCAAAATTGGATGAAATCTCATGCCAAAATATGATGTTATTTCATAATAACCGTTAAGTGGCCATAAAAGCTTGCCACCTCTGTATATTCGTTTTGTCTTCTGTCTTGCTAAAATCTCCTTTATTTTCTTTGAAAGCTCATTTGAAATCTCCTCTAAACTATCCAGCATCTTTTCCAATTTGTCCTGCTCTTTTTCAAGTTCTGATAAAAGCTTCTTCTTCTCATTTTGTTCTGTTAAAAGAGTGGCTGAATAGTTTTCAAGCTCCTTCTTTTCCCTGCTCAAATCTTCCTTCAGAAGAACAAGTTCTTCTTTCTTATTTTTAATTGTCTCAATGCTTTTCGTGTACTCATTTAGTATTTGCTTATCATATTCAATTATGTCGTTAAAAAGATACATTCTTGTAAAAAAATCTGAAAGATTTTGAGAGTCAAGTAGCATTTCAATATATGACACAGAGACAGTATTTAGCTCATAAATACATCTTATTCTCTCTTTGAACTTTTCATAATACATTTCTTTCCTTTTTTCTTCTTCTTTGAGCTCAGCCTCTGTTTGTAAAATCTTGTTTTCAACAGATGCAATGCTTGCCTTTAAGCTTCTTATCTTTCCTTCCACATCATCAATCTTCTTGTCAAGCTCATCTATTTGCGATAAAACTTGCTTTTGCTGTTTTTTAACCTCTACAATTTTTTGCTGTGTCTTTTGCTTGCTTTTTTCAATAGATTTGAGCTTGTTTTGATACTCTTTTAAGGTGCTTGATATAGCAGTTTCAAAGAAGATAACAAAAATAAGCAAAATAGAAAAAAATTTTAGTCTATTTTTCAAAGGTCAGACCCCCTCTTTTACAAAGGACAAAAGAGGCTTGATTTTTAAACTTTTAAGTATCTTCTTAGAGAAATTAAGCTTCCCAGTATGCCTACCATGCTTCCTGTGAGTATAAACACTCCTAATATTTTGTACTTGTAAATAGAAATGTTGACAAAATCAACAAAGGTAATGGTCTGGGAAAGATATCTTATTGCGTAGTGATAAAACAGCAAAACAATAGCATATGCCAAAATTGAACCTAAAATACCTATAATAAATCCTTCAACAACAAATGGCCCACTTATAAACCTGTTAGTTGCACCGATATATCTCATGATTGAAATTTCTCTGCGCCTTGCAAAGAGGGTTATCTTTATAGTATTGGCAATAATAAATATAGCAACTATGTAAAGCCCCAAAATCAAAAGTATGCAAAAAAGGTTTATAATCTTTAAAATCCTTCTCAGCTTGTCCACCGTCTCCGAAGGAAAATAGACCTGAGCAACTCCATCTAAAGCTTCTAACTCTTCTGCAAGCTTTTTGGTATACTCAATCTTTACAGGTTTTACTACAAAGTATCCCCGCAGAGGATTGTCTTTTTCAAGTCCTTCAAGCAAAAACGCATTTTTACCAAGCTTGTTTTTCAAATCTTGCAAAGCCATCTGTGGACTTATGTATTTATACTCTCGAACATCTACATTTTTCCTCAAATACTCCTCAATCACAACCGCTTTTTCTTCCTGACCCTTTTGAAGAATAACCCTTATATCAACCGTCTTTTCTATCTGCTGCGAAATATACTCAAGATTAATCCCAATTGCAATAAATATCCCCACCACAGTTAAGGCTGCCACCACTATAGAGATAGAAGCAGCAGCCATGGTCTTATTCAAAAAGATGTTTTTAAATCCATCTTTGCAGAAGTACTTGATTGTCTGAAGACTCATAGCTGTAAACTCCTCTATGCTGGTCTTTTACAATTCTGCCACAGTCAATCGCCACAACCCTTTTTCTCATACTATCAACAATCTCTTTGGCATGAGTGGCAACAAGCACAGTTGTTCCTCTTTTGTTAATATCTTCTAAAAGCCTCATTATCTCCCATGATGTGTCAGGGTCTAAGTTACCTGTTGGCTCATCAGCCACAAGCAAGTTGGGCTTATTTACAATTGCTCGCGCCAAGGCAACCCGCTGCTGTTCACCGCCTGAAAGCTCATGCGGGTAACATTTTGCCTTGTGCGCAAGCCCTACCAACGAAAGAACATAAGGAACCTGTCTTCTAATGATTTTTGCAGGTGTTCCTGTTATCTGCATAGCAAACTCCACATTTTCATATACTGTTTTATTGGGAAGAAGCCTAAAATCTTGAAATACTATTCCAATCTTCCTTCTGTAATAAGGTATCTCTTTTTTGGGAAGCTCATTAAGTTTGTACTCCCCAACAATAATCTCTCCTTCAGTCGGGTCAATCTCCTTTAAAAGAAGCTTTACAATTGTAGATTTTCCTGCCCCGCTTGAACCAACTAAAAATACAAATTCACCTTTTTCAATGGTCAAATTGATATTTGTGAGCGCAAGCACCCCGTTTGGATACCTTTTGCTCACATTTATAAACTTTACCATTTCTTTCACCTGCAATATCTTAAAATGTGATGTTGCCCTTTGTATACTCTAAATATTGATTTACAAGCATAGCCATCTTGAAGATAATAGCATCTTCAAACTTTCTGAGGTCAAGGCCAATCATTCTTTCAATCTTATCAAGTCTGTAAACCAAGGTGTTTCTGTGAATATAAAGCTGTCTTGCTGTCTCTGAGACGTTCAAGTTGCATTCAAAAAACATCTCAACAGTCTGTATGAGTTCGGGGTCAAAATCAGAAAGCTTTACATCCTTGAAAACTTCTTCCAAGAACATCTCACAAAGTTTTGTTGGCATCTGATATATAAGTCTTCCAAGGCCAAGCTTGTGATAGCTCACAATATACTTGTCCTTCTCAAAGATATAGCCTATTTTGAGCGCTGCTTCTGCCTCCTTATAAGACATCGAAAGTTCTTTTATGTCATCAACAACAGATCCAATTCCAATATACGCTTTGAGCAAAAGCTCTGAGTTGAGCGTGTCAAGTATAATCCTTGCAACCTTGTATGCATCCTCATCATTTGAACCTGGTTTTAGTTCTTTTATGAAAACCAGAATATTGTTGTCAAGCTGGATAATAAAATCTTTTGTGCTCTTTGGGAATATGCTTGTCAAAATCTCACCGATATTCACGTCTTTAATCTCTTTTGCATTTGGAATGTAGATGGCAAACACAACCCTTGTTGCACCTGTTGCAATGTGAAGTTCTCTTGCCTTTGTGTAAATCTCCCCTGGCAAGATGTTGTCATACAACAGATTTTTTATAAACAGCTTTTTATCATACGCAGATGCCGGCTCTTTTGCCTTCATCACAACAAGGTTCAGCATGTCCAAAAGCTTTTCAGCATGAGGTTCTGTGTTGTTTATATAAAGAACATAGGTGTCTGTCTGGCTTCTGTAAACCTTGTATGTGCGACCCTCAAATATCTCAAGGTCAGTATCTGTCTTTATCATGTCAATTGCAACTGTGTTGATTCTGTTTTGAGAAAGTGGATTTGAACTATAGATAACTCTACCATCAGCTTCAATATATCCAAATTCATCGTCGATGATGTCTTTTGCCTGCTCTAAAACATCAATAACCTTTTGTGTCATCATAACGCAATACCTCACCCTTTTCTCAATAGTATTTTATAACTCTATTATACTTTTTTTCTTTGAAGTTGTAAAAGGTTTTTGAAAACAAAAAGCCCCTGCCATCTTTTTTTCAATGGCAAGGGCTTAATTTTAACCTTAGTGAACAATAGCCTTCTCTGTTTCTTTGTCAAACAGATGAATTCTGTTGACGTCAAACGCAAGTTTAATTCTGTCACCACTTTTTGCCTTTGACCTTGGGTCAACTCTTGCAATGAGGTTAAGACCATCAACAACTACATAGAGAAGTGTTTCAGAACCAAGCATCTCAACAACATCAACATCTGCATCAATAACAGCATCTTGAGCTGTCTGGAGGAATATCTCTTCGTCGTGCAAATCCTCTGGTCTTATACCCATTATAACTTCCTTTCCAACATAGCCGAGCTCTTCAACTTTCTTTGCTTTTCCTTCTGGAAGTTTGATTGCGTTGTTTCCAAATACAACATAGATGTTCTTGTCTTTCTGTTCAATCCTTGATTCAATGAAGTTCATCTGTGGTGAACCAATGAATCCTGCAACAAACAGGTTTGCAGGTTGCTCATACAGAACCTGTGGTGTATCAACCTGCTGGATAAATCCATCTTTCATAACAACAATTCTTGTACCCATTGTCATAGCTTCTGTTTGGTCGTGTGTAACGTAGATAAATGTTGTTCCAAGTCTCTTGTGAAGTTTGGATAGCTCAGCTCTCATCTGGACTCTGAGTTTTGCGTCCAAGTTTGAAAGAGGCTCATCCATGAGGAATACCTTTGGTTCTCTGACAATAGCACGACCTAAAGCCACTCTCTGTCTCTGACCACCGGACAGAGCCTTTGGTTTTCTGTCAAGCAGATGCTCAATTCCCAAAATCTTAGCTGCTTCATGTACACGTCTTTTTATCTCATCTTTTGGAAACTTTCTGAGCTTGAGACCAAACGCCATGTTCTCAAAAACAGTCATGTGAGGATACAAAGCATAGTTCTGGAAAACCATCGCAATGTCTCTGTCCTTTGGCGGGACGTCGTTTACCAGCTTGTCCCCTATGTAGATTTCGCCTTCTGTTACCTCTTCAAGACCTGCTATCATTCTGAGGGTTGTGGTTTTTCCGCAACCAGATGGTCCTACCAAAACTATAAATTCCTTGTCCTCGATATCCAAGTTAAAGTCAGAAACAGCTGTAACACCACCTGGATATCTCTTATAAACACCTTTTAATCTTACACTTGCCATTAAGCTTTTACCTCCTACACAGTATTGTATATAAACTTGCAAAAAATCTTTTTCTAATATAGACTATACAATTATTTGCGATTAAAAACTATTGATTTTTTAAACAAACTTTTCAAAAACCTTTTAGATAACATGTCTAAACTATCTTACCAAAAACAAAGGCTGATAAGGAGTTGTACCTTATCAGCCAAATCTTACTACTACTGTTGTTTTGTTGCCTCTTCTGCACCTTTCCTGAACAGTCCCAGCACAAATATAAATATTGCCGCACCGAGGATGGTTGGAATAATAGGAATACCAGCAATGACAGGACCAAGTTTTCTGAAAAACGGAATATACGCTCCAATCCAAGACCCGACAAGTCCAGCAATCATAGCTCCAATAAACCCGCCTGGCATCTTGTACTTGGTCAGTGCATCGCCTATATACCCTGCAATTGCTGCAACAATCAGGGTCATTATAAACCCGAGCATAAGTTTTGACCCCCTTTTTTGAAGGAGCATCTACTCATTAGTATGATTACTTTTATCAAATTTAATCACTTGATAATATTACCAATAACACCCCATCTTTTACCTCAACAATTGCTTCATCTTCAATAATAACATTTGACACACCATAAGGGTTGCCAAACTCCATCACACCATCTTCCAAAGAATAATACAAACCCTTGGTACAAATACCTCTCACAGTTTGTGTGTATGGAAGTAAAGAGAGCAAATGTCCTTTTTTCCCATGGATTTTTATTTTGTTTCTTGTCATCATGATTATGTTATTTTCATCTACTATTGCACCCTTTATATTGCGCTCAAGCAGATAATACAAAAGACTTATGTTGGCAAGAACATGGTCAAGTCTTTGACCTGTACAAGAAAGCATTACAACCTCGTCAAACCCATTCTCAGCCAAATACTCAATGGCAATCTGTGTATCTGTTTTATCCTTTTCACAAGGAAATTCCATTATTTGTATGCCATTAATTTTGAAAAATTCCAAAACCTCTTTGTCTACAGAGTCAAAGTCGCCTATTATCAAGTTTGGCACAAAACCATATTTGTATGCTACGTTTGCTCCACCGTCACAGCAAATTATAAAATCAGCATCTTTTATATATTCATCGTAAAATGACTTGCTTGCAATCTTGCCGCTTGAGATTACAACACCTTTCATGTCTCTTGTTCCTTTCCTGGCAATAAAGTTTTAGAAAAAGCTTAGCTGACTTGTTTGAGGCAAGTCTTTTAACACTTTATACTGAGTCAAAATCTCTATAACCTGCTTGTTCAGCTTTGCACGTCTTATAAGGTCATCCACAGACAAAAACCTTCCTTCTTTCCGCGCCTCCACAATACTTTTTGCAGCTGCCACCCCAACATTTGGCAGAGCATTAAAGGGTATTAAAAGCCCTCCATCTTTTATGATGAACCTCTCTGCATCAGACTCGTTCAAATCAACAGGGTAAAACTTCAGACCCCGTGCTAACATCTCGTTTGCAATCTCAAGTACTGTCAGAAGGTTTTTGTCTTTCTGAGAAAGGCTGCTTATCCTGTTTTCTAAATCTCTTATTTTCTGCCTTATAGCATCTCTCCCCTTGAGGATTGTTGCATAATCAAAGTCGTCTGCTCTGACTGTAAAATATGTTGCATAGAAAGCTTCTTTGTAATGCACTTTAAAATAAGCAATCCTGAACGCCATCATTACATACGCTGCAGCATGTGCTTTTGGAAACATGTACGTTATCTTTTTGCAGCTCTCTATATACCAATCTGGAACATTGTGTTCTCTTAGAAGCTGCTCATCCTCCGGCTTTAATCCTTTACCTTTTCTGACATCTTCCATGATTCTGAAACTGTCTTTTGGTGGAACACCCTTTTGAATTAAATATAACATAATATCGTCTCTTGTAGAAATTACCTCTTTGAGCGTTGCAATTCCATTTCTTACTAAATCCTGAGCATTGTTTGTCCACACATTTGTACCGTGCGAAAGTCCAGAAATTCGCACAAGTTCAGCAAACGTCTTTGGCTTTGTCTCAATTAGCATCTGTCTTACAAACCTTGTCCCGAATTCTGGTATACCGAAGGTTCCCACTTCACAATCTATGTCCTCCGGAGAAATTCCAAGAGCTTCTGTGCTTGTAAAAATTGACATAGTAGCCTTGTCGTCAAGCGGTATTGAACGCGGGTCAACCCCTGTCAAGTCCTGGAGCATTCTTATGACAGTCGGGTCGTCGTGTCCAAGAATATCAAGTTTTAAAAGCCTTCCTGAGATAGCATGATAATCAAAGTGTGTTGTGATAACACTTTTGTCCCCGCTATCTGCCGGATGCTGGATTGGTGTAAAATCAAATATCTCTTTGTCTCTTGGGACAATCATAAGCCCCCCAGGGTGCTGGCCTGTTGTTCTTTTTACTCCTGTGCAGCCCTGAGAAAGCCTCAAAATCTCTGCAGGATGAAGATTCAAACCTTTTTCCTCAGCATATTTTGTCACAAACCCGTGCGCAGTCTTTTCAGCAACTGTTGAGATTGTACCTGCTCTGAAAACATAACCTTGTCCAAACAGCTCCTCTGTAAACTTGTGTGCAATTGGCTGATAATCACCAGAAAAGTTAAGGTCAATATCAGGTTCTTTATCCCCATCAAATCCCAAGAAGGTCTCAAACGGTATGTCGTGCCCATCTTTTTTAAGTTTTTTTCCGCAGCGTGGACAGTTTTTGTCTTCTAAGTCATAACCACATCCAACAGAACCATCTGTTACAAACTCAGAATACTTGCAGTTTGGACAAACGTAATGCGGCGGCAGTGGATTTACCTCTGTTATCCCACACATTGTTGCAACAAGAGAAGAACCAACAGATCCTCGCGAACCAACAAGATAGCCGTCTGACAAAGATTTAGATACAAGTTTTTGGGCAATCAAATACATCACTGCAAAACCATTTTTAATAATCGAATTTAATTCCTTTTCAAGCCGTGCTTTTACAATTTCCGGAAGAGGGTCTCCATATATTTCGTGAGCTTTCTTCATTGTCATGTTGTATATTTCTTCCTCAGCACCATCAATCTTGGGCGGGAAAGTCTCATCGGGTATTGGTTTTACATCTTCTATCATGTCGGCAATCTTGTTGGTATTTTCTACAACAACTTCATAACAAGCGTCCTTACCCAGATACTCAAATTCTTTGAGCATTTCATCTGTTGTCCTGAAATAAAGCTGTGGGTCATTCTCAACATCATTGTAACCCTGGTTGTGTTTCAAAATCTGGCGCAAAACCTTTTGGTGTGGATGGCAATAGTGAGCATCTGATGTTGCAACAACAAGCTTTCCAAGCTTTTTGCCAAGCTGGTAAATCTTTTTGTTTATCTCTCTTAGGCTTTCTTCATCTTTTAGGTATCCTTCTCTAATCAAAAAAGAATTATTCTCAACCGGCATTATCTCAAGGAAATCATAAAATGCTGCTATCTTTTCTATCTCTTCCTCACTTTTTCCTTCCAAAAAGGCCCTGAAAATTTCACCAGACTCACAAGCACTTCCAATCAAAAGTCCATCTTTTAACTGTATCAAAAGACTTTTGGGTATCCTTGGCCTTTTGTAGAAGTATTCTAAATGAGAGTATGACACCAGCTTATATAGGTTTTTCAACCCCTGCTGGTTCTTTACAAGTATGGTTGCATGATAACTATGAGATTTGAGGTCTGCCTTTGCGTTTGACTCAATTGAATTAAGTTCTTTTAACCATTTGTACCCTCTTGCTTTTAATCTTTCTAAAAGGGAAATAAAGATACCAGCTGTTGTTTCAGCGTCAGAATCAGCTCTGTGATGATGCCTCAACTCTACATTTAAAAACTCTGCAACTTTGTTTAACTTATGAGAAGACAGATCTGTCAAAAGCCTTCTTGAAAGTTCCAGCGTATCGATATATGTATAGTCGAATATAATTCCACATTCTTGATACGCCTTTTTCAAAAATCCAATGTCAAACTGCGCATTGTGCGCAACAAGAACGCTGCCACTTGCAAACCTTTCAAATTCCAAAATAGCATCAATGAGTTTGGGTGCCTTGTCAACCATGTCCTGGTAGATGCCTGTTAGCTCTGATATCCTCACAGGGATTTTGCCTTCAGGGTCAACAAATGTAGAAAATCTATCTGTAATTTGACCGTTTTCTATCTTCACAGCGCCAATTTCTATTATTCTATCTCTTTGACTGTCAAACCCCGTTGTTTCAATATCAACAACCACAAAGGTAGAGTCAAATCCTTGCCCCTCCTTAGGATTGTAAACAACTGGCACGCCATCATCAATAAGATAGCATTCCATCCCATAAATAACTTTGATATTACAGCTTTTGCTGGCCTCCTGTGCTTCCGGAAACGCCTGGACAACTCCATGGTCTGTTATCGCAACTGCTCTGTGCCCCATTGAAGCTGCCAACTTTATTAATTCTTCTGCAGAGCACACAGCATCCATTGCAGACATTTTGGTGTGAGCGTGAAGTTCAACTCTTTTACTGCTGCTTGTATCAAGCCGCTCAGGTTTTTGACTTTTGTTTATGTTTTTAGCATTTATCACAACAGCTTTTTCAAAATCGTCAAACTCTACCCTGCCTTCGACCTTAACATAATCTCCCACAGAAATTGAAGTAGGAATTTTATCTTTCTTGGCAACAATCTTTACAAAGGTTGAATTTAAATAGTCTGTGATGTAAAGCTTGTATATGAGCACATTCTGGTTTTTAGTCTCTTTTATCTCAAGGTTAAAAATCTCACCTTCAATCACGCAATCAGTACCAACTTTGACAAGAGAAATAGGAGTTACCTCTTTCTTTTCATCTATCTTTTTTCCAAAAATAATGGTCGGGTCTGTCTCAACCTCACTCTTTTCACTTGTAATTTTTTCAGCTTCTTCTTTCTTTTCCTCGCTAAGCCTTAGATATTTTTCTACTTCCTCGTCTGTGTCAAACTGGATAAAAAAGTCTTTAATCTTAAAATCCACGTCGCAAACTATTCCGAACTCTTCAGACAGTATTTGCTTTATAAGCACATCTACTCTTCTTTCAAAAAGAATATCTCTGATACCATTTGGAACCAAAAAATCTAAGCCGTTTGAACTTTGCACAATCTCGCATTCTCTCAAAAAATGGCTAAGACCATTACACCTTTTTGAAATTTTATAAAACAAAAACCATCTATATTTTTTCAAAAGTTCGTCCAACGTCAGGTTTTTGCTTTTGAAAAGTTTTATCTCAACATCTTTGCAACTTTCTAAAAGAGACTTGAATCTTTGCTCAATTCCAATGAGGTCAATATCTTTAAGGTTATCAAGGCTCTCAACATAAACCTTAAGACCCATACTTGATTTGTCAAACTCAATCTTGACAGGCTTTGCAGGCAAAAATGCAACCTCACTCATTGCCCATCCCTACTTTTTTTGAGATTGACATAACCTTTTATTATATCTGAATACATCTTCATCCGGTGCTGAGCACCTTTTATAAACCCAAGCTTCTCTTCCTTCATCACATGCGAAACCTTTGGCAGTGGTACTGTCAAGACTCTTAAGTTAAATTTTTTGGCATACTCTGTGAGAATAATCTCTATTGCATACCCCAAGTTTTTTATATCCTCGCGCGACTCTAAAATTTTTTCAAAAACCCATCTTTTTATTCCTCTCTGGCCTGACAAAAAAGGCGAAATCTTCTGGGCAAGGTCAGTGGAAAACCTACCATCAGAAAAAATTCCCACTGTCATGTCAGCCTTGTTCTCAATCAAAGGTCTAATTAAATTTTCAACATCTTCAACCTTGAGATTTACAAGGTCTGCATCAAGCATCAATATTATATCGCCTTGTGTATTCTCAACACCGTAAAATATAGCATAGCTCTTTCCCATGTTTTTTTCAAGTCTTAAAACTCTCACACCATTTTTTTCTGCTACTTCAGCTGTTTTGTCTACAGATCCATCGTCAATTACAAAAATCTCATCTACAAGCTCACACTTTTTTACAACATCAAGCACAGCACCTATTCTCTTTTCCTCATTGTAGGCAGGAATAAGACAAACCACCTTCTTACACATATTTTCACCTCATCGAAAAATTAAGAAAGAGAAAGAATCTCCTTTACAAGCTCATCAACAATCTCATTCTCTTTTACCTTTCTTATAATTTTGCCCTTTTTGAACAAAAGACCCTCGCCAATCCCGCATGCAACACCCACATCAGCCTCTTTTGCCTCACCAGGTCCGTTTACTGCACAGCCCATTATTGCAACCGTAATGTCCAAGTCCAAATTCTGTATCCTATTTTCAACCTCATTTGCAATCCTTAAAAGGTCAACATTACACCTTGCACACGTAGGACATGATACTATCTTCACACCTTTTCTGAGCTTTAAACTCTTCAAAATCTCTTTTGCAACAATAACCTCTTTTTCTGGGCTATCTGTGAGAGAAACCCTTATGGTATCACCAATTCCCCTCAAGAGAAGATAGCCAATTGCAATGCTCGATTTAACAGTACCTGCAACAAAAGTACCTGCTTCGGTAAGACCAACATGAAGAGGATAGCTGAGCTTTTGAGATAGTATTTCATAGCTCTTAATTGTAGTTAAAACATCTGAAGATTTGACAGACACAACAATATTGTCAAATTCAAACCTTTCAAGAAGTCTTACCTGATAAATGGCAGCTTCAACAATGGCATCTGGTACAGGAGATTTGTATTTTTGCAAAATATCTTTGGGAAGCGAACCCGAATTTGCCCCAACTCTGATGGCAATTCCATATCTTTTGGCCTCTTTTGCTATTTCCTGGACTTTTCTTTCATCACCAATGTTTCCAGGATTTATTCTAATCTTGTCAGCGCCATTGTATATAGCTTCAAGCGCAAGTTTGTGGTCAAAATGAATGTCAGCAACAAGTGGAATGTGTATTCTTGACTTTATTTTACTTATAGCCTTAGCACTATCTAAATCAGGAACAGCAACTCTTATGATGTCGCATCCCAAACTCTCAAGTCTCAGTATCTGCTCAACTGTAGCCTCAATATCCTTTGTCTTTGTATTTGTCATTGACTGAATTCTAATTGGCTCACCGCCACCAATATAAAAATTGCCTATTTTAATCTTTTTTGTCAATAATTTCACCTTCCAGGCATTATAATGTTCTTTATATCATTAAAAGTGACAATCACCAGCAAAAATAGAAGAAGTACAAAACCAATTGTGTGAATGAGTGCTTCTTTTTCTCTATTAAAAGGCTTTCTTGCCACAGCTTCGTATAGATAAAATACAAGTCTACTTCCATCTAAAGCAGGAAATGGAATAAGATTTATAACACCTAAGTTTACTGAAATCAGCTGCATGAGCCAAAGTACGTTCAAAAGACCGCTGAGTACGCTCTGCTTAAATCCGGCATTTGCAGCCTCTCCAATTGTCTTTACCATACCAACAGGTCCCATAATCTCAGAACCAGAAACTTTTCCTGTTATCATTAGAACCACACTGTATATGGTCTCTTTTATCTCTGCATATGTTCCAAATATTCCATAATAGATGCTATCAAACAAGTTTTTGCGTGATATCTTTGAAGCAACACCTATTCGCTTTGTTTTTGTGTTCGGGTCATACTTAGGCATTACCCTGAAAATATATTCTTTGCCATCTCTTAAAACCTTTATCTCCACTTCTCTGTCTTTGTAGAGCATATTGTGAACGGCCAAATAAAAGCTTACCTGGTCCCAGACATAAACTCTATTTTTGTCAAGCGCTACAATCCTGTCACCACTTCTTATCCCAGCCTCATATGCAGGCATGTTTGGTTCTACTTTGCTAATGGTGTTGGTCCCAAAACCAATAAAATAACCAATCCCCATCATGATTATTATGGCCAGGACAAAGTTCATAACAGGTCCCATCAAAACCATCAAAATTCTTTTGTAAACCTTTGCGTTATTGAGTGCTCGTGGATGGTCAACTTCCTGGTCTTCACCAAGAGGCTTTACATACCCTCCTATCAAAAATGCCCTCACAGAATACTCTGTCTCTTTCCCTTTGATGCTAAAGAGTTTGGGACCAAAACCAATGGCAAATTCTTCAACCAGGACACCTGATAGTTTGCATACAATGAAATGTCCAAACTCATGAACAAGTATCACTATTGTTAGCACAATTAATGCAAGTATAAGATTCATTAGCTTTTCTCACCTTCCACAAGATTTTTAAACCTTCTTCTTGCCTCTGCGTCAATTACCAAGATGTCTTCAACTGTCTCAATTTTTTGCAACCTGTGACCTTCAATAATTTTAGCTACATACTTCATAATATCAACAAAGCCAATTTTCCCTTCCAAGAAATATTTTACAGCCTCTTCATTAGCAGCATTGAGCACAATCGGGTAACTTTCTCCTTCTTTTGCACAATCATATGCAATTTTGAGCAAAAAAAATGTATCAAAATCAGGCTCTTCAAATGTAAGATTTTTTACTTTTGCAAGGTCAAGTGGCGCAGCTACTGCTTTGCCTCTTTCTGGAAAAGTAAGTGCATATTCAATCGGAAGACGCATATCCGGGTAAGATAGCTGTGCTTTTACAGACCCATCAACAAATTCAACCATCGAATGAACAATACTCTGTGGATGTATCAATACTTCTATATCATCACAACCTTTATCAAAGAAAAACATAGCTTCTATCACTTCAAACCCTTTGTTTATAAGGGTGGCTGAGTCAACTGTGATTTTCTTGCCCATGTTCCATGTAGGATGCATCAGCACATCTTCTAATTTAACACTCTGCAGTTCTTCGAATTTTTTTCCTCTAAAAGGTCCACCCGATGCAGTGAGAATTATCTTCTTTACATTTTTTTTGTCTTCACCTACAAGGCACTGGAAAATAGCACTGTGTTCTGAGTCAACAGGAATAAGAATTGGAAGAGAATCTTTTTCTTGTTTCTGGGAAATAATCCTTTTTATAATCTTTCCACCTGTCACAAGGGTCTCTTTGTTGGCAAGAGCAACCCTTTTCCCTGCCAAAATAGCCTCAACTGTTGGCACCAAACCAGATATACCAACAAGGGCATTTACTATTAAATCTGCATGTGGATATGTCGCAATATTAATCAGACCTTGCTGCCCTGTTACAACTATCTTATCAGGAAAATTTTCTTTTAATAGAGGATAATATTTTTCATCTACTATACATAAAATGTCCGGACTAAGCTCTCTTGCTTGCTTAATCAAAAGATCCACATTTTTGTGCGCTGAAAGCCCAACAACTTTAATCCCAAGCTTTTTGGCAACATCTATTGTCTGAACACCTATGGACCCGGTTGACCCTAAGATGCAAATCTTTTTTGTCATATACTTCGCTCCTTTAAATGCAATTATTAAAATAATCCAAATTTTGCAAGAAAATAGATTATTGGTGTAACCATAATTAAACTGTCGAACCTGTCAAGCACACCGCCGTGACCTGGCAAAATAGATCCAAAATCCTTTTTCTGCTGCTGTCTTTTTAGCATTGAAGCAAACAAATCGCCTGTGTGTGCAATTATAGATAGTATCATACCTTCTGCAGTGCTAAGCAGCAGGGTTGACAAATCAAAATTTTTGACCGAAAGTCCAAACTGGTAAAACCAGACAGCAACCATACCCCCAATCATTGCCCCCAAAAAACCTTCCAAACTCTTTTTAGGACTTATATTACTCCATATTCTTCTTTTGCCAAAAGCAAGACCAGTAAAATACGCAAAAGTGTCTGAAAGCCAGCACACAATGTAAGGGACCCATATTAGCTTTTTCCCATTTTCAAATCCTCTAAGTAACACTAAAAATAAAATGGGAAAAACTATGTAAATAAAAGAAAATAGCACATAAACTATACTCTGTGAAGCTATCCTGTTTTTAAAGCTTTCTATGAGGGCAAGTAGAAAAAGAAGCACAAATAAAAACAATATTTTATTGTTAATACTATAATTGCTAAAAATAACAAAGAAACTCAATGCTATACTCAAATACAGCATATATCTTTCTATTCTAAACAAATTGAAAAATTCATACAAAGCAACTGCTGCAACAAGAGCACCAAAAATCTTCAGCCAAATACCACCAAGAAAGTTTGCTAAAGCTACCAACGCTATTCCCCAGATAGCAGTGATTATCCTCTGTTTCATCCTATTTCCTCCAAAAAAGCTATTTAACACCGCCAAATCTTCTTTCTCTCTTTTGATAGTCTTCGATAGCTTTTAAAAGGTGCTCCTTTTTGAAGTCTGGCCACAGGACATTTGAAAACCAAAATTCTGTATATGATATCTGCCACAAAAGAAAGTTTGAAACCCTCATCTCCCCGCTTGGTCTTATCAAAAGGTCAGGATCAGGGATATCCCTTGTGTAAAGGTATTTTTTAAAGAGGTTCTCATCAACATCTTCGATATCAATTTTACCACTCTTTATGTCCAAAGCCAAATTTTTTACCGCATTTATTATCTCCTGTCTTGCACCATAATTCAAAGCTATAACAACACAAAGCCCTCTTTTGTCTTTTGTTCTTTCTTCAGCACTTACAATTCTCTCTTGAATATCTTCATCAAGCTTTGAAATATCCCCTATAACCCTGATTCTTATCTGGGTCTTGTTTATGAGGTTTTCTATCTCTGTATCAAAAAACTCTCTCAAAAGGTTCATAAGATTGTCAACTTCCTCTTTAGGTCTTTTCCAGTTTTCAGTTGAAAAAGCGTAAACTGTAAGGTACTTTAATCCTATTTCATCAGCAAAAAGCACTATCTCTTTTAGCTTCTGCGCACCAAACCTGTGCCCCGCCGAACGCGGAAGACCTCTCTTTCTTGCCCATCTGCCATTTCCATCCATAATGATTGCAATGTGCTGTGGCATCTTTTCCTTGTCTATTTTTATTTTTTTTCTTTTCAAAAATTCAAACATCTGCCTTCATGCTCCTTTTTATCGATTAAAAAAATAACGGGGTTGCAACCCCCGCCAAAACCTGAACTTCTGCAACTGGAAAATCTTATACCTCCATAATCTCCTTTTCCTTTGCGCTCAAAAGTTTCTCAATCTGTTCTATGTATTTGTCGTGAAGCTTCTGGACATCCTCCTCGGCGTCTTTGAGGTCATCTTCTGTAATCTCATTGTTCTTTTTCATTTTTTTGTATTCATCAAGCGCCTCTCTTCTTATGTTTCTAATTGCCACCTTTGCATCTTCAGCCATCTTTTTGACTTGTTTTACAAGCTCTTTTCTTCTTTCTTCTGTGAGTTCAGGGAAAATAAGTCTTATAACCTTTCCATCATTTGTTGGGTTTACTCCAAGGTCAGATTTTTGAATGGCTTTTTCAATCTCTTTGAGCATCCTTGCTTCCCATGGCTGGATAACAATCATTCTCGCTTCGGGAACGGTTATGCTTGCAACCTGGGGAATGGGAGTTGGAACGCCATAATAGTCAACCATCACCTTGTCCAGAATATGAGGATTTGCTCTTCCTGCTCTGACCGTTGCAAACTCCTCTTTCAAAGTCTCAATTGCCTTTTTCATCTTCTCCTCTGCAACCTGAATAGGCTCTGCCATTTTACTTTGCCTCCTTTACATTTACAATTGTTCCTATGTTCTCGCCCATAACAGCCTTGAGAATATTTCCTTTTGCAAGTTCAAACACCACAATAGGAATTTCATTGTCCATGCACATAGATGTTGCTGTTGAGTCCATAACCTCAAGCCGCTGATTGATGACATCTAAGTAAGTGATAAAGTCATACTTTTTAGCATTTGGATTTTTCTTCGGGTCACTGTCATAGACACCGTCTACTTTTTTTGCAAGTAGTATTGCCTCTGCGTCAATCTCAGCAGCACGCAAAGCTGCTGCAGTGTCTGTTGAGAAGAAAGGATTGCCTGTGCCACATGCGAAAATCACAACCCTGCCCTTTTCCAAGTGGCGAATTGCTCGTCGCCGGATGTACGGTTCTGCAATCTGTCTCATCTCGATTGCGCTCTGCACTCTTGTCGGAATACCTCTTTTTTCAAGAATGCTCTGAAGTGCAAGTGAATTAATAACAGTTGCAAGCATTCCCATATAGTCGGCTGTTGCCCTGTCTATGTGCTCAGCACTTCTTCCTCTGAAGAAGTTGCCGCCACCAACCACAATAGCAACTTCCACTCCAAGCTCCCTTACCTTTTCAATCTCTTCACAGATGGTTTCAACAACCTGCCAGTCAATTCCAAAACCCTTTTCACCACCCAAAGCTTCACCACTTAATTTTAATATTACCCTTTTGTACTTTGGCTTAACCATTTTTATCTTCTCCTTCTTTACGATAATATTTTACAAACAAAGATGCCCGCATATCAAGAGTTTTTGCTCAAAAAAAGGGAACACCACTTTCAATAAAATAGTGTTCCCTTCCACTGCCATATTTAAAATCTTAGCAGGAAGCAGCCTTTTCAATTCCTTCTCCTCTTTCAAACCTTGCAAATCTTCTTATAACAATATTTTCTCCAATCTTTGCAATCTTTTCTGTAAGCAAATCCTTTATTTTCATGTCAGGGTTTTTAATCCAAGGCTGCTCAAGCAAGCAAACCTCTTCAAAGAACTTTTCAAGCCTACCCTCAACAATTCTATCAACAACATTTTCTGGTTTTCCTTCATTCAAAGCCTGCTGTCTTAAAATTGCCTTTTCTTTTTCAATTACATCAAGGGGAACCTCTTCTCTTGAAACATACTTTGGATTTGCTGCTGCAATCTGCATAGCAATGTCCTTTGCAAATTGTCTAAACTCCTCATTTCTTGCAACAAAGTCTGTCTCGCAATTTATCTCTACCAAAACACCAATTCTGCCATTTCCATGGATATAGCTTTCAACAATACCTTCTGCTGCAACACGTGAAGCCTTCTTTGCAGCCTTTGCAAGACCTCTTTCTCTCAAAAGCTCTATTGCCTTGTCCATATCGCCGCCGGCATCTTCTAAAGCCTTTTTGCAGTCCATCATACCAGCACCTGTTTTTTCTCTGAGCTCCTTCACCATCTCAGCAGTAATCATGAAAAATCCCTCCTACAATTGTTTGATAAAAAACATATTATTCTTCATCTATACCATCATCAACTGTTATTTCCGCCTGTTCAATCTCTTTGTCAGCTTCTTGAGATGAAGTTGTAGCAGGTGTAAACTGTTCACCTTCTCTTCCCTCAATCACAGCATCTGCAATTTTAGATGTGATGAGCTTTACAGCACGGATTGCATCATCATTTCCAGGAATTACATAGTCAATTTCGTCAGGGTCGCAGTTTGTATCAACAATCGCAACTATCGGAATCCCAAGCTTTCTTGCCTCAAGCACAGCATTTCTTTCCTTTCTTGGGTCAACAATGTACAGAATGTCGGGAATGCGTGGCATATTCTGAATACCACCAAGATACTTCAAAAGCCTTTCTTTTTCTTTCCTCAAGAGATTTACTTCTTTCTTTGGCAGAACATCAAATGTGCCGTCTTCTTCCATTCGCTGTAGCTCTTTTAACCTCTCAATTCTTGTCTTGATTGTTCTGAAGTTTGTCAAAAGTCCACCAAGCCATCGCTGATTGATATAAAACATTCCGCATCTTTCTGCTTCTTCTTTGATTGTCTCTTGAGCTTGTTTTTTTGTCCCAACAAAGAGCACAATCTTACCTTCTGCTACCTGAGACTTTACAAACTCATAAGCCTCGTCCATTTTCTTTACTGTCTTTTGAAGGTCAATAATATAAATACCATTTCTCTCAGTAAAGATGTACTCAGCCATCTTGGGATTCCATCTGCGTGTCTGGTGACCAAAATGCACACCTGCTTCAAGAAGCTGTTTCATTGTTAAAACTGGCATTTGTCTTACCTCCCTCAATTCGGTTTTTCTTCGAGCCGGATAATAAGAAGGCTTTTTATGCCTTCCACCGAAGATTTCCGACTCTGCTTTTTTACAAAGCCGACAATATTATAGCACAGGTTAATATTAATAACAAGACAATATTGTTTTTTTACTAAAATTTTTATATAATCATATCTGCAAAACCCCCCAAATTTTATTTTGAAGGTCTATATCCAAAAAAAGAGGTCGTGGCAAGTTGCCATGACCTCTTTTTCTTTATATCTTTTCCAGCACAAATCCTTTTTCTTTTGCATCATTGTAAGAAAATACATTTCGTGTGTCAATAATAATTGCCTGAGAAGGTGGAATATACTCAAAAATCTTTTCAAATTCTATCCCATGCTGCTTTGCTAAAATCAAAACAAGCTGTGTATCTTTCAAAGCCTCTTGCAAGCTGCTGACTTTAAAATCATATTCGGTTTTTACCGCAGGGTCAAACGCTTTAACCTCAACGCCTCGAGCTTGTAAGATTTTAATTATCTCAATAGCTGGGCTGAGCCTATCGTCAGAAGAGTAATCTTTCATCGCAATACCAAGCACTGCAACCTTTTTTGGACATTTGTGTTTTTCAATAGTCTTCATAACAAGGTCGGAGATATAATTAGGAATACCTTCGTTGAACATTCTTGCTGTTTTTGAGAGTTTGAGCTCAACACCCAGCTCCTGTGCTTTTGCATCTAAATAATAAAATGCGTTAGGAATGCAAAATCCTCCAACCCCAGGCCCAGGATACAAGAGATTTACCCTTTTGTGAGTGTTTGCAACCTTTATTACTTCAAATATATCAAGGTTCATCGCCTTTGTAAATCTCTCAAACTCGTTTACCATCGCAATATTTATATCCCTTTGCAGATTCTCTATCACCTTTGCTGTCTCAACAACCTCAAACGACGATGCAACAATTATCTCTTCCTTACAAATCACCTTAATCAAATCAACAGCTCTTTTTGCACTATTTTCACAAAATCCCGCCAAAGCAGTAGGCATATTTTCAAACTCTTCAAAAGCCTTCCCCTCTGCAATCCTTTCTGAGGCATAGGCTAAATAAAAGTCCTCTCCACATTTCAAACCACTCTCTTCTAATATCGGTAGAAATATATTTCTTGTTGTACCCGGAACAACGGTTGATCGCAAAAGTATTAGTTGATTTTTTCTCAAATTTTTGCTTATCTCTTTAGCGCAAGAAATTAGATAATCAAAGTAAGGTCTTCCTCCATAAACAGGTATTGGTACCGTGACTATTACATCGTCTACATTTTCAAGTGCCTCTTCGTAATCGACCATTGGAACAAAGTTCCCATTCTCAAGCTGTTCCTTTAAAATCTCCTGTATAGTCTTTCCATTGTAACTTTCTAAATGGTGAGTCACTCCCTTTTTAAGCTCCTCAATCAATTTTTCGTTGCTATCAACACCAAAGACTTTATAACCCTTCATTGCAAACGAAAGAGCAAGTGGAAGACCAACATACCCAAGTCCAATTACACATACGCTATTCAATATCTATCCCTTCCCTCTTTAGTATATCAATAATTTGAGCTACTCTGCTATCCCAGGAGGTTTGCTTTGCATACTCTATTCTTTTTTCTATCTTTTCAATATTAGGATTTTGTGCCTCCTGCAGAGCTTGAACGCATTTTTCAAGCACATCTTCATAGTTTTTGCCGATATATACAACATCAGAAAATTCTTCTACCTGAGGCATAGAAGTTGAAACAATTGGTTTTCCAGTTGCCAAATATTCATAAAATTTTAGCGGACTTACATTCTCTGAGAGCTTGTTTGTTCTGAATAAGTTCAAGCACACATCAAATTGAGAAACATACTGCGGCAAATCCCTGTGATCAATCCTTCCAAGCAAATAAACATTGCTCAGCTTCTTTAAATTATCTACACTCACACCAGCACCCACAGGTCCTATTAAAACAAAAGACCACTCTCTTTTTTCTCTTGCTAAATATTCTATAAGCTGAGTGTCTATCCATGTGTGGATAACACCTACAAAGCCAAAGATAGGACGGGGTATATTATTCATCTTATCGGGTACAGGCAATTTATTTGAAGCTTTATTAAAGTGTTCAAACTCAGCACCGTTTGGCACAAGATATGTGTTAGGATTTAATGGCTTAAGTTTATTATATAATCCATGGGTTGTTGTAAAAACTACATTACTCTTTTGAGCAAGCTCATCTTCCATGCTCTCAACCAAAGCCTTGTCAATAAACCCTTGAAACTCTGAATGTTTGTCTATACAGTCGTAAACTAAAAAACTGTAAGAAAGATGTTCAAGAAGATCAACAGTGTTTGGCATGTAGGTCCATATTATAGGTGACTTTAAATCAAAGTTTTGATAGATAACTTCTTTTACAAAATTTGCTATCATTTTTTGATTTAACTTATTTATAGATCTTTTCTTGTTATAAAAAGGAATAATAGGTGGCAGAGCAAATACAAAAAGGTTTTCTTTTATTCTTTTTGGAGACTTTCTAAATCTTGTTAGGTAAGGTCTCAAACTGGGGTCTTTTAATGGACCTATCAAGGTCACAGGTGGGTCTAAATAAAATATTCTACAGTTTTGTGGCATTCTTTTCATTATCTGTTGTTTTCGTGTTGGTATAGGGTCCCATGGCGTTGTTGAAAAACAAATTATATCTATCATCTTTTCTCAGTCCCTCAGTAATTTTTTTGAAACTCTTTTTACAAATCTTAAGATACAATATTTCTGGCAGTGCAGTCAACAAAAAATTCTAATATCTCTTGACCAAGCTCAGTAATTTGTAATACTATGGTCTTGATAAACTATTGTTGTGGAGGGAGAAATAAATATGAAAATAGTGGACCAAAAAGGAAGACTATTTGGAATTATTAACATTGTTGACCTTATCTTGATAGTGCTGATTGT
Organism: Caldicellulosiruptor acetigenus; assembly: GCF_026914305.1. Taxonomy (NCBI): domain Bacteria; kingdom Bacillati; phylum Bacillota; order Caldicellulosiruptorales; family Caldicellulosiruptoraceae; genus Caldicellulosiruptor; species Caldicellulosiruptor acetigenus. The sequence goes on along the minus strand of NZ_CP113866.1, from coordinate 954,903 downwards.
AGCAATTGCATGGGTAGGGTTTGCAAAGATTTCATCACATGCAAAATCATCCGAAAATACTCCGCAGGATGAATTTGTGGAAATCAAGCCGGGCGAAGCAATCATCAATGTAAAAATTCCTCTCGCTGACCCTGTTATGGCTCAGTCTCTTCACAAAAACGATTATTTGGTAACTGGCGACACTTTGACAAAATCATACATTCAGGATATTCAAATAAAAGATGGAATATATGAAAGAACATCAACAGACGGCAAAGTTGTTGTCGCAACCCACCCATACAAGAAAGATGTCTATCTTACTATCTATGGCTACGTAACTTTGCAAGGAGCAACAATAAAGCTTGACAAGCAGACAGTCAGAGTTGGAAAGACATTTTATGTAAAGACAAGAACTACAGAACTTGTTGGAGTTGTAACTGGAGTGAAAATTGTAAAAGAATAGGGCTGGTGGAAACATGATTAAAGAAAGTTATTCTTACAAATTGGCTTTGTTATTAGCAAGATATTTAAAGGAGAGCAGAATATATGAGCTTGTTTCCAAGCTATTTTATCTTTCAAGATACTCAGCAGTCTTCGAACTTGTAAGAAAAAAAACAAAAGAAGACTACATACAACAATCTCTTTTCTTTAGGACTCTTTTGAACTTTTATAGCAAGATTATAAATAGTATACATCGGGTACTTTTATCCTCAGAAAGTTTGTGGTCACACAGTTTTTTGGTTTATGTTGTCCGTGAACAGATAAGATTTATGAAAGAAAAACCTGCTTTTTTCTGCATTCTTTACGCTTTTATCTTCTACACTGGCTTTATAGCTGGAAAAATTGTAAAAGGCGCTCTCTCAATAAAAAGTCTACTGCCATGGGCCATTTTGCTACTGCTAAATTTCTTCTTCATTCAAGATGCCATGAGGAAGTTCTCAAAAGACAGTATAATTATCAGGTTCTTTAAAGACATTTTTGCCTGAAAAATAGATTTATGAAAGGTGAAATAGGATGGCTGAAAAGAAAACTTTATATATTACCTCTTTTTTGATGCTTTTGTTAGGAATTATTAGCAGCTTAATCTCTGTAAAAGTTGGCATACTTACGCTTGGTCTGTTTTTGCTTGTGCTAATAATGTTAGAAGACCCTTCAAAACTCTTGTGGGGTGTTGTACTTTATGCTTTTGTGGATTTTCTTTTCAGAAAACTTTCTATTTTAAGCGGTTTTGCTTCTGTGTGGGATGAAGCGCTATTTTTGATAATTGTCTTTGCGCTGTTTTTAAAGTCAATTATAAAAAATCAATCAAGTTTGAGGGTTTCTCCATTAGATGTGTACGTCTTGGTCTTCTTACTTGTTTGTGTATTTTTGCTGTTCAAAAATTCGCCTGATATGAGAATAGCAATAGAAGGGTTTAGAGTATACGCAGAGTATGCCTTATGGTTCTTTGTGGGATTGTGGCTTTTAAAAGACGCAAAGCAGTTTGAAAGGATTATTACAATATTCATCCTGATGATGTTCATAATATCCATTTACGGTATATACCAGTATATTATTGGTGTTGAAATACCCTCAAGCTGGATTGATAGCAGTAGAGAAACGTATATAAGAACAAGGGTGTTTTCAATTATAGGAAGTCCAAATGTCCTTGGAAGTCTTTTGGCAATGTCAATCCCGTTTGTACTTCCATATGTGCTTTATGAGAAAAATATTAAAAAGAGAATTTATTATTCGGTTGTGTTGATTTCGATGATTGCCTGCCTTGGGTTTACATTTTCAAGAGGAGCATGGCTTGCATTTTTGTTTTCAATGCTTCTTTTTGGTTTTTTCATAGACAAAAAAGTTTTGGGCATTCTCTTTGCCATCTTTGTATCAGTCCCTATTTTGGCACCTTCAATTGTGATGAGGGTGCTTTATATGCTAAGCTCTGAGTATGCCAAAAGCAGCGCAAGGGCAGGAAGAATTGCCCGTTGGACAAAAGCATATGAGATTTTGACACAGCATCCTCTCTTTGGTGTTGGATTTGGAAGATTTGGCGGTGCGGTTGCAAAGAGAAATATAGCCAATGCATTTTACGTTGATAATTTCTACCTTAAAAGTGCTGTTGAAATGGGAATCATTGGAGCAGGTTTAATGATTTTGGTGTTTATAGTAGGGCTTTTGCTTGCTGCAAGAACTGTAAAACATCTGCGCTCAAAAGAACTTAAGAATATAGCAAGCGGAGTGCTCATTGGTCTTGCAACAGTCTTGCTGCACAACGTGGTTGAAAACATCTTTGAAGTTCCAATGATGACAACATATTTCTGGCTGTTTTTGGGATTTTTGTTTGCTCTCAAATCAGTAGAAGATAAAAGCCAATCTTTTCAGCAGAAGAACATCTGCAACAATGGGGGAAGCTAAAAAATGCCATTTGACGGAGTTGTTTTAAGTGCTCTTAAAAAAGAGTTAATTTCGGAGCTTGTGGATGGCAAAGTTGAGAGAATATATCAGCCAAATCAGTTTGAGGTAAACCTTTATGTCTACAAATTTGGCAGTACAAAAAAACTGATTATCTCTGCAAATCCTTCTTTGCCAAGGATATATATTTCACCAAGGCAAAAGAAAAACCCAGAAGTTGCTCCAAACTTCTGTATGATTTTGCGCAAGAACTTGCTCGGTGCAAGGCTTGTCGGAATTTATCAGGAAGGGTTAGAAAGAATTTTGAAGATAGAGTTTGAGACAAAAAGTGAGCTGGGTGACATTGAGACAAAGTATATCATATTTGAAATGATGGGAAGGCACAGCAATATATTCTTGGTAGATTCCAATTACAAAATTATTGATGCGATAAAAAGGCTATCATTCGAAGACTCACCAAGACCAATTTTACCTGGAGTCAAATACACATTGCCGCCAGTTTTGACAAAGAAAAATCCTATTGAAGTTTCATTTGAAGAATTTGCCTCTTTTTTTAAATCCTCAAACAAAAGTCCAGAAAATATACTGACCGACAATCTTTCAGGAATTAGCAAACAATTTGCGAATGAAGTTATCTTGCGTGCACAAGTTTTTGAAAAAAGTCTTGAAAATGAGGATACAATTAAAAGGATTTTTGATTCTTTAAAAGAATTATTATATTGTATAGTCGAAAAAGGGGAGATACTTCCAACACTCTATACTGAAAAAGGAAACGTTGTAGACTTTTATGCTATCGACTTGAAATGTTACACTGCTTACCCCAAAAAACACTTTCCAAATCTAAATTCGTGTATAGACGAATACTATTTTAAAAAAGAACAATACACAGTATTTATTGAGAAACGTCAACATCTTCAGAAGGTTATAGAACAAAATATAAAGAAGCTGAGCCAAAAATATGAGCAGAATATTCAAAAAATACAAGAGGCTAAAAATGCCGAGGTTTACAGAAAATATGGTGACCTAATTTTAGCAAATCTTTACCAGCTCAGAGAAACAAATGAGGATTTTGTTGAAGTTATTGATTATTACAGTGAAGATTTGTCTACCATAAAAATTCCGCTTGAAAAAGACAAAGATTTGAAACAGAATACTGAGAGGTATTATAAGCTTTACAATAAGCTCAAAAAAGCTGAAGAGTATGCTAAAAATGAAATTGCCGAAATTGAGAAAGAACTTGAATTTCTGCAAAGTTTAGAAGCACTGCTTGAAAAAAGCCAAGAAATAGAAGACCTTTTGAGCATTGAAGAAGAGTTAGAAAAAGAAAGTTATATCAAAACTCAGGCAGAAAATGCAGGTCAGCAAAAGAAAAAAGAAAATCAAAAATCAAAACCTCACCACTTTATCAGCTCAGATGGATTTGACATATATGTGGGAAGAAACAACCTGCAGAATGATTTTCTCACCCTAAAATTTGCTTCAAGCCATGACATCTGGCTTCACACCCAAAAGATTCCCGGCTCTCATGTTATAATTCGAACAAACAACAAAGAAGTCCCGCAAACAACCTTGATTGAAGCTGCACTTCTTGCAAGCTACTTTAGCAAAGCCAAGCATTCAACAAAAGTGCCGGTTGACTATACCTTTGTAAAGTATGTAAAAAAACCACCCAAAACCAAGCCAGGTTTTGTTATTTATGATAACTTCAAGACTATCATTGTTGATTCGCCTGAAAATATTGATAACTTTAACAAAGTTGAGTAATGGCTTCTATGTTTAACGTTAAAATAAACTAAAAATACGGACGGGAGGGATTTTGAATGCCAAAAGAAGGTAACTGCGTGGTTGCGCAATCAGGTGGACCAACTGCTGTCATCAACGCATCGCTTCTGGGTGTTATTGAAGAAGCTATGAAACAGCACCCAATCCGTGCTATTTATGGTGCTAAAAATGGAATCATTGGTCTTATCGACGAAGAGCTTTACGACCTCAGAATGGAAGACCCTGAGGAGCTGAAGCTTTTAAAGACAACTCCATCCTCTGCCTTAGGTTCTTGCAGGTATCAGCTCAAGCCTTTTGAACATGATGAAAAAGACTATATCAAGATTTTCAATGTATTTGAGGCGCACAACATCCGCTACTTTTTCTATATAGGCGGAAATGACTCAATGGACACAGCTGACAAGCTCACACGATATGCGCAAAAAATTGGATATGACATATGCATAATCGGAATTCCAAAGACAATCGACAACGACCTTGTGATGACAGACCACTGTCCGGGTTTTGGAAGTGCTGCAAAGTACATTGCAACATCTGTGATGGAAATTGCAAGAGATGCAGTGGTGTACCCAACAAACATTGTTACTATAATTGAAGTGATGGGAAGAAACGCTGGCTGGCTTGCAGCAGCATCTGCTCTGGCATCTAAAGATATAGGCGCACCAGATTTAATATACCTTCCTGAAGTTCCATTTTCAATCGACAAGTTTTTGGATGATGTAAGAAACATCCACAAAAAAACTGGAAAGATCACTATTGTGGTTTCAGAGGGCATAAAAGACAAAGAAGGAAAGTATATTGCTGATATGAGCCACAAGTTTGGAATAGACGCGTTTGGGCATGTGCAGCTTGGCGGTGCAGCATTTGTTTTAGAGAACATCATCCGCGAAGAAGTGGAAAAGAGAGTAAAATCAATTCAATTCAACGTACTGCAGCGCAGTGCTGCTCATATCATGTCCAAAACTGACGTTGAGGAAGCGTACATGGTTGGACGCATGGCAGTAAGGTACGCGGTTGAAGGCGCTTGTGGATACATGGTAGCAATAAAACGCGACAGTGACAATCCTTATTCAAGTTCAACAGAGCTTGTTGAGCTCAGCAAGGTTGCAAATGCTGAAAAGCTTGTCCCGCTTGCATGGATATCACATGACGGCAACTATGTAAAAGAAGATGCTCTAAATTATATCCAGCCGCTAATTGAAGGTGAAGTTGAAGTCAAGTACGAAAGAGGTCTTCCTCGATATGCAAAGCTCAGAAAGATAATGGTGCCAAAGAAGGTCGTATAAATAAAACAAAAAAGCGGGAGCTGAAGTTTTAAGTGCTGCTCCCGCTTTAATTTTTACTGTGACTGAGCCATTTCAGATGAAGATGTAGATGCCTTTTCTTTTTTGACTATTACTGTATTTCCATCAACAAAGTCCACTATAAACTCATCGCCCTGTTTTATCTTCCCTTCCAAGATAGCCTCTGAAATCTTGTCTTCCACCATGCTCTGGATTGCACGCTTCAGCGGTCTTGCACCGAACACAGGGTCAAATCCTTTTTTAGCAATTGCTTCAACCAAGGAGGTAGTAAACTCTGCATAGTACTCGCTTGCCTTTATCCTCTCCTGCAAGTTTTTGAGCATTATTTCTACAATCTTTTTAACATCCTCTTCGTCAAGCGGATGGAAGACTATAATTTCATCAATTCTGTTCAAAAACTCTGGCCTGAAAGTTTTCTTAAGCTCTGTCATGACATTTTCTTTTATCTGTTCATATGTCCTTTGTTTTTCATCCTCTGAAGTTGAAAATCCTAACTTTTTGGGGTTTGTAATAAGGTTTGCACCAATGTTAGATGTCATGATAATAACAGTGTTTCTAAAGCTTACCGTTCTTCCCTGAGAGTCTGTGAGTCTTCCATCGTCAAGTATCTGCAAAAGCAGGTTGAAAACATCAGGGTGCGCTTTTTCTATCTCGTCAAACAACACAACAGAGTAAGGTCTTCTTCTGACCTTCTCGGTAAGTTGGCCACCCTCTTCATACCCAACATAGCCTGGAGGCGAACCGATGAGCTTAGATACATTGAACTTTTCCATATACTCCGACATGTCGATTCTTATCATAGCATCTTCTGTGCCAAACAGTGCCTCTGCCAAAGCCCTTGCAAGCTCTGTTTTACCAACACCAGTAGGTCCGAGGAAGATAAACGAACCAATTGGTCTTTTCGGGTCTTTGAGCCCAACTCTTCCTCGTCTTATAGCCCTTGCAACAGCTTTGACAGCCTCATCCTGACCAACAACTCGTCTGTGCAAAACCTCTTCAAGCTTTAAAAGTCTTTCAGACTCATCTTCGGTAAGTTTATTTACCGGAATTCCTGTCCAGCTTGATACAATGTATGCAATGTCATCTTCTGTAACAATTGGCTGTGTCTTTTGCTGGTCATTTGTCCATGAATTTTTAATCTTTTCAAGCTCCTGGCGAAGCTTCATTATTTCATCTCTTATCTTTGCAGCTTTTTCATACTCCTGAAGCCTTATAGCCTCTTCTTTTTCCTTCTCAAGCTTTTCAATCTTCTCTTCAAACTCTTTCACATGCGGGGGCAAAGTATACATTCTGAGCCTTACCCTTGATGCTGCCTCATCAATAAGGTCGATTGCTTTGTCCGGCAGGTATCTATCTGTGATATATTTAGTAGACAGCTCAACAGCAGCTTTTATAGCCTCATCAGTTATCTTAACACCATGATGAGCTTCGTATTTGTCTCTAAGACCTTTTAAAATCTGTATAGCTTCTTCAGGTGTTGGCTCACCAACCAAAATTGGCTGGAACCTTCGCTCAAGTGCTGCATCCTTTTCTATGTGTTTTCTGTACTCATCAAGAGTTGTTGCACCAATGACCTGTATCTCACCACGTGCAAGAGCAGGTTTTAAGATGTTTGACGCATCAATTGCACCTTCCGCTGCACCAGCACCAATTATGGTATGCATCTCATCAATAAACAGAATGACATTTCCCGCTTTTCGAACCTCTTCCATAGCTTTTTTGAGCCTTTCTTCAAACTCTCCTCTGAACTTTGACCCTGCAACCATCGCAGAAAGGTCTAAAGCCACAACCCTTTTGTTTCTCAAAAGTTCAGGAACATTTCCCTCAACAATCTTTTGTGCAAGCCCTTCAACAATGGCAGTCTTACCGACACCCGGCTCACCAATCAAGCACGGGTTGTTCTTTGTTCTTCTCGACAAAATCTGAATAACCCTTTCTATCTCTTTTTCACGGCCAATAACAGGGTCAATTTTGCCCTCCAAAGCAAGCTGGGTGAGGTCTCTGCTAAACTGATTTAGTGTTGGAGTGTTCTGTGTTTGGAAATTGATCTGCTGCTGAGGAGATACACCACCAACATTTTTTGCATCCTCGTTCAAAAGCTTCATAATCTCTTCAAAAAGCCTCTGTGGGTCAACACCAAGGTCCATCAAAATCCTGACAGCAACACTTTCACCTTCTCTCATTATAGCAAGAAGGATATGTTCTGTGCTGATATAGCTGCTACCAAGCCTTCGCGCTTCCATAAAGGCAATCTCAAACACTCTTTTTGTTCTCGGGGTAAAACCTGTTGGTGGCTGTGGAAGCTGATAGTCGCCCCTTCCAATCAGTTCTTCAATCTCATCAATCACCTTTTCCTCAGTAACACCCTGGCTTTGCAAAACTCTTGCAGCAATGCCACCACCTTCTCTTATAAGTCCCAAAAGCAAGTGCTCTGTTCCAACATAGTTATGGCCAAGCTCGGCAGCAGCCTGCTGCGCAAGCATTATTGCTTTCTCAGCTCTTTCTGTAAACCTTCCTTGAAACATATTAATTCTTCCCTCCCTATTCTAAAATTTTTCTTATAAGTTCTGCTCTTTTTATGTCTCTTTCCTCTGGTGTCATTTCCCTGCCAAAGTAGTCTTGGATAATAGCAGGCTGAATTAAGTTCAAAAGCACATCCAGCTTGTCGATTGTTGTCTCCTTTATTATACCCATACTGATGCCCATCCTCACATCAGATATGAGTTTTAAAGCTTCGTTTGAAGAGATATTCCTTGCATATTTCAAAATTCCAAAAGCCCTGTAGACCTTGTCTTCAACAAAAGCTCTGTTTTCGCTCAAAAGCCTCAACCTTGCTTGCTGTTCCTGTTCTATTATCTGGTTTGTAATTGAAACTACATTTGCTATAATGTCTTCTTCAGGCTGACCCAAGGTTATCTGATTAGAAATCTGATACAAGTTTCCTGCAGCTTCACTTCCCTCACCATAAAACCCCCGCACTGCAATCCCCAGCTTTGTTATTGTATCAATTATTCCTTTCATGTACCCCAGAAGTGTCAGAGCAGGAAGATGAAGCATAAAAGATGCTCTCAAGCCTGTTCCAACATTTGTGGGACATGAAGTAAGGTAACCCCACGTCTCGTCATAGGCATAAGGAAGATGCTGTTCCAAAAAGTCGTCAATCCTGTTTGCATCTTCCCATGCCTTTTGTATCTGCTGTCCTCTGTAAAGAACCTGAATTCTTAAATGGTCCTCTTCATTTATCATAATGCTGATATTCTCATTTTGGTCAATTGCCACAGCACTTTTTATCTTTGACGATGCAAGCGCGGGTGATATCAAATGCTTTTCTATCAGCACCTGACGTTTTATAAGAGGTAGTTTTTTTATCTCGAAAAAATCAAAATGATACTGCTTGTTTTTTAAGATTACCTCCCTTACCCTATTTATAACATTTGAGGCATCATAGTCATTCATCTTTATGGTGAAAGGAACATCAGAAAGATTTCGTGCAAGCCTTATTCTGCTTGTAACAACAATATCATTCATCGTGAAAAATCACTCCCGTGAAAGCTTTTTTTCAAGCTCTCTTATTTTATCCCTAATTTGAGCAGCCTTTTCATACTCCTCATTCTTTATAGCAACGTTGAGCTCTATTTTGAGCCTGTCAATTTCTCTTTTTATTGCAATATCCTCGCCCATCTTTGTTGGAATTTTACCAACATGTTTTGTGTTGCCGTGAATCCTGCGGAAAATGGGATAGAGCTTTTCTGAAAAGGAACTATAGCACATAGCACAGCCAAACCTGCCAGCTCTTCTAAACTCGTCAAACGTCATACCACAACCCTTGCATGTAAGAGCAATCTCAAAAGAGGGCTTTAGGACCTGTGCTCCAAAAGCTGGCTCCAGTATTCCTGCCAAAAAGTTTGTTACAGAAAATGGTGCATCGAACTCTATACTGCCTTTTTGCTTTGCACAAACCTCGCAAAGATGCATCTCTGTTTTAACTCCGTTTATAATCTGTGTATAGTGCACAGTTGCCGGTCTTTTCCCACAATTTTCGCAAAGCATGATATCTCACCGTCCTTTAAAAAGAAAAGCTTCTTCTCATTTAAATATTACCCATTCATAAGAGAAATTATCATTGCTTTTAGAATTAACATTCTGAGCGTATCTTTCAATGGTTGATTCACCGGCAGTGTCTTGTCATTGAGCGCAGCTTTCATTATATTTGCTTCTCTTTTTGATATCACACCATTTTCAAGTAAACACTCAACAATTTCGTTTGCCTGGTGCTGACTCACAGGTGAGTTTATATTGTTCAGAATATTTTCAAGCAGGTTAGAAGAATTTTCAAACTTGACCTTTACAATTCTAATAGACCCGCCACCGCCACGTTTGCTTTCAATGTAATATCCTCTTTCAATAGTAAACCTGGTGGAAAGCACATAATTTATCTGAGATGGTGCACAGTTGAAAAAGTTTGCAAGCTCATTTCTCTGAATTTCAACCTCACCATCTTTTTTTTCAATCAGGTCCTTTATAAACTCCTCAATGATGTCAGAAAGCCTTGGCATAAAAATTCCACCCCGCTTCAACCTTAGCTGACTTTGACTATCTTTGACCTTACAAATATATTTTAATATATTTTTCTTTTTAATGCAATATATTTCCTGTTGTTAAGATGTAACAAATATATTATAATCATTTGTATAAAGTGCTCGCTCGAAAGGGAAGAAATTAAGGTTGAGTGTCAAAAAGATAATGTATGTAGCTTCTTCAATCATTGTAGGATTAATTATCTTCTTTGCATCCATGCATATAAGCAAAAACTTTTTCTCAGCTATAATTTTAAAACAAAATTATACTTACCTTCAAGAAGAGAGGCTCAAGAACTTTGAAAAGCCAAAACCTTTACAAAATCAAAAATTAGTCAAAATTAGTTTAAGTGAAAACAATAAAGCTAATAATTCTATTGTCACTTCAAACAAAGATGCACAAGCTGAAAAGCAAGCAAAAAATGAAAAAATCGTTTATCTTACCATTGATGATGGACCATCACCTGTCACCCCTTCCATACTTGAAATCTTGGAAAAAGAGAAAGTTAAAGCCACCTTTTTTGTGGTAGGTATAAATTGTATAAAGTATCCACAGTACTTAAAGGAAATTTATCAGAAAGGCCATTTGATAGGAAATCATTCATATTCTCACAGATATAAAAGCATATATAAAGATTTTAACCATTTTGTTGAGGACTTCAAAAAGGCGCAAGATACTATATACAAAATCATAGGAATAAAACCCAAATACTATAGATTTCCTGGTGGGTCTCTCAGCAGAGTTTCACCTCAAATTAAAAAGTTCCTTGACGCAAACGGTATAGTGTATGTTGATTGGAATGCAATCACTGGCGACTCAACAAAAAACCATGAAAATCTTACACCCAACCAAATCTTAAAAATTACAATTTCGACAGCTAATAAAAAAAATGAAGTTGTACTTCTGATGCATGACAGCTCTTCTAAAAAGAATGTGATAGAAGCTCTGCCAAGTATAATCAGAGCTTTCAAAAAACAGGGATACAGATTTGAAACAATTGACAAGATGCAAAAACCCCTTCAGTTTAAAACAAAAGCCGCATCACACTGATGCGGCTTTTAACTTCCCCATTTTATCTAAACCTGCAGTGGTTATCTTGTTGCCTTTATCTTGGAGAAACAATCACTGCAGTATATGGGTCTGTCGTTTCTGGGCCTGAATGGAACCTTTGTCTCTTTCCCGCATGCGCTGCACACTGCATCGTAAAGTTCACGTCTCTGGGTTTGTCTACCTTCTCTTCTTTGCATAGCCTTTCTTTGGTCTCTGCACTCTTTGCATCTTGTTGGCTCGTTCTTGAACCCCTTCTGCGCGTAAAATTCCTGTTCACCTGCTGTGAACACAAACTCTCTTCCGCAATCCTTGCAAACTAAAACCTTGTCTTGATACATTCTAAAATTCCCCTCACTTCATGGATTTAGATTTTTTCTGACGCCCATTGTTCCTTTGCCGAACAACCAACGTCTTTTTAATTATAACCCCATTTTAGCATTTTGTAAATAGCAAATTAAAAATTTTTTTACTCCTCTTCTTCCTCCTGCATCTGAGCCTTAGCTGCCTCTATTACCTTTTGTGCAATATGGCTGGGCACCTCTTCATACCTTGCAAATTCCATGGAAAAATATCCTCTCCCCTGTGTCATGGACCTGAGGTCTGTTGCGTATTTGAACATCTCAGCAAGAGGAACTTCTGCTAAAATCTCTTCCAAGTGATTGTCAAGCGGCTGCATACCCAGAACTCTTCCCCTTCGTCTGTTCAAATCACCCATAATATCACCAGTGTAGTCTTGTGGAACAACAACTTTTACACTCATGATAGGCTCTAAAAGCACCGGGTTTGCCTGCGCAAGACCTTTTTTGAAGGCTAAAGATGTTGCAACTTTGAACGCAAGCTCTGATGAATCAACTGGATGGTATGACCCATCAACCAAGGTAGCTTTCAAATTCATAACAGGATAGCCTGCAAGTACACCCTTTTTAATACACTCTCTCAGTCCTTTTTCAACAGCAGGAATGTACTGTTTTGGAACAGCACCGCCAAATATCTTCTCTTCAAATACCAAATCTTCTTCCGGGCTTGGTTCAAATTCAATAAACACATGCCCGTACTGACCATGTCCACCTGTTTGTTTTTTGTACTTTCCCTCGCTCTTTACCTTTTTTCTGATAGTCTCTCGATAGGGCACTTTTGGGTCAGACAAGACAACCGAGACGCCAAACTTGTTTTTAAGCTTGCTGACGATCACATCTATGTGCATCTCACCAATACCATAGATGATGTTTTGACCTGTTTCATTGTTCTTTTCTATCCTGAAAGTAAGGTCCTCTTCCATGAGCCTGTGAAGACCGTTTGAAATCTTTTCCTCATCGCCTTTTGTCTTTGGCTCAATTGCAAGCATAAGCCAGGGACGTGGAAAATCAATTTCTTCAAGCTTTATAGGTCTTGACTGTTCGCACAAGGTTGAGTTTGTCAGAGTTGATTGGAGTTTTGTCACAACACCAATGTCACCTGCAACAAGCTCTGATGCTGGAATCTGTTTTTTGCCTCTTATAACAAACACCTGGGAAATCTTTTCTGGCTTTTCAGACATGGTATTAAGCAAGGTCATCTCCGGCTTTAGAACGCCGCCTACCACTTTCAGATATGAAATTCTACCAACAAACGGGTCAGCAACTGTTTTGAATACAAAAGCACAGACAGGCTGGTTTTTGTCAACTTTTATACTTAATTCACTTCCATTTTTCGTATCCTTTGCTTTATAGTGCTTTGTATCGGCTGAGGGCAAGAGTCTGCAGATGCTGTCTAAAAGCTCTTTAACACCAAGACCCTTTGCAGCACACCCGCACAGTATTGGAAAAACTGACCTTTGTTTTATTCCTTCGCTAAGTCCCCTGTAGATTTCGTCCTCAGAGATTTCTTCACCTGCAAAATACTTTTCCATCAGTTTCTCATCATTTTCAACCGAATCCTCTATAAGACGATTCCTTATCTCCTCAATTTTATCACTCAACCCGCTCGGAATTTCTACTTCCTTTGCGGTGTTATCTTCATACCTATAAGCTCTTTTTGAAATCACATCAACAAAGCCAATAAACTTTCCATTTTCCATTATTGGATACTGAATCGGGATTGCCTTTGGTGTTAAAACTTGGTTAATTCTATCTACTACCTTTTCGAAATTGGCATTTTCCTCATCCATCTTGTTGACAAATATGAGCACTGGAAGGCCATGCTTTTGAGCAAGCTCCCATGCCTTCTCTGACCCAACCTGTACACCTGTTTTTGCACCGATTACCAACACTGCAGAGTCAGCTGCATAAAGTGCTTCACATACTTCTCCAACAAAGTCAAAGTATCCCGGCGTGTCGAGAATGTTTATTTTACAGTCCCGCCACTCAAGAGGTTCTACTGTCATTGAGATTGAAATTCGCCTCTTTATCTCTTCCGGGTCAAAGTCTGAGGTGGTTGTACCATCTTCTATCCTTCCCATTCTGTCAATACATCTTGCGGCAAATAACATACTCTCTGTGAGGATTGTTTTTCCATCCCCCCCGTGACCAAGTAAAACCACATTTTTTATATTCTGCGGCGCATAGTCTTTCATACAGGCATTCCCCCTTGTAACTTAAAAGATTTAAATTTGTGTACGATAAATAAGATATTCTACAATGATTTTAAAAATCCTTTTGCTATTTTGCTAATCTTCTCAGAAAAATTTAAAAAGGCAAACTCAGAGGAAGTTTAAGATGTGGTAGAATATATATAAATCTTATTGACGTACCAAAAAATGTTGCTGTAAAATTTTATTAAGGAAACTTTTTTAATCTTATTTTAAAAACAAAGGGGTTTAAAAATCACATGAAAAAAGTGACAGTTGACCAGCTTGAAGAAGGCATGAAACTTGCGCGGGATGTGTTTACTGAAAACGGCAAGCTTTTGCTTCCAGAAGGGTTCATCATAAAACCTTCATTTATTCAAAAGCTTAGAGAACACAATATCGACAGCGTCTATGTGGAAGATGAAAAAGCTGAAAGTTATATAAAAGAAGAGGTCATTTATCATGAAACCTTTGTTGCCATTCAGGACTTGATGCTGTCTGCAAAGGCAGGAGAAATTGTTGACCCATTTGTTGCTAAAGAAATAGTAAACGACATTGTAGCGCAAATAATTGAAGAAGAGGATGTGTTCTTGAGAATAGTTGGATTTAGAGATGTTGATAACTATACATACTTTCATTCTGTGGATGTGAGTATTTTTGCCGCTATAATAGGAAAGCTTTTAGAACTTGACAGAAAACAAATAGAAGACTTGGCTTTGGCAGCACTTTTGCACGATTTTGGCAAAATGAAAATTCCTCATGAGATACTAAACAAGCCTGCAAAGCTTACTGACGAAGAGTTTGAAGAGATGAAAAAACACACTATATATGGATATCAAATTGTAAAAAACATGGATGGTATTTCTGAAGAGGTTGCAGAAGTTGCACTTTTACACCACGAAAGACTTGATGGTTCTGGCTATCCTCTCAAACTCAAAGGGGATAAAATACCATTGTTTGCAAGAATTGTGGCAATTGCAGATGTGTATGATGCCCTTACTGCAGATAGAGTGTACAAAAAGAAAGTAGTGCCAACAAAAGCGGCAGATTATCTTACAAAATATGCAGGCATTCATTTTGACAAGGACATTGTTCAAAGGTTTTTAAAGATGGTGGTAAAATACCCGGTGGGTTGCTTTGTTGTTCTAAATACGGGTGAGATTGCTATTGTGTACGAAGAAAATCCTTTCAACAAGACAAGACCAATAGTGAAGGTTGTTGCAAGAAAAGAAGGCCCACCTGTGCTCATTCCTTATTTTGTGGACCTCTCTCAAGATCATAAAAGGGAAATTATTGATGTAATCAACTATTAACTTTTTTTGCTTACAAGACTTATATAAGGTACAGCATTTTCTCGATAAGACGACACAATTCCTTTTTGCAGCTTAAAGTAGCCGCAGGAAGCAATCATAGCTGCATTGTCTGTACAGTACTTAAATTCCGGCACAAAAAATTCAATATTGTGCTCGGCACACTTTTTATAAAATTCGCTTCTTAGCCTTGAGTTTGCAGCAACTCCACCGGCAACCGCTATTTTTTTTATATTTGTCTCAAGTGAAAGATTGATTGTCTTTTCCACAAGTATGCTCACAACTGTCTTCTGAAAAGACGCAGCAACATCTTCTATTTTAAATTCCTCTTTTTTTTGCCAAAGGCTATGAACATGGTTTATCACAGCAGATTTCAATCCGCTGAAACTAAAATTGTATCCATCAACATCGGCAATTGGGTATTTATATTTATCCTCATCACCCAGCTTTGCAATTTTGTCTATGGCAGGCCCGCCAGGATACCCCAACCCCAAGTACCTTGCAATCTTGTCAAAAGCCTCGCCTGCCGCATCATCTCTTGTTTTCCCAACCACCTCATACTCTTCAAAATCTTTTAAAATAATTAGATTAGTATGCCCTCCAGAGACCACAAGAACAATTAGTGGTGGTGTGAGCTGAGGGTATGTTATAAAATTGGCATAAATGTGCCCTTCAATGTGATTCACAGCAACAAACGGAAGCTTTTTGGCATAGCTTAGTGCCTTTGCAAACGAAAGCCCAACAAGAAGCGAACCTACAAGCCCAGGTCCGTACGTTGCAGCAATACCATCTATAGTGTCTACTGTCAGACCTGCCTGTTTGAACGCCATGTCAACAACATATGAAATCTTTTCAACATGCTTGCGAGAAGCTATCTCTGGCACAACACCACCAAATTGATGATGAATATCAATCTGGGAGTATATCACATTTGACAGAACCTTTCTTCCATCTTCTACAATTGCAGCTGAAGTCTCGTCGCATGATGTCTCGATCCCAAGCACAAGCATCTTTTAGTTCTCAGCTCCTTACTTAGAAACTTTGACACCCTTTTATTATACCAAATTCTCATAGAATTTTAATTTTTTCTATCACATATTTTTGATATAATAAATTAGTCCGAAACATTCTCAAGAGGAGGTTATAGACTTGACAGCATTTCAGGCAATCTTCTTAGGAATACTGCAGGGACTTGGAGAATTCTTGCCAATTTCAAGCTCTGCACACTTGATAATCTTTCCATGGCTTTTTGGCTGGAAAGAACACTCTCTTGTATTTGATGTTGCTCTACACCTTGGAACACTCTTGGCAGTACTTGTATATTTTTGGAAGGATTACTTGGATATCGTGGTACAAGGAATAGCAAAGCCAAAGTCAGAAAAAGGAAAATTGCTTTGGTTCATAATAGTTGCAACAATTCCCGGCGCACTTTTTGGATATCTTTTTGAAAATATTGTAGAGGAAGTTTTTAGAAAACAATATCTTTTGATTGCAATTGTGCTTGCAGTGTTCGGGTTTATCTTGTACTACGTAGACTCAATTGCAAAAAATAAAATAGAGCTTTCAAAGATGAATGTGTTGCAGGCAGCTTTAATTGGTGTCTCGCAGGCATTTGCCCTTTTCCCCGGAATTTCGCGATCTGGCATAACAATGACAACAGGACTTTTGCTTGGTCTTAAAAAAGAAGCTGCAGCTAAATTTTCGTTCTTGATGTCAGCACCCATTATACTTGGTGCAGGAGCTGTGTCGCTTTTAAAAAACATCAATCATGTGTCTGCTGAGTTTTCAAACTTTGCAATTGGATTTTTTACATCTGCTATAGTAGGTTTTCTTGCAATTCATTTTTTGCTTGGTATTGTCAAAAAAAGTGGTTTTAAAATTTTTGCATATTACAGATTTTTCTTGGCAGCAGTCATTTTAGCCTTCTATCTTTTAAGAGCAGTGTAGATAAGCTCAGCATTGCTATAACGCCAAGACCGATGTATCCCATGAGAGAGTAAAGTTTTCTCAGCAGCTCCTGAAACTCATTAAAGCCCAAAATAAGCGAAAGGATAATAATTACAAACTCAGCTTTTGGATTTTTTATAGAATAGGAAAGCCCCATGTAGTTTGCAAGAGTAGTTGTAAGTATTTCTAAAAGTGCACATGTAATAAGGACAAACTGCAAAATAATATTCTTTTCAACTTTCAAAAGAGGCATCTGGGAAGTTTGAAGGTTAGCTTCCCAAAGTAGCATGACGTTTATAATGCTCAGCAGAAAAAAAATTATGATAGATGATATCCCTATTGAAATTTTAATCTCTTTTTGACAAAATCTTTCTTTAAGGCCATTTACTACAGGAAAGGCAAGCAACGAATTGTAAGTGGAGTAAAGTAGAGGAAATATAAGATGATTTAAAATATCTTTTGGCAAAGTGCATCTTAGACTTTCAAATTGAAACATTATCTCATTTTTATGCCAAGCCTTTAGAAAGACAAAAATAAGCGCTGTAATTAAAATACTAACCACAACCTTATTCATATTTATGACTGCCAGCAAACCATGTTTGAAAATTGCAATGCTCATGACAAAACAAAGCAGAGTAAATATATACCTGCTTACTCCCAAAAATTCTCTTCCTAGCTGACCAAATGCAGAAAACATAACTATTAGTGTTATTACAGAAAAGAGCAAGATGTAAAATTTGAATATTATTAAAATTATTCTGCTTTTAATCCTGATGTTCACAAGGTAAAGTAGAATTAGAAATATCAAAATGGAAGAAAAGCCGATATAGAAAAAACTTTTTTCTTTGAACTGAGAGAAAAAATAGAAAATCTCCTGACCGGTAGAAAAACCAGCGCCTATTATCGACCCAAGGATTGTCGAAATGATTGCGAAAATTCTTCCCATAGGTGATTATTTCCCCTTGATACCTTCATATATTTCTCAAATTACATGATATTTAGATTCAAAATACTATATGAAAGAATTCTGGAGGAATAAAAAATGGAGTTTATAAAACAGATATTTATATCAATTGCTGAATACCTCTCTCAGTTTGGCCACTTAGGCATATTCATAGGGATGACGCTTGAGTCTGCCTGCATTCCAATACCCTCTGAGGTCATCCTGCCGCTTGGTGGATACCTCGCATACAAAGGAATTGGAAGCGTGCTTTCCATGACTATTGTTGCTACCTTAGGAGGTCTTGCCGGCTCCATAATAGCCTATGTAGTAGGGTACTTTGGCGGAAGACCATTTATACTCAAGTACGGCAAATACTTTTTTATCTCAAAGCACGACTTTGAAAGAGCAGAAAAATTTTTTCAAAAAAGAGGGGAAATTACTATATTTTTGAGCAGGCTTCTGCCTGTCATAAGGACATTTATCTCGCTTCCTGCTGGTATTGCAAAGATGAACTTTGTAAAGTTTTGTATCTACACAATCCTTGGGTCATTTCCTTGGTGTTTGCTTTTTGTCTATCTTGGTAAAAAACTTGGCGATAACTGGAAGTCAATTGAAGAGCATTTAAAAGGCTTTGACTATCTCATATTAGCCTTAATAATTGCTGCAATTGTGGGTTATGTTGTCTATAAAATCTTCAAAGGCAAAAAGTCAGCTGAAGTTGAATAAATATAAATATTGATGTATAATTATTAAAAAATTTTTAGTGAGGGAGCAAAATTATGAACATAGATGAAATAATCTCTTATGATTCACAGTACTATGTCAACGTGTTTGGCAGTCGGATACCACTTGCTTTTGAAAGAGGAGAAGGGTGTATTCTTTATGACAGCCAAAACAAAGAGTATCTTGATTTTATCTCTGGAATTTCTGTGTGCAATTTAGGGCACAGTCATCCAAAATTTGTGGCTGCTTTAAAGGCTCAGATTGAAAGGCTCATACACACATCAAGCCTGTTTTACATTGAACCTCAAGCACTTTTGGCAAAAAAACTTGCTGAAGTTTCTAAATTTGACAAGGTATTTTTCTGTAACTCCGGCGCTGAGGCGAACGAGGCTGCCATAAAGCTTGTGAGAAATTATTTTTATAAAAAAGGGCTTTCTAAATATAAAATAATTACACTTGAAAATTCATTCCATGGAAGAACACTTGCAACAACCGCTGCAACAGGTCAAAAGAAGTATCAAAAGCCATTTGAGCCAATGCCAGAAGGATTTATAAACGTTGAGGCAGACATTGAAAAGATAAAAAGTGCTATAGATGACAAAACAGCAGCGGTTATGATTGAACTTGTTCAGGCAGAAGGCGGAATAAAGGTGCTTTCAAAAGAGTTTGTACAAAAGCTTTATAGCCTTTGCAAAGAACATGGGCTTTTATTTGTAATTGACGAGGTTCAAACAGGTATTGGTAGGTGCGGCAGTCTTTTTTGTTTTGAGCAGTATGATATAACTCCTGACATAATTACTCTTGCAAAAGGGCTTGGAAATGGTGTGCCGATTGGAGCTATGCTTTGCAAAAAAGAGGTTGCTACATTTGAACCAGGTGAGCATGGCTCAACCTTTGGTGGAAATTTGCTTGCAACAAGAGCAGCTTTAGAGGTGTTGAGAATAATTGAAGAAGAAAATATAATTGAAAATGTAAATGTGATGGGGAATTACCTAAGACAAAAGCTTCTTGAGCTAAAAGAACAATTCGATTTTATGGTAGATGTCAGAGGTTTGGGCCTTTTAATAGGTGTTGAATTTTCTTTCCCTGTGAAAGAACTTGTAAAAGAGTTAGCTTTAGCCGGACTTTTGACAAGCAGTTGCGGAGGTGGAAACGTAATAAGATTTGCTCCACCTTTGATTGTTCAAAAAACTCACATAGATAAAGCTTTGGAAATCTTCAAAGATGTGGTGAAAAGATATGCTGACATGGGAAGAGCTTGAAAGTGCGTGTCTTTCATGTGAAAAGTGCCCTATTTCCAAAAATCGTACAAACGTTGTTGTGGGTGATGGCAACAAAAATGCAAAGCTTGTGTTTGTAGGTGAAGCTCCTGGTGAGGAAGAAGACAAGCAAGGGAAACCTTTTGTGGGCAGGGCAGGAAAGTTTTTAGACTTGGCTTTGACCTCTTTGGAGCTTTCAAGAGAAAAAGATTTTTATATCTGCAACATTCTAAAGTGTAGACCTCCAAACAACCGTGTTCCAACAGAGGTTGAAGCTCAAAACTGCCTGCCTTTTTTGAGAGCCCAGATAAAACTCATCGCACCAAAAATAATTGTCTGTCTTGGTGCAACAGCTATGAAATATATTCTTGGCAAAGACCTTAAAATCACCCAAGACAGGGGGAAGTGGTTTGAAAAAGGTGGTTTTTGGATTATGGCTACATACCATCCAGCAGCACTTTTAAGAGACCCAGGCAAAAGAGAGGATTTTTACAGGGACTTGAAAAGTGTGAAGGAAAAGCTGGAGAAGATAAAGTAGTGATTAATAAAAAATAAATTTAAGGAGCAGACCACAAGATTTTGTCTGCTCCTTTGGCTTTTTATGGTATCTTTACTTTAATTACATTGCCACCCACTATTCTATCTGAGTAGATGGCATAAACTGTAAAGTAATAGTAATGTCCTTTCTTGAGTTCTTTATATTCCCCATTTATCAAATACTTATCTTTTGCTTTGACATTTATTGAAGTTATGTTTCTATCCGAAATTGCTGCAAGCAAACCGTCTTTATTGAAGTCAGGTGATGGGTTTGAATCAGATACAACAACTCTGTACCCTTGAAGCTTATCATTGTCTATTTTGTCCCATTTTAAGTTAATATACGATTGTCCCCACCATCTTACTGTTTTTGCCTGCAACTTTGGTCTTAACTTTGCAATCTCTAAATTAGAGTAATAAATGGCCTTGATGCTATTCCCAGGGATGAGTCTATCTTGATACTGAGCTGTTACACTAAAATAATATTCTTCACCATCTTTTAAATACTCGCCAAAATCTCCACCTTTGTAAGGAATTGTGTTGTCAATTACAATCTGGGTTGTATTTCTGTCATTGATAAAAACAAGATAACCATTGTCTGGATATTTAGGTTCACTTGTCTTTTTAGATATCACAACCCAATATCCTACAAGTCGTGAATCATTTATAGGCTGCCAGCTCAAAACAAATTTATTGTCTCTATATTCATACTTTACAGAAGGTTTTTCAAAATAATTTGGTATAACTGGCATTCTCATTTTTATAGCATTGCCTTTTACATAAACATTCCCTTCATAAATTGCTGTAACACTGAAATAATACTCTTCTCCGCTTTTCACATAAACTCCAAAGTCGCCACCATTATACTTTGAATTTACTCCAATTTCTATATAATTAGCGTTTCTGTCCGACAGTATAGTCAGATAACCATCTTGCGGATATCCCGGCTGGCTATTGTTCTTTGAGATAACAACTGCGTATCCTTTCAGTTTTCTATCATTTATTCTATTCCATATCAGGACAACTCTGTCCCCCTTTGTATAGGCGGTAACATTTGGTACAGGATAAGTATATTGCTGATTAGAACCTGATGAGGAATTATCATCATAGGTAACTTTTTCTTCGGTTGATTGAGTATTAATAACGTTGTACAATAGTACTGCTGCCTGAGCACGGGTAAGAATTCCTTGTGGTTCGAATTTATATTGATTAGAATTTGGAACTGGGCTTCCTACCATGATACCTTTTGCAATGGCAATTGCAACATATTTAACAAGATTCTTTGATATCTGGTCTTTGTCAATGTAGTTGTTTAAAATATTCATGTCAACATTTTCATTCTGTAGTCCCTTTGCTTTTACAAGAGCAACTGCCATATCCTCTCTTACCGCATAATCAGATGGTTTAAAGTAGTCGCCATTTTGAGTTCTAAAACCTGTTAAATAATATTTTGCAGTTTCTACATAAGGATATGCCCAGTGGTCTTTTGGAACATCTCTAAAGGATGGATTATCTGTCACTTTGATTGGAAGATTCAAACTTATTACCATAATCCTTGCAAATTCTGCTCTTGTGACTGGATTGTCAGGTCTGAATGTGTTGTCCGGATAACCTGTTATAATTCCTCTTTCTACCATGAATTTCACCGCATTGTAAGCCCAATGATTTTGAGGAAGGTCAGAAAAAATTGTGTTTGATTGTTCTTGAGAAAAAGAAATTGTGCTAAAAATAGAAATCATAAAAACTATCACCAGAAAACTTGCCAACAGCTTTTTGCAATACCCTTTCACACTCCTCCAACCCCTTTCTAAAATGAGATGATTTTTTACACAATAACATTATATCCAATATTTATGTAATTCACATTATGATATTATTACAAATCTATGTAAATTTTATTTTTGTTTTTTACATTGAAACCTATCCAAATTTTTGAGATAATTTTAATATACACAACAGTAAAATCTCGGTGAGTTTGACATGCTTGAGGTATATGAACAGATTACAAAGCTTAAAAATACAATTGAACGTTTTAGTAGTTTTATCGTTACTACCTCTTCTGAAAAAGATATAAATGAAATACTTCTTATGAGCATTGATGCCTGCATAGAACTGACTGGAAGCGACGGTGCAACAATTTATCTAAAGGAAACGATAGACCAAGAAGAAAAACTTGTTATAAGAGCTACAAAAAATCTGTCTGTTAACTTTGAATTCTATTTAGGATATTCCCTGCCTATTTCCCCAATTAGCCTTTGCGGATATGCCGCAGTATATCAAAAACCTGTTGTAATAAACGATACCTTAAATTTGCCTGAAAATCACGAATTTAGACAGTTCAAATTCTTTGACAAGAGTTTACATTATATTACAATCAATACCATAACCGCTCCCATATTTGATTTTAGTAACAATCTCTTAGGAGTGTTGCAGGTAATTAATAAGAAAGCAAAACCAAATATAAAATTAGACGAAAATAATGCTGCACTCTTTACTATTAGCTACACTGAAACAGATATAAAGCTCATACTGGCAATTTCCTCTTTCGTAGGTACTCTTCTTGACAGAGCTAAAACTTATGAGAAAATTGAAACAGCTGTTACCAATACGCAAAAGATGCTGGCTAATATGTTTGACTCTGTAAAAAAGTCTATCTCAGTTTTAAATGATATTTTAGTGAGCGGTCAGCAAAAATTCATAGAGTCTTTACAAGCCGAAAAGAAAGAAAAGCTTCTTGCTCTTAAAGAAGGAATAGAACTTTTTAAAAAACAATATGAACTTTCCAAAATCACCGAAACAATTATGAGCATAGCATATTTGATAACAAAAAATGGGGATATAAAGGCTACAGATGTTCTGCATGAGATAATTTCAACAGAAATAAGACTTTATGATATACCTGTGAAAGTAAATGAAAACGAATATGTAATTTTTCTTCACAATGTTGACATAATAAAAGCACGCATGATTGCCAAAAGAATAGAGCGAAAAGTTTTTGAAAAATTGCGATTGAACGATATGCCATCTTCCTCATTAAAATTTCACTGGAGCTTTTATGAATTAAAACCTGACGAAGAAAAAAGTATTGAAGAGATACTCAATTATTTGCAAAAAATAGCTAAAGAAAGCGAAGGTGAAATTATAACATGAAAATACCTGTATTGAAGTTTTTAGGAATAGGAAGCGCCTTTAATCCCTACTTTAACAATACTTCTGCTTATTTCGAATTTGACACAGAACTATTTTTAATTGACTGTGGAGAAGGTGTGTTTTCAAACCTTTACAAACTCAAGTTACTTGAAAGATACAAAACAATCAATGTCCTTATCACTCACACCCATTCAGACCATGTAGCAACTTTAGGACATTTACTTCTTTACTGTTTTTATGAGCTAAACAAAAAAGTTAAAGTCTTTTTCCCAGAAGAGTCTTTAATTTCTTCTCTGCTAAGTAGTATGGGCGTGGAAAAAGATATTTATGATTTAGTGAAATTGAATGACATCTTTATATATAAAGAGAAGCTTACGATAATATCTATAGAACAGGCACATGTTCATGAAATTCCCTGTTTTGGCTATCTAATTGAAACAGGAGAATCTCGTTTTTTCTACAGCGGTGATTCAAAAACCATAAATCAGCTAATACTTGACAAATTCTTAAAAGGTGAAATTGACTTTTTGTATCAAGATACATGTTCTGAAAACTTTAATGGAAACCACCCTCATCTTTCATTAGCAGAGCTTTCCCAGCTTATCCCACCAGAAAAGAGAAGTTATGTTTTTTGTATTCATCTTGATATAAAATTTAACTTTAATCTTGCTTCAAGTTTAGGTTTCAGGATTCCAGAACAAATACAAATTTGAAAGAAGGAGCAAATCCATGAGTGAGCGTACAGCTTCCCAAGAACTTAAAAATCTAATTAGAAAACTTAGCAAAATAGGCATTGCGATTTCGCGTGAAAAGAATGTTGATTCAATCTTAGAGATGATATTAAATGAAAGCATTGATATTACAAACAGTGATGGTGGAACTATTTACACTGTAAAAGAATTTGAAGGCCAGAAATACCTTGTTATAACATTTGCAAAAAACTACTCTGTCGATTTTCAATTTATAGGCTATAAAATTCCTTTAGATGAAAAGAGTATTGTTGGGTTTGTTGCAAAAAATGCTATCCCTGTTACAATAAACAATGTACAATCTTCTCAAAACTCTCATTTGCAGCAGTTTAAACTTTTTGACAAAACATTAGGATATACAACAATAAATGTCATGGCTGTTCCCATGATTGACTATCAGGGAAATGTCATCGGAGTTCTTCAAGTGGTAAATAAAAAGAAGAGTAAGGAAATAAAACTTACACCAGAAAATATTCTCTACAGCATTGTCGATTACACTAATGAAGATGAAGAAATTGTTCTGTCTTTGGCATCCCAAGCATCACTTTTAATTGAAAGAATTCACCTTTACCAGCGAATAGAAAAAAATATCGCAAACACGCGCTATGCTTTAATAAGCTTATTCAACTCCATGAAGCAGGTAATAGCCAACCTAAGTGAAGATATTCTTATTGAGCAGGAGGAATTCAAAAAATTTGCAACCCTCGATAGCCTCACAGGACTTTTTACAAGAAATGAAGGAATGGTCTACTTAGAAAAACAAATTCAGCTTTCAAAAATGAACGAATCACATTTTGTAGTGTGTTTTGTTGACGTTGACGGCCTGAAATGGGTAAACGATACATACGGGCATCAGACAGGCGATGAACTTTTGAAAAATTTTTCACAAATTTTAAAGGAAAGTATAAGAAGTTATGACATTGCGTTCAGATACGGCGGAGATGAATTTGTTGTGGTCCTCTCGAAAGCCACTTTAAAAGAAGCAAATATTGTTTTTTCAAGAATTCAAGATAAGATAACCAAATTTAATATGTCGTCTTCACATGCATATAAAATTGAGATAAGTTATGGATTTGCTGAATATTCCCCTGAATCAAATTTTACGGCTGAAGACTTAATAAAGATAGCGGACGAAAATATGTATAAAATGAAAAAAGAGAAAAAAAAGAAAAAAAGTTGCCCCTCTTAAAAGCTATAAGAGGGGCAAAATTTATTTTTAGGAGTTCGAGGGGTTATGAGGATAGAGGGATTATCTTGCCCAAATAAAGCGTGAAAAATGGTCTGTTTTTAACTGCTGTTTTTTAATCTTTACAAAAATATTAATCCCCGCAGACCTGTCATAAATGTAACCTTCATATCCTAAACATTTAAGATGAACATCTTTTTTGAATTTAGCATCTGGTGAAAATTCAATATATACATCACCGTTTTCTGCATAGATTTGAGCATTGAACGTCATTGAGTTTATGCCATCAGGTAGCGAATCTTTCTTAAAATCAATCTCAACAAAACCTACCTGGAATTTTCCTCCTTCGTTTGTAACTGTAAAGCTACCATTGAACAGCACAGGATTTTCGTTCTCAGCCAGTACAACAGAGGTTGTTATCAGCGAAAATACCAACACTATAATAGCTATTAAGACAATTTTCTTAAATCCCTGAGGCTTCATAATTTTCCACCTCCTTTTTTTTCGGGCTAATACACTATATATACTGCCCGCAAACAAAACCTATAAAAACTTAAAGGCACCTGTTCTTGCCAGGTGCCTTTATGCCAAAGATAACACATCTTTAGCATATGCTTCGGCAGCCTGGCGACCATAGGAAGATTTGCTTCCGACAGGCCCATGGCTTTGCGCCCCTGCCTTTCGACAGGTTTGCCTTTGTCGACATATGCTACTGTTTTTATTCTTTTGATTTTGATATAATTGATAATAAGTGTTTTCAGTAAAATTATCTCACACTATTTCTTTTTTTGCAATATTTTTTATTTCTATTTATGGAATAAAAAGGTGTGGTGAGATTGTTCTGCTTCAATTGCGGAAGTAAGTTGCAAGAAAAGCTTGCACAAAAGTGTGTTGTATGTGGTATCAAATTTGATAAGTTTTGTCAAAATTGCACTTTCCCTGTACCTTCTTTTGCAAATTTTTGCCCTAATTGTGGCAGCTACATCACAAAATCAAGAGAATATTTTAGAACGGAAGAACTCAAGAAAGTTGCTGTGATGTTTGCCGACGTTTCTGGCTTTACAAAATTCTCTGAAAAATTATCGCCCGATGAGGTCAAAAAGTTGATAAATGAATTTTTTGAGTTTATTCTAAAACCAGTTTACAATTTAAATGGAATCGTAGATAAATTTATAGGTGATTGTGCACTTATCCTTTTTGGGCTAAAAAGCGCCCAGATGGATGCTCCACTGAGAAGCGTTCTGTGTGCACTGGAAATGCTAAAGCTCTCAAAAGAATTTTCAAAAACAAAGAACGTTGAGTTATCCCTTTCAATTGGAATAAACTATGGACTTGTTGCAGTGGGTAAAATTGGTGGACTTTTTGAAAAAGATTATACCGTCATGGGTGATGTTGTAAACACAGCTCAGCGTCTTCAAACAGCAGCACCCCCAGATACTATTTACGTTTCCGAAAACGTATATAAAGAAACATATGAGAATATAGAGTATATCGGCCCTATTGAATTGAATGTCAAAAATAAATCACAAATGGTGAGGTGTTATATACCTATAAATACGTCCAAACAAGTCGATTACAACAAAGTTGTAGAAACATTAACGGCTAAATATACAACTAATGTTATAGATAGTATAGTTAATAGAAGTTCAGATTTTTTGGTAATTGTTTGTCCTGATGGCTGCGGAAAACGATATATTTTTCAAAACATAATCTCTAAGTTAGAAAGGAGCAATCTGAGATACTATTTTATAAGTTTATCTAACAATAATTTTTCAAAACCATTTTACTTATTATCTCTGCTAATCCTAAAAATATTAAACGTCAACTTTGAAGATTCTGTAATTTTGAAGAAGAACAGACTTATATCTTTTTTAGATTACCTTTTCAAAGAAGACTATAAAATGGCCGAAAGATGTTTCAATTACCTTTCCCTTGTACTTCAAATAGATTTGAATGAAGATTTCAAGCAGTTTCTCTCTTATATGACCCAAGAAGATATTGAATTCAAAATTTTTGAGGTTATTTCATCTTTCCTGAAAAAAATTTTTGAATCTGAATTTGCGGTTGTAATAATTGATAATATAAATTTTGCAGACAAAGAATCGTTTAATTTTATCCTTGATTTTCTATCAAAACAACTACAAAATAAGCCGTTTTTTATCTTCTCCTCAAGCTCAGAAGTACATAAGGTTCCAAAAGGGTTACATTTTAAAATACAAAAATTATCCAATGAAGAAATAAAAACTGCTGTGGAAATTCAATTCAACGCAAAAGAGGTTGAAGAGTCATCTTTACACCTGCTTATGAACATCTCTGAAGGAAAATTGGACTATCTCATAGAAACGTTAAAATGGTTAGATACAAATAAACTTTTTTCACTTTCAAACGGCATTTTTAAAATCAATCTTTCTCAGCAAAATATTGAAAGCATTAGAAGAAACATTATACTTGACAAACTTTCAAATATTGATGATGAAGTATTAGAATACTTAAAAATTGCAGCTGTATATGGCTACAGATTTAGCAGCAAGATTATTTTTAATATTCTTCAGCCTAAAATTGAACATACTTATCTGCTTAGCCAAGTGCAAAAGTTAAATTTAATAAGGCTCATTGATACAGTTTATAACTCAAATTTCACCGATAAAATTTACGAATTTGTCGAACCAGAAATTGTTAAAATCCTCC
This sequence comes from Caldicellulosiruptor acetigenus, assembly GCF_026914305.1. Classification (NCBI taxonomy): domain Bacteria; kingdom Bacillati; phylum Bacillota; order Caldicellulosiruptorales; family Caldicellulosiruptoraceae; genus Caldicellulosiruptor; species Caldicellulosiruptor acetigenus. The sequence goes on along the minus strand of NZ_CP113866.1, from coordinate 926,776 downwards.
TTGATTTTATTCCTCAGCAAACCAAAAGAATGATCCACCTGAAGATTGCTACCACAATTGAAAAAATGATTGCTCAGAAAGATTTGACAATCTACTACGAAACTCTATATTACCATTTCAAAGAAGCAGGGGAAGTTTTAAGAGCTGCAAACTATCTTTTTGAGCTGGCAATGCAATATAAAAAGATGCAGCTTGGCAAGTTTGCTGTAGAATGGCTCTATAAATTGCTTGATGAGATTAAAGCCGAAAATTCCCCTGATTGCCTTTCTCTCTTTGTTTCTTCTTTAGAGCAACTGGCAGCTTTAGAAAAATCTTTTGGCAACTATGAAAAGGCTTTACAACATTATAATAAACTTTTCCAGTTTGCCAAAACAGATGAAGAAAAGTTTTTACTTGAAACTGAGATATGCGAGTGTGTTATCCTTCAAAACAACTTTAAAAAAGCTGAAGTCATTTTAAATGAGCTCCAAAAAAAGTTATTGCCAAGTAACTTTGCAAGAACAAAAGTCTTGTATCTGCAATGTCTTTATAAAAGCTATACAGGAAGTTCTGATCTTCTGATGTTGGTAAGTCAGCTTGAGGCTGCACTAAAAGAAAGCAATAACTTTGAAGATTTAGCCCAAATTCTAAATATAGTTTCTTACTCACTTTACACTTTTACCTCTGAGACCAAAAAGGTTATTCTCTATCTTAAAAAAGCTCTAAATTATGCAAACAAGTCTAAAAACTTGCTCTTGAAAGCCAAAATTCTGACAAACCTTGGCATCCTAAATTATGAAAATGGCAATCCTTCAGAGGCATTGAAATTTTTAACCAGTGCTTTTGAACTTGCTAAGGTTTTATCAAATCGTCACCTACAGTTGATTCTATTAAATAACATTGGAATTATCTATTTTGAAAAAGGTCTTTTAAAAAAGGCATTAGAAAATTTTTCTGAAGCTTTTTCATATGCACATGAGTGGAAATTGGTATACGAAGAGTGTATAACTCTTCAAAATATTGCTGAATTATATCTTGAAAAAGGAAATATTATCGAAAGTTATAATCTCTTTTCACAGAGCTTTGATTTGGCAAATAAATTCAATTTCATACCAGAAAAAGCTCTATCATTGATAGGAATGGCAAAAGCAATGCTTGAAAAATCTAATCTATCAGGTGCAGAAGAATTTTTGAATGAGGCTTTAAACGCCTTGTCAGAGAACAAAGAAAACAGGGTTGAACTGGAATATCTTTTAGCAAAAACCAAGCTGCATCTTCTTCAAAATGACATTGAGCAAGCTACAACGGCTATAGAACAGGCAATGAAAACGGTAGAGCAGCTGAAAAATCTTCTAATCCGTATCAAGACATTTAGAATGTATTCACAGGTACTCAAACATAAAAAAGAATTTAATAAAGCACTAGAAACTCTTAAAATGTGTGAAAAGCTTGCAAGTCAAACAGTTTCGTTTTTAGAGTTTGCAAAGATATACTACGAAATAGCAAATATCCATCTACTTTTGGGAAATAAAAAAGAATTTGAAGAGAGTATAAAATTAGCTTCCCTGTGGGCTGAAAAAATAGATGAAGAATGTTCTATAAAATTTTTGATTATGTGTCTTTTAAATAAAGTAAGAGGCTAACTTTACACTCTGCAAAGTTAGCCTCTTTATTAGTCTTATCTTAATGTAACTTTTTTAACAACAACATCGTTAATTTTCTTTTCAAATGCAGTTGTATATGTTACACCACTACTTATAATGTCGATGCGGGAGATATTAAAGTTAACTTTTGTTGCCGTCAAATTAGGCTTTAATTTGAATGTTACAGGTTTTGACAAAACCCTCAAACCATTTGATACTCTTGTTGAGGTATCAACAACAAGTTGCAGTGGAAATGTTACATTTGTATTTAATGTATCAGTTGGACTCATTTCAACATAAATCTTTATTTTTGCAGCAGAATCATAATCGAAAAGGCCCATATCATCAACTTTAAGCGACAAATTAGCACTTGAATTATCCGAAATTATCTTTTTGGTGATAGAAAAGCTTTTAATCATATTAGCTGCATCAATAACAAAGAAATTAAGTGGTGTTAAATTCATTGAATTTGCAGTGCTATTTATGTTATACGATAACACAGGTGTAAATGATATCGTACCTTCACGCAAGAATGTGACCTTGTAATCAATAGTCAAACTTGTCGGTGTTGGACCTGAATCAACTGCATAATTGAACGATGGATTTGTTGTGGTAACCTTTTGCAGTGTAACGTAAGGATTATTAATCGAAAGTGCAAAATTGTTAATAACAGTAGTAATATCAAGCGACTTACCATATGCACTTATTGTAAGCTTAGCATCATAAGGAGTGTTGGGTACAAATATGTTTCCGCTGCCTATTACCTGAAATGTAGCACTAATTCCAGGCTGCCTTACAAATTCCACCTGACCAAGGTTGACTTCCAAGCTACCTGTGCTTTCACCATTTACTGTGTCATACTTTCTAAATGTTAAAGTAGCCTTTCCAAGATTATATATTCCTTCTGTGTTCGAAGTTATCTTAAACGAAATCTCTTGAGCAGCTGGAGTTCCGCCACCGTTCTCAAAGGTAACAGGATTAAATGTACCTATCAATTTGCCATTTTCTATTCTCCACCCTGCTGGCATAGAAGTAACTGTAAGTCCTGACGGAATAGGGTATTCAACTGTAAGATTGTCATATGTTACTGCTAAGTTGATTATCTTAAATATATCCTGCAAAATGGTATTTAAAGCGTTTGCGGTTGAAATATAATATGATTTACCATTTGCAGTGCTTGCCATCAACTCAATAAAAGTTTTATCTACATCAGCACCAGTTGTATCAACACCAACAACAAAAAGCTTTGCTCCACTTTGCGAAAGTGACTGCACAGCTGAAAGAGTTTTTGACTTTGTAGTGTTATTTGGCGCTGAGCCAGGTCCATCTACTACAGGATATCCATTTCTGGTTCCATTTAAGTAATATGTGGGCATACCGTCAGTAATAAATACTACATATTTGTCATTGCCAGAAGGAGAAGAATCAAGCAGAGTCTTTGCTTTGTTCAAAGCAGCTTCCATATTTGTTCCGCCTTGAGCTACCATACTATCAATTAATGATTTTGTATTGTTGACAGCATTTGAATTCGTTAAATCCACAAGAGTATTCGTTGAGGTAGACGATGTTGTTCTAAAATAATAATAATAATTTTGCTTTAGGTAATAACTCGAACCATCATTTACGTATGAATCGAAATCTACTATACCAAGCTTATCTCCACTTTTTGCTGAGTTTTTGAAACTGTCAATAAGATTTTTCGCAGCATTCTTTGCAGCAGTCATCTTTCCATTATTGTCCATAGAACCAGAAGAGTCAATAACAAGCACAACAGAAACAGGTGACCTTGAAACATTAATTGACCCTGTGGGGGTAAGTTTGAGCTTTACTTCAATGTCATTTCCAATATAACTCTTACTTTTTACAAGTCCTCCACTTAAACTGATACTTACCGAAGATGTATCTCCAGCTTTTGCCTTTGGCGAAAAGTAAGCTAATCCTCCTATTACTGTCATTATAATCAGCACAATACTGAACCACGCTAAAAATCTCCTTTTCATTTTAATCCCTCCTTTTTCTCACAATGCAAACACTTTATTTAAAACCATAAAATCCTATTCTAATTTCAAATATCTTCTAATTTAAATTATACCACTTTCATCAATCACTAACAACCTGTCTTTTACTTTTAATTTTAATATTTGTTTTGACTGTAGTCTCATAAAATGTGGTAACAAACGGTATTTCTATAATGTCGTTTGTATCAATCCCTTTTATGAAGAAATTATAAAGCTGTCCTAACCTGTCTGAGATGCTGCTAAAGTTTGCATAATTAAAGTAATACATAAGCTGACTTGAAACCCCTCGACTATATTCAATTTTCAGATTACCATTCCCAGCTATTACTATATCCCCCCCTGCTATTATATTGCCTTTCAGATTTTTTTCTGTTGTACTGCTGTTTTTCAGAACAATGCTTCCTTTTGAAACAATCAAAACATTTTCTATATCTCCAAGCGGAACCCCGTTCCAGCTGGGCAGACCAAAGTCAATTTCTTCTACATCATTTTTGCTAATCACTATAAGATTCTTATCATCATTAATTACAAGTCTGTCAGATAAAAGCTGGTCAAAATCAACAAAATCAGTCAGATCAAATTTGTCTCTGGTTGTATCTAACAATCCCTTGTCCACAAGGTTGAGTTCTTTGAAAAACTGCTCCACAGTTGGGTCTATCACGTTATCAACAACTGCCTGTCTTAAGAAGTCTGAAGACGAAATGGTAGCTCCCAAGTTTATAAATTCACCAGATCCTGCTGGCCCAATGGTTGAGTTAATAACACCCTCGTTTAAAATGTTAAGTATTTTCCTTGCTAAATAAAGTTTCCCGTTTGCATTTAAAAAATAATGAAAATAACTTGTATCATGGGGATTGGACGGATTAAAGTTTATGCTTCCACCACCAACAGTTATATTTGATGCTCCCATATTATATGGCGTATCAAAATCATCGGGGTCCTTTACATGTGCTGTAAGGTAATGCAGAACAAAGTTAATTGCTCTTTCTTCAGGCGAAATAGTAAAACCACTAACCGTTGGAACATCCATATCATAAAGATTTACATCCACTTCATCAGTTGGACTTACCTTAACTTTAAATGGCTTAAAATAATCCGGTGCAAACAAATCAGCAGTTGTAAAAGCACCAATACTTCCATTCAAACCAAGCGTATTAAGAAGGTCGGTCAGGTCAGCCAGAGGAAGATTAAAATACTGATAAATAGTAAAATTTGGTATTAAAGAGGAACTTTCAGGCATTCTGAAAAGTTTTTCTTTACCAGTTTCATCAGTTCTGTGAATTTCATCTACATATGCAACACCCATAAGTACAATATTTCTTCCTATGGTCAATTTTGCTGTATCTTCATTAATAACTATGGAAGAACTGCTGTTATAATTGTATGGAGTGTCACCTGTACCAAGTCCTATCAGCGAACCTGAGATCTCGATATTGCTGTTTTGTGCGTACATTGATACGTTGTCCATTATATATGCATTTTTGTTTATAGTTATCGCTGAACTGCCAGCAGTATTTTCTGTAACAATGCTATGGCAATATACCTCATCTGTGACTGCAACCTGAGAATTTGGCGCACATGTTTTTATAAATCCACCATAAAGTGCATACTTATCTCTCAACCCAACTGGAGTTGAAGGAGCATTAGGATTAATATCAGTATAACCCACAAAAACAGGAGCACTCTCAATTTTTATATTACCACTTTTAATACCTGAACTTCCTATAATACTCTCTATCCTACTTTTAACTGCAGAATCAATTGGATTTACCCTTGAACTTGACGCCAAGTTATCAAGCTGTGTCTGTGTAATACCAGCCAAAATTCCGCCAAAGTACTCAGAAGGGTTTGAATATCTTACATCGTTTGCTGTCCCTCTTACATATACCTTGCCACCTTTTATACTAAATAAATTCGAATCATTAATTACAATGAGATTTCTTCCAGCAAAAAGAGTATAGTCAAGTATGTGATTAAAACTCCTTTTTATAATCCTTGTTGTAAAATTTAAAGCACTACTTTTGTAAGGAAAGATGTTAAAATCTACTCTCAAAATTCTTTTGGTCTTTTCTTTTAAAAGATTAACAATAACCTCCATTTTCACATCAATTGGATTTTCTATGTCAAGGGTTGACATATGCAAGTTCATATCAACAGCTGGATCAAATTTTATTTCAACGTCGACGTCAGGATTGTTAAAATCAACCATCTTCATGAAAGAATATAGGTCATTAGAAGCACCTTTCCAATTGTCAACAGTATAAGTTACACCTGATACAGTAAACTCAATTGCTGGTCTTTCGTTTGAAGAACCCGAAGCTGTAAAGAAATTGTTCATGTATTCTTTGAACTTTTCCAAGAACTTTTCTTTGACCTTTTTTTGATAATCCTGATTGATTGCAGCAACTGCACTGTCATAGTCAGTTTTTGATATCAGTCCATTCATATACTGAACATAATATTGATTTTCCCTTTCCTGATAGTCTCTCAATATATCTGCAACATCAGGATTTTGAGTATTGAGAACACCACTTTCCATAAAAACATAGTTATCAGCCATTTTTCTTGCCCTGTCTGCAACCATGTCAAGATAGTACACTACTCTTTCAAAAACACTCTCAGCGTCGTAATATGCCCTGTTTTTTGCATAGTACCCCTTGCTAATTTTTAGTGACGACATTGCAGCTTCAATCAGTGCAACTGACATCACAAACATTACTGCTATGAAAATTATGGTTAAAACCAAAGTCGAACCTTTATGCTTACTTTTAATTCTCATATCATTTCACCCTATATGAATAATAGGTCGTATACTCTTTCACAAATTGACCTTTAGGGTCATATATCTTAAGATGAATTCGTCTTACTTTCTCTACACCCGTGAGAATAGCATGCCGTGGAGAATTATCATAAACTATAAATGGAGTTGTAGCTATAACTTTTATATTGTTATTTACATTTGTCAGCCACAAATTGAACATAGTGGTTGTAAGATGGTTCGAAAGGTCGTATACGCCATCCACGATCACATAAAGATAATGTGATAATGTATCTGAGACAAACTCGGCTCCCAGCTTGGCTGGTTCTGTACTATTGCCATTTATAAAAGTGGCAATTGTTGCACCATTTAGGATGAAGGTATAAGTAGCCTTTTTCCCTACTTCATCATATCTTATCTCAATCTTGAGCTTGTCATATGAACTTGAAGATATGTTTCTTTCATACGTATTATGGGTTGTTAAATCTTCTATCGTTAATTTTCCTGCTGAGTCTAAGAACATCCTAAAATCAATCTGGCTATTTTCAATATTTTGAATGGTTCCTGTTTTAAAAGAATCATCTATATCATAGTTTACAGTATACCCATTTACGTTCATACTTCCAGTCCCATAAACATTTTGATACACAAGAGTCTCAACGGCTTGGTTGATGACCTCAGCAACCTCAAGGTTTGTTTTTGCACTCACGTTTACTTTGAGAGACTGCTGAATAAGTAACACAATCGGGGTGACAAGCAGAGCAAATATTGCCACTGTCACAATAACCTCAACAAGAGTATACCCTTTAAAAGTTCTTCTCATCTTACTCGCCACCCCACATCATTTTCTTGTCACACTGACTTTTGAACCATTTGTCACAATATTAACTCTTGGTTTTTGTTTATCATCATTAGATACATAAACCTTAACTGGCTTATCAGAGTTGTTGGTTATCTTAAGTGTCACTACATTATCGTCATCTTTATACTTTCTTGGACTTGAAAAAACAACAATTAAAATCTGACCACTGCTTTGAAAATTTAGCTGGTCAAAATCATCCCCCTGCGGATACACACTTGCTTCAGTACCTATTTTGTAGTAATACTTGTCTCCTTCTTTTTTGATAGCTATATATGCATTTTCATTTTTCTTTTTTGCCCCAAAAATAGAACCTTTTCCACTCTTTTCGATAGATATATTTGTTGTTGGAGAATAGAGCGTTGACACTGTAACAACAAAATCAGCTTTTGTGTAATCAACCTTTTCCTCTGACAATTGAGTCTGTTCCTGCTCTGGTTTATTTGAATTGGGCTTGTTGGAAGAAGTATTAGAAGAAGTTTGCGGCAAAGTTGTTTTCTGCTCAGAATTAGCAACAGATAAATTATCTGTTCTTTCAACCTTTACTGCAGGCGGCGGTCCTGGTTCATTTTTTTTTAAGTCCTCTGGAGTATAATTAAATTTCACCTTTTGTCCAGCGCCACCGCTGAACAAATCACCTTTTCCAGAAGGAATTGCAAAGTTTTGCCATTGTCTTGCAGGTGCAAGGTTATCTTCATATCCATAAAATCTTATCTCAAAGCTCGCTGTAACCATATTATTGTTGCCACTTGATAAAGAAATTGTATCAAGAGAATACAAAGGTGAAAAATCTTTTTGCAGGAACAAAAGCTTTTTAAAGTTTGCATACGTCATCTGCCAGTTCTGTTTAGATGAATAAAAATACGCTTTTGCAATATTTACATTGTTATAATTCACATTCAGATTTTGTTTTTGTGAAAAGGTAAAATCCGAAGTTTTACTTCCTACCATTTGAGCAAGTCTTTGAAGGTCAAGCATTGAAAACTTTTCGTCTTGATTTGGTGGAATTTTTTGACTGATTATTGTGTAGTCTTTCTCTATTTCTTTAAGCTTTGCTTTTTGAACATTATACATAGCAATTTTCTGTTCTATCTCGCTCAGTCTATTTTCCAATTGCTGCTTTTCTGAAAGCAAGCTGCTCAGCTTTTGGGAATATGGATTGTAAAAAAGATTGTAAAACAAAAATCCTAAAAGCACCATACCAAGAATTAATAAAAGCTTTTTATCTCTCTCTGTAATTCGCACTTTATCTCACTTCCTTGCTATATCAGCCGATATTGTTGACATTTTGGAATTCTCATCTCCAGTTACGCTGCTAAAGCTTATGTTTGTAAAGTAACCACTTGTTTGAAGGTTGTAGACAAACTGTGTGACAGTTTCAAGCTTATCAGCCCTGACAGTGCACGTTACCTTTTCGGTTGAAAGGTTCAGGCTCTCAAACTTGAGATTTGAAGGTGTCAAAGATTCAAGTTTATCTAAAATCTCTAAAAGTTTTATATGCCCACTTGACACATATTCAAGTAAAGCTTCTTTTTGAGTATACAAGGTTTTCTTTTCGACAAGCTTCTGCGCTTCATCCATCTGTTGCTGTTTTATTCTTATCTCATCATTCAACCTTCTGATATCATTATTTGTCGTCATTATTCTGGTTAAAAAAATTGAGGCAATCAGAGCAAATACGCATATTTCTAAAACAAATACCAAAAAATAAATTCTCAGCGTTGCATCTTTCTTTTTTATTCCTCTTTCATAAGCCAACAACAGGTTTATATCCTTGAGATTTTTTGCCATTATTACCTCTCCTTAAAATCTCAAAACTCAAAAACTAAATAAGCCCACTGATTGTAGTGGAATAATTGCAAACTTCACTTTTTGTCATTATTATCTTCTTATCAATCGATTGCAGTTCAGTGAGTAAGACCATTTCAGCATTTATCTTTGTTCGCAGAATATCGCTTATATCTATATGCTGGCAAACCTCACCCATAAGATATACCTTCGAAAGATTTTTGCTGTCCTGTTCCCTGCTTTTATAAAATTCATAGAACTTTGAAATATTTTCAACAATCTCATTGATAGTGTAGGTATAAAAATATTCTATGAAAGCTTCAGAACCTTCTTCCTCACTGAACATTCTTTCCAAATCATAATTTGGAAACGTTTTAGAAAGAACAATTTCATCTTCGTTGACTATCACAACTGTTATATAAGACCTTACAATGTTTACAATCATTATAAGCTCTTTATCTTTTTCTTTTCTAACCTTTCTTTCTAAACCTACGAGTTTAGATATTGTATTTGGCTCAATATCAATTTTCTTAACCTTAAAACCAAGTTTTTTCGTAACTGTTACTATATCTTCGACAAGACTTTTAGGAAGAGCCACAAGCAAAATCTTTTGCTTCTTTGTTTTTCCTTCATTAAACACCTTCAGCTGTTTATAATCAATAACATAATTTTCAATGCTTGTTGGAAAGTACTGTCTTGCTTCAAATGTAATAAGATTAAACGTCTTGTCTTCATTGAGGTACGGCACTACTAATTCTCTGATAATCATGTTAGAAATACCTGACAAAACAAAAGTTATATTGTTTTTTGGAAAATTATTTTTTAAAAAGATATTGCCCAGCGTTTCGTAAAAAAGATTTGGTTCAAGTTTCATGTCGTTTATGATGACATTATCTTTCAGCTGCTCTTCAGCAAATTTATTTATATGAATACTTCCTGAAAAGCTTCCTTCAGCAACCTTTATGTAGTTTTTCCCAAGTTCTATAGCTACTTTTGTGCTCATATTCTTCTTAAACCCCTCAAAATAGAATTTTTACCAGTCATAACGTCTGTTATAAACAATTTTGTAAGTCCTTGTCTGACCACGAACACCCAAATCCACTGTGTACTGAATGACTATCTGAGGCGGATTGTCATCAACATCAAAATTTGTGACTTTCCCCTCAAGGTAAGGTGTAATTACACCATCTTTGGTGATTCTTATACCTTTTGTTGATGGCTCATACTTTATAGTTACGCTTGTGCCTGAGGTTGACGAATTATCTTCGTATACAATCATATCAACCCTCTCAGTAGAAGAATTTCCAACAATACTTTGCTGGTCTGCCATCTGAAGCCACTGCTTTATTGTATCTTGAAGCCTTTTTGCCTGAGACTCAATTGAAGCAATCTTTGCTTCTTCCTGAGCTACCTTGAAATTGTTCATAAAAAAGCTGTACAGAGCAACAATGATTATTCCAACAATTGCAACAACAGCTATTATCTCAATAAGTGTAAAACCTTTTAAAAATTTCCTCATTGCACTTCAACGCTCCCCGGTGGTATGCTGTTAAGTACTATTGTCTTTTTGTAGCTAGAACCTGAAATAGGAATTATTTCTATTGTTTTTTGGGCGGTATATGGTGTATGAACAGATCCTCTTGCTACTATAGAACCTGTAAATTCTATAATCTCTCCTTTGGGCCCGAATGTAAGGTATGTCGCAACGCCTGTATTACTCATTACTATTGTTGAGGTCGGAGCAATTTGTACTGTTTTCGATTTTATCTCTTTTAATACAATTTCTCGGTGGGGTGTTGAACTTGTATCTAATTTTATCAGCTGGATTTTCAAAGACTTCTCGCCTGTTACAGGATCAGGAATTTGACGATTGTCAATCCTTATGTAATACTTTGACATATGCCCACCTGTTGCTGACGAATACGTGTCATATTCCATCTCAGAGTCAACCTTCTCATAAAGCTCTCTTATCATTGCAGCAAACTGGGTTGCAACGCTGTTTACATCAGCTCTTTTCTTCATTGCTATATAATTTGGAACTGCAATTGCCAAAAGGATTGCCAAAATCGCCAAAACAATTGCCATTTCTTGCAGGGTAAAGCCTTTAAACCTTTTCATCTTATCCCTCTTTTTATTTTCTAAAAGCTTTAATCATGTTTTGGATTGTTTTTAACAATAAAAGCAGCTGCTGCAATTGCAGCTGTGATGTCAACTGTGAACTGTTCCTGAAGCTCTGCAAGCCTTTCAAAAAGCTCTCCTTCTTTTGTGACAAAATACCTTGGCGGAAGCCTGTTGAGTGCTAAAGCCATAATGTCAAGCTTGCACTTTGGACACTTGCAAACATCAATGTTTTCAAGAACTTTATCTATCATATTCCCTACTGCTTCTTCCATATAGTTTTTTATTGTATACACAACTTTTGCCCCCTTGCTATTATCTCAATCTTTTTAGGCTATCTTATGTACTCTAAGTACATCTTTAAAATAGTATCACCATATAGTATTGTGATAATTAGAGCAGCGGATATAAACGGTCCAAAGGGGACTTCACTCTTCAAATTCTTATTCTTCTTTACCAATACAAATGCTGCAAACACAGCACCCAGAACAAATGCCAGAAAATTTGCTAAAATAGCTTCTACTGCTGTAAATCCAGCGCCACCCGCTGCAATTAAAAGTACATCTCCAAATCCCATTGCTCTTCCTTTAGATAGAATGTAAACTATTAAAATTAAAAGCATTGAGAAAATCATTCCTGAAAAGATGCTCAAAGCAGTTTTTATGCTAACTCCTCTTTCCAAAAACACCTGCACACATCTTGCAGCAAACAGCAAAAAGATGCTCTTTGTTGAAATCTCCATGGTGTCAATATCAACTGCTGAGATATAAAGAAGAATACAATAAATAAAGAAGGCAACAAACATCTCTGGCGAAAAACCATATTTGGAATAGCACAAAAGGCCGCCTGCTGCTGTTAAAAGCTCAACAATGGGATATCTTATAGAAATCCTTTCTTTGCAGAACCTGCACCTTCCTCTTAAGATTATATAGCTTACAACAGGAATCAAATCATACCACTTTATTCTTCTTTTGCATTTCGGGCAGTGGCTCGGGGGGAACACAATCGACTCCCCCCGAGGAATTCTGTATATACAAACATTCAGGAAGCTGCCAAGGATGAGGGAAATTATAATATCACTAATTATCCAAAACACCATTTTTCATTATGGATTCGCATAAACGCCCTTAAGTTCTGGATAAAGTTCATTATTTTGTGCATCTGAACCACTCGAACCCGCCCCAACATATACAGCATTTCCAGTAGTATCTGTCCAGTAATAGAACTGCCATGAACTGTTGTATCTTACTTTTGGTACTCCACCTGTCATATATTGAGTTACCCATGGCTCAGAACCATTTATTGCAGTTGGGTTAGTTTGTGTTACAGTGTATCCGTCTCCTACATACTGCTGAATTGCTGTAGCAATCGTCCTTGCGTTTGCCTTATCAGCATTAATTTTTGCTCTGTTAATCTGCCTCAACACCTGCGGAACAGCAATTGCAATCAATATTGCAATAATCGCCAAAACAACAACCATTTCAATCAATGTAAAACCCTTATTTTTCTTATTAACCTGCTTTACCAACCAAGCCATCATGTCAAAATCAACCTCCTACAGTTTTTATTTATAATTCTCGTCAAACTCGGGAAAAAGTTCCCACTGGTTTGAATCATCACCCGCATAAATCTTTAAAACTGATGACTCATACTTGTAGTAAAAATAATAATTTTTATTTAACCTTGGCCTTGGCAGGCTTCCCTGGATATACCTTGTTAAATCAAGCTCAGGTGGATTCCCTACTAAATTACTACTAATTTTGTGAATGTTTGAATCTGGTATGATTTCGCTCAAATTCTTACCTGTTTCCTCCTGCCACATCAAAAATGCATATGCAATGTGGCGGGCTGTTTGGCTGTCTGCTCTTTTTTGAGCATTCTGGATTGTCCTTAAAACCTGTGGCGTTGCAATTGCTACAATCACTCCAATTATAGCAATCACAACAACAAGTTCAATCAAAGTAAAGCCATAAAACTTTCTTTTCATAAGCCACCGCCCTTTTTATGTGCCGATGCTGCCATAGAGTTTGAACATCGGCATGATAATTGACGCAAGCAAAAATCCAACCATCAAAGCAAGCAGCACAATCATAACAGGCTCAAACAGTGATGTCAGTCTTGTGACCTGATTTTCAACCTCATTTTCGTAGTAATCTGCTGCTTTTTCAAGCATGTACTCAAGCTGTCCTGTCTCTTCGCCTGTCTTTAACATGATGTTCATAAGCTTTGGAAAAATCCCCATCTCCTCAATCGGATAGCTTAACCCCTCACCACCTTTCACCCTCTCAATAACCTTCTCAAACTCCCTTTCAATAAAGGCGTTTGACAAGATGTTTTTTGTTGTATCCAAAGCCGTTATCAAGGAAACACCAGCATTCAAAAGTGTTGCCAGCGTCCTTGTAAAACGGCTGGTTACCTGACCCAATACAAGCTTGCCTATCACTGGTATTCTGATTTTTATTTTTCCGACAATGATACCACCTGTTGGTGTTGATTTGAATACTTTATACCCAAATACCAAAGCTACAATAGCAAAAAGAAGATAAATCCCATTTTGCTGCATAAATTTGCTTGAATTTATAACAAACCTTGTTGTTGCAGGAAGTTCAACATTGAGCTCTTCAAAAAGTCCAACAAAGGTTGGAATAACATATGTCAAAAGAATTATTAGCACAATTACAGCCACACTTATAACAATTGCAGGATACATGAGAGCATTTACAATCTTCTGCCTGAGTTTTAGTTCCTTTTCAAAATGTGTTGCCATTTTGTCCATTGACTTGTCAATAGAACCTGCAACCTCTCCTGCTTCAACCATGTTCACTAAAATTGGCGGGAAAAATCTTGGATGTTCTCTCATAGCACTCGATAAAAGAGTGCCCCTTTCCACCTTTTCGTAAAGGTCATCTATTACCCTGCCAAAAGGTCTTCCCCTGTACTGCTGCCTCAAAACATCCAAACAGCTTAAAATTGAAATACCTGCAGAGAGCATTGTTGCAAACTGCCTGCAAAAGACTGAAAGGTCTTTTACTGTTGCTCTTTGTCCAAAGGGCAGTTTTATCTCTTTCTGGAGTGCTCCTTTTTCTTTTATTTCTATCACAAACACATTTCTGGCTTTCAACATCTCAATTGCCGCTTTTTCATCCTCGGCTATAACAGTCCCATTTATTCTTCTGCCAGATACATCCATTGCACTGTACACATACTCTGCCATTTTAACCTTCCTACCCCTTTAGAATATCAAAAGCTTGTTTATAAGCTCATGATCAGATGCATACATTATTGCATCTTCTCTTGTTATAAGCCCTCTTTTGTACAAGTCAACAAGAGATTGTTCCATTGTTATCATTCCATTTTTCGTATGTGTTTGAATAATTGATTGTATCTGATACGTCTTTGCTTCTCTTATGAGATTCCTTATTGCCGCGTTTGCTATCATAACCTCAACCGCAACAACCCTGCCCCTGCCGTCTCTCCTTGTCAAAAGCTGTTGCGATACAACTGCTTGAAGAACTGTAGAAAGCTGAACACGTATTTGCTGCTGCTGATATGGTGGGAAAACATCGATGATTCTGTCAATGGTCTTTGCTGCACCAACAGTGTGAAGTGTTGAAAAAACCAAGTGTCCGGTCTCTGCAGCGGTAAGTGCTATGGAAATTGTCTCTAAATCTCTCATCTCGCCAACCAGAATTACATCAGGGTCTTCACGAAGAGCAGCTCTCAGGGCTGCTGCAAAGCTTTGTGTGTCGTTTCCTATCTCTCTTTGATTGACAATACTCTTTTTGTGCCTGTGAAGATATTCAATAGGGTCTTCCAATGTGATAATATGTAAGTTCCTCTCAGCATTTATTATATCTATAAGCGATGCTAACGTGGTCGATTTCCCTGAACCGGTTGGACCAGTAACAAGAACAAGCCCTTTGTTGAGCTTTGTAAAATCTTTCAGAACCGGAGGAAGTCCCAATGTCTCAAACTTTGGTATATCCTGAGATATGACTCTGAATGCAATAGCATAAGAACCTCTTTGCCTAAATGCATTTACCCTAAACCTGCTCAAACCTCTAATGCTGTAAGAAAAGTCAACCTCACCAGCTTCTTGCAAACGTTTGTACTGGTATTCGTTTGTAATTTCTTTTACAAACCTTTCAGTTATCTCTGGTGTGAGGCTCAAATCGCTCATGCGTGTAAGTACACCGTGCACCCTCATGATAGGGGGTGAACCTGCCGTGATATGTATATCAGATGCGCCTTTCAAAAATGCCTCTTTCAAAATCTCATTGATATCCATTTTGGCTTTTCCTCCTTCCTCTATCCTCTACTCTCTGTCATCTTTAACCCCTCGAACACTTAAAAACTTATTCAAGTGAAAATGTAACTCTCAAAAACTCTTCCACTGTTGTTGTCCCGTTCAAGACTCTTTCTTTGCATGCATCTTTTAGTGTCTTCATTCCTTCTTTTATCGCAAGCTGTTTTATTTCATCACTGCTTACATCTTTTTTCACAATCAATCTTTTTAGCTGGTTTGTAACAATCATTATTTCGTATATTCCAGACCTGCCGTAATATCCTTTATTATTGCAAAGTGCACAACCTCTTCCTCTGTATAATTTTACATTGTAATTTTCTTCTATGTCAAGAGCTTTTAGTTCTGGTTCTGTAGGAAGATACTCTTCTTTGCAGTACGGACAAATCTTGCGAATAAGTCTTTGAGATATAACACCAACAAGCGATGAGCTTATCAAAAAGCTTTCAATACCCATATCAACAAGTCTTGTAACAGCAGATGGTGCGTCGTTTGTGTGGATTGTAGAGAGCACCAAGTGCCCTGTTATAGCAGCTCGAACTGCCATGTCAGCTGTCTCTTTATCTCGAATCTCTCCTATCATAATGATGTCAGGGTCCTGTCTCAAGATAGAACGCAGTGCTGCTGCAAATGTAAGCCCTGCTTTTGGATTTACTTCAACCTGATTTATGCCATAAATCGTGCTCTCAACAGGGTCTTCTACTGTTATGATGTTCTTAAGCCCTGTGTTAAGCTCATTTAATATGGTATACAAGGTAGTAGTTTTCCCGCTTCCAGTTGGTCCGCACACAAGAATTATACCGTGGGGTGCTGAAATAATCCTGTTATATTTTTCTAAGTCATCTTCTGTAAATCCAAGTTCTGTCTTGGATTTGATAAATGCTCCCTTGTCAGCAATTCTTATAACTATCTTCTCACCATAAACAGTTGGAAGAGAAGAAATTCTCATGTCATATACCTTGTCAGCAAACAAGAATGTGGTTCTGCCATCCTGCGGCACTCTTTTTTCAGCAATATCCATGTTACCTATAACCTTTATCCTTGCAACAAGAGATGGCAGGGTCTCAATTTCAAGCTGAAGAATGTCATATAGTATGCCATCTATCCTAAATCTTACTCTTATTTCATTTTCAAAGGGTTCAATGTGAATGTCGCTTGCTCTAGATGTTATTGCCTGCTCAAATATGGAGTTTACAAGCTTGACAACAGGACCTTCTGCGTCATCTTCAGAACTTATCTGCATTCTCGTTGTCTGAACCCTTCTTTGAGCAGCACCCTCTTTTTTGAGCTCTTCAATAGCCTTTAAGGCTTCTTGCTTTCCGTAAAACTTTTCTATCTGTCTTTTTATCTCAGAAGCTTTTGCAATGACTGGCTGAACATTTTTGCCAGAAAAAATTGCAACATCTTCTATTGCAAAAATGTTCAGCGGGTCAGCCATTGCAACAACAAGTTTGTCATCCTTTAGCTGGATTGGAATAAGAGTATGTCTTCGTGCTATGCTTTCAGAAACTAAATTCACAACCTCTGGGTCAATTACATACTGGTCAAGCTTAACATGAGGTATTCCCAGCTGGAACTCCAGAACCTCTAAAATTTCATCTTCTGTGACATATCCCTTTTCAACAAGGATTTCGCCTATTTTTTTTCCTGTCTTTTTCTGAATTTGAAGTGCTTCTTCTAACTGCTTCGTTGTGATAATTCCTGCCTCTAATAAAAGCTCACCTATTTTTCTCTTTTCGTTTACCGGCAACTGAATTCACCTTCTTTTAGTCTTTACCATTTTTTAACCTTTTTTAAAACTTAGCCTGCAACCTCGCTCAAGACACCTTTTTCTTCAAAAAATTCTACCTTCATCTCCTCTTGTTTTCTCTCAAGTTGGAATTTAATACCGGTCATTGTAATCAAATATATTCTCCATCCAGATTCTATCTTTTCTATGCTGATGAATTTCACAGCCTTTTCGCTCTTTATAGCAGGAATGGTATTAGCAAAATCCCCTGCATAAGAAGGAACATCTAATACTATTACACCATTTTCCTCAAAGATCCTATAGGAAACATCCTCTGCATCTATATACCTTATAACAACACCACTATCATCCACTTCAATTTTTGAAGTTGCCTTTTCAAATTTCAAAAGAAGTTGTGATAGGCCAGATTCAATTTCCCAATGTGCACGGTTAAAGCTTATTCTTATGCTCAGATTTTCCTCAGCAGGTATAAACTCTATGAGCTTTACTATTCCATTCTCGTAATACTGAGAAGTCAACTCAATCTGATCATATACAATTTTTGATAGCTTTACTTCTATTACACCTTTTCCAATTTGCTCGACCTCAGGCTCTTTAAACAGCTCGCCATCAATGCCAAGTTTTAAATATGCTTCAGTTTCGCTGTTTACAACAACTTCACACGTTGTCAGTTCAGGCAGTTTTTTCATTACAATTTCAACGGCTTTTTCTTTATCAGAGTTTACAACAGCAACTGCTTTTTTATTAGTCTTTATAATAATTCCATAACTTCCCTTAGATTTGTAAACCTGATAGCTTTTGATAAGGCTATCTTCAACTTTGAACAGCCCGGTGGAAATAAAAATACCTTTTTTCCTAATCTCTACTTCAAATTGATTGTTCTCTTTGTCTTCTTTGAAACTAATATCATTTTTGTCAAGTCCCTCAAGCTGGATAGAATTATTAGATACCAGAATTTCTATTGTATCCAGAGCAAATTCTAAATCAAAGCCGTTTGCATAGTCGCTTACAATAAAATCATCTTTGAAAGGATAGACCTCTATTACTACTTTATCATTTTCTGCTTCTTTAAAAATGATTTTTTCTATGCAACAACTCTCAAGCTCAACAGGTAAGGTGGATATGTTTTCTAACTGAGCATCAAAAATTTCTATTCTGACTACTCCATCTTCTTGCCTAATCTCTTTATCTAACTTTCCTTCTCCTCTTATATGTAAGATAGCTTTATTATCTTTCTCTTCGTACTCATAAAAGTTGATTTTATTCTGAGCTTTTAAAGGTGTCAGGTAAACATCTGTTGATACCTTATCTTTGGCCAAGAGGGAATAAAAACTGCATCTCTTTTTAAGGTAGATTAGACCTTCATAGCCATTTTTAACTTTTTCGATCTCTACCTTTTCAATAAACTGATTGTCTTCCACCATAGAATCTTTTATTAGATTTACAAATCTATTGAGTATACTGAATCTTAATTTTTTGTCTTCAATAAGTTCAAGTTCTATCTCAGACGGTTTGATATTCTGGAAAATCAGTCTTGTCTGTAAATTATCATAAAGCAAAAACGCTCTTATTGCCCTGCATAAAATAAGAACTCTGCCATCTTCTTTGGATACACTTACCTTATTTACTGGAGTAGATATCATCATAAAGCACTTTTTCTCTGCATAATCTTTTTTAAACTCTATCCATTCAATAAAGCCCTCTTCATATTCATATCGCTGGTTCAGAAGTTCATCTGGAACCTCTAAATCACTAAAATATACATATACCTTATCATTTTCTTTGTCGTGATCCATTTGAAGCTGTGCATCCCCAGATGACGAAATTATTTCGACTATTGTCATATCTTCCTTGGTATATACATTCCATCTTTTGATTACATTTGCTTCTTTTAATCTTATGCCAAACGAACTTCTTCCTTCAATTTTTTCATATTCCAAGAATTTAGAACTTTTAACCAGCACTACATATCCCTTAAAGGTCTTCAGTACCTCAATGGTTTCAACCAATCCATCGTTTATTTCTATTCTTTCCTCTTTTAGCATTGTATCCTTGTTCAGGATATTTATTTTTAAGTTATTTTCTGCTCTTTCTACTTCTATTGCTTTTGAAGATATCCCTTCTATCAGCAAAAGTTTTGTCAAAGGATTGTAGGATAGATGAGCAATTTCTTTTTGCAATAATATCTCAATTATTCTGTCATTTTCTTGTATGTTGAACTTTCTTATATCGGTTTTAATTGCAATATAAACATTGCCTGAAATCTCTTCTACTTTTATTTCTCTTAAGCCCTCATCAGAAACCTTTATGGTTTCTTTGACATTTGGCTCAATTTTACAATCCTCCACATTGATTATAAAACCATTGCCAATCTTCATCTTACCAAAATTGTATGTCACAGGTTCACTGAAATAAAGGGACAAAACATATCCTTCGTCCTTTTCGAATACCCTTACGTCCTCAAGCCTTGCTTTTCCATTTTCTTCTCGCAAATTTAACTTAAAATCAATATGTATCTCTTCATTTTCAACTTTCTTGTTTTCTTCCACATTTATGTTCTCATAAAATGGCTCATTTTTAGGCTGTTCTTCCACTAATTCTTTTGCTGCCAATTTTTCTGCTGCTAACTCCTCTTCCAAATTATTTATTTCAAGGTCAGGCGTTATAGTTTCTTCTAATTCTAGTCCTTCTGAAGGTTCTTTTGAGTTAACCATTTGAAGTTCTATAACTTCTTTTTCTTCCCTTTCATCCTTGGTTTCTTCATCTATCTTAGGTTCTATGTTTTCACACACACTTTTCAATACACTCTCTATTTTTTCTTTTGAGAACGGCTTTGTAATATAATTTACCGCACCTTCTCTAAGAGCCTGCATCACAGCTTCCTGCCCAGAAAGTGCAGAGACCATTACCACTTGAACAGATGGAAGCACTCTTTTTATCTCTTTTAAAACATCAATGCCACTCATGTCTGGAAGGGTTATATCAAGCGTGATTATATCCGGCTTTACCTTTGCAGCTTGTTCTACTGCATCCTTGCCTGTCGATGCCTCTGCTACAACATTGTATCCAAGCTCGGCTAAAATACCTTTTAACACCTTTCTTATAAACACAGCATCATCAACTATCATAATTTTCATTTTTGATACACCCCTCGATTTATGTCCTTATATAAATTATACCACAAAATTACATGATGTAAAAAAATTTTTGGGAAAATTACAAAAATACCTATTCAATTCGGGCTACTTTCCTCTCACATTCATTCAGTATTTCAACAATCAAATTTGAGACAATATCAATGCCGCCAAACCAAATTTTTTCTGCTTCAACTGCCTGGTACACAAGCATCTTAAGTCCGTTTTCAGTCTTTATTCCTCTCTTTTCAGCCTCTTTCAAAAAGGCGGTCTTAAGAGGATTGTATATCATATCATATACAAAAACTGGCAGGCTTTGATCATAAATTTCAAAGTCAAAAGGACTGTTTTCAATATTCGGAAACATTCCCACAGATGTTGTGTTAATAATTATATCGTACTTAAACTCATATCTTCTTAGCCATTCTACTGGAAGGATTTTTAAAATGTCTTGAAAAACCTCTTTTAATCTTTCAGCCTTCTCATATGTCCTGTTTGCAACAAAAACTTCCTTTGCTCCCATTTTATAAAGCCCGTAGATGCAAGCTTTTGCTGCACCACCGCTACCGAGCACCAATATTTTTTTGTCTTTTACATCAACCCCCACATGCTCCAAGCTTTTTTTAAACCCTATCCAATCGGTATTGTAAGCCAAAAGTTTCCCATCTTCTTTTTTCACAGTATTTGCCGCGTTTATTATTCTGACATCTTCTGAGACTTCATCGCAAAACTCCAAAATATCTTCCTTGTAAGGAATTGTTATGTTAAATCCAACAACATCCTCATCTTTTCTTACCATCTCAACAAATTCTTTTAGCTCTTCAGTATCAGAGAGTTCTACATTTGAATAAACTGCATCAATATTCAGCTCAGATAGAATCCTGTTATGAATAAAAGGTGAAATCGAGTGTTTTAAGCTCTTGCCAATCAAAAAAAGTTTTTTCATTCCCTCTCATCC
This sequence comes from Caldicellulosiruptor acetigenus, assembly GCF_026914305.1. Taxonomy (NCBI): domain Bacteria; kingdom Bacillati; phylum Bacillota; order Caldicellulosiruptorales; family Caldicellulosiruptoraceae; genus Caldicellulosiruptor; species Caldicellulosiruptor acetigenus. The sequence continues at coordinate 905,468 of NZ_CP113866.1, read as the reverse complement.
TTTTCGTAGTATTTTAATATTTTCCTTTCAAAAATCCTGTTTATTCTAGTTACAAAAAACTCCTTTTCTTCCAAAGGTCGGACCAAAACTACGTAAAGTTTTAACCTTTTTGCGCCTATGACATCTGTAAAGAACTGGTCACCTATCACAGCTGTTTGATGATTTTTCTTGCCCTGATGAAGCAGGTATGAAGCTTTTAAAAATCCAGATTTCAAAGGTTTTTTGGCATTATAGATAGCAGGAATGCCAAGTATACTTTCTATTTTTTTGACTCTATCCTTCTGGTTGTTCGAAACAAGGCAAATTTTAAATCCCATCTTTCGAGCCTTTTCAAGCCAATCAATAATCTCGTCTCTTACCTCAAATTCACCCCACGCAACTATGGTGTTGTCTATGTCGATAATGAGATAGTTTATTCCTCTTTTTATAAGAGTTTCAAGGTCAATATCCAATATACTTTTGCATATCATATCAGGTTTGAACTTTTTTAGCATCTCTATACCCTTTCTCTCCCTTTTGCCATCTAAAAATTGTCAAAGAAAAAATGAATCTACACAACTTTTTTGTTTTTTGATTTGTGAAAATACAACCTGATAAGGTATAATTTAATTATATTCTAAGCCTTTATATTTTTCAAAATAAATTGAGAAGGGGGAAAGAGGTTAAAAATGGTTGAGGTAAAGAAAGTCGAGTATATGGGCTGGGAAAACTGCTACAAAATTTCTAATGGAAAAATTGAAGCAATTGTTACAACAGACGTGGGACCAAGAATAATTCATTTTGCATTTGAAGGTGGTAAGAACGTTTTTTGTGTGGTGGAAGACCAAGCAGGAAAAGTTGGCGGTGACGAGTGGAGAATATACGGCGGTACAAGACTGTGGCATAGCCCGGAAGCCATGCCGCGCACATATTTCCCCGACAATCACAAAATAGACTTTGAAATTGTGGAAAATGGAATTGTGCTAAAACAACCCATGGAAACCACAACTTTCTTGCAAAAAACAATTGAACTAAAGTTTCACCCAACCGAAGCAGAAGCTTATGTAACATATAAAATCAAGAACAATGGTCTTTTTGAGGTCAAGTTTGCAATCTGGGCGCTTTCTGTAATGGCACCAGGTGGAGTTGAGGTTATGCCAATTCCAAAGATTGATACAGGGCTTTTACCAAGCTATCCTTTGGTCATGTGGCCATATACAAAACTTAACGACCATAGAGTCTTGTGGGGTGAAGATTTCATTATTCTAAAACAGGATAAAAACTGCAAGCCAGCATTTAAGATTGGATACCCAAATTTGGACGGCTGGGTTTGCTATTTAAACGATGGAAGTCTTTTTATAAAACAATACAAACACATAGATGGTGCAGAGTACCCTGACTTTGGATGTTCTTACGAAACATATACAACCGATTTCATGCTTGAGATGGAAACTCTAAGCCCACTTTATACTGTGGCACCGGGCGAAGAGATTTCTCATCTTGAGGTTTGGCAGCTCAAGAAAGTTGATGCTACCATTGAAAGTGAAGAGGATGTCAAAAACCTGATTTTGCCTTTGATAAAAAAGTAAAAAGTACTTTTAAACTTGAAAGGGGCTTTTTCCTTTCTGATTTTCAGGAAAAAGCCCCTTTTTACTTTCATCTTATGACTCTTTTTGCCATCATAAAAAATCTTCCATAATATGAATTGAGGTCAGTTTCTATTACGCGTCCCCTTGCACTCGATGCATGAATGAACTTGCCACCGCCTAAATATATACCAACATGATTTATATAATTTTTCCCACCGTCTGTATCAAAGAAAAGCAAGTCCCCCGGTTTAATTTCACTATACGAAATTCTCACACCATTTGTCCTTGCCATGTCAGCTGCCGTTCTTTCAAGATGTATCCCAAAGTTTTTGAACACAAACTGAACAAATCCTGAACAGTCAAAACCCGTTGATGGTGATGTCCCACCATACGAGTATCTTATACCACGAAATCTTTGAGCAAACTCTAAAATTCTCTGTACCAGGCTAAGATTTCCAAAAGCTTCTTCTTGACTTCTTTCAAAGCCACCACGTGACACTGTCTTTGATGCAAGCTGCGATGGCATCCTCAAAAGGTAATAAGCCATATATCCTACTGTCCCATCAAGCGTCTTTACCTTCACCCAGCCATTTGCTTCTTTCGACAAAACATAGACCTTGCTGCCACTTTTTAATGTCTTTAGCACCTTTGATGAAGTCGACATATCACTTCTCAAACGCGCATTGTCTTTTAAAACTGTAGCTTGTACAGCTTTAGCAACCGTCTTTGCAACACTTGACCTTGAAGTATTTGAAGCTGAGCTTGTTTTATCATTTGTAAGTTTTATGTAATCAGACTTTACATACCCAACAATTCCATCATACGAAATCTTTACCCATCCACCAGCACTTGACAAAACCTGTGCTTTAAACCCTTTTGGGAAAACTCCTAAAATCTTGCTACTTGTTGAAGGTGCACTTCTTATATTTATTGTAGATTTTGCCTGGGCTGACTGGGCAAAGGCCTTTGCAGAAAAAAACATCAGAAAAATTCCAACCAAAAGAGCTATTAAAGCTTTAGTGTTCATGCAAAAACTCCCTTCTTGAGGCTTACGGGATTAGCTGACGGGTTCGGGACAAGAAGGCTATCCCTACGGCAAGTTTTTTCTTGCCGATTCACCCCAAAGGCTACTGTGGGTCTCCCGCTGCCTGAGCAATTTTTACAATTTGCTCAGACATTCAGCCTTTGTGATTTATTATTTTGATGTTATTATTCTATTACAAGTCACTTTATTCTGTCAACCCTTTTTTACAGAATTGTTACGCAAATATTTCTAAAATATTACAACCACATCCTCAAAAGCCCAGGTCTTCTTTGACCAGCACAACTTTGATTCTTCCCTTTGCTGGAGACCTTCTTGTCACAACAATATGGCTGCAGATGCTATCGCTACTCAAACAGTCATGGCATTTTCCATCCTGAGTACATGGCGTGTTTCGAGAAAGTCTTTTTGAGTTCATAGGAGATGCTATGTTCCTTACCCTCAACAAACCTTGCTCTTCGTTTAAAACAAGCTTGTTCTTGCCGGCAATCACTATTACGTTTTTGGGACCAAAAAGAAGTGCTGCAAGCCTGTTGCCGTTTCCATCTATGTTTATGAGCTTTCCGTCAAGTGTTATTGCGTTTGTTGACATAAGATAGTAGTCAGCCCAGAAAGATTTTCTGTAAATCTCACCAAGTTCCTCAGGTGTTATTCCTTCTTTGTATCTATCCAAAAAGTTGTAACTGCCATTTCTCAGAAAATCTATCACACCACACTCAAAAAGTGTCATTGACCCACCGCACGATACCACACTACCTTTTGAAATGAGCTTTTCTAAAAGAGGCACAACATCTTCTTTTTTCTCAACAACAAAACATTCAAAGTTTCTTGCTTCCAAGTTTTTCTTTACAGTTTCAAAGTTAGTATCTATCCACCATGCCTTGTTTGGATTCATTTTAAATCACCCCTTCACATTTTACCATTTGTCTCTTTTAGGATGTAATCTTTCAAGCTCTCAATGCTTGAAACAACCAATGCTTTTTCCCTCAAGCAATTGTAAAGATTTGTTGCCAAACCGCCTGTAAAATCGCGCTTTGAAATATCCTCCTCTTCAATTATGCAAAGCTTATTAGCATATCTCAGTGCCTCTAAGTTTTTCAGGTTTTGAACACCAAACGGAATACTGCACAGCACGCACAGGTCTGCCTTGCTGATTAGCTGAACATTTTCAATATACTCTTTTTCTCCAATTGGCATAAAAGGTTTTGTAAATACTGTGTAGATGGAAAAAAGCTGAGCTGTTTCAAAGTCTGTGTCGTTTGTGGAAAGTACACCTGTTGTGACTTTACATCCCATTTCAATGAGCATCCTGTAAAGAAGCTGTGCGCTCCCACCTCCTGCAATAACATGAACGTGAAAAGCTTTTGGAGCTTCTGTTTGGATAAGTTCTATATCAAATATCCCGAAAGGATTTTTGTAAACAACTGCCTCAACTCCGTACACCTTTTTGATGTTCTGCTGGTTTAGAACTTCATCTGGCCTTCCAATATCCACAATTTTACCATCTTTCATCATAATAATGCTGTCACACACTTTTGCTGCAATTTTTAGATTGTGAATTGCCATTATGACAATCTTGCCAGAAAGCGCTTCTTGTTTTGCAATCCTTAAAATCTTTTCCTGGTGAGAGATGTCCAAGTTTGAGTTTGGCTCATCTAAAAGCAAAACTTTGCTACTTTGAGCAAGCACACGCGCAAATGATGTTCTTTGCCTCTCACCACCTGAAATCTTTAGTATGCTTGAAAGCTTTTTGCTTGAAAGCTCAACCTGTTCTATCTTCTCCTCTGCAATTTTTTTGCTCTCGCAGGTAGCAAAAAACCTGCTCTTTTCATAGGGAAATCTTCCCATCATCACAACATCAAGAACTGTAAATGGAAAGCTTGAAAAGATGTGCTGTGGCATGTACGAAATAAGCTTTGCTCTTTCTATGTCAGAAAGCTTGGTTATCTGCACATTATCAAAATAAACCCTTCCTTCAAGAATTTTGACAAGTCCTGCTAAAGCCTTTATCAGCGTACTTTTACCACTTCCGTTTGGCCCAACAAATCCATAGACTTTTCCTTCTTCAAACTTAAGCCTTCCGTTTATCTCGACAATTGGATAAGAGTAGCCGCATTTGAGGTTCTCAACAAAAAGAGGCATTATTCTATACACTCACCTCATTTTCACGCTTTTTCAGAAGGTACAAAAAATATGGTACCCCCACCAAAGAGGTTATAATCCCAACTTTTACTTCAACTGGTGAAAACAATACTCTTGCAATTGTATCACACACAATCAAAAATATTCCACCACTCAGAACCGAAGCAGGTATCAGCCTTCTATAATCGCTTCCAACAATGAGTCTGAGCATGTGTGGTACAATTAGCCCAACAAAGCTGATCGGTCCTGAGACTGAAACTGCTATCCCCGTTATGAGCGAAACAAGAAAAAGCAAGGCTTTTTTTAGCTTTTCTGGATTTACACCAATTGTAAAGCTCTCTTCCTCACCAAGTATCAAAATATTTATCCTCTTTGCAAATAGCAAAGAACACAGTATCAAGACACAAAGAGGAACAAAGCTAATCTTCACATGTACCCAGCTTCTGCCGTCTAAGCTTCCAAGCATCCAAAATATGTATTCGCTTACCTGATACTGATTTATGTTTGAAAGAATCAAAGAGTTTATAGAAGACACAAAAGTTGAAACTGCAATACCAATTAAAATGAGGTTTGTAATGGGAGTTTTGTTGTTCTTAGTCGAAAGTCTGTACACTAAAAAAGAAATCAAAAGCGCACCTGCAAAAGCAAACAATGGTAAATAAAATATGTTTATGGTGTTGAGCGAAAAGGCTATGCAAATAATAGCACCTAAACTTGCACCGCTTGACGTTCCGATAATCCCTGGGTCTGCCATGGGGTTTCTATAAAGTCCTTGAACAAGCGCACCAGCTATGCTCAAGCTCATCCCAACAATCATTGCAATTATTATTCTTGGAAGTCTTATCTGCCCGACAATTGTCAAATCCATATCATTCGCTGGACCTAAATTGATGCCTATGAGCGATAAAAGTGCCTTTAAAACACGAAGGGGAGGGATAAAAACACTTCCCACCCCTATGGATATTATAAATACTGTCAAAAGCAGAAAGAATAAAATAATCAAAACCTTTTTCAACTGCACCACCACTTATAAAAGCCTTATTTGAAAAGATACGGATACGCAGCTTTTGCTAAGTCATAAATACCTTCAACAATATAGTGCGAAACTGTTTGAACGTGCCTATCATCAAGAATAATTACGCTGTTGTTCTTTACAGCTTTTAAGTTTTTGAAAGCAGGGTCTTTTTTGAACTCCTCTACATACTGCTGAGAAGTCTTTTTTGGATTGTACGACGCAGACGGAATAACAATGATGTCAGGGTCCCACTCTAAAATCTGTTCTTTTGATATAGTTGGCCAGCCTTTCAATCCAGCAACAGCTGCTATATTTATAACCCCTGCATACTTTGCAATCTCATGCTGGGTTGTATTCTTGCCATATGTTGAGTTGAAATAGTATGTGTAAAAGAGCACATACTTCTTCTTTCTCAAGTATTTTACCTTTTTCTGCACAAAGTTAATTTTATCGTCCATGTACTTTATAAGAGCCTGGCCTTTCTGGATTTCACCAGTTAGCTTTGAAAGATTTATAATCTCCTGTTTGATATTTGCAATCGAATTTGGATTTAAGCTGACATATATAGGACACTTAAGACCCTTCTTCAAAAGGTCGTACTTTGACTTGTCAATGTAATAAGGCACTATCACAAGGTCAGGATTTGCCGCAATTATCTTTTCAATGTCGTTGCTCGAATATCTGCCTTTTACATTCTTAGCAAGATTTACGACATTGGAATTGTTCTTGTCATCAGCAAATATTGAAAGCCCAACAATTCTGCTGCTTGATACCATATTGAGCAAAATCTCATCTGTTTGAAGTGCAAGAGACAAAATCCTCTGAGGCTTTTGCTTTACAGTTATGCTATAGCCTTTCCCGTCTTTAACTGTGACAGGAAAGTCTGCAGCATGAGAATAAAATGGAATTAAAGCTACCGCAAATGCAATCAAAACAAGTATTGCAACTAACTTTTTAGAAAACTTCATCGGCATATTCAACCCCTTTGTATGTAATAATTTGCTTGCATTATTATATCACACAAGTTGCTGGATGTCTATACTAATTATTTCTGTTTCTTCTGGCAATAAATTTAACAAGGTAGGGTCAAAAGGAAGTTCACGGTTTACCCACCTTATATAACCACTAACTGGGGATTTCAAGGTGTACGTCTTGTAAATTGACTCAATTCTTGCAAACTCTTCTCCTTCTTGAATATACCCTGATGTTTTGAAAAACTCAAAAATTACAATATCTCCAAGTTCCATCTCCAAATTTTTAGTTATACCTGCTGAAGCAATCGAGCCATTAACTTCAACCCACATATCCCCAAAAAGAAGTCTCTCACCGTACAGCATCCTTTTTTCATTCCTTTTTTAAAAGTATTTTTACTTTCCAGCAAATCTTTTAAGCTGCTCATAAGTCATCATACCAACGTTTCTTGCAACTATTTTGCCATTTTCGTCAATCAAAAATGTTGTAGGTATTCCTTCAATCCCAAACTGTGCAGAAACCTTCCCATCCCTGTCAAGAAGTACTGGGTACGTAACTCCCATTGAACTTAAGAATTCCTCAACTGTGGCTTTATCCTCTTGAATGTTAATGCCAAGTAAAACAACATCCTTGTTTTCTCGATGGAATCTTTCAAAATCGGGTATCTCAGCCCTGCAGGGTGGACACCATGTTGCAAAAAAGTTGAGCAAAACCTTTTTGCCTCTAAAATCTGATAATGAATATTCTTTGCCATCCACTGATACAAGCTTAAAATTAACTGCGCTCTCTAGAGCTCTATTTTCTTTTGAGCGCGACATAATCTGGTATACCAAAAGCCCAATCAAAATGGCGCTTATCAATATAAAGATAACACTTTTGATTCTATTATTCAACATGAAATATTCACCTCTTTTTGAATTTTTCTATTTTCTACCTGAAGAAATTTATCTTGTCAAAAAACGCAAGTATGCCAAATGCAATCAAAAGCGCTCCTGTAAAATACTCTATTGCCCTGCTGTACCTATTCAACATTCCAAAAAAAGTTTTGAGCCTGTCTATTAAAAAGCTTGAGATCAAAAACGGCACAGCAAAACCCATCGAATAGATAAGAAGCAGCATCGCTCCTTTTAAAAACGTCTCAGAAATAGCCGCCATACTCAAAATTGACGTCAAAACTGGTCCTACACAGGGTGTCCAGCTTATGCTCAAAACCATCCCCAAAATCAGCGGTGAAGCATTAATATCCAAATTACCTTTACCCTGTATAGGTATAAAAAGTCTTTTTAAAAAATCTGGTGACAATTCAAGCATCACCAGACCCATCAAAACAATAACTATTGCTGCTATCTTCTTCAATAGAAAACTGTACCCAGAAAAGACACTTCCTACCGCCGCTGCAGTCATCCCAAGTACAACAAAGACAATTGAAAATCCCAGAACAAACAAAAGGCTATTTTTTAACCTGCCACCCTTTTGAGAAAAAAGATATAGGACGTACACAGGTATAAGCGGCAAAATACAGGGTGAGAAAAAAGACAAAAAACCGGCTGTCGCCGCCGCTAAAATATCTATTTTCATAATTTTCTTCCCCTCTACTACTTAATTTTGTACCCACCATTTACAATTACCCACACGTCATCCAGTGCTTTGAATCCTCTGCCATCACTTCTTGCAACTAAATAAAAATGGTTAAACAAAAGTTGCTGGTTTGCTCCTACATCTTTTGCGCTTGTCAAATCAATAATTGTTGCTCCTTTTGGCACAATAGTTGCAGCCTTCCCAACCCGCACAACAAACTCTGTTGACGCATCAAACAAGATGGTCTTGCCTTTCGGTACCTTTATAACCTCATAACCTTTGGTGTATATAAAGTCACCTTTTTTTACTCCTGAAGAACTTGAGATATTTTTTAATTTGGCATCAAGCTGTGTGGTTTGCAATTTTAACTTTTCAATCTCAGAAGACAAATTTGCAAGCTGGCTTTGCAGCTTTGAAATATCCTGTGCTTGTTCTGAAGAAACATTTGTGTCCTTTATTTTCTTATCCAGCTCATTTATTTTATTGTCTATGTACGCCTTTAACTGGTCAACCTGCTTTTTTAAAAAACCGTATGTGACAAGGGCGCTACTGTCAATCGACTGTGAAGAGGCAAATATAACCCCCATGCTCAGCACTCCAGCGACCAAAACAAGGACCAAAAAATTTATGCCTTTTTTAAACCTGCGCCTTCTTTCTTTTTCCAATCATATCCCTCCGCTGTCCATTCTATTAGCCCAAGGCTTATCAGAATTGCCTGGTTTACTTTTTCCATAACCTCATCAGAAAGCTTGCCAACCTTATTTTTAAGCCGCACTTTGTCAATTGTTCTGATCTGCTCAAGTAAAATGACAGAGTCACGGCTCAGGCCAAACTCACCCGCACGAATCTCAACATGGGTTGGAAATTTAGCTTTGCCAATCTGTGAAGTTATCGCAGCCACAATCACAGTTGGGCTGTATTTGTTTCCTATATCATTTTGAATTACCAGAACTGGCCTTATGCCGCCCTGCTCAGAACCAACATGCGGAGCAAGGTCAGCATAAAATATGTCTCCCCTTTTGATTTCAAGTGGTGGTTGATTTTGATTTTGCTGTATCACTTTCTCCACTCTCCGCTACCCTACTTTCTTCTATTCTATAAAAATCATACCCAAAATCATCGTAAATTATATTCTCATATTTTAAAAGTCCTTCAAAGTCAAGTGCAAGCCATTCGTTTGCAATGTTTCTATTTAGCTCTGCATATTTTTTATAACAGCTTTCAAGCTCTCTTTCAATCTTTTTCAGCCTTCTTTTTTCAATAGCTGCCCGCATAAAACTGTCGTCAAATGAACTGCTTTTATACTGCAAAAGGAATTTCACAAATCGTATTTGCGGCATCTCATTTCCCCCTTGCAAAACAAAATATAAAAAAACAAATTTAAAGTGTAGGAATAAGCGGATGAGCTTATTATCATTATACGGTTTTTGAAAAGAATAAATCAATGTAAATTTTTCATAAGATATAGTTTAATATTTTGACAACTCGCCCATCCTTGATATAAACCCGTGGAATTCGCTTGCTAAAAGAACATACAACCTCATAGTTGATAGTTCCAATCTGCTCAGCCAAATGGTCAGCCAAAATCTCATTTTTCCCTTGTCTTCCTATAATGACAACTTCATCACCAATCTTCACATCCTCAATATCAGTCACATCTACCATGCACTGGTCCATGCATATACTCCCAACAACCTTGGCAAACTCACCTTTTATGAGAACATGCCTTTGACTACTTCCAACACGCGTAAAACCATCTGCATAACCGATAGGTATGGTGGCAATTTTGCTTTTGCGTGTGGTTATATACCTTCTGTTGTAGCTTATCGGAAAGCCTTCCGGCACCTCCTTTACATTGATAACCCTTGCCTTGACAGACATCACAGGCTTAATACTTAGGTGTTCTTTCAAACTGCTGCTTGGATAAAGCCCGTATAGAATAAGACCAAGCCTTACAACATCAAGTTGATACTGGGGGAAACGGATTGCCGCACTGCTATTTGCAATGTGCTTATATTTAAAGTATACCCCATTTTTATTGAGTTCTTTCACAAAGTTTTCAAATTTCATAAATTGCTCATGCGTAAAATGGTCTGAGTCCGGGTCGTCTGCAGATGAAAAATGAGAGAATATTCCTTCAAGTTCGATGTTCGGAAGCTTTGCAATATTTAGTACTGTCTGTATACTCTCATTGCAACATAAAAATCCAATTCTCCCCATTCCAGTATCAACTTTGATATGTATCTTGGCTTTTTTCCCTATCTTTTGTGCTGCCTGGCTAAGATAATATGCCTGTTCATACGTGTAAACAGTCTGGCTTATCTCGTTTTCAACAACCTGCTCAGAAAGCTCAAAAGGGGTAAAACCCAAAATTAAAATGGGAACATCAAAATTGAAATGTCTCAGCTGCAATGCCTCGTCAATTATTGCCACAGCAAGCATGCTAACGCCATTTTTGACAAGCACTCTTGAAATTTCAACCGCTCCGTGTCCATATGCATCAGCCTTCACAACGGCCATTATATGAGTTTGGGGTAAAATCTTTTTCTTGATATTTTCAAGATTGTATACCAAATTGTCAAGGTCAATCTCTGCCCACACCCTGTTGTAGAGCGACAATTTGTTCATCCCTTTCTATACTTTTTGTATTCTGTAAGGTAAATGGTTTTCATAAATCTTTTATCCTGGTATATTACCCCTATCTTTTTTAGCTCTCGGTTTACAAAGTAGAAGTGAAGGTACCTTATATCACCTTTCAGCTCCAATGTGACAATTGTTTGATTCTGCTCGGTTACAATTGAGTACTTTTCAGCATTTATCAGCTTATCTATATAGTAGTCCAAAAATATGTCCTGGGCAATACTTTTTATGTTTTTACCATCCAGCAAAACATTTCCATCCTCTTTTGTCAATTTTATTTTCCTTGTGCCTTTTATAAACTCTGCCTCAACCTTCCCATCAATTCTCTTTTCTGAAAATGAGTACCTTGAAACACCATCTTTTGAAGAGATTTCTACATAGCCTTTTGCAATATAGTCAGGAAAAATCTTCAAAGGAGGACTTTGAGCTGTCTTTTTACACGCAGTGAGTTCAAAAAGCAGCACAACTGCTACTAACAGCCAAAGTTTTTTGAGTAAAAACCTCATTCTTTATATTTAACCTTTAATTAATCTCCTAATAGCATTGTCCAGCCCGTCTATAATCTCTGAGGGCAAAATTGTCTGCATTGTCTTTTTTTCAAGCAAGATATCTGCCGAAAGAGAATGAAGATATACCGCCAGTTTTGCCGCCTCAAAAGCAGAGCAGCCTTGAGCAATCATAGACAAAATAATACCTGTCAGAACATCTCCACTTCCGCCTTTTGCCATGCCAGGATTGCCAAGGACGTTTATAAAAACTTCATCCCCATCTGTAATTATCGTCCTTGAACCTTTTAAGACGCATATAGCTTTAAATTCACTTGCAATCTTTGTAGCAGCATCAATAGGATTTTTAGCAATATCTTTTACATCAACGTTAAGTATCCTTGCAGCTTCCATATAATGCGGAGTTAAAACTTTTTGAGATTTATAGCTTGCCAAAAGCTTTTTTGCTTTTTGGCTTGATGACAAAGTATTTAGTCCATCTGCATCTATTACAATAGGTATTTGGAAATTTTCTAAAATATGAATCAATATCTTTTCAACTTCTTCATTCTTCGTAAGTCCACAGCCAAACCCCAAAACATCAAACTTGGCAAAGAATTCGTCAAATTTTACAAAACCATCAAAAGATATAACACCTTCTTTGCCCTCAAGAGGCAGCACTATTATCTCCGGTCTTCTGAAATTCTGAAAATAAAGCGCTTCTTTTGGTGTTATTAAATAGCAAAGTCCACAGCCACTTTGCAGCGCAGCGTTGCTGCACAAAACCGCCGCGCCAGGATAATACTTTGACCCTGCAACTATTCCCACCTTGCCATAATCGCCTTTGTGAGAGTCGGGATATCTGTAAAATTTGGATACATCTAAATCTTCAACTGTTAAAATCTTTACTTTGATATCTTTGATAATCTTTTCAGGAATACCTATGTCTTTTACAATTACTTTACCACAATAATAGCTACCAGGATACAAGATATGACCTATTTTGGGGTAAACAAAAGTTACTGTCTTATTAGCACGTACAGCACAGCCTTTAACTTGAGCCGAATCAGAGCAAATTCCACTTGGAATGTCAACCGAATATACATAAGCACCGCTACTATTTATATACTCAATTGCCTTTTTATAAAGCCCCTCAATGTCTTTTGAAAGACCAATCCCAAAGATTGCGTCAACTATTATGTCAAATCTCTGTGTTTTGAGGGATGATAATAGTTCTTCTGACAAAATGCTAATATCAACTTCCAACTTTTTTAAAACATCAAGGAAAACTTTGGATGTCAAAGTCACATTCTCATCGAACAAAAACACCTTTACATTTGGACAAACCTGGGCAAGATACCTTGCAACAACAAATCCATCTCCTCCATTGTTGCCTTTCCCGCAAAAAACTGCAATGTTTTTATCTTTGAGCTCTCCAAAATCCTTCTTTATCTCTTCAAAAACACAAAAACCTGCATTTTCCATCAACACAACCTCAGGTATCCCAATCACATGTAGAGCTTTCCTGTCAATTTCCCTCATCTGTGATGAGGTCAAAACAAACATTTATCATCCCTTCTTTGTTTTTTTATTTTTCAGCAATGGCAACTGCAACTGCAACCGATTTTTGGTGAGATATACTCACCACAATATTTTTAATTCCAAGCTCTAAACAAAGAGCCTGTGCCCTGTTATAAAGCTTTACCATTGGACAGCCAGTTTTCCCTTTTTGTATTTCTATGTCTTTGAAGCAAAAAACAACTCCTGTTGAAAGAGCTTTTGCAACTGCCTCTTTTGCGGCAAAATACCCTGCTATTGTCTCAGGGTTATATCGCCTTTCTTTTATATATTCAAGCTCACCGGAAGTAAATACCCTTTTTAAAAATTGGTCAAATCTTTTCATATTTTTGAGCCTATCAACTTCAACAATATCAATTCCAATATTAAATATCATTAGTTATTTCTCCTTTTAAAGCCAAACATTTTATAATTTTTGTGTGAAAAACAGCAAAAAATATTATATTGAGAGGAGGGACTAAACATGAGTTTTATTACATGTTCATATCCTTGCAAATACCAGAAAGATGGATATTGTTTAAAAACCCACGTTTGCCCACCCTCAAAATACTGTACTGAATTTTGCCTATTCTTTGAACCGGGAGAAAATGTTAAGAGAAAAAAAGAGAAAGAAAAAGAAAACCTTTAGAATTTATTTTACCACATTCTCCACAAAGAAAGAATGCCAATAATTTTGAGATGTTAGCTCTGGATGAAATGTCGTAGCTAAGATATTTTTTTGGAGAACAGCAATTGGAGTTTCAAGCTCTGCCAAAACCTCAACACCTTCTGCTACCTCAACAATCTTTGGCGCTCTTATAAAAACGCACTCTGTGGCTATGTTGAACCTTGGGACAAAAACCTCTTTTTTGAAACTGTCAAGCTGGCTTCCATAGGCATTTCTTTCTATCACTATGCTAAGTGCGGGAAGAACACCACTTCCCTGGTTTTTGATATTTTTAGAAAGCAAAATTGCACCTGCACATGTTCCCCAAACTGGCATACCTTCATGTATCAAGCTTAAAATCTCATCTTTTAAGCCAGTTTCAATCAAAAATTTTCCAATTGTAGTACTTTCTCCACCAGGTAAAATCAAGCCATCAAGGTTTTTCAAGTCCTCTTTTTTCTTAACAAGCTGAGGCTTTGCCCCAAGCTCTTCTATCTTTTTCACATGTTCTATAACGCCGCCTTGAAACGCCAAAACTCCTATTGTCTTCAATTTTTAATTCCCCCTAAATTGCAAAAGTTCATGCTCGGAAAGAGTTCTCAAATCTATACCTTCCATCTCTTCTCCAAGGTCGTATGATATTTCTGCCAAGATTTTTGGGTCATTGTAATATGTTGTTGCCATCACAATTGCCCTTGCTCTTTTCTCAGGATTTTTGCTCTTGAAAATGCCAGAGCCGACAAACACGCCATCTGCACCAAGCTGCATCATTAAAGCTGCGTCAGCCGGTGTTGCAATTCCACCCGCTGCAAAGTTGACAACAGGAAGACGTTTGAGCTGAGCTGTCTTTTTCAAAAGTTCATATGACACGCCGAGTTCTTTTGCATATGCATAAAGCTCATCTTCATTCAGCGATGCAGCATAGCTAATTTGCTTGTTTATTCTGCGAAGGTGTCTTACCGCCTCAACAACATTTCCTGTCCCAGCCTCACCTTTTGTTCTTATCATGGAAGCACCCTCTTGAATTCTTCTCAAAGCCTCACCCAAATCTCTTGCACCGCACACAAACGCAGCTTTGAACTTCCACTTGTCAATGTGATGCTCTTCATCAGCAGGGGTTAAGACCTCGCTCTCATCAATATAGTCTATGCCAAGTGCTTCCAAAATCTGGGCTTCAACAAAATGTCCAATTCTTACCTTTGCCATAACAGGTATTGAAACAGCGCTTTTAATTTCCAAAATGATTTTCGGGTCAGCCATTCTCGCAACCTTGCCTTCTTTTCGCAGGTCTGCAGGAACTTTTTGAAGAGCCATAACAGCAACAGCACCTGCTTTTTCAGCAATCTCAGCCTCTTTTGGAGATGTCACATCCATGATGACACCTCCTTTTAACATCTGCGCAAGGTTTTTGTTGAGCTCATATCTCTCATTTACAACCTCGCTCATAATTTAGCACCTCCGTATCGATATAATTTGTTGAAGTCTTCTGTCCACTTTATTATAATTAAAATAAACTGCGTGTAAAGACGGGATGGGTAATGAGTGTATCGATACAGATTGACAAGAATTCAAAAAAGCCTCTTTACCTTCAGCTTTATGAAGATATAAAGCAAAAGATTTTGTCAGGTGAGCTTCAATACATGCAGAGGCTTCCGTCTGTGAGAAGTCTTTGCAAAATGTTAAATGTTAATCTTTCTACTGTGACAAAGGCTCTGAGCAAGCTTGAAAATGAAGGCTATATCAAAGCAACCCCTGGAAGCGGCTATTACGTTGTGTACAGTGAGTATCAAGATAAAATCATTTTTGAGGAAGAAAACCTTGTAGATGCTCAAGGTTACATCAATTTGGCTTCATCAAAGCTTCCATATAGCCTATATCCTATCGAATGGTTCAAAAATTCTTTAAACTGTGCAATTGAAGAGTATTCACCGCAGATTTTTGATTATATCGAACATTTTAAAAATCCTCTAAAAGAGTACCTGGTAGCTCAATATCTTAAAAAGTTTGGAATTGTTACAACCCCTCAAGAGCTCACGGTTGTATCAGGTGCTCAGCAGGGAATTGAAATTACAACAAAAAGTTTTTTAAAGCCCGGCGATACAATATTTTTAGAAAATCCTTCGTACTTAGGTGCATATCATATCTTTAGCAATATGCACCTGAACATTGTCGGAATTGATATTGACCAGATGCAAAACATAGAAGATTACATTAAAAAGTTTTCGCCAAAGGCCATATACATTATTCCTTTTTCCCAAAATCCAACCGGGGTTTCATACAACAAAGAGTACAAGGAGTATCTGTGTGAGCTTTCACAAAAATATGATTTTTACATCATCGAAGATGATTTTTTAAGTGATATAGGGGTGGATGAAGGAATTTTACCAATCAAAGCATATGACAAATATGACAGGGTATTTTACATAAAGAGTTTTTCAACAGTTACAATGCCTGCACTGAGAATCGGATTTGTTGTCGCACCAAGGCATCTTGCAGAAGAGGTTGCATACTACAAGTCAATGGCAGATATCTCAACATCGCTTTTGATACAGGTATCTTTTTATTATTTTTTGAAAAACTTCTTTGATAAACACATAGAAAACTTGAAAGCATACATAAACCAAAGACAAAAACTATTTTTAAGATTAGCAAAAGACCTGCAAATAGATGACAGGCTGTTTACTCAAGATGTTCAGGGAATATTTGTTTCTTTCTACCTTCCTCCAAAGATGTCATCTGCCTCTATTTATAACAAGCTCAAAATGCAAAAGGTTTTAGTTCAGCCACACACTTGTTTTTACCACAAACCTGCTTCCACAAACTTTTTCAGAATAAGTTTTTTAGATTGCAGAGATGATGAGCTTCAAATAGCCATGCAGAAAATTCAAAATGTTTTGAATTCAGCTTACCAAAAAGAGGAGGTATGAAAAATTGATTTTAAATATCGAACATCTAAAAGATACTATCAGAAAAAATATGGAGCTTTTTATTAGCATTAGAAGAGATTTAAATAGACTCGCCGAACTTTCGTACGAAGAGTTTAAGACACAAAAATATATAACAGAAAGACTTTCAGAGTGGGGCATTGAAAACTTTCCAATAGCAAAAACAGGCGTGATTGGAATTATAAATAGGTCTGATGAATGTATTGGAATAAGAAGTGACATGGACGCTATTTTGGTGGAAGGTCAGCCAAGACACTGCTGTGGTCACGACTTTCATATGGCAGTGGTACTGGGGACAGCAAAGGTTCTTGTTGACATGGGCTTTGAAGGATGTGTGAAGTTTTTATTTCAGCCTGCTGAGGAAGGGCCAGGAGGGGCAAAAAGAGTAATCGAAGAAGGCGGACTTGAAAATCCAAAAGTGACAAAGCTTTTGGGATTTCACGTCTGGCCAGGTGTTGATGTTGGAACAATTGAGGTTTCAAGTGGTGCTATCATGGCAAGTGTGGATGATTTTGAGATTGAATTTATTGGAAAAGGTGGACATGCTGCAATGCCAGAAGTTACTAAAAATCCAATTTATCCTGCCACTGATTTTATCCAAAGTAGTAACAACTTTTTCAGTGCATTTTCCAATAAGTTATCTTCTTTTCACATCTCTTTTTCTTCGATAAATAGTGGAGAAACATTTAACGTCATCTCTGAAACGTGCAAAATAAAAGGAACTGCAAGAACGTTTGATAGCAGTATGCAACAATTTATCTATAAGAACATAAAAAAACTTGCAAAACTTTCTGCTCAAAAATACGATTGCCATGTAAATATAAATTATTATTTTCAATATCCACCTTTGATAAATAGCCATCAAGCTACCGAAGAATTTCTTGATGTAGCAAAAAAACTTCTTGGCCCTGAGAATGTAAAAAAGGCTATCCCAAGCTTTACAGCAGAAGACTTTGCATTTTACTGTCAAAAAGTTCCCTCAGTTTATTTCAGGCTTGGCATAAAAGAAAAAGGCAAAGGAGAAAATCCTTTGCACTCACCATATTTTAATGCATCAGAAGACAGCATCTTTTACGGTATATTTCTTCTGGCAGGGTATTTACTTGCTATTCAAAAGAGCTAACAGGACTTTCTGTGCACGTGAGAACTTGTTGCTTCTGACATAGATGGCTATATATTTGTTCTTTGTTTCAAACCCGTATTTTTTGAGCAAGAAGACTTGGTCTGCTTTTATACCATACAAATCTTTTGTTGATTTGTCTTTCTCTTTAACATAACATGTATCATCTACAAATTTATCCAGTTTATTTTTGCTCACAAAAGACTTTAGAGAATAAAACGCTCCATTTTGGGCATAGTTTGTAAATAGTTTTTTGTCAAGGATATAAATATCTCCCTCGCCCGCAGCAAGCATCACCATAAGTTTTTGCATGAACGCAAACTCCTGCTCGGATTTAGGAGTATCACCTGTGTAAAGTATCTGGTCAATGTAAACTTGATCACCAGATTTTTTCTCAAGCTCTGAAATCAGCTTTTGAGCGTTTTCATCACCAATGAAATTGCCAACAAGCACAATCCTAACCTTTTTGTTTATATCGTCTTGACTGCTTGAACATCCTGTCACAATAAGCATCAAAAAACTTGCAAGAGTAAGTATTAGCAAAACTTTTTTAATTTTTAAAACAAATTCCATTGCCCATCTCACCTGCCCAAAAGTAAGATTTTTTCGATTCTAAAGCAAAAAAGGGAAGAGCAAAAAATTCTTTCTTTGCCCTTCCCTTATTATTTTACTTCGCTTTAGTTTACTTTTCAATCTTAGCATACATGAAGTAGTTAAATCCAAGCGGCGAAATGTAATAGTTCTTTACATAGTCTCTGAGTACATGACCTTTTACATAGAAGTAAATCGGAATAATTGCATAATCTTGCATCAAAATCTTCTCTGCCTGCATCATATACTGCATTCTCTGCTTTCTATCTGATGTCTTCTTTGCCTTAATTACAAGCTCATCATATTTTGGATTGCTCCAGTTAGTGTTGTTGTTATCACTGTATGATGTGAACAAGTCCAAGAATGTCATCGGGTCAACATAGTCGCCAAGCCAGCCGTCTCTTGCAACCATGTAATCCTTTTTATGTCTTCTTTCAAGCAGAACCTTCCAGTCCATGTTAGAAAGTTTTACCTTTATTCCAAGTTGCTGCCACATGTTTTGAATAGCTTCTGCAATCTTCTTATGTCCTTCACTTGTGTTATATATAATCTCTATTTCTGGGAAGCCTTTTCCGTTCGGATATCCAGCTTCTGCCAAAAGCTTCTTTGCTTTTGCTAAATCAGCTTTTACTGGTAAAAAGTGTCCTGATTCGTCTCTGAAATCTTTAGAAATACCTTTTATACCGTATGGCACAAAGCCTGTTGCTGGCTTTTGACCAAGCTTACCAATATTTTCTACGATATATGTTCTGTCAATTGCAAGCGAAAGAGCTTGTCTTACTCTCTTGTCATTAAATGGTTTTACCTTGCAGTTTACATCATAGTAGTATGTGCCAAGAAGTGGCCATATCTTCAATTTCTTTTCTTTGATTAATCTTGGAATCTCGTCAGTTGGCACAGACTCTGCACCGTCAACCTGACCTGCTTCGTATGCAAGAAGGTTTGCTTTGTCATCCTCTGAAAGTTTGTAAACAATCTTTTCAAGTGTTATAGATTTTGCATCCCAATATTTTGGATTCTTCTTAAACTCAATATATGAGTTGTGTACCCATTTTGTCATGATAAATGGACCATTACCAATATATGTTTTTGGATCTGTTGCCCATTTGTCACCATACTTTTCTATTATATCCTTTCTAACTGGGAAGTATGTTGGGAAGTTTGTAAGTTCTAAGAAGTATGGTGTAGGTGCTTCCAATGTAACCTGTAAAGTTGTAGCATTTAACGCCTTCACACCAACGTCAGATGCTTTTGCTTTGCCTTCATTGAATTTCTGACCATTTTTGATGTAGTAAAGCTGGTATGCATACTCAGACGCTGTTTTTGGGTCCAAAGCTCTCTTCCATGCATACTCAAAATCGTATGCTGTAACAGGTTTTCCGTCCGACCACTTTGCATTCTTTCTTATATAGAATGTGTAAGTAAGCCCGTCCTTAGAAACTGTCCATTTTTCAGCCATCCCAGGAACAGTTTCGCCTTTTACATTTACTCTTGTCAAACCTTCGAAAACATTGATTATAATGTTTGCAGCATCAGCAGCAGTGTTGAGTGCTGGGTCAAGGTATCTTGGTTCAGCACCATTGATGTACGTGAAAACCTGTTTTGATGAAGCAGCTTCTGCTCCCCTGTAATTTGAGCTTAGAAATAACCCTGTCACAAGGAACACGACCAAAATAAAGGTAGCAATAATACGTTTCTTCATACACACTCTCCTCCTCACATAAAATTTTTTATATATCTTTACGCAGCCTGCCTTATTTTCTGTCCATCAAATGGCAGGCTACGTAATGACCAGAACCTACATCCTTAAGTACTGGCTCTTCCTCTTTGCACCTGTCAAACGCATACCTGCATCTTGTTCTAAACCTGCAACCACTTGGAGGATTTAGAGGGCTTGGAACATCTCCCTCCAATATAATCCTTGTTCTCTCCTTAGAAATTTTCGGGTCAGGTATTGGTATTGCAGAAAGCAGTGCCTGTGTATATGGATGCAAAGGATTGCTGTAAAGCTCGTTACTTTCTGCAAGTTCCACAAGCTTTCCTAAATACATTACACCTACCCTGCTGCTTATATGTTTTACCATCGAAAGGTCATGAGCAATGAAAAGGTAGGTAAGTCCCAGCTGCTGCTGCAAATCTTCAAGCATATTAACAATCTGAGCCTGGATTGAAACATCAAGTGCTGAAATTGGCTCGTCGCAGATGATAAATTCAGGTTCAACCGCTAAAGCCCTTGCAATTCCAATTCGCTGTCTCTGTCCTCCAGAAAACTCGTGTGGATACCTGTTTGCATGTTCGCTGCTGAGTCCTACAAGTCTTAAAAGTTCTTGAACTCTTTCTTTTTTTTCGTTGCCCTTTGCAATGTTGTGTATCTCGAGCGGCTCGCCTATTATATCACCAACTGTCATTCTTGGATTGAGTGAAGCATACGGGTCCTGGAAAATCATCTGCATTGATTTTCTATAAGGAAGCATGTCCTTTTTTGTTATATCTTCTCCTTTGAAAATAATCTGCCCGCTTGTTGGTTCATAAAGCCTTATGATGGTTCTTCCCGTTGTAGACTTGCCACAGCCGCTTTCACCAACAAGTCCCAGCGTCTCACCCTTTTTTATGAAAAAGCTCACGCTATCTACCGCTTTTATATATGCTTTTTTCCCCAGTCCCATCTTTACTGGAAAATACTTTTTTAGATTTTTTACTTCAATCAAAACCTCATTCAACTTTTCCACCTGCCTCTTGAATTGCAACTTACTTATTCGTTTGCTGCTTTTGCCTTTTCCAGCAAGCTCTGTGGAGCATACTGGTGATTCAGCCAGCACCTTGACCTATGGCCATCCCCAACTTCGAAAAGTGGTGGTCTTACTTCCAAGCACACTCTCATTGCATATTCACACCTTGGCGCAAACGGACATCCTTTCGGCGGTTTTAGAAGGTCTGGTGGCTGGCCTTCAATCGGCACAAGCCTTTTCTTAAGACCTAAATGCATCTTTGGCACAGACCTCAAAAGCCCCCATGTGTACGGATGCTTGGGGTTGTAAAATATATCATCAACAGTTCCTTCCTCAACAATAATTCCACCGTACATTACAATTACCTTTTGGCATATGTCTGCCACAACACCAAGGTCATGAGTAATAAGTATAATTGACATCTTAAGCTGCTGTTGAAGTTTTTTCAAAAGGTCCAATATCTGAGCCTGGATGGTAACGTCAAGTGCAGTTGTTGGCTCATCTGCAATTAAAAGCTTGGGGTTGCACGAAAGAGCCATCGCTATCATAACTCTCTGGCGCATACCACCCGAAAACTCGTGCGGGTACTGTGAAAGTCTTCGCTCAGGACTTGGAATACCAACAAGCTTTAACATTTCAACCGCTCTTTTTTTAGCCTGAGCTGTTGAAACTTTGTTGTGTATCTTTATCGCCTCTATTAACTGATTTCCGATTGTAAAAACAGGGTTTAAAGAGGTCATCGGGTCCTGAAATATCATACTGATTTTGTTTCCTCTTATGTCTCTCATCTCTTTCTCAGAAAGTTTAAGTAAGTCCTTACCTTCAAATATTATCTGACCGTCAACTATTTTTCCAGGCGGTGCAATAAGTCTCATGATGGACATTGAAGTCACACTTTTACCACTTCCAGATTCGCCTACAATACCCACAGTCTGTCCTTCATATACATCAAACGAAACATCGTTTACTGCCTTTACCTCTCCAATATGAGTAAAAAATGACGTTTTCAAATTCTTTACTTCTAACAATTTTTCAGCCAACTCTTTTCACCTCAAATTCTGGAAAATTATGTTTTAAAAAAGTTACTTTCTCATTCGTGGATCAAGTGCATCTCTGAGCCCATCCCCAAACAAGTTGAATGCAAGTATTATCAAACACAACAAAAGTGATGGGAAAAATAGTCTATAAGGGTACGATATAAACCCGTTAACACCGTCTGATGCTAAAGAACCAAGCGATGGAACAGGTGCGTCAACACCAAGACCAATAAAGCTCAAGAAAGACTCAGTAAAAATAGCGCTTGGAATTTGCAATGTAGCAGTGACTATAATTGACCCCATGCTGTTTGGAATCAGGTGCCTGAGCAAAATCCTCCAACCACTTGCACCAATTGTCTTTGCCGCTGTAACATACTCTTGCTGTTTCAAGCTCAATATCTCGCCACGCACAATCCTCGCCATCGAAATCCAGTAAGTAAGTCCCAATGCAATGTATATACAAACAAGTGGTGCACCCACTGTCTGAAGTCCGCTTAAAAATGAATATCTATCGAAAAGCTCTTCCAAAGCAGGCTTTAGCGATACTGAAAGAAGAATAACGTAAATCATCAAAGGTATACTGTACAGGATATCAACTATTCTCATCATTATGTTGTCAACTCTGCCACCTATATACCCCGAGATGCCCCCATATAAAACACCAATCACAATATTTATAATTGTTGCAACAATTCCTATGGAAAGAGAGATTCTCATACCATACAAGCATCTTACAAACAAATCTCTACCAAGCTCATCAGTTCCAAATAAATGAGTAAGTGACGGTGGCAGTGCTTCATGCCCTCTAATCTGCTGATCATATTTGTATGGCATAACTATTGGACCAATTATGGCAAGCAATATAAAAAACACTATTGTCCACATTGATGCCATTGCTACTTTATTAGCTTTAAGTCTTCTCCATGCATCCTGCCAGTAGCTCATGCTTGGCCTGACAATTGTCTCTTGCTGCCTCTCCTCTTTCGGAACTGGTACAAATAGTTCTTTTGATATATTCTCCATTATCTTCTTTTCCCCCTTAAAATCAGTCCTCAAGTTTTATACGCGGGTCTATAAATACATAGATAATGTCAACAATTAGGTTCATAAATATCAAAAATGCTGCATAAAATATTGTGGTTCCCATCACAAGTGAATAGTCCCTGTTTGATATACTATCAACATAGAACCTTCCCATTCCTGGGATTGAGAAAATCTTTTCAACCACAAAACTACCAGTGAGTATTCCAGCAATTAAAGGTCCTAAGTACGTTACAACAGGAATCAAAGAGTTTTTCAGCGCATGTTTGTATATGACTATGAAATCTGAAAGTCCTTTCGCTCGTGCAGTTCTTATATAGTCCTGTGATAAACTTTCAAGCATACTGCTTCGAATAAGCCTTGCAATAAAGGATATTGGATAAGCTGCCAGCGTCACAACCGGGAGAATATAACTTCTTGGTTCATCTAACCCCATAATAGGTACAAGTTGCAGCTTTACACCAAAGATATACATCAAAATTACCGCAAGCACAAATCCAGGTATTGTAATGAAAATTGTGGCTATCACCATAGACAAGTTATCTTGCCACTTTCCCTGATGCACAGCTGACCAAATACCAAGAGGTATCCCTATCAAAAGGCTTAAGATTATAGCTAAAATCCCCACCTTTGCAGAGACTGGAAATGTCTCTGCGATAATTTCATTGACAGTTCTGCCCTGATTTCTCATTGAAATTCCCAAATCACCGTGCAAAAGGCTATTTAAATACTTAACGTACTGGACTGCAAGCGGTTTGTTAAGTCCATATTTTTCGTTTAGGTTTTGCAAAATCTGCTCAGGCAAAGTCTTTTCTCCGGTGAACGGACCACCAGGTATCATTCTCATTAGAAAAAATGTAACAGTAATTATAACGAATAATGATACAATGGACCACACTATCCTTTTGAGTATGTATCTTGCCACGCGTAATCTCTCCTTTGGTAATTAATTTGTTAAACAACCAATGCACATTTATGCAATTGTTTGAATATTTATAAAATTATTTATTTCAAAATTCTCGTTGATAATTATAGCACTATGTGCTTGCATAATCAATACATTTGTGTGCGTTTAATTTTCTGAAAATATCAATTTTTTGTCAATCGTTTGAATTGTATGCATGTATCTGTTTATACTTATTAAAGTTTTTCTTAAATTTCCGGCTGCTGTATTGCTCAAAATGAAGGATAATATCTTAAAGTTTTCATTTTAGTACATTTTGGTTCATTAATATTTATACTCTTAAGCGGCATAAAAATTTTTGTGTGTTTTGAACTATCCTTTTGAGGGTAAAATTATGATAGAAAACAAATGGGCTTGGGAGGAAAAATTTTATGAGAAAACCGGGTAAAATTGTGATAATTGGAACAGGCTTTGTGGGTGCATCAACTGCTTTTGCTCTTGTAGATGCTGGGCTTGCAACAGAACTTGTTCTGATTGACGTAAACCGTGCAAAAGCTGAAGGTGAAGCGATGGATTTAAATCACGGAATATCCTTTGTAAAACCCGTCAAGATATGGGCAGGTGACTATGAGGATTGTAAAGATGCTGATATAATAATAATCACTGCTGGTGCTAACCAAAAGCCTGGCGAAACAAGGCTTGACCTTACTCATAAAAATGCACAGATTACAAAGTCGATAGTTGAAAATATTATCAAATATACGCAAGATGCAATACTTTTAATGGTCACTAACCCTGTTGATGTTCTCACGTATGTAATGTATAAAGTTTCAGGCCTGCCAAAAAATCAGGTTATAGGTTCTGGAACAGTCTTAGACTCATCGCAATTCAGATACCTCTTGGCACAGCATTGCCAGGTTGACGTGAGAAATGTTCATGCATATATCTTGGGCGAACATGGAGACAGTGAAATTGCTGCATGGTCGCTTACAAACATAGGTGGCGTGAATTTTATGCAAGAATGTCTTTTGTGCGGGAAAAACTGCTCACCTGAAGTAAAAGAGGAAATTTTCAACAAAGTAAAGAATGCTGCATATGAAATAATTGAAAGAAAAGGAGCAACATATTACGCCATTGCATTGGCTGTTAGAAGAATTGTTGAAGCTATAATCAGAGATGAAAATTCTATACTGCCTGTCTCATCAATAGTTGATGATGTATATGGTGTAAAAGATGTTGCAATTTCACTTCCTGCGATTGTCAATAAAAGCGGAGTTGTAAAAGTATTTGATATTCCTCTGACAGATGAGGAAAAAGAAAAGCTCAAAAACTCTGCTCAGATAATAAAAAGTGTAATAGAGTCTTTAAAATTATAATGAGGCAAGGCAAAAACCTTGCCTTTTGCTTTATTTTATTTGCCACTTTGAGTTGTTGCAATTTTGCTTTTGTCGTGATAAAATAGCAATTAGTCTTAAATTTTGAGTGGAGGTGAAAAGTTTTGGCAAACACAAAGTCTGCTAAAAAGAAGATAAAGGTTATAAGACGTAGAACTATTGAAAATAAGATTCAAAAGTTTAAAATGAAAAAAGCTATAAAAGAGGTCAAAAAAGCACTGCTTAGCGGTGACATCGAAAAGGCAAAGGAACTTTACTCAAAAGCTGCAAAGCTCATTGACCAAACAGCTGCAAAAGGCGTAATTCATAAGAACAATGCTTCAAGAAAGAAATCAAGACTTATGAAGCTCATCAACAAGTATGCTGCTCTGTCTTCGCCACAGCCAGAATCAAAAGCTCAATAATAAAAAAGGGCTGTCCAGTCACTTTCAAATGGATAGCCTTTTTGTATTTTATTTTACAATTTGATACAAAAGCATTTCAAGCGCTGTCTCATCATCAATTTGCCCTCTTTTTATCATGTACTCGTATTCTATGGTCTTTTGAATTATAGTTTTTATTTTATCAAGGGTAAAGGTTTCTGCCTGTTTTTTGTACTTGTCAACAAAGAACTCAAGAATGCCAAGCTGTTTTGCAATCTGTTTTTTGTTTGTCTCCTGCATCTCTTTTAGCATCCCAAGTATTTTAAAATGTCGCAAAATCAAAGCCAAAATCTTGCTGACACTTGTTTTGAGCTGATACAGCTCTCTCAGATATTTATACCCACTTTCCAAATCCTTTGTCGCAAAAGCATCAAGCATCTGGAATATATGGTCTTGTGGGTTGTCGGTCAAGGTCTTTAATATATCATCATGCGTAACCTTGCTTCTTTTGCCAAGATATGAAATGAGAACTTGTAAATAGTTGTAAATAAGCATCATGTCCTTGTTGTAATGAAGAATAATCTCCTGTGCCATATTTTCAGAGATTGCTTTCCCTTCTTTTGACATTACATTTTGAACCCACTTTACTAAATCGGGCATGGACGGCTGCACAAGTTCTGCAGAAAATGCTATTTGTTTGAGGGCGGAAAACAACTTGTTTTCTTTTGCTTCGTATTCTTTGAAGATTATATAAGTACTGTCACTTTTAAAATTCTTGAGATTATCTATGATGGCAGAAAGATTAAGGCTGGAGTTTGTAGATGCATATTTGAAAAAGTTTTTGAAGATTAGCACTCTTGGCTCTAAATCAAAAGATATTGAAAACATTTCGTTTATTATATCGTTATAATTTGCAGTCTCACCGTCAAACCTTACTATGTTGTTCAAATTCCCACCCACGATGGCATGGCTAAAGCGCCTCGTATATTCGTCAATCAAAAATATTTCCTGACCATAAAAAAGGTATATCCTCTTGAAATCTTTTTTCAAAAGCTGAGAATTTAACTCTTTTATAATCTCTTTTGATTTTTCAGCCATGTTAACTACTTCACCTCACAATATACGGGTTTATCATCACCTTATTTTTGTCAACCACTATGTCTATGGTTCCATTTAAATCTGTTCTATACACCTTAATATTCCTGTCTTTGAGTCTTTGCAAGACCTCATTCGAAGGATGCCCAAAGATGTTGTCTTTCCCTACTGAAATTACTGCAACTTTCGGCTTTACATTTTCCAAAAACTCTTCAGATGTTGCTGTGCTGCTTCCATGGTGCCCTACTTTTAAGATTATTGCATGCAAGTTATATTTCTTTACATATTCCTTTTCAGACTCATACGAAGCATCACCTGTAAAAAGCATAGAAAAATTGCCAAATGTAAGCTTTACAACCACAGAATTATTTTCATCTTCTTCTACAGGTGGGATAAAATAGGCTTTTAAATCCTTGTAGCGATAAACTTTCAAGTTGTCTACTAACACAACCTTTTGTTCTTTGAGCTTTTGAGCATTTTCAAGATAGACTTCTTTTGATGTTACAATCCTGTCAACTTTCATCTCATCGAGCAGATAATCAAAGTCTCCAATATGGTCACTGTGCTTGTGTGTCAAGACCAGAATATCAAGTTTTGCTACTCCTCTTTTGAGTATATACGGAAGAACAACTCTTTTCAAGCTGCTAAAATCTTCATATTCAGGTCCTGTATCAATCAGCATTGAAAACCCTTTGTATGTAATAAGGGTACTGTCTCCCTGTCCTACATCTATTACGTTTATGATGAGCCTATTGTAATTTAGGAGCATCTGGAAAATGAATGCTACAAGTAACCCACCAATGCTCAAATAAATCACATATTTTAGTTGCCTGCTCATAAAGCTTTTAAAAATTAAATAAGCTACAACAAGATAGTAACAAAATATTAGCTTCTCATCCCATAAAATGAATTTCACATGCGAAAACCCTACATGAGATAATTTTGAAAGGTACATTAGCATTTTCACACAGATTTCTAAAAACCATTTAAGTGGTAGTACATTCGCATTGAAAACCAAAAATAGACAATACATCAGTCCAGCCGGCACAACAGCACCTGCAACTGGCACAGCAACTATATTTGTCAAGAAAGAAATAACTGAGACCTCAGAAAAATAATAAGCCATCAATGGCAATATTAAAATTTGAGCAGAGATTGAAACTGCAATAAGTGAAGATACACCTCTTGGTATCTTTAACTTCGCAAAATACTCATATATCCGTTTATAAAACAGAATTATTGAAAGAACACTCAAAAAAGACAGCTGAAACCCAATGTCAAAAAGAAAAAGCGGATTTACAAGCAGCATCAAAGCGCTTGATACTGCCAAGCTGTTGAGGGTATCAGGATTTCTGTAAATAATCCTTCCAGTATAGAAGATTGCCGCCATAATCGAAGCTCTAACAACAGATGCCGACATACCTGTGACGATAGCAAAAACAATTATGACACCTATTATTAAAAAGTTCACTCCCTTACCATAAACCTTTAATATTCTTCTGAACAAAATTTCAACAAAAGCGCAAAGCACTCCTACATTTCCACCAGAGACCGCAAGAAGGTGAGCAAGTCCGCTTCGCTGAAAATCTTTGTACACATCATCTGGAATTGTGGATTTGTTGCCAAGAATTAGACCTTTCAAAAGTGAAGATATATCATTTTTAAAAGACCTATCTATGAGATTATTTAGCATTGCAGAAAATCTATTGAGAAGACTGAGAACATTTTTGCCTTGAGAAATAACCTCTACATCTTTTGAGTAAAGTGTATAAATAGCACCTTTGCCTTTCAAATATTCTCTGTAGTCAAATCCAAATCTGTTTGTCTTTCCTTTTGGAATTTTAAGTTTTCCAGAAACTTTTACAGTATCTCCATAAAAAATACTTTTTTTAGACTCTGTTGTGACTCTAATAGCAACAGCCTTTGAATTTAGCTTTGTTTTAAGGTAAAAGGAAGTCTTTTTATCGCTTATCTCGGGAAATGAGCAGATATTGCCAACAATATAAACATGTTTCCCATCCAGATTTTTTTGAGGCTCAAGGATATTGAAAATGTAATAAGTCCTGAAAAGCTGCAGCGTGAGAAAAAGAAAACCTAAAATAAACAAAAGTTTTTCTTTTTTAAAGTACTGAGGAAGAAAATAGTAGGCTGCGCAAAACACTCCTAAAATTAGCAAAAGGCAAAATACAAGTGCCTCAATTTCTTTTATATTTCTGCCCAGAACAATTCCTATCATCATAAAACCGGCAACAAATAACGCCTTTCTTGTCATGGTTTGAGTACCCTGCTTTCTAACATGTAGAAAATTTCATCATCTATCTTTAAATTTCCCTTTCCAACTCCTATACAAATCTCTGGTTTGTTTTCCCCGTGAAAGTCGCTTCCACCACTGATAGCAAGGTCAAGTTTTTTAGCAATCTCCAAAAGCATATTTGTTTCTTTTTGGCTGTGGTCCGAGTGGAAAACCTCAAGCCCGTCAAGCCCATACTCTTTTAGTTCCAAAAATACGTTTTCACTTCCCTCATCCAGATACAAATACTTGTGAGGATGTGCCAAAATAGCAAGCCCGCCTGCCTTTTTTATTGCCCCAATAGCCTCCTGAGGCTTTAACTTATCCTTTTTCACATAAGCAGGTTTGCCAAAACCTAAAAGCTTTTCAAACACCTCTTTTGTGGTGGAAAAGTATCCTTTCTTGACAAGCACCTGGGCAATATGAGGTCTTCCTATCATCTCACCCGAAGATAACTTTTCTACTTCATCTATCGAAATGTCATATCCCATTTTCCTGAGCTTTTCAATTATCTTAGGGTTTCTTTCTTTCCTGAACCTTTCAAGCATCTTTAGCTTTTGCTGCAAGAATTCATTGTTAATATCTACAAAAAGCCCTAAAATGTGCATTTCTATCTCAAAATCAGCGCTTATCTCAACACCGCTGACTACCTTAATCCCAAGCCTGTTTCCCTCATCGATGGCATGTATTACACCATCTGTTGTATCATGGTCGGTTATTGCAATAGCAAAAAGCCCTTTTTCTTTGGCAAGCTTTATAACCTCTTGAGGAGTAAGCGTTCCATCCGAAAATGTTGTGTGAACATGAAGGTCAACCATTCTGAGCAGCACTTCCTTTCTCTATTTATTATATCTTAAACTTAATAAATTAACAAAACAAAAAGGTGGCCTTTTTGCTCTTTTAAGACCACCTAAAAAACTTAAATGAACTTATAATTTGCTTGCAATCTCGCGGGCAATCAAAACTCCGTTCACGCTCGCCTGCATAAGTCCTCTTGTAATTCCTGCACCATCGCCACCAAAATAAAGGTTTTGAATTGTCAAACACTCAAAATTATTTTTGACTTTTACCTCGTTTGAATAAAACTTAACCTCAACACCGTAAAGCAGCGTGTCAAACGATGCAACTCCCTGCACGACATAGTCCAAAGCTTCAATCATCTCTTTTATATCAAGCATTATCCTGTAAGGCAAAACCAAGCTCAAGTCACCGGCAACAGCATCTGTAAGCGTTGGTACAACAGAGTTTCTTTTTATCCTCTCCTCGTTTGATCTTCTACCTCTTATAAAATCACCATACCTTTGAACAAGTACTTTGCCTCCAGAGAGCATGTTTGCAAGTTCTGCAATGTACTTGCCATACTTTATACTGTCCTTGAATGGGTCTGTAAAGTGTTTTGATACAAGCAGAGCAAAGTTTGTGTTGTCACTCTTTATATTTTTGTAGCTGTGACCGTTAACTACTGCCAGGTTGTCATAGTGCTCAACAGCAACATACCCGCCCGGGTTCATGCAAAATGTTCTTACCTTGTCATCAAACGTTTTTGTATAGTATATGAACTTGCTCTCATAAAGATGTTCTGTTATCCCCTTCCATATATGATTTGGCGTCTCTACTCTCACTCCTATGTCAACCCTGTTATTTTCGCACGGGATATTGTACTTTTCTATTATCTTCGAAAGCCAGCTCGCACCCTCACGTCCCACACATATAACAACATTTTTTGCACGGTA
This sequence comes from Caldicellulosiruptor acetigenus, assembly GCF_026914305.1. NCBI lineage: Bacteria > Bacillati > Bacillota > Caldicellulosiruptorales > Caldicellulosiruptoraceae > Caldicellulosiruptor > Caldicellulosiruptor acetigenus. Next base: position 874,561 of record NZ_CP113866.1, on the reverse strand, counting down.
TATACTGCCATCCTCAGCAACAACCCCTGCCGCTTTTCCGTCTTCCACAATCAAGTCTTTTACAGGTGTTTTGAATTTTATCTCAATGTTATTGCTAAGGAGAAAATCCTGGAGTCTTTTGTATATCTTTTTTGCCTCTTCGGTGCCAAGATGTCTTATTGGACTTTCAACAAGCATGAGGTTTGCAACAGTTGCCTTCCTTTTTATTTCCTCAATCACCTGACTATTTGTACCATATACCTTAGTGTCTGCTCCATTTTCAAGGTATATGCTATCTACGTACTTTATAAGCTCTACTGCCTTGCTTTGCCCAACAAATTCTTGAATTCTGCCACCAACGTTTGGTGATAGCGACAACTTCCCATCAGAAAACGCACCTGCACCCGAAAATCCAGTTGTTATATTGCAGGGTTTGCAGCCGCTACAAACATTTGTAACTCTCTTTGGGCACTCTCTCGACTCAATGTCCCTTCCTTTCTCAAATATCACAACTTTTGCCGCAGAAGAAGTTTTCACAAGCTCATATGCCGTAAATATCCCACATGGTCCTGCCCCTACAATAATGACATCATAAACTGTGCTCATATCCTTCACCCTTTTGCTTTTTGCAAAATTAAAAATCCCCTTTGAAATATTACACCAAATAAGAGAATTTGTCTATTAAAAATTTACACACTTTTTTAATAATTGAGAAACGAAAAATCTAAATAAACGAGGTATTATAAAAGTAGAAGAAAAAATTTACAAGGAGGCAAGTAAAAAAATGAAAAGAAAACTGATAAGCTTAATTTTAGTTTTTATCTTCACTTTAGCTTTATTGTTGCCAGCATATGCTGACCAAAATGCATCAACTACTTCATCTTCTCAAACTGTCACAAGCTCAGCTTATGACACAACCCAAGCACAAACTTATCAAACTACACAAGATACTACCTACTCCCAGACTTACAATACTCAAAATTCGACAACCACAACCACAACATATTCTTCGACATATAGTACAAATTCAACCACCGAAGTGATTCCACCCATTTCAAATGATAATGTAAATATCCGAGAGCCACAGAAACTTACAAAAGAGCAGAAAAAGACTATTAACAATCTCATTTTGCAAATAAATCAGCTAAAGGCAAAGTTTAACAAGATTAATGCCGATGTAAATCATCTGAGGGCAAAGATAAATGCTTACATCCAAGCTGCAAAAAGATATGATAAGAATTTCTTCACTCAGGAAATGAACAAGATAATTAACGAGGTAAACAAAACTATATCCCAACTTCAAAAGGAACTTAATAAAAAGAACTACTCATCTTCAAAGGTAGCAGAGCTCAACAATCAACTTAACCAAAAACTCAACGAACTAAAAGTGTATGAAGAAGTCTATAAAAACCAGCAGCAACAAGCAGTTGACCAGGCTGTATATCAAATAAAACAGTTTGTCGACCAGATACAACCAACAGTAAGTCAAAAGGTATACCAGATAAATACCATCGATAAGCAGATAAAAGTCAAACTCTATGAATATCATCAGATAGCTAAAACCAGCGATTATAACAAAATGGTAAGTATATTGAATGAAGTTGTAAGTTTGTATCAAACTAAAGTCAATACTATCTCCGAAATAAAAAATCTTTACACAGATATTCTTTCTAAGATAGAAAACATCGTCAAAAACTCCCTCAACATGCCTAAAAAGTATATTCAGCCAATGCAAGAAAAGAAAATCACAATTCCCGGCAAAGGTAATTCTAAAATAGAAATAGAAATAAAAAAGAATCCTCAGCAGCCTCAAAAAGGAAAGAAAAAATAAGATTTTAAATTTAAGCTCAAAACAAAAGGGTGTGCATCCGAAAAAGAAGGATGTACACCTAATTTTTTTCTACAAGATACTTCCAGTATCTTTTGGGCATGTTCTGCTGCTGAAGTTTTAGATTCTTCCTCTCTTCAATTGCCATTGCTTTGAAATAGGTCTTCCACAACATTTGAAACATCTCATCTTGTTGAGTTGCTTCTAATTTGAGATTGCTACAAGTTAAAAATTGGACTCTTTTTTTATCGTAAATAGCAATCTTGTTTCTCTTTACATCGTGCACAACCCAGCAAAATTCATTCAGCCTATTTTTAAAAAAATACGCAATTGGTTTTATGATGTCGTTTTTGGGTTCAAACTTTGCATAAAGAAATCCTTCATCTGTATCACAAAACCTCATAAGCCCCATGTACTTTCCTATTTCCCTGCTAACGTTTTTTGCCATCTTTTCAACTGCGTTTACTATATCATTGCTGTAAAGATACTTTATCTTTTTGCCATGGGTAAGTAACAAAAATAGATATCTCAAAATATAACCCTCTTTGTCCTTAGTATCTGATAAAAATGCATAGTAAATCTTTTTGAAAACATTGCTGTCAGCTTTTTCAATTATGCCTTTCCTCATTTCCAAAAACGTTTTGAAATCATTTTGAATCTCTCTTACACTATCTATGAACATCGGTTGGTACTCATCTTTTGAAACAATTATAGCCCTATCTTTATCTATACCTTCAGAAATAATGTGAAACGCCGCACACATAAAACCTTCGAATGTCCCGTCATACAAAAATATTTTGTACACCTTTTAAATCTCCCCTGTTATCACAGATGTAAATACTTCCCTATCAAAAAACGAAAGCTGTTGAGGCCTTTGCAAAGAATTTTTATCTATGAGTTTTTGCTTTATTTTCTCAGGTGGCAAATCAATTAAATACCTTTCAAATGTCTTGCCGTTGCAAGTTATAAAATATTTTGCTCTTTTTAGAACAACACCCATCTTTTTTAAATCCTCAAAATCCAGAGAATGAAATATCCTGTTTTTTATTATCCTCCTTGCACTTTTTATGCCAATTCCCGGCACTCTTATGAGTTCTTCATAACTTGCTCTGTTCACCTCAATAGGAAACCTATCAAGATTTCTGAGTGCCCACATCACTTTTGGGTCAACCTCAAGGTCAAGGTTCTCATCTTTACTTTTAAAAAGCTCATCAGCAGAAAAGTTGTATACACGAATCAGCCAGTCTGCCTGATAAAGTCTGTGTTCACGCAAAAGCGGTGGACTGTCCACTTTTAATATTCTTGGGTCGTGATTTACAGGCGTGTATGCAGAATAGTATACCCTTTTGAGCTTAAACTTCTTGTAAAGGTGCCGGCTTAAGTTGATTATTTTATAATCACTATCGTCTGTTGCACCAATTATCATCTGAGTGCTCTGGCCAGCCGATACAAAATTTTTCTCTTCTTCAGCTACTTTTGTTATAAACTCCATAGGCTTTAATATACTCTCTTTTGTTTTATTGGGACAGAGAAGCCTTAAGCTCTTTTCAGATGGAAGTTCAATATTGACGCTCATTCTGTCAGCCAAAAATCCAGTTTTTCTTATTAAATCAAGTGATGCATAGGGAATAGCCTTAACATGAATATATCCATTGAACTGGTATTTATATCTCAAAAGCCAAACTGTTCGAAAAAGCATCTCCATTGTCCAGTCAGGAGAATTTTTGATGGCAGAGCTCAAAAAAAGACCCTCTATATAGTTTCTCTTATAAAAGTTTATGGTCAGCTCAGCAACTTCCTGGGGTGTAAATGTTGCTCTTTTTATATCATTGCTCCTTCTGTTAATACAGTAAGCACAGTCAAAAATACATTCATTTGTAAATAGAACTTTCAAAAGGGAGATACAACGCCCATCATCTGTCCAGCTGTGGCAAATACCTGCAGAAAATGTTGAGCCAATTCCAAAATGTTTTTCCCTTTTGCTTCCGCTTGATGCACACGAAACATCATACTTTGCAGCAGCACCAAGCACCTCAAGTTTTTCAAATATATCCATCTAAATCACTTCTTTTTTTAAAGACTATGTATAGTTGATTTATACCTATATAATAACCGAATATATATTCTATTTCAAGAAAAAAATTAAGAGACCCTCCTCCCTCAGCTATAAAGAGAAAAGGGCCTCTTACTATCTCTTATGGCTTCAACACCGGAATAATTTGGCGACACCTATACTGCCACCTCTATTGTAGTTATCAATGGCAGCATCCGCGTTTTTTTAACCTTTTAATCCTCTTAGTACCATAACCTCTTTGGATGCAAGAGTAGCTTTTCCGCTTAAAACCTTCTGTGTTATAAGCTCATAATACTCATCTTCAAGCTCAATATTTACATCATAACCATTGAAATTCAAAAGAAACACATATTCATTACCATTCTTTTCTCTTTTTGTTACTTCAACACCTTCTGGCACAGGTAATATTGGTTGTACACCAGCCTTTTCAGCGTAGTACTTAACAAGGCCTTCTATAAACCTTTGCTCTGGTCTTGTTCCAATATAAATTGCCTTTCCATTTCCATAATCATTTTCAACAACTGCTGGCATCCCGCTGTAATAATCCTGTTCATAGTAAGCAAGCGCCCTTGCACCTTCAAGGTGAATAACGTCACAGATAAATTCACATTCGTATTTGCCATCAAGCATGCCAATAGGTTTTTCAAGTATAATTGCATTTTTCATATCAGGAAAAAGCGCATCAATCTCCTCAACCCAAATACCACAAAGTTTTCTAAACCATCCAGGATAGCCACCAAGAATTACTCTGTCATTTTCATCTACAAGACCTGATAAATATGTTGTAATAAATATTCCACCGTTTTTTACATAATTTTCTATGTTATTTGCACCTTCTTCGTCAAGAAGATACAAAAGTGGTGCAACAACAATCTTGTACCTTGTTAAATCCTCTTTCGGGTCAACAACATCCACATTTGTTTTTAGCTTATACAGTGCTCTATAGTACGCATCGATATGCTCAAGGTAAGATATATCATTTCTAAATCCCATACTCTCTTCAAGCGCCCACCAGTTTTCCCAGTCAAATAAAAGTGCAACCTCGCTCTTAGTTGTTGACTCCAAAATCTCATCTAAGCGCAAAAGTTCGTCGCCAATCTTTTTAAGCTCCTTGCTCACTCTCGTCTCAAGGTGTCCAACATGCGGAACCATCGCAGAGTGAAACTTTTCGCACGAAGCAATCGACTGTCTCCATTGGAAATACAGCACAGAATCAGCTCCGTGTGCAATTGCATGATAGCTCAAAAGCCTTATCATACCAGGTCTTTTTGCAGAGTTGTACCACTGCCAGTTTGTCTGGCTTGGTGTCTGTTCCATTAATATGAAAGACTGGTCTCTTTTGAGCCCTCTCATAAGGTCATGTTTGAAGGCAATTGTTGATGGAGCATCTTTTATCGAAGGATAATTGTCCCATGATACAATGTCCATATGTTTTGCCCATTTGTGATAGTCAAGAGGCTTAAACGGTCCCATCAGGTTTGTTGTAACAGGGATATCTGGCATGTATTTTTTGATAATCTCAACTTCCATTTTATAAAGATTTAGAAGGCTATCTGACATAAACCTCTTGTAATCAAGCGAAAGTCCCTGGAATGAACTTTTCTGCCTTCCAGGCATATATTCAAACTCTTCGTTCAGATACGATGGAACTTCTATCTCATCCCAATCATAAAATGTATGTCCCCAGAAAGCTGTGTTCCATCTTCTGTTGAGCTCATCCAATGTTTTATATCTTTCTTTTAGCCACTCTCTAAAGGCTTTTGCACAGTTTTCACAGTAGCAGTAAGGACCATATTCGTTACTGATATGCCACATTATAACTGCAGGATGGTCTTTATACCTTTTTGCCATCTCCTCAACAATTCTTCTTGCTGCATTTTTGAAGTTTGGACTGTTAGGACAGTAGTTCTGCCTTGCTCCATGTTTTCTCTTTCTTCCATGAATATCAACAGGAAGCACATCAGGATACTTTTTAGAAAGCCATGCTGGCTGAGAAGCTGTAGGTGTTGCCAAGATGACATGAATTCCATTTGAATAGAGCTTATTGATTATTTTATCAAGCCATTCAAATGTAAATTCATCTTCATTTGGCTGAAGCTGTGCCCATGAAAATATTGGCATAGAAACTGCATTCACATTATAGTATTTCATAAATTCAATGTCTTTTTCCCACACATCCTCTGTCCACTGGTCAGGATTGTAGTCTCCACCGTGCAAAAATTTTTTTAGCTTGATTTTGCCCATTATCAAAGCCTCCCTTTTAAAATACAAGATTGGTTGTTTGAGCTTTACTCAATTGGAAATCCAATAACACTCAAAAGCGCCATGTTGCCAAGTCTTGTGTCAAGACGTGACATTTGAACAACAATCTCTTTGTCACTCTCAACAACAAGAGAATATGGAACTTCTTTTGGAATAACAAGTCCACCAATAAGCTCTGGCTTATTTAACCATGCATGAATTGTTCTTCGGGCTTTCACAACAAAATAGTCACTTTCAATTGGCTCTCTGTCTTCAAAAAACACAGTAAGCTTTACTTTTGCGTCGCTATCCCCTGTGTTTACTATACACAAACACTCATGACCAGGAATTGACATTGAACCTTCTGATGGAATGTAACCATCTGGTATCACCCAAACTTTTTTCCCTAAATGTTTCAAATTAATTACCTCCTCTCATTTTGAGATTCTACAAATTTTTTACTATGTACTCCAAAGCATCCCTTTGCATATTTAAATTAAATTCATGCCCATTTGGATAAAATTTGTATTCAAACTGCTCACCACAGTCAAAATTTACAAAGTAACTTTTTATCCTCTCTACAGAAGAATGCATTGCATCTTTTGGAAAGAGACTATCATACTCACACTGCATAACAAAGAGTTTTCTTGGAGCAATCAAAGCTGCAACATCAGGCAGGTCAAGAACCCTTGTAAAACCTGGAATATGAACCATAAAAGTATGTCTTGCAGTTTTGCCAAGCATTTTTTTAAATTCTGACATAAAGGCAATGATGATGCTACATTTTATTTCATTTCTGAGGCTGCTCAAAAACAGTGTCCTAAAACCCCCTAAGGAAAATCCCATGCAACCAATTCTGTTTTTGTCTACATCCTCTCTTTGCAAGAGGTAGTTAATCCATGCCAAGTCTTCGTTTAACAAAATACTTGGCCAGTTTGTACCATATAGATTGATATTCTTAAACATCATAGGTTCAAGCTGTGAGGATATTTTATTGAAAATCCTTATATATTCATATGAACCTTCCTCATAATTCAAAAGCTCGTCTAATGAATTGTCATCTGTTAAAAGCTCAATTAACTCAGCAGAAAGCCTTCTTTGCCCAAAATAAAATGCATCGGGTGAAAACACAGCAAATCCTTTTTTTACAAACTCTAACGCCCAAGGTGATGACGAGTAAAACTTTTTCTGGTATTCATTGACAAAAGTCTGGGTATTGTCTTGCCTGTATATTCTTTCTTTACCATAGTAGTAAAATCCACCATGGTCATGCAAAACAACCACCACAGGATAAGGTGGATTCAAATCCCTTGGTTTTAAAAACACAGCTTCTGAGTGAATACCATTTAAATTTCCAGCTATAATCTCTTCTTTAAATTCACCATGGTCAATCTCAAATTTTTTATCTTCCCTGAATATTAGGCTTAAATTCAGGTAAAGAAGCGACGCCAATTTATCTACAATTTTCCTTTGCTCTTTAAAAGTTTTCTGATTTGAAACCTCTTCTCCCCACTTGGTGTTTTCAGAGGAGCTGTTGTGTTTGCCAAAGTATTTTTCAAAAATTTCTGACATCATTATCCCCTCAGATATCATTTTTTTATGCCTTATTAATGTATCACTGTTTGTATTAATATTGAGCTTGTTCTTATTATACTATAACTTTTCTTTGGATTGAATGATTTTGGTGTTTTGCAAATTAAGATTAATATCAATATTTTAAGATATTTAAAAAGGTTGCAAATTCATTGATTTGATTTTATAATTTAAATTGGTGTTATAAAGGACGTGCGCCCGTAGCTCAGAGGATAGAGCGTAGGACTTCGAATCCTGTGGTCGGGGGTTCGACTCCCCCCGGGCGTGCCAGATGAGATATATCAAGGACTAAGTGCAGTAGAAAAACTTGGAAATGGGTTTAAAAACACCCCAAGTCCTGTGGTAAATGTGTCCCATAGGACTTGTATATCCCCACTGGATTACAAAACGCCAAGTCATGACCACCAATCGCAAGAAAAATGCGAGAGGTGGTTTTATTATGCCCAGAAGAAGCGTTATCAAAATGGATTGGCGAAAAGCTTTACAGCAATTCCTGTTTTACAAACGGGCTGAAGGGAGAAGTGAATTAACACTTAGAGACTATGAATACCATGTAACACACTTTTTTGACCTTTACCGTTGCGCTGTCTTTTTACCCTGCCGAAAAGCTCTTTTCAGGTTCGCCTACTATGGCAAAATGTAAATAACACAAGGGTTTTAAAGTTTGTCCTGTGTCTGCTTTGGATTCAACTTTTTCGTAGATGCACAGGCGAGAAGCCTTTACATCAGGGTGGGACAATTTTGGTAGCCAACACTAGTATGAGATGCTTGTACTTTTCTTTTGTCCTTTCTTTATCGTTACCTGTTCCGAGCATTGGAAAACCAGATTCCTGCGCTCAGAAACTATCAGCTGAAAATCAAAAAGCCCTGAGAAATTCGACTCCCAGGGCTGTTTTGGAACATGTTCGAATTTTATTTTTACATTTTGTAGATGCATTTTAATGCTATTGGTGCTAACAATTGTAAGTTTATTATACAACATTTAAAGGTCAATGGCACGAGGAGTTTAACAAATTTGAATAAAGTAAAGCTTAACTGTCTGCTTGTCATTAGGTCAAAGGAGACTATCATTTATCTTTCTCCCGATAGTTTTTCCCATATTCTTTTATAGTCGGCACCAGAGATACTTTTATTTGAAGGTACGCTTTCATCCCAAATACTAATTGATATATTTTTTAACCACTCATAAGCAGATCTTGGAGATATATCTTCGTTTTTCATTTTGTATATTTCTCCAAGTTTATTTGCAATAGATCTTGGAACATTATTTATTCTCATTACAATACCTTCTTCAGTATTCACACCATAATATACCATAGCAGGAATATTTTTCAGATTCCTTATTTCGTCTTCTGTAAGTTGCGAAAAATTAATTCCAGATGTAGGCATACTCAAAAAAGCTGCCAATCCCCATGTAGCACCATTTACAACCTTTTGGTAAATGGCTTTTACGCAATCAGAAATTTTTCTTGGATCGTCGCTACCCCATATATTTTTGGCTATTTCAGTAAACTCTTTTCCAGACACCCAATCTATAATCAAGTGAGATAATTTAGAGTAAGTTTTTGTTTCTCCTGGTATATCAATTTCTAAACTTTTTTTAACTTCAGGAACAGAGAGCATAACTCCAATTAGTTTTTTTAATATTCCTGTTTCATTATTAAACATTTTACTGCTATACCAATCAGATTGTTTTAACTTTAGCTCTCTTATTTTGTATATTGCTCTTTCTATGGAATCAGGAGAGAAACCTGTTTGATCAGCTAAATTTACCAAGTATTCTTTACCGCTTAATTTATCAACATACTGTTTTACAGCATTCTTCAAGACTTCTTTTTTCCTCTGATTTAAAATTATATAGCCATAAGTTCTATTGAGCTCCATTTCAAGTCTAGTAATTAATTCAGAAACATTATTATATTGTTTATACAAGTGAGATATATATTGAAGAAAAGCTGACCATTCTGGATAACGAATAATTAACTCCATTCCAAGTTCTTGTCCTAGATTTTCTAATTCATCAACCATTTTTACAAGTATAGAAATAAGATCTCCCGTTTGCTTACGTACATAATCCATAATCTTACGTTTATCATTCTCATTTTTAACAGCAATTCCTACAATACCAAGAGATTTTTGATCTATTCTTCCTGCTCTACCTACAATGTTCCAGAAGTCCCTAACAGGCATTTCTCCAAATGGATAGCTATATGAAGCCATTAAGACTGCAGAAACTGGGAAATTTATACCCTGGGCTATAGTAGTAGTTGCAACTAAAACACGCAGTTTATTTTCTTCCATTAACCATTCCATTAGATATCTTACTTCATCAGGTAAACCTGCGTGGTGAATACCTATTCCTTTTGATAAATATTTGACTAATGGAAAATTCTCCCCCAGTTCTGCGGCAACAAATCTCTGGACCAATAGAATATCTTCATCCTCTACATTATCAAAATAACTATAAAGATGATCTGCAATCTCCCATGTCTCATTTATTGTTCTAGCAACTATTAATAAAGATCCAACATCTTCTAACTGTTTAGCAACAATAGATGTCAAAAGAGATTTATTATTAAGTTTCGAACGCGAAACATTGAAAAGATCATTGTAACTGCCAATTTGTACTTTATCAGAGAAAAAGATTGTAGAATGTGTTGTAATTAATGGCTCAAAATAAGTTTTCCATTTCCGCTTTTCTCCCTCTGCGTAATAAACTCCTACGATCTGATCATTAGGTTTCCACCATTGTAATTGAACTTCAATGGACTTCGGATTATCTGGACTTATCCATTTAGAAACCTCCCGAGAATTAGGAATAAAAGGAGTTAAGAGCAAGAAATTTGCATACTTGCAGTCACTCTTCACTATAGATATGAGCATTTCTATGTTTAATCCTCTGTCTGGGCTTTCTATATTATGTGCTTCGTCAACAATTAATAATACCAACTTACGACCTAATCTTTCTTCAATTCCTTGTCTTATCAGTAAATTTAATTTTTCATAAGTGGTAATTAGAATATCAAAAGCTTTCTCTTCAATTAGTTTTTCCTCAAAAAAATCAACTTCTAATGCCCCTGACATCTTTTCTACTTTTAGGTTTAATGGTTCATGCCCCAAATCCTTTATTAATCTATTGGTTATTTGATTTACCAGTGCTCTAGTAGGAACAGCATAAGCAACCCAACCATTTTCAAACTGATTTAGAGCTTGTAAAATCTTAAACTCTGCGATTAAAGTTTTTCCACTTGATGTCGGTAGATTAACTACAATTCCACGAGAGGCCGGATCCAACAATCCCATTTCCAATATAGCAGCCCTTTGAGGATATAACAGTTCATATACTGGCTTTGATGCTTTAGTTATAGTTTTCACAAAACTAGTTATTTTAGAATTAATTTTTTCTGAAACACGCCATATAGAATTGAATACCATCTTTTTAAACATTGCTAACATAAGTCGAAGAATAAGAGAAAATTCAAAATTTCCCGAAAAGTCGCAAAAATAAACTCCTTTGTTTAAATGATACTCTAATTCGCTTATAACTTTATCACTTGAAGGTTCACCCTCCAACATAAATTCTCCCAATATTTCTATAGATTTAGCAAAGTGATAGAATGAAGCTAGTTCTAGAGCAGCACCTTTTTTAAATTCTATATCTATAGACTCCAAATATCTTTCTTCATAGTCTTTTTGCTCATCTCGCAAACTGTTAATTAGATCTATTGCATTTCTGAGGTCTTCCCAAGAGTTTTTCTTAACAAGATATAATATCGCTAAATACGTTTTCTTAAATAGCCTTTCATCCCACGTGGTTTTATCATCAATACTAACTGACCATGCATTCTTTTCTTCTATTAAAAATCTTTTGCCATCTTCCCATTTCTCACCTAAATATGAATAACCTATCAACTTCAAAACATGTTTAATTTTGGGAATATCATCTTGAGGTAAAGGAAATACTTGAATTATGTCAAAGCATTTTTTATTTAAAAATGAAAACTCATTTTTCTTTTCTTCTTTGTCCCATAAATCTATTATCGCCAATTCGTATATTTCCAACACTTTTTCAAGTAACTCTTTTTCTTCATGGACCAAAGTAGATTTAGTAAATAACTTATTTTCAATTTTTCTCTTGTTAATTATTTCATCTGCTTTTCTTCGAATGTCCTCTGGAAGTTCACTTATTATCCAGTGAGCAATCTCATTCATTTTATCCACCTTCATCAACAATATAATTTTTCATATTTTTGATTGATATTGGAATATATAAGGCAATCAATTTTAATCGTGCTCCCTTAGATAGGTTGTTTTTCAAGGATTCGTACCTCGATTTCAAGTCTGTACTTTTTGGTTCAGTATCTCGAATTAATACACCAAAAAGAAAATACTTGTACTCTGCTTCTTCCTTTAAGTATGTTTTTAAAGCTTTGAGATAATCTTTTTTAAATGGATCCTCTTCCAACAAAGGTTGTACCTTAAATCCAAGCCATGAAATTAGTGATTTCTGTAAGTTTAGATCGCCTTGTATACTCCGAAGTTGATCTATCATACCTGATCTCCCATACATCACTTGAGGCGGAGAATTTTTATCTTCAGATGTTTTTACTTCTCCAAATAAGAATATAGTATTTTCTTCGTCAATATCTACAAAACCAACTAAATCTGCTCCTTGAAGATTTGCTTTAGGATTCCTTGCATCTCTAAAAGGCGGGTAATAAAATCTTGTACCCTCAAAATCTTCCAAATAACATTCAGCTAAAGCTTCTCCAATTCTCCAGTCTTCTGCAGGTGGTGAAATTGAAAATATATTAACGAGTAAAGATTTTTCAAAACCTGTTGAGGCTATATTCTCAAACTCATTAATGAGTAACATAGTACCATCTATATCATAAAATCTTTTCTTTACTCGTTTAGATAAGTACTCGTTGAAACCATTTTGCAAAACAATTCCTTCATATGCCGTTTTTCTATTAGTATTCCCATATACTATTTTTAAAGATAATGATGACATAATCACCATCTCCAATTTGTACTTACGCCTAACTCATTTGTAACCCCAATGCAGATAATATCCCAATTTTATGTGTTTTCGTTCTTCCACTCAAGTTTTTCGACTTTATTATACCATATCTTCTGGTAAGCCTAAATATTTTGATATCTCCAAAGTTTATAAGGAATTTTTTATTATAACACAATTGCATTTAAGAAATTTCTACTCCTCATCTTTTGCAGTTGTGTTTAACATCCTACAAACTCCTTTCCTTACCTGCAACCTAAAATTTCAAATTGTTTTTTTGACTTAAATGGCAGCATTCTTGGGTATAGAAAATTGCAGATTGCCTCCCAAGCCTTTTTGCCATTTGTTTTAAAAGTTTCAAATCTTCCTCCTGCAGATTTTGAGCCAGAAGCAATAACTCTTTTATATCGTCAGTGGCAGTTTCTTTGTTTGCATCTGTTGGAGTTTGCAGTTGACTGTTTTTTGTATCTTGCTTTTCTGAGACACGCACAATCAGTCCTGTACAGCAGATAATCTATGCTTACTCCAAAGAAATCATCGAGTTCATTTAAGGGTGCTGGAGTCGGTTCCATGGGAACCATTTTCACTATTCTTAATCTGTACTCAAAATTTCTACATCAAGTCGTGAAAAATGTTTCTTATCAAAAGTGAAGATCTTGTTGTTCCCCAACTTTGCCATGTGATGAGAAAGATATGCATCAATGAAATCAACATTGCTTTCCTTGTAGCTTTTGAGTGCAAAAAGAACAACATCAGCTTCCTCTGCTTCAATACCATCAGAGCATATGAAAGCACTTAGAACATCAGCTATCTCCTTCCTTGGTATCTTATAAAACAACTCAAGAGTCCATACAACCTCTGCAATCGTGATTGGGACAACAAGCAGTTTTAACTTCCCCTGCTCCGCTTCGAGCATAATCTTCTGAGCTTTCTGGAAAAACTCCTGGTGGTCTTGCAAAAGATATCTCAAAATAACATTTGCATCAATCCAAACCTTTTCCATTACTGTGTCCCCTTCACTCTCTTGTTTACCCAGATTTCTTTTGTGCTATTTGCTTCATGTTCCAAATCCGTGAACGCAACTGATGACTTCAGAGAACCGCCAAGCTCTGATAGTTTTCGCTTCTTTATCACTTCAATTACAACTTTGCCGTCGTCCTGCATCGTGAAAAGTACAGTGTCCCCTATCTCCCCACCAATAACTTTCCTTATCTCAGCTGGCAGTTGTACTTGACCCCTTCCAGTAATCTTTGACGTTGCCTGTATCATCTAAACCACCTCTCTACCAATTGTTCTGAGTTTATTATAATCCATGAAGTTTAAAATTTCAATGAGCAGGTACATTATTCATTGAACGCTGAAGGATTAATAACTATGCTGGGTTGAAGCCAATAAACTCTAAAACCTGATGAGTCTACTGTAGAGCAGATACTCAGTAGTGGGTGTGTAAACCACCCTGTGAGAATAAGGGCAGTTTAACTTTGTAGGTAGATGGTAGTCCACAATTAACTATCATTATAACAAGAAAACAAAGCACTGCAAGAACAATCTCAGCCATGAAAATAGCCAATTTCTTGTAAAACTTTGGCACAACCATGCTTCTTACCACTACAAAATCTTGCTGAATGGGTTATTTTTGTTCTTCTCAAACACATCCTTAAGTGCATCTTCGAACAGCTTTAAAAGTCTGCTGCTTAAATCTTTGTTCTCAATCTCTTTAATGTATTCCCTCACCTTGTCCAAGCTGAAATCTTCGTCAGTTAGATACATATCTTCCATCATAGAGCAAATCCTCTCAAAAGGCCACTTCTGACGCAGCCCACGAACGTACAACCAATCCACAAAAGCTTTCTCGGGTTCTGCATAATTCACTCCATCTGTACCCTTTCCATACCCCCAGAACATAAATCGAGGAATCTTGTTGTATTCTACGAACTGGTTTAATATTTCCATTCTAACGTCCTCAAAAAAAGTCATCTGATGTGTTTTGTCAAATTTGCATCATAGTTAGAATTAAGGAATTGGAAAAAAGCCTGAAACTCCAATGTAAGTTTGTAAACATGCAGTAGTACAGAGATGTAGTAGTAAGAATATCACCCAATATTTTCATTAAAGCTGCAACTCCTGATGAAATACTTGCTGATAAATATTCTCAGGTATTTTTTTCAGTATTACAAAAATCAGACCAAATCTTGTTAACCTCTCTGTTAGAGTAACCAATACACTGGCTGAAGAACGCTTAAGCTTCGAAAGTACCTATCTTCCAATGTCCAAATTCTTCGCTGTTATTTACTTTCTACGGTCTTTCTTCTATACTCTTGCCTTTTGGCTTATTCTTTGCTACTTTTCTGCTTACTTTCCTTGGCTTTAATCTAACTCTAATTGGCAAATCTATGTTCTTTACTTTCAAAAACCCTTTTCCTATCCAGTTGTATAATGTCTTTGTACATACCATCCTTTCTTTGCTAAATCCAAGTTCCTGTCTGCAGTATCCAACCACCGCATCGACTGACCACTTATCTTTCAGCTTTTCTGCAAGCTTCAAAAATTCTTTCACTTCTAAAAGTTTACTTTTTCTACCGTACCTTGCTCTGTTTTTGTTATACACAGCTTGTCCTGTTGGTGCTAAATACTTTTCAAATGTACTCAAATCACTCTTCGTTTGAGTTGTTGTTCCTTGCTTTATCCTGCTGTGAAATAGTACTTGCATTTCTGCCTAATCTTCTTGCTATTTCTCTTATGGTCAGACCAAGCTCTATCAGTTTTTCTATCGCTCCTCTTTCGGCTCTACTTGTGTGTTTAAATTTCCTTCTCTTTTTGGTATTATTATCATAGGCCATAGCTTCAAACCTTCTTTGTATGTGTTTGTATTCTCAACTAATACCATACACAGTTTGAAGCTATGGCTTCAATATTTCTTACCCTATTGCACTTAATTTTACAACAAAAATAAAAATTTTAAACCAAATCGGAATATTAAAAGTAGCATCTTTTTGCAAATTTTGTTGTTACTAAACTTCACTTAATATCCTATCATCTTCGCTCCATTTTGAATGAATTTCCCTCTAAACTTTGGTTCTTTTAACATTAGATTACTGTCAAGATCATGGAAGTCAAATGCTCCAGTTCCAAGGGCAAAGTGAACACTCTGATTAATCCCGACGCTTGATTCAGACATACATCCTATCATTAACCTCAGGTTAGCACTCTTTGCAAGCTCTACAATAGAAAGAGCATCGCTTATTCCGGATTTCATCAGCTTTATATTCACATAATCTACAGCTTCTTCACGTATCAATCTCATGACATCAAATTTTGTCTTAGCAGACTCATCGGCAGCAACAGGAAAAGGAACATGAAATCTGACAAATCTGAGCCCATCGATATCACTTGAAATAACTGGTTGTTCATACACAGCTATGTCTATTCCTGCTTTGTAAATCTGCTGGGCAAACTCCACTGCTTGCTTTGGTGTGTATCCCATATTCGCATCCACAATGTATTTTGCACCTTTGGTCACCTTGTAAATCTCAAGCATTGCTTCTATATCTTCTTTCAAATTTTCTCCAACCTTTATCTTTATGACCCTAAAGCCCGAGTCAAAAATTTTTTTTGCTTCGCTAACTCTATTTTCAATTGTGTCTATCCCTACTGTTTTATCCGTTTCAATCTCTTTCAAAGCTCCGCCAAGAAGTTGGTAGACATGAATATTCGTCTCTTCACTCAATGCATCCAAAACAGCATATTGAATAGCAGCCTTTAAACTGGGAACAGCAAATAGCTTATCAGTTATTTCAAAGATCTTTCGATACTGTCGCACATCAAGTCCAACAAGCGAATCTCTCACAAAAGGCTCGAGTGCAGAGATCATTTCAACCTTTTCCCCATTGACTCTAAATGAAGGTGCAGCTTCACCGTAACCTTTGGCACCACTTTCAAGTGTGACTTCTACTTCCACATTTTTTGTCTCAGAAGATATACTTCCAGTGATGTGAAAAGGCTTATCATACTCGTAGTATTTGACATTGAATTTGACATTTACTATCTTACTCATTGAAATATATCACCCTCTCCTCAGATTTCTTCAAAAGAGATTATCTCAATCCTGCTTTTAGTTTTAACTTTCCCAAATGAGGATTCGGCTTCACCAAGTTGATTATCTGTGGGATCAAATCGCAGGAAATTTGGTTTGGGTACGAATTCTTTCATAAAGTCTGAGTTTGCGACCATCCTAAAACCATCTAAGTTACCAAAATAGAAACTGCGAAGTTTTTCATTCTCCCGTCTTGCCCCACCAAATGAAAGATCTGCCGGCAGCCAACCATAAGGTTTGACGTAGAACAAAGCCCAGTCGTGTGGAGAAGCCATCAAAGGATTCGCATACCACCCAGACTGCCATCGAGCAGGTATTCCAGCAATCCGGCACATAGTTATAAAAAGGAGAGCCTGAAAGCCACAATCTCCTTTCAAGTTCTCTGCAACATATTGTGGTATGTTCTCGTAAGTGGCATATGGTCGAACATAAGAGTACCTAACATGTGTTGTAACCCAATCGTAAATTTTCTTCGCTTTTAAATAAGGATTCTCCTCGCCAGCAACTACTTCGTTAGTTAAAAGCTTCAGGTATGGTGTGAACAACACATGAGGTGGTTCCTCACAAAGAAATTCAGTTAAATCATTTTCTTCAACCTTTTCCGGGTCAACTTTGTTTATCCACTCATTTATAGTGTATTCGAACTCAACGAAGTACTCTTTCTCTTTGCCTTCAAAGTAAATAGTTCTCTGAGCAGCTCGGTTGTCTGCAAGAAAATAGTCTCTGTGGCTTGCTGAAACAAGTTTTACATCGCAAACCTGAAACTCTTCTTTCGGAAAAGGAAGCCAAACACGAAAATTATCTGCATCGTCTTTAATGGTAACAGTTATCTTTGCTCGTACTCGGTATCTTTTGGCAGGATTACCCTCTGTCAGTTGTTCTAATCTCTTGTTGAGCAATTCTCTTGCCTTCTCTGAAACAGGATCTTTCTTGATCCTTTCTCTGTATGCTGGAACAGTAAAACCTATATTTTGAACAAAATGCTCTTCAAATTTCTTCTTTCCTTCAACTACTATGTAATCAATATAGCCTTCCCCCAAAAGTTGGTAGAATTCACTATAAGTAAAAGAATCAATTAACTCCATTGCCTGCTTTAAAGCACTTTCTTCATCAAAAGGATAGCTTTCGAGCAGTTTGTTTATTCTATCTTTTTCATACATTAAACGCTTTCTTTGTATCTCAGTTATTCTTTCATCAGCTAACCATTTTTCTATCAATTTTAGAGCCAGACCGAAATTACCACGCTTTTCTTCTCTTTCAATCTCTTCTGGTATCTTGCATATAAGAAAATCCATAATTTCACCATCCTGTTGTTTTTAGAATAAAATTGGTATAGCTTATTTTTCTAAAGTTTGTCACTTTCACAAATCATCTTTTACTTTTTCTGAACTTTTACCCATTAATCTAATAAATATAGTTATTCTTTAGGTTATCTAAATTATAGCACTCAATTGATATTGTTAACAATATAATCGCATAAACTGAACATTTGAAAATTATTAAAAAAAGATAAGCCAATGAAACATTTTTTATATGAACGATTTCTCCAAAATCAGGATTAACACCTACTCAAGTAGCTTCAAATATTGCCGCTTTCTTTGTATCATCAAGCATTTCTTCGCATGAGATTGTACTCCAATGAATAAATGTGCGGTCCTTTTTTAATATGAGCTATTGCAGCACCGGATGTTAAAATAAAATTGTGTCTGTTGCATAATGATATCATAAAATGGGTTCTTCCCGAAGCCAGTTGAATAAATTTTATTTTTCGAGTATAAGAAAAAGACTATTAAATCATATGTAGTACAGCCGCTGTAGTTTTGGAATGTTAAGAAATGAGGGTTTATTATTTAATTTCAACTAGGGTAGGAAAGAACCGAAAAAGTATTGATAATAACAAAAAAGCGGCTCTTTGTCAAGAGTTGGGGTGGGTATTCTGAATGCCCACCCCTTTAGCTTTAGCTTTGAGTGTGTAAATAATTTTGTGTATTTAAAATTTTACCATCCTTCTTGGTAAGAAATCATTCGAATTAGATTGGACAACTTATATTACGTCTTAAAAATCTTTGTTATTTTACATTGCTCTATAACCCATTGCAAAATGCGAACTGATGTGTTTAATTCGTATACTTGCTCAAACGCGCTGGATATATTATTAAAAACCGACTCAAATAACTTTCCGTTTAAAACTACTTACATCATTGCTGGTACTACCGACCACGGTATATGCATGAAAATGTAATGCCAAAATACAAAACATCAATACACTCAAAAGTATTTTTGGAAACAATAGTTTTGCTATTTACTTGAGTAGAGGCTGCACGACGCATCCCTCGTACATCGTTTCTATATTTCTCTGATAAATATTTATACCTCACACCGTGCAAAAAGTGACCTATTCCCCACAAAAAAATAAAGCCACAGGCCTTTGATAACCTGTGGCTTTGCTTTTTACTATTTTAAACGAAAATACCGAATAAAAATGAACTTTTTGTATTAACAACCTTTTAGGCATAATACGACTTATTAATATATCTACCACACCTTAATCCCCCTGTCAAGCCCTCTTTCTGAAATTTTTAAAACGCACCCATCGTAGTATGCAACTGCCCGGACAACCTCACGCTAACCTGCTTTGGCAAACACCTTCTCCTGCCAGTAGTTTTTGATTTTTCCGTCCCACCCTGGTCCGCATTTGCTGGCTCTTTAGAACAAAAAATCAGCAAAGAGGCGTGATGGGCTCTTGACATTAACTTGTGCTTCAGTTAATTTCGTTAACAGTTTTTTCTCTGAACCTTTTCGTCTCTTCTCTTACTTTGTTGGCTTTTCGTCTAATGTATTCTATGAATTCATCCCGAGATATGTTTTCCGTCTCTTCATATATTCGCTCTCTTATCCTGTGCAGCTCCTTCTTTGCACTTGTCTCCATCATCCTCTATCTCTTCTCCTCTTGCGCTGTGTCAGAACTTCCTACAACAGTTTCAAAAACTCTTCCAGACTTATTCCTGCCTGCTCCAAAATACTTTTTAGCGTCCCCTTGCAACTTCTTCATGCATAGGAATAATAACAATCCTTGTTGGATTTTATCTCTTTAGCTTGAGATGACTGCCTCTTTGTGATACTTCCTTGAACCCAGCTTTTTTGAGCGCTCTTATTATCTCCTGGGGCTTCAGTACAGGATATTTTGGTGACATTTATACTGCCACCTCTATTGTAGTTATTAGCGGTGGCATCTGTGGTTTTTGTATCTCTTCTCCTTCATAGTAAAGTTCAAGAGCTTCTTTTAAATTGGCTATTGCTTCTTCGATAGTTTTTCCTTGTGAAGCTACATTGTTTTCTATGCATTTAGCTATATACCAATTGTCCTCTTTGCTTACTACTACTGTAAACAACATAACAAAATCACCTTTCACACTTGAAAATTTCTCACTTACACTTTTATTATACCACACAAAAAACAAAAACCACAGCTTTTGCTGTGGTAGTTTCTATTTTTACATTTCTATAGACACGTTTTGAATACAGTTTCTCTAACTGTTTTTATTATAACTTTTGTTCAGCAGTATCTTATAGTCCCATCCTGTTTTTCTTCCTTTGACACTCCTTTTATCTCCCTCACTACCTTCTCAGCTCTTTTGTGAATATATTCTAAAAACTCTTTTAGAGTCATATCTTTTGTTTCTTCATAAAATTTTTCCTGAATATTGTAAATCTCTCTCATTATACTATTTTCCATAATTATCACTCCGATTTAAGTATACATCCAATTTCAGACTTTTGCAATAGTTTAAAAGCCAGTGCTCTCGAGGTTTTCAACTACCGGCGCAAGTCTTGAGTTGGCTCTTTTTGGTTGGCTTTTTGCTCGCCCAGCAACTTTCAAGCTTTACAATTCTAATGTAATCGTTTACAGCACCTATCCCTACTCTTTTGGTATTTCCCACACCCTACCCCGGCTCAAAAGCCATTTGCAGGTTTGTCTGTTACCCCACAAATCCAGGTATATCAACGGCTTTGCGATATACTCCATGCTTGATTTGAGCTTTTGATTTAGCTTTCTCACACACATTTGCAAGTTTCTTCACCATTGAATTTAACCATTTCTAATAATGAACGCTAGTTGGCTATGGCTAATTTCGAGTATACATGTATGTTTCTTACGGCAGATTAACATTCTTCTGACAGTACGCCCTTGCCCCGGTCTACTCATATAGCCCAAAGTGGATTCATTTTTCAATCCCATCCTGCAATGTGGTTTCCCACAGCTGCCTTTCTTCAATTTTTTCTGCCACAACTTACTATTTTTTTAAAAAGGCCAAAAGCTTTTCACAGTCACTGAAAGTATAACCCTTCCTCACGTACTCCGCAATAGCTTCCTGAATTATTTTCTTCATTGGTTGTTTGAACTGTTTCGAAAGGACATCAGATAAATCAAAAACCAAAATTCAAACAAGAACATCTTAAAACAAAAGACAGGGTTTTAAACCCTGCCCCTTAACCATTAATGTCGAATTAGCAAAAACTTTCCATCCCCCTGTTTTCCCCTTAAAACCAAAAGCGTCACGTATCTCAAAAATCTCTCTATCGTACCTTCTGCACTGACAGAGTCCTTTTCAATGAGTCGGATACAAATCTTTTAAGCCATCCAACAAAAACTAAAATTCAACCACCAAATCAACTGAAATACTGCTCCAATTGAAAATTAAAAAACCAGCCTCAGCAGGCAGTAACGAAAAACCTCTCCCTTCCCGAGAGCAATAACGAAAAGCCTCCTGCTGAAGCTTTCACTCTTATTTTAGCACAATCCTGAACACATGAAAAGCCTGCTGTTCTTATCAGCTAATCCTGTTTTTTGTAAATCACAATTTTGATTAACAACCAGCTAAAACACCTAATTATCCCCTAAAACAAATCAACTTGTATCATAATACCACTTCCTATGTGGCACAAGAATACCATACACAATAACTACGTCGTAGAATACTCCAGGATTATCAATATTACCAGTATCCCTAATATTATTAAATTTCAATTCAAGTTTCTCACCTTTTTGAGTTTCAACAACAGATGCAATCTCCTTTTCAGATGAATTATAATTATTCTCAATAATGCTTAATATTTCCATTTTGTATGCGCAGTCGTTCCCCTGAATAAAAGCCCATTCTTCTTGGGCAATAGTGTATCGCATAGCTTCAAATAAACAATAGGATACATTTTTAAAATGTACAAATCCATATTTCCAATACCTTGTTATAAAATTTTTATCTTGTTTATTTTATTTGTTGTCAAAATTAGATGAAAATGGAGTCTCGAATTTCTTCTAATCCCATTTTCAATCTTTGATTTTGAAAAAGAAAAACATACTGCATAATTTACTTTCTCTTTTTTACAAAAATTTCTAAGTGAATTTAAAAAATTTTTTGCTAACTTTTTGTATGATTTTACTTCATCTAAAGATTTGTTCTTCAAAGTTAATGTAATCAAATAATTCTTTACCATTCCCTTAACCCTCCTCAAAAAAAAATTTGGTTCAAAATAAAAAAAGGCAGAGGAAATCAGTCCTCTGCCTTAATAAGCTATAGACAAACTCTTTTATTTTTGGTTGATGAAAGAGAGGTTGACAGGAACATTCTTTCTGATATCATTTTTTGTAAGAAATTTTAAATTGTAAAACATTTTTCACTGGGAGAGATGTAAGAGTGGGAAGGCGCGGTAAAGGTGAAGGCAGCATTTTCAAAAGAAAAGATGGCAGATGGTGTGGCTTTATTACTGTTGGCTATGATGAAAAAGGAAATCAAAAAAGAAATTCTTTTATGGCAGAACAAGGCAAGAAGTGGCTGATAAAATAAGAAAAGCCTTAAACGAGATTGAACAGGGTTTTGATGTTGACAGCAGTAAAATTACTTTGAGCGAATGGCTAAAAATTTGGCTATGGACATATAAAAGAAACCAAATAAAAATCTCCACTTTTGAAAGCTATGAAACAATTAATTAGAGTCCACATCGTGCCACACATAGGTAATTTAAAACTTAAAGATATCAGACCTGAACATCTTAAACAATTATACAATCAAAAGAAGGAAGAAGGTTTATCAACCAGCAAGATTAAACATATTCATACAATCCTGCACTCAGCTTTAAAACAAGCCGTCAAGAGCGGTTTGCTACCAAGAAATGTTAGCGAAGCAGTGACACTGCCGAAGTCAAAAAAGAAAGAAACAATAAAAGTTTTACTTTAGAAGAAGAAAGAAGATTTTTAGAAGCCCTGGAAGTGGAACGGTTAAAACCAGCGTTCGTTCTGGCACTTACTACAGGATTAAGGCTGGGTGAAATATTAGCGCTCAAGTGGAGTGACATTGACTTCGAGAAAAAAATCCTGACAGTCAAACGAACCATATTACGAGCCAGAACATATGGTAGCACAGAAACAACAACATCTCTTATAGTGAACGAAGTGAAAACACCTAATAGTATCAGAATTGTACCCTTGGCAGAAATAACTTTGGAAGAACTAAAAAAGCACAAGGAAGCACAAGAGAAAGAGAAAGAACAAGCAGGTGCTGGATACATAGATAACGATTATGTATTTTGTACTGCAGTAGGAACTCCAATTGACCCGAGAAATTTTCAAAGGACTTTTTATCGAATCATTAAAAAAGCAGAACTGGACATCAACTTTCATGCTTTAAGGCACACATTTGCCACAAGACTTCTTGAGAGCAATGAACAACCAAAAGTCATCCAGGAAATACTTGGACACAAAGATATATCAACCACTCTCAATATTTATTCCCACGTGTTAACCGAGATGAAAGAATCGGTTGCCAAAAAGATTGATAGCTTGTTTAAATCTTTCTTGTATTCAAAAGAAGATACAGGCAGTCCAGGTTAATGTTCGCCATCAAATTCATATGCATGAATATTCATTACCAGTTCGAAAAGAACACCATGCACTTGACACCTATTTGACACCTACACGGATAAAATTTTATACTTTTCAAGGCAATTAGATACAATTTTGAAGTCTGTGAGTGCAGTAAAATCAAACAATATACGGCTGGCTGTTATTTGGTAATTTATCATTCACAGAACTTCTGTGGTCGGGGGTTCGATTCCCCCCGGGCGTGCCAAGTTTTTTCAAAGAGTTTGAGTGTTGGTAGTTTATTATAGTTGTAAACCTTGGGCTTTTTTGCTTCCATTTGAATCGCCCTCTTTGTTGTATTCTTTTAAAATTATCAAGTAAATCTGCTTGCAATTGGAATTATGAGAAAAATTATGCTTTCAGATAAAACCCTGTATGTTCAAAAAACTCATCTGATATTTTTTTCAAAATTTCTTCCTGTACCTCTTCACTTAGTTTTATCTTTACCTCTCTTGCTGAAGGATAAATGCTGGGATTTTTTTGAATTTCTATATTATATTTTGACAATATCTCTTTTAATATATTTATCATCTCAACCTGATTTATTGACTGAGACACTTTTATATCCCATCCGGTTTTTGCTGAGAGCTCTTCAATCTTGTCTTTATACTTTTCGCCCACAAAAGGTGTCACAAACGAAAGTTCTATATATTTTCCTCCTTCTTTAATGCTTTTCTTATAAATCTTATCCTTTTCATTTTCAAAATAGAGGTCAATCAAAAGAAGGGCTTTGTTCTGCTCCATCTTAGGTTTTTGCAAATCTACCTTTTCCTCTTGTTTTTTGTCCTCTACATCAAATATTAGACTAACTCCAGTTTCCTTTAAAAATTTTTCAGATACACTTTTCATTTCCTCAAAATCTTCTTTTATTCTTATCACAATAGCATTTATTACAGGATTGTATGAAAATTTCATAACCTTAACGTTATAATCTTTGAGAAGATTTTTAACATATTCTGAAGCATACGTCAGATTAATATTGGGATTTATGTCAACCTTCCAGAGTGTCAACTTTTCAAATTCCCTTATTTTTTCTTCAAGCTTTTTTGTTGCCTCTGGAAAATGAAAATAAAATGTAACCACCTTGTTTTCAATGTCCATACCAACTTTGTACAGTCCATATTCTGCAAACATTTCAAATGCAAGCTCTCTCATTTTGTTCTGCTCCATAGGCTTTGGCTTTAACCTTTCTTCTACCTCTTGGGCAGATAAAATCCTAAACAAGTAGGGTTTTCTGGGGTTTTGTTCAAAATAAACCGACTTCTTTAAAAGTTCAAATACCCTGTTTACTTCATCTCTTTCCAAGAACTCTTTCCCATTCCAAATCAAAATGGCATGTTCAGCAGTTATATGATTTGACTCTTGTTTATTCTCTACAAGGTACTGCCACAAAAGTTTCAAGTTCTCTTCATTTAAAAGTTCTTGATTGTTTAGCTTCCTAACATTGAAAAATGACAGCTGCTTTCTTGGTTTATCAATTGAAATTGAATTTATCTCACCATTTTGCGGAACAATTATATTTGCTCCAAGCTCCTTTACTGCCATATCCGAAATTTGTGAAATTGCATCTTCACTGCCATGTGCAAAAATGACCGTCCTTGGTTTTAACGTTGCCAAAAATCCAAGTATTCTATCTCTGTCGCTATGTGCCGAAAGCCCATACTTTTCAACCCTGCACTTTACTTCATATTCTTTGCCATTTAGCTCAATCTTTCTTTCGTTTTCCGGAAGTTCGGCAAGTTCGAGAAGTTTTCTTCCGGGCGCTTCTTCGTCCTGATACCCTGTTATTGCAATTAGGGCATTTTGACTTTGTACAATCTTTTCAGCATAAAAAACAGAAGGTCCGCCTGTGAGCATACCAGAGCTTGAGATTATGACACATGGGTCTGAAGAAGAAACTATTTCCTCTCTTTGTTTTTTATCAGATACAACATTTATATTATCTGCTAAAAATATTTCTTCTCCTTTTAACACTCTCTTGTAATACCTTGAAGACAAATAAGTAGGGTTATTTCTATAAACTCTTATAACCTCTCTTACCATTCCATCAATGAACACATTGAAGCTAACCTTTCTTTTTTTCATATAGTTTCTGAGGATAAGAATAATCTCCTGTGCTCTTCCAATTGCAAAGGCAGGAATTAAAACTTTACCACCTTGTGATACAACCTCTGCTACTGTGTTAAAAAGCCTCTCTTCTTCAAAGCTTCTGTTTGTGTGAAGCCTGTCACCGTAGGTTGACTCACATATGACAACATCAGGTCTAATTTTTGGAACTGAAGCTTTGTCGACAGTCAGCTGTCTGTCTGCTGAAAAGTCGCCTGTGTAAAGTATGCTGCCTTCTTGAGTCTGAATAAATATCATGGAAGCGCCAAGGATATGGCCTGCCGGGAAAAATGTCACCTTAATCCCTTCAATGGGTTCAAATGTGTAGTTAAATCCATAGGTAAGAGTTCTATCAAGCAAATCTTCTACATTCTTCTCAGCATAGATAGGTATTTCATCCTCTGCAATCTCCATTATCCTCAAGCTATCATACAAAAGCACTTTTATCAAATCTTTTGTTGGCTGATTTGCATAAAAGAAAATATGAGGATATTCTCTTGCAATAAGAGGAAGGCTTCCTATATGGTCAAGGTGAGCATGCGAAATAAGACAAACATCAACACCACCAAGCTCACGAAGAAGCTGTAAGTTTGGGAGCTTGTCTTCTTTCATTCTTATACCAGAGTCAATGAGTATATTTTTGTTGCAAGCCTTTATTAAAACGCACGATGCGCCAACTTCTTTGGCTCCACCAAGAAATACAATCTCCATCTTTAAAGCTTCACTCCATACTATAATTTTTATCGAGGTTCAGCTCAGCTACAATCATCCCAATTAAAATTAAACCACATCCCACATAAGAAATCAAAGGTAAAATCTCAGTTGTGTTGTTTGGCCCAGACGGTATTATGGCAGAAAAAATTGCACCAAAAACAGGCTCAGCAGAAAAAATGAGTGCTGTATGAGTGGGTGTTGTGTATTTCTGGACAAAAACTTGAGCAGTAAATGCCAATGCTGTCCCTAAAATACCTGTTATCAAAATAGTAATAATGGCTGTAAGATTTATTTTAACATTTATGAGGTTAATACCAAATATCATTGAAACCATCACATATAAAAACGCTGCACTCATCAGCTGAAAAATTGCAATGTTTATTGTGTTTATATTATCCTTTGCCGTGAATATGTCAATAAAGATAATTTGAAACACAAACCCAAGGTCAGCAAGAAGGGTAAGAAAATCACCAAAATTAAAATTTGAAAACTTTGCACCACTTAAAAGCCAAAGCCCAGCAAAAGCCAATATTACACCAACTGTTACGTTAATTTTGGGTACCTTTCTTTCAATCAGAGCTACAAACACAGGAACCAAGATGACAGTCAGCCCAGTTATAAAAGCTGATTTTGATGCATATGTAAACTTTAAGCCTATAATCTGCAACAGCATCCCAACAAATAGAAAAAATCCAATGATACTACCATAAAGAACTTCTCTTAATTTCAACCCTCTTAGATTTTTCCAGAATATTACTAAAACTATCAGCCAGGCAAGTGTAAATCTGACAGCCAAAAATGCCACTGGGTTCATATTTAAAACCGTGTTTTTCATGAGTACAAACGAACTTCCCCATACCATTGTAACAAAAAGCAAAACGGCATCTGCTAAAATCTTTCGTTTCTCACTCAAGTTTTTTCTTCCTTTCTGTATAAAAATCTTTTCTGGCAGCTAAAAAGGGCTGCCATTAAAAACCTAAAAGACAGCCCTCTTATGCTTGCTCTCAAATATACATTTTTTAATCTTTCCACAATCACAGTATCTTTTGCAAAAACTGTCTTGTCCTCTCTTGCTTTGGATTTGTGAAAATCTCTTCAGGCAGCCCTTCCTCCACAATCTTCCCCTTGTCCATAAACACAACCCTGTTTGCAACCTCTCTCGCAAAGCCCATTTCATGGGTCACAACAAGCATTGTCATGCCTTCCCTTGCCAGCTCTTTCATGACGTTCAAAACCTCACCCACAAGTTCAGGGTCAAGTGCAGATGTCGGTTCATCAAACAGCATCACTTTAGGTTTCATAGCCAAAGCTCTGGCAATTGCAACTCTTTGCTGCTGTCCACCAGAAAGCTGTGCAGGGTATGAATTTGCCTTGTCCTTGAGCCCTACCTTCTCAAGAAGTTTCATCCCAAGCTCCACTGCCTCTTCTTTTTTCATTTTATTCACAACAACAGGTCCAACTATCACATTCTCAAGCGCTGTCATGTGAGGAAACAGGTTAAACCTTTGAAATACCATACCTATTTGTGAACAAAATCTTGCTATCTCTTTTGAGCTGTGTTTTTTATGCTTTTCGTGCAGCCCCTTGTCTTCAATAACAAATCCGTCAATTTCAATATACCCTGAATTGATTCTCTCTAAATGGTTAAGGCAGCGCAAGAAAGTGCTCTTGCCAGACCCCGATGGTCCTATTATAACCACAACTTCTCCTCTGTTTACCTCTAAGGACACCTTGTCCAGCACAAGATTGTGCCCGAAATATTTAACAATGTTCTTTGCAATTATTATTTTTCTATTGTTTATTGCATTATTGTTGCTCATACTTTCCCAGCCTCTTTTCAAGCCAATTGAATATTGTAGAAAAAACTGTGGTAAGAGCCAAATATATCACAAGCGCAGCTATATAAATCTCTGCATCCCTTCCTGTTGCAGACGCTTTTAGTTGTGCAGCGCGCATAAGCTCAACCATCCCTATTGTTGATACCAGCGATGAGTCTTTCAAAAGCGCAATAAACTCATTGCCAATTGGTGGTATCAATCTCTTGTACGTTTGAGGAACAATTACATATCTCATGGTCTGAAGGTATGTCATTCCAAGAGCCTTTGCTGCTTCGTACTGCCCTTTGTCAATTGACAAAATTGCTGCCCTTATTATCTCTGCAGTGTAAGCACCTGAGTTGATAATAAGAGCAATTGCACCAGCCAAAAACGCTGGCAGTGTCAGAGCAGGAACAATTTTGGGAAGACCATAGTAAATAAAGAATATCTGCAAAAGCAGTGGCGTTCCTCTAAAAAGCCAAACATAAAAGCTGCCAATATAATTCAAAACTTTTATTTTCGAAATTCTAAAAAGAGCTGCAATAAGTCCAAACACAAGCCCGATTGTAACTGCAATTGCAGTAAGTTCAATTGTAACAACGCTTGCTTTTAAAAGAACAGGAAAGTACTTTATTATGACACTGTCTGTCAACTCATGCCACCTCTATTTTATTTTGTAATGTCTTCACCAAACCATTTTTCAGATATTTTAGCAATTGTCCCGTCCTTCTTTAATTGGTCTAAAATCTTTTGAATTTCATTGTACAGGTCCTTGTCCTCTTTTCTGAGGGCTATTCCCACAGGCTCTCTTTCAAGCTGAGCAGGTGCTATATCAAACTTTTCAGGATTTTGTTTTTTATAGTAGTAAGCAACAACACTGTCTATCACAACTGCTTTTATTCTTCCAATGTTAAGGTCGTTGAAAGCATCGGTTATCCTTTCATATCGTGTGACATCCTTTTCATAGTTTATAAACTTCATCTTTTGAACAGCACTGTCACCTGTTGTGTTTGCTTGAACGCCTATCTTAATCCCTTTTAAATCTTCAAAGCTTTTGATTGAGCTATCACCCTTTTTCACAGCAATAACCTGACGAATGTAAAGATATGGGCCTGCTAAATTGAAAGCTTTCTTTCTCTCATCTGTGATACTAAAGCATGAAATAATAGCATCAAACTTTTTGGACTTTAAAGCGCTCTGGATTCCGCTCCAGTCAACAGCAACAATCTTTAGCTTCGCACCAAGCTTTTTAGCTATCTCATTTGCTAAGTCCACATCAAACCCCACTGTGTTGTTGTTATCATCAGTAAACTCCATTGGTGGGAATGTGTTGTCCATGCCAACCACAAACTCTTTGGTCTTCTTTATCTTCTCTAAGGTTGTCATGTTTTGGTTATTTGACGAACAACCGCTTAAAAACGGAATAAAAAGAGCTATTAGTAAAACCAATGCTATGGCTTTCTTATACATTTATAAATATCCCCTTTCGTTGATTTAATTTATAAACATACCTTAATAATTATACACCCATTTTGAATTTTATCAATATCAAAATTAAGCAAAATTATTGTTTCTATTTAAATACAGCCTTGCTCAAAATATATGCAATCCACTCTCTTGTTGCAAAACTATTTAACTTTAAATTTTTTACCTCATCTGGACTTATCAGTCGGTTGTCCACAAAAGCATTTATATACTGGTTTGCCCACGACTTATAATCATTTTTTGAGGTGGACTTAAGCTTAATATACCTTGCCAAAATTGCAAATGCCTGCTCATAAGTGACCCCATCATTCGGCCTGAAAACAAGCCTATTTTGTTTATCTTTTATCCCTGTGATAATTCCCATCTTATAAAGGGTTTCTATCTCAGATTTTGCCCAGCAGTTTTGAATGTCTGAAAAAGAATACTTTTTGATGTTCTTTTCTATTTTTATATCAAACACATTTACAAAAAGCTTTACAAACTCCTGACGGGTTATATTGTTTTTCGGTTTGAAAGTGCCATCTTTATACCCATCAATCTTTCCAATGCTTGCAAGAAAAAGAATGTGGTCTTTGTACGGTGAATTTTTAATGTCATTAAACAGCAAAGAACCATCAGAAGGCATAAGAATTACTCTAACTGGCAGGATAAACATGCTCTGTGGAATCAAAACCGAATTTGACTCAGCCAAAAAAGTTTTCTTGTCAGAAAAATAAACTGTGAGCTGTCTGTCTGAATCTCTTGTAAATCCCTTTACATAGTAGCTCTTGTTGGTCTTTGAATATAGCACAACTTGCATATTGTTCGTTCCATTAAAGTAGTATTCAACCTTACAAAACACATCTGCTGCAAACACCTTTGGTTGCCATAAAATTACTGCTGCTAAAATCAAGCAAATAAAAGTTTTCACAAAACCTTTCATCTTGTTTTATCACCTTCTTGACCATAACATTTTTATTACATACTTGAAACAACGTGATAGAAAAAGGCCAAAACATATTCTCTTGTTGCTGTCTCTTTTGGATTGAACGTAACATGGTCAAAAAGCCAGCCCATCTTGTACGCTTTTTTCAATGATAAAATGTATTTGCTATCTGCAGAAAGTTTTGTCCATGTAACATCGTCTGCTAAGATTTCATTGCCAGTGTAAATCTCATAAAACCTTACCACCATATCTACAGCAGCTTCTTTTGTGAGAATAGAATTGTCCTGGGTATTTTCAATTATACCTGCCTTGTACGCTTTTTTAACATAATCGTCAATTATCTCAAACCTGTAGAGTCTTTTCTTCTCTGCAAAATATACTAAAAAAGAGGCAAGTTCCTGTTTTGATACAGCGCTTTTTATCCCTATTGTATCGCTTGTATCATCGCTGGCAATAGTTTTAAAAAGATTGTAAAGCTTTGTTGCGTAGCTACTCGAAATTATGTCTCTATAAAAGCTTTTTCTTACAATCACAGTTGCCTGAGGCGTTTGCAAATTAAAAGTCACACTTTTATTGTCACTTGCAAACTCGGCGTTTTCTGGCTCTTTCCATGAAAGAGAGGTCAAATCAAAAACATATGGTATTGCAACTGACCATGGTTCTCTGTTTACAAGCGAAATTTTAATTGGCATTGGAAAATATGATATTCCTACCTGCTTTGTCAAGCTTGAAGCTGTGTATCTGATATCATACACTTCAGAGATAGCATCTTTAACGTTATATTTGTCAGACGCTCTTATAAATGTCAGTTCAGTATAGATACTTGAGGGTGAAACGCCAGACACTGTCAGTTTATCTATGTCGCTACTGTCGATGGCAGCAAAGTTGAACTGTGAAGATGCTCCATCTAATGTGACAATGCAATCTTTATTGAGCTTAACCAGCGCTTTTAAAACATCGTATCTTATTTTTATCACAAACTGAAAAATAGATGAACTTGTTCTCTTTGTAAAATCAATTAAAACAGGCTTTGAGTCCAAAGACTCATTGACATATCTATAGGTAATCTCTATTATCATCCTGCCACTTACAGGGTCCTCTACTGTTATAAATGGCGGAGTTGTGTCCTGGACAGTATCAAACACGCCTGTGTACTCGCTCACATCCTTTTTGGTAACAAAAGAGATAATTTCAGTGGACTGAGATAGCTGACCATCAGAAGCTATAGCAAAAAGTCTTGCCCAGTACCTTGTGTTGGGTTTCAAGCCCGTTACTTTATACTCTGTTGCATCTGTGTCGGTTGTGTACTTTTTGGAATTAGAAAATGAAATATTGTCAGCTATCTCTATGACATATCTTCTTCCTGTCTCGGCAATCTCCCAAACAAAAATGGCGTAGTCTTTCCCATAGTCTTTTATACCAAAAGCGACTGGAGTTTTCGGTGGGGGAACCTTTTGCGTCCTGGCAAAAACAGGACTGCTAAACTCTGAATACACTTTCTGATTGTCTTTGATTATATATGCTCTAACCCTAAAATAGTAAAGCGTATCAGGTTTTAAGTTTTGAACTGTGAAATAACAAAGCCCGGTGGTATAATCAACCTCTTTTATAGATGGTTTAAAACTGTCAGATGCAACCTGCCAAGCATTTGCGTTTTTAATGTCTTCTGATACTTGAATTTCAAAATACACATTCTCTACGTAGCTCCATGAAAGCAGTGCAGAGTTATACGTTGTTGTCACAACGCTCAAGTTTTCAACAACTGGAACAGTAGAAGGCAGCGGCACTTCATACTTTATTAGCGTTGTTGCCATTACAACATTGGATGGTAGTGAATAATAAACGCTACTGTCAATCTTTCTCACCGCTCTTACAAAAAATACATACCTTGTGTTTGGCAAGAGACTGCTTACCCTGAAAACTATCTTGCCCGATTGATCTACCTGATAGTCAGAAAGTATTATCTTTTGAAAACTTGCTGTGTCAAGATTTTCGGGATTAGTTATATCCATTCCATCCTGGTACACTGCAAAGTTGACCTCATAGAAGATGCTTCTGTCCACTGTCGGTGGCTGGACACCTGCAATAGTTACAGGCTGCCACGATAAACTTACAGAGTCGTAAGTTGTATAAACAACAGACAAAAGGGTTGGAGTGGTTGGCGGAGTTATGTCGCCTGACAGTGTATATGAAATTGTCAAAGCAGGGGTCGATTCTTTGTAAATGTATGTCCCCTGTTCATAATCGTAAAATCTCTTCTTCACCACAACCTTCAGAACATAAACAGTGTTTTTTTCAAGACCTGTGATGTCAAATCTATAATATCCTGTGGGAAGATTGTTCTCGTCCTTTTCCTCATCAGAACTTTTCATCTGATAATTGGATACATAGAGAGAAAAATCAGCATTGCTATCCGAATATTTTTTGTAATAAAAATCATACACAACCTCTTTGTCGGTTGGGATTTTGAACCGCAAAGAGATTGTATCTTGAGACTTTGGGAAAGCTGTTAAATCTTCTGCCGCAGGTGGTGCAAAAGGCAATGTATATGGATGAACATACAGGTCTTTTGACCTGATAGACACCTTTCTACCGAAACTATCAAAAACATCAACCTGTATCCTGAAAAATACATCCTCTGTTATGCTCACAACAGCAAAAAACTCGTTTGCCGAAACCGTACCAATCAAAGTAGGTATTTGGTCTTTGCTACCTTTGTAAATCTCATACTCATTCTCAGCTATTGAGACTTTTGCCCATCTGAGCCACACAACATTTTCAGCAATCCTCTGAGCCTCTGCCTGAATGTATGTTGCCGCCTCACCAATTACCCTAATATTTGGTGGTGTGTATGTCTGCGGATCACGCCAGATTACCTCTTGAGGCAAATTTCTCGGCAAAATTTTTACATAGTAAAGACTGCTTGGCGAAAGTCCTGCTGCTGTGTATTTGAGTTTCCTGCCCGGCAAAATTTCAACTCTTCCACCCGGTTTTTGGCTCTGAAGTAGGGTTATCCTGTCACCATCAATCTGATACTTTGTTGGCGTTGTAAAACTTACGTCCTTTGATACATATATGTCATAATCTATTCTCTTGCCAGAATAGTAAACATCGTCCCACACTATGTCAATGGCATCTTCAGCATTTGTATAACATTCAACAAAGATAGGTGTCAAAAACACAATTGTGTTTGAATAAGAAGAGTAATAAACAACACTTCCCGTCTGATCCTGCAAAACCCTCACACTTCTTATCTTGGCATAAAAAATTGTCCCGCTTGGAATCTTTTGCC
Organism: Caldicellulosiruptor acetigenus; assembly: GCF_026914305.1. Lineage (NCBI taxonomy): Bacteria > Bacillati > Bacillota > Caldicellulosiruptorales > Caldicellulosiruptoraceae > Caldicellulosiruptor > Caldicellulosiruptor acetigenus. The sequence goes on along the minus strand of NZ_CP113866.1, from coordinate 840,475 downwards.
CGTTTGGAAGACTTTGAACCTTATAGGTATAGCTCCCGTTTGAGCCTGTGAGGTTTGGGTCGTTTTTGTATATGGTATATCCATAAGGAAATCTTGTAGGGTCATCACCAAGATACAGCTCAAAGTAGTCAAAGTCAGGATAGTTGTACTGCCATGAAAAATAAAGGGTTATAGTCCCATCCTGAGCTACTTCCATCCGCGGAAGATTATTTTCAAGCGCTATATTCAAACTCTGTGGTGCGGGAAGAACAACCGTAGGCTGTGCTATTAGATTTTGAGGAACCAAAGCAATTAAAAAAGATATCAAAATAACAACTGAAAATATTTTTTTTGCGAAAGCTTTCATCTTTCTTCTCACCCATTTTTTAATATTTTAAAATCTTCTCAAGATTGACAATATAGTGAACAAACTCATCAAGCTTCATTTCCTCATAAGGGTCTAAATCTGTATCTACAATCCCAATTGACATCATGCTAAGGATAAACTTTTTGTATCTTCCATCAGGAACAAAGCTTGTTGATTTTGTAATAAGAACATTGTCTATAGAAGATGTTGTCTTCTGTTCATACACCCTTGCCAAGATATATATTGCTTCTTGCCTTGTCAGATTTCCGCTTCTGACCTTTTCAGTATCAATACCAAACACTCTTGTTATAAGTTTAGATGCATAATCCTGAGAAAGAGTTTTATTAAAGTCACTGTAAAGCTCATTTAAGTTGTATTTTTGAGCAATGTACACTATATCGTCTTTGTACTTGCTAAGAGTGTAACTTGACACAGTCTGAGTTTTCAGCACTCCAAATGTGCCAGGTTTTTCAACATTAAAGGTTGCACTGTTTGAAAGACTGTCAATTGAAAAATTGGTTACAAAGCCGCTATTCGAAAAATCATATACAGCTCTTGTTTTACCTGCCTGACCAGCTAAGCTTGCCAACTTCAAAGTTATGTTTACAGGTTTTGCAAAGGTTGAAATAGCCAATTCATCATTTAGATAATACTTAGCCGTTACTTTAAGTGCTATCACATCAGAGTCAATATCATAATTATATGAAGGTGGCAAAACAGAAGCTGAGGAAAGTTCTATTAATATCATTACTAAGCCTTTGTCAATTCCATATCTTTTTGAAATATTCTCAACCTCAAAAACATTCAAAGCACCCGGTGGAAGCTTTAATATACTACTTTTGTATTTCAAAACAAAACTCTTTTGGGCCCTATCAAGTGCATCTGCTACCCTGTAAGAGAACAAAACCTGCCCTTTAGCAGAAGAGTAAATAGCTTTTGTAAAGTCTATTACAAACTCGTTCGAATTTGTACGTTGTATTTCATCTAAAGCGTTCTGGTCATTGATGTAAAGATAATATTTATCAGAGCTATTTTCAAGCACAATAGCAACCTGTTTCTGATTTTGGACATCCCTTATTCTGTTTTGTTCTTCTTCTTTGAGCTTTTGCTGCTCATTTTCAAAATCGCTCTGGTTAAAAACTGTCCGCGCTAAAACCTCTGTAAAAATTGAAACCTTCCCAGTTGGTATATGAATGCTTCTTACTCTGATGTAATACAGGGTATTTGAACTTAAATTCCCAATGTAATATTTATATACAGCAACTTTTGACGACACTACAGAAACAGGCGAAATTGAACCAGAATATACCAAGGTATACACAGTGCTATTTTCTTGCTTTACAAAAATCTGATAACCGTAATTTGGATTGCCGTTCCACTGGATTGTAAGTCCGTGTCCGCTCGAATCTCTTGATATTACTGTCAAATTCTCAGGCTTTTCAATTGAAGAAGTTGTCACTGCAATGCTTCCCCAAAGCGACTCTCTGCCATTCTCTATGGCTTTTATAGAAAAATAATATAGTGTGTTCGGAGCAAGGTTTTTAAATGTCACAGGAGATGTGACATCAATATATATCCTTGCACCAACAGGAGAGTTTTGTGTATTCACATCATATATAGTTTGTTCAAGTATAAAAGTGGATGCAGATACTTGTCTGTAAATTTCTACTTTTTGTCTGAGGGTTTTGACAAAATAATCTTTAACTTCACTTATACTTAGTTTATTGTCCTCAAGCGCTCTTGATGTTTGTAGAATAACATATGACTGACCCGGTTTTGCATCCCATCTGAGCTTCACAGAGGTCTGGGTCACTGCATCATCCTCAGGTGCAACCATGAAATTTTTGGGTATCTCGGGTTGTGAAATTGTAGGCGGCACCGGCTGAGGTTTTGTCAAAGCAACATATGCCCTGCTAAATTCTGAAAGATAGTCTTTGTCAAGATAAACTCTTACTTTAAATCTGATATAATAAGGAGTGTTGCTTTTAAGGTTTGATATATCAATGTAATTTGAAATACTCTCTGATGGCAGTTCAAAGTAAACCTTTACATTCTTTTCATCCCAAGAAGATTCACAAACGTACACCCGATAGTATACCTTTTCAGAAACTGTCAAGTTGTCAGAAAAATAAGCTGACTGATACACATAATCTGTTATTGCCTGATGAATCTTTGAAAGCAAATCGTCCTGATACACATAAATCCTTATACCTGTCTCAGAAGTCACAATCTGTCTTACAAAATTGTCATCCACAGGCGGCACGTTTAAAACGGCAACAGGTTTTGTTGTCCCAACAAATACAAGTGAAAAGTCAGATTTTTTCTGATTGGCAGCATTTATTATTCTAATCTTGAAATAATAAACAGTGTTCGGGAGAAGATTTGATATTCTATATTTGTACCTTGTACCATCTAAAATTAAATCACTTGGCAAAAGACCATCTGTGTTTGGATTATACGAAGAAGTACTGTAAACAAGCTTGTACACAGTAGGATTTCCTTCTGAATCAAGGCTATCTTGGTATGTGGTTGAAAACCAAATTTGATATACATAACTTGAGTCATCTGATACAGGCTTGTCAAACGAAACCTCTATTTCTGTCTGCGAAATGGTTTCAGCTTTGCAGTTTTTAGGTGTTGGTGGGATATCACCAAGTTCTGTCACAGAAACCTTTATAAGCGCAGAAGGAATCTTAGTACCATCTGCAAAAACGGCTTCTACTCTTATGTAATAGTACTTTGTCGTCATTGAAAGACCGGGAATGTATGCTTCGTTCTGGTTATATGAGGTTGTTGCAAAGATGTTTTGTGGTGGCAGATTATCTCTTGGAAGTTCATTCGCGCTTGTTGCGTAATAAGCCCTATACTTTATCTCATCCTGTTTGTAGTTTCCAGGGTCAACACCACGCCACTGCACTCTCACTAAAGCTAAAGTCTTTCCGTCTTTTTCAATCTCACCTATCTTTGCAGCACTGACCTGCATAAGCGTTGGACATGCAATGTTTGTAAGAGGCTTGTAAATTACCTTAGTGCTGTCCATTTTAGGGTTCATTAAAATATAATACATCGTGCCAGGCACAAGCTCAAATGAGTCGATTCCATCGTACTTGTCATAAACGGTCATGCTTACTGTTTGGTTGATTTCCTGCGCAAGCTGTTCTTGACCGTCTTTATAAAGCTTTATAGGAATTGTGACATTATTTTCTTTTTGGAACTTATAAATCTCATTTGTGACGCTATCAACATAATACTGGTTAGCATCTGATGCTGTTTGGCTTTTTCCTACAAAAACGTTGTAGCCCCTAAAACCAATATCAGGTTGAAAATCATCCGATACATTGATTTTGTTAAAGGTTATTAATAACTTGGGATGCTCTCCACCAGAGCCAAGTGGAACATCTTCTTCTTTTGCAGGGTCAGGCTCTGGCTGGGCATAAAGCTTAAACTCTGTTATAACATAAATTGACTGAGAGGTTATAACCTGATTATCTTCACTTTTAGCAACGACAGTTATTTTATACACTGTCGCGCTTTTGAGCCCTGTCATATCGCAGTATGTATTTTGGGTTACCGTTTGAAAATCTATCTGGGAATTTGAAGACGCTGCGTAGACTTCATATGATACTGCATCTTCAATAGCATTCCATCTAATGGAAATTGAATTTTCTGTTATTTTATAAACTCCACTATTATCTCTTTGCACAGTCACATTCAAAGAAGTTGAAAGGGTTTGTGAAAATATTTGAAGGTTAGAATTAGAAAATAAAAATAAAATTAAAAGTATAATGGAAGCTATTCTTTTCATGTTTTTATACATTTTTTAATCCCCACCTCAAAATGCACTTAAAATTTGGATTTTTCAAAGTAATAATCGGCAACAGAATGGCATTTTTAAAGCACCTTTTCATACGTACTTATCGCTCCCGCGAAACTCATCCGGTTTTTTACTGCTTTCTCCAAAATGATATAAAAGCGCATCTTTTATTCTTCTTGAAGCCTCTCCATCACCGTAAGGGTTCACAGCCCTTGCCATCTGAAGATACTCTTGTTCATCTTCCAAAAGTTTTGTAACAATCTGAATTATTTTTTCTTTGCTTGTACCTGCAACCACAACCGTCTTTGCCAAGACTGCCTCAGGTCTTTCTGTTGTGTCGCGCAGAACAACAACAGGTTTTCCCAACGACGGTGCTTCTTCCTGAAGCCCACCAGAGTCTGTCAAAACCAAATAGCTTCTTGCAATGAGGTTGTGCATATCATCAACGTCAATCGGGTTTATAAGCTTTATCCTTGGATGGTCTTTTAAAATCCTGTGCGCAACATCCTTGACATTTGGATTTAGATGTACAGGGTATACAAAAACTACATCGTCAAACTCATTTGCAATCTTCAGGACAGCCTCAAAAATATTTTCAAGCGGTTTTCCAAAATTTTCTCTCCTGTGAGCAGTAAGAAGAATTATCCTCTTTGAAAAATCTATATTGTTTAGACTATCTTCCTTGAACAGGTAATCTTCTTTCACAGTAAATTTAAGTGTATCAATCACAGTGTTGCCTGTCACAAATATGGTTTCTTCTTTTACTCCTTCTGCCATCAAATTTAACTTCGCCCTTTTTGTGGGCGCAAAATGAAGGTCACACAGCGCTGCCGTGAGCTTTCTGTTCATCTCCTCTGGAAAAGGTGAATATTTGTTGTATGTTCTTAAACCTGCCTCAACATGTCCAATCTTTGTTTTAAAATAAAAACTTGCGAGTGCTGCAGCAAATGTGGTTGTTGTGTCGCCATGGACAAGCACAATGTCTGGTCTTTCTTTCTCCAAAACCTTTTCAAATCTCAAAAGGACATCAGAAGTTATAGAAAATAAGCTTTGGTTGTATTTCATTATGTCAAGGTCATAATCAGGCTTTATATCAAAAATCTCAAGTACCTGGTCAAGCATCTGTCTATGCTGTGCTGTGACACATACCTTGACATCAAAGTGAAAATCCTTCTTTAGCTCCTTCACAAGCGGTGCCATCTTTATTGCCTCAGGCCTTGTCCCAAAAACTATGAGTGTCTTTATCATTGAGTATGCCCATCCTCTCTTGTAATTTTCATATGTCTTCTAAGTCAAAATCAGGTGTATATTTGTATGTTGCTGCTTCTTAATCCTGAATGTATCCATAGTATGACACCTTTTTTCATTATACCATTTTCTATTACAACATCTCCAACAAGCTCAAACATTTTTAATATTTACTTTGATGTAAATTCAAAATACTGCGATTTACCCTCTACTTTTGCGGACATATTCTGCAGCTTGTTAAAAGCTCCTGGGAAAGCAAAAAGTCCCTCTCCCCCTTTTCAAACATCAACACTGAGCATTCTTGAAATGTAGAGCTTTATGTCAGCAGGATTAAAAACCCTTTCAATCCTGTCGCCTTCATACACAAACTTTGACACAGCTTTTGCACCACATGCATAGATATTGTGCTTCTCTTGCATTATCATCACATTGTAAAGCCCTTCAAACCCTCTTTTGCAGTATCCAACATTTTCAAAGTTCCCTATCATATTTTTTTGCCTGTACATGTAGTATGGAATGTAGCCGTGCTCCTCTAAGATATATTGTGTCCAATCAAGAAGGTTATTTACAGTCTCCTCATCCATAAATTCATATTCATTCCATCTGAACCTCAAAAGGCTTGCCCTTTTTATGGAAAGTGTGTGAACGGTAATTGAAGCTGGAGAAAGTTTTAAAACATCATCAATTGTCCTTTTATAATCATTCTCATCTTCACCAGGAAGCCCTAATATCACGTCACTGTTTATATTCTTAAAACTATATTTGTAAGCTTGCGCAAATGCTCTTTTTATATCTTCAAAAGAGTGATTTCTGCCTATTATTTTCAAAGTGTTGTCATTTGAGGTTTGAGGGTTTATACAAAGCCTGACATTCAAATCTTGGTTAATCTCTGATAGATACTGCAAAAGTTTTTCGTCAATTGTGTCCGGCCTTCCTGCCTCAAATGTGATTTCTTGAATATGTTTCCTTTCAAGATTCTCAAATAGATTTGTGAAAATCTTTTTTATGTTCTCTATGCCCAACACTGCAGGACTTCCACCACCAAAATAAATTGCAACAATTCTGTTTTTGTTTTCTTCTATCTTTTGATATGTCTTTTCAAGTTCACAAATGAGGCTATCTGTATACATTCCTATTAAACTTTTTACCTGCCTTGTAATTTCGTGGCAGGAAAAGGAACAGTAAAGACACTTAGTCGGGCAAATTGGAATGCCTATGTACAAACAAGCCGAAGAAGACTCAAGCTTGTTTAAAATGTCCATTTCATTCTTTGCAACCTTTAGAAGAAGTTTTGATTTCTTATCAGAGATATAATATTCCTTTTGCAGGAAGTTGTAAATTTGCTCATCGTTTAACCCTTGCTCCAACAAAGGGTACACAATCTTTGTGGGTCTTATTCCTGTTAAAATCCCCCAGGGAAGCTCTCTTTTTGTCTCATCCTTTAAAAGGTCATAAAGGTTCCTACCGAATATCCTCTTTGATTCATGTTCGTCACTAACTAGCACAAATTCTTTCTGAACGGTTTTGTGCTGTGTTTGAATTTTTAAAACTACTTTCATTTCTTCAAAATACGCCTCAAAATGAATGTCTCCACCATGACCAAACTTTACCTGCGCACCAGGATAAAATGCTCTTATTATGTGTTGAAAATCATACAAAAACTTTTGGCTGTTCGAAAAATATGTTATTCTCAAACTGTGCTCTACCCCTTTTGTAAAGATAATTTCTTAGCCAAATAAAATAAAAAACTTATAGCATTATTTTGTGCTATAAGTCAGCATATGTATTAAAAATTTTTAAGCTCATCACCAATGGTAGTTGGCACACCATGCCCTGGATAAACTTTTGTATCCCTTGGAAGGACCAATAGCTTTTCTTTTATCGACTCGAATACCTTATCTTGATTCCCAAGCGGAAGGTCTCCTCTGCCATAAGAGTCTTTAAACAGCGTGTCGCCCGAAAATAAGATATTATCGTACAAAAAACAGCTCGAGCCAGGTGTGTGCCCTGGTGTGTGCAATACTTTCAATGAAAAATCAGCAAATTCGAATACATCTCCATCTTCAAAATATCCATCACAGGTTATTTTTATCTCTGAACCAATCAGATACGACAGGTTATATGCTGGATTTGATAAGACTTCTTTTTCGTCTCTGTGCGCGTAAACTGGTAGTTTGAACCTCTGTTTTAGATAGCAGCAGCCTAAAAAGTGGTCAAAATGTCCGTGTGTCAAAAGTATGGCTTTTGGAATAAGGTCATTTTCCACAATAATGCTCTCTATTCTTGTTGCATCATCTCCCGGGTCAATAATGACAACCTCTTTTTTCCCAAAAACATAGCAGTTTGTCACAACATCTCCAACTTCAATGCATTTAAAAAACATCAAATTTTACCCCCTCTACTTTTTCAAAAAAGCCTGCTCAGAAAACCTTTTTGCTGTCAAGCAAAACTGTCACAGGCCCGTCATTTAAAATACCTACCTCCATGTGCGCCTGAAAAACTCCACATTCAACCTTTTTAACCTTCTCTTTAAGCCTTTCAACAAAGTAGTTGTACAGCCTTTCTGCCTTTTCTTTTTCTGCTGCAAACATGAAGTTCGGTCTTCTCCCTTTCCTTGCATCGCCCATAACTGTAAAATTTGAGACAACCAAAACTTCGCCACCTACATCCAAAAGAGAAAGATTGAACTTTGAATTTTCATCTTCAAATATTCTAAGGTTTACAACCTTTTCACAAAGATAATCAGCATCCTCTTCTGTATCATCCTGTGCAACACCAACAAGTAAACAAAGACCTTTTTGGATTCTTCCAACCTCTTTGCCGTCAACCACAACAAAAGCTTCTTTCACTCTTTGAACAACAGCTCTCAAAGTCTTTTAGCCTCCTTTTACACGCTGGACCTCAAAAACACTGTCAATTTTTCTAAGCTTTCTTATAATCTTCTCAAGCTGTTCTGTCGAACTTATTTCAACAGTAAGATTTATATTGGCAATCCTGTCTCGTGTGGTCCTTCCCTGTATAGCCTTTACTGAAATTTTGTTCTCACCAAGCAAGTTTGTTATGTCCATCAGTATTCCTGTCCTGTCGTTTGCAAGAACATTGATTGTAGCGTCAAACTTTGCATCTTTTGTCACGTTCCATTCAGCCTCAACAATCCTCTCTGGCTCTTTTAAATACTGCTCAACATTTGGACAGTCACGCCTGTGGATTGAAACGCCTCTTCCCCGCGTGATGTATCCTATCACTTCATCGCCAGGTACCGGGTTGCAACATTTTGCAAACCTCACAAGAACATTTTCAACACCTTTTACAAGTATTCCGTTATTTGAAGAAGCCTTCGCAGGCTTTGGTTTTTCAATCTGAAGTTCTTTTTCACCATCTTCTTTGATGTATTTCTTTATCTCCTCTTTTATCCTCAGAGCCACTTTAGTAGCTGTAATACCACCATACCCAAGTGCAGCAAACATGTCTTCAGGTGTTCTGTAGCCATATCTTTGCGAAACTGCCTGCAGCACATCCTCTTTTAGAGCAAATTGCAAAGGAAGATTCAACTTTTTGAGCTCCTTTTCCAATATGTCTTTGCCTTTTTGAATATTCTCTTCTTTTCTCTCTTTTTTAAACCATGCGTTTATCTTGCTCTTTGCTTGAGGACTCTTGACAATCTTGAGCCAGTCCTGGCTTGGACCATGGACGTTGGGTGATGTAATAATCTCAACAATATCACCGTTTTTGAGCTCATAATCAATGGGGACAAGCTTTCCGTTTACCTTAGCACCTGCCATCTTGTTGCCTATTTCGCTGTGGATTGCATATGCAAAGTCAATGGGGGTTGATCCCTGTGGCAGGCTTATAACATCTCCTTTTGGAGTAAATACAAAAACCTCGTCAGAAAACAGGTTTATCTTTAAAGACTCCATAAACTCTTTTGCGTCTTTGAGCTCTTTCTGCCACTCCAAAAGCTCTCTCAGCCATGCAAACTTTTCATCCTCATCAGTTGATTTAATCCTTCCCTCTTTGTATTTCCAGTGCGCAGCAATACCATACTCGGCTGTCCTGTGCATGTCAAATGTCCTTATCTGCACCTCAAATGGCTCGCCTTCGGGTCCTATCACAGTTGTGTGGAGTGACTGGTACATGTTCGGTTTTGGCATTGCAATGTAGTCTTTAAACCTGCCCGGCATAGGCTTGAACAGTGTATGAATTATTCCCAGAACGCCATAGCAGTCTTTCACCGAATTTACAATGATTCTGATAGCAAAAAGGTCATAAATCTCCTCTAAAGTTTTACCCTGCTCTTTCATCTTGCGATAGATACTATAAAAATGTTTTGGCCTTCCGTCTATCTGACCCACCTCAATGTTTGCCTCTTTGAGTTTTTCTGAGATAAGCGAAATAATTTTCTTTATATACTCTTCTCTTTCTACCCTCTTTTTTGCAATCTTTTCAACAAGGTCATAATATCCTTCAGGGTCAAGATAGCGCAGGGACAAATCTTCAAGCTCCCACTTTATCTTTGAAATTCCAAGTCTATGGGCAAGCGGAGCATATATGTCAATTGTTTCCTGGGCTTTTTGTCTCTGTTTTTCAGGTGGAAGGTATTTTAAAGTTCGCATATTGTGGAGCCTGTCTGCAAGTTTTATCAAAATCACCCTTATATCCTTTGCCATTGCAATGAGCATTTTGCGGTAGTTTTCTGCCTGTCTTTCAAGCTTACTGGTAAATTCAAGCTTGCCAAGTTTTGTGACACCATCTACAAGCTCGGCTATCTCTTTCCCAAACTCCCTCTCTACATCTTCTAAAGACGCAGAAGTATCCTCCACAACATCATGTAAAAGCCCAGCAACAATTGACGCAATGTCAAGCTCCAAATCTGCTAAAATCAGTGCAACCTCGAGAGGATGCACTATATATGGCTCGCCAGAGCTTCTCACCTGCCCATCGTGATACTTTTGCGCAAATTCAAATGCTTTTTTGATAAGATTTATATCTTCTTCTGAGGCATACTTTTTTACCTTTTCTATCAGCTCATTTAATTTGTCACTCAAGCTTCTTTTCACCTCGATGGACCTCTCTTTAGGTCCACTTGTTTTATATCAAAGAAGATTCAAACTGTACAACAGACCTGACATCGTAACCTTTTAAATTCTCTCTTCCGTTGAGGTATGTGAGTTCAACAAGGTATGCAATACCCACAACCTCACCACCAAGTTTCTCAACAAGCTTTATGTTTGAAAGTGTTGTACCCCCTGTTGCCAAAAGGTCGTCGATTATCACAACCTTCTGACCAGGTTTTATAGCATCAATGTGCATCTCAAGCACATCTTTCCCATATTCAAGCTCGTATTCAACAGAGACTGTCTTGTAAGGAAGCTTGCCTTTCTTTCTGACAAGAACAAGACCTTTGTTCAGCACATACGCAACAGGTGCGCCAAATATAAACCCTCTCGATTCTGGCCCGACAATAAGTTCAAAGTCAAGGTCTTTGACCAAATCTACAAGAGAGTCTATAGCGTATTTGAATGCGTCCTTGTCCTGCAAAACTGTTGTTATATCAATAAAATCTATACCCTCTTTGGGAAAATTCAAAACGTGTCTGAATTTCTCTTTCAGGTTCATTAAATCTTCCTCCTATTACTTTAAGATTTTTGATTATTACGTTATTAAGTATATCAAAAAAGACTATAACTTTTAAATACTCTAAATGTCAAAAAAATAAAAAGCTCTTTCAGCAAGCTTACAAAAAGCTTTGCTAAAAGAGCATTTTAAAGTTTTCTCAAAATGTAATTGCGGCCCTATATACTCCTGAAAATACGTTTAAACCACGCCTCTTTATAAAATTTTGTTTTCAAAATCTCATATATCTTGAGTCTCAACTTTACAGGCATCTTGTCTATGCTGCCATAACTTGTTGCAATCAAATACTCTTTTTTGGAAAGTGAACTTTTGAGCTCTTTTTTTGCCTCAGCTGGAAGTTCAAGCTTTGCCTCATCTACTATGCAAAGTGGCGGAAATATAACACACCACCAGTTTCTCCCTTTACCATCGCCTATGAAAACCTTAACACAGTCATATATACCTGATGGGAAAAGGAAATTGCTATAAACCCTGTTTGGAAACAAATCCCTTTGAATAGCCACCTTCACCTCATAGGATTTTCTTTTTTCTTTTAAAGCTTGATTGAGATAACATTCTATTTGGGATTTTTTATCAGCAATCTCTTTTAAAACGTGCAACTTTCCTCTTGAATAATCTATGTTTTGCGATAGAAACTCCATAAGCTTGTTTCTAACATAAAGTTTTAGCTCTTGGTCCTCTTTTGAATTACTATTTGCTATGACATGAAGTCTCACAACCGAGGCAGACAAGTCTTTTTGCAGAGCATCTATCTGCTTGAAATTTAAAAACTCGTAAATCATAATAAAACTCAAAAGTGATAAAACTGCTGCTAAAATGTATGCTCTGGAAAGTCGAATTTTTTGCACCATTCTCCCTTTTCCTCTCAAAAGTATTTCTATTTTTAGCATTCACTCAAAAAACAAGATTTATACATAAAAAATACTGAAAAACCTTTTCAGTAAATTGTCCCGCTTCGTCTTAGCCTTACATCTGTTACAACCTCTATATCTATTTTCTTGAACTCATCATCCCAGTTTTTCTTGAGCTTTTCCCAATCTTTTGGTCTGTGCTTTGAAATAAAATCCCCAATTCCCAAAACATCGGCGTTGTATCGGTACTTCAAAAGATAAATAAGATCATCTGCTCTTTTCTTTATAATTTTATTTAGCTCACTTTGAATATACTTTCTCATAGGGTCATTCAAGACTTTGTACCCACTTTTGAACACAAACTCAATAACCTCCCCTTCTATCCTCAGATTGTAAACAATCTTTAATCTTCCTTTTTCGCTTTTTATTTTCTTTTTGGTCTGAATCTCTGTGGTAATAAATGGAACATACGTGGACTTGTATTTCAAATCGTTAATAAAGGTGTGTTTTGCCTTGCCCATGAGAAGCTTATAGATTTGAAGTTGCTTTTCATCCAGCCAGCCAACAAACCTGAAATTCTTAAACACAGCAGCACCAGCTACTTTCAAGGTTTCAACCCCAGGTTCCACCCTCGATATAACTGCGCAGTTTGAATTTATAAAACTATTTACAACCTGGCTTAAAGGTGTATCAATTATTCTTCCATAAATTGATGCATTTTTTGATATCTCAAAAAGATGAATGCCAGTCACAGGCTGAACAAGAGGCATGGTGTTTAGAATATCTCTTGCTGTTGTCTCTGACACAAGCAAAAATGTGTTTTGAGGAATATCACTTTCTCTGTTGAGAGCATCCAAAACCTCTCTCACATAACCTGGCTCTTCTACTAAATCTCTTCCCAACACAACAACCTTTAAATACCCATAATACAGCCTTTTGTTTATCTCTCTTTCAAGGTAGTTTCGGATGCCTATTACATTATTTGTGGGTCTTACAAACAAAAATCTCATCTGCTCGTCCGGCTTTGAATCCTTCCCTATGGTTCTGAGGTTTGGGAAAAGCACTGTCACTGCAAACTTGTATTCATTTTTGCTGCTTGGAAGAGGTGGTTTTACCTTTCTTTTTGTCTGTGGGTCAATCCCTTTCTGGTCTGTCTTGATATCAGGTTTTTGTTGTTCAGGAGAAAATTTCTGAGTTTTTCTGTCAAGGTCAATATACTCTCTGGTTTCATACTTGTTCAAATCACTCGGGTCATACTTGTCAACACCAAGGGCAAGAATATAGCCTCTGTCTTCTATCTCAACCCTGTCCCAGCAACCTGATAACAGAAATGCAAGGAAAACTATTAAAATTGCTAAAAATGCTCTTTTTTTTGGCTTCATGTCTTTTTCACCTTCTTTTTAATAGAAAGGACAGTGTAGGTGACAAGCGGCAAAAATAAAACAACAAAGGTTGCAAAAAAGTAGCTAAAATAGTCCATAAGCTTCTGTGTCTCAGATATATTTTGAGGGATCAAAGAAAGAATGTAAATGAAAGGAAGCTGTGAAAATACAAAGAAGTTGTGCTCCTTGGTGTTGAAAATCCTCGCCAAAATCAAGCCTGTTGTCATCAAGAAAATAATCTCCGTTGTATAGGTTGTTATCATCCACAGGGCAACAATTATGCTCTCTGGTCTTTCAATTACAACCTCCAAAACTGTCACATCCCTAAAAAGGTTCAAGGTTGGCCAGATCATTGTCTGCATCTCTTTTGCCCCAAAATCAGCTGTTGCAAATATTATTATCACTTCATAGAGCAAAACTGTGACCAAAAACCCGAACAACGCACTTTTTATAAGCTTGTCTTTTCTTCTTATATAAGGCATGAAAAACAGGAATGCCTCAAATCCCAGAAAACTAAATATTGTTGTCCCAATCCCCTGAATCAGTTTTAAAAAAGGAATGTTCAAAATGGGAAGAAGGTTTGAAAAATCAAGCCGCTGATACACAAAAAAACTTAAAACTACAATAATTACAACAATTCCTGGCATCAATATCTCACATATCCTTGCTATAACCTCAATCCCATATCTGGAGATATACGCACATGTGAGAAGAAATGTAATTATCAAAACTTCATTTGGTGTGAGGTTGAACAAAAACTCTTTTGCAGTCTCTGCTATCAGTCTTGTTTCAAATGCCGAAAAGATGATAAAGTATAGGACATATATAAGCGAAAAGAAAATACCTAAAATCTTGCCAAACGCATCATTCAAAAGTTCAATGAAAGTGACATCTGGATTTGACATTGTAATTTTAGATATTAAAAGAAATACTGCAAAAGATAGCATCCCACCAAGCAGCACCGCAAGCCACCCGTTTTGCTCAGTAGTTTTTGCAACAGATGCAGGCATGAACATTATTCCTATTCCTATCATTACAGAAACAAACAACACAAAACACTGAAAACTTGAAATCTTATCATTGTCGTTTATAGTCATTTGCTATCACCTGCCGAACTTGGAAGAGTATTTCTTTCATACATCATTCTTATTTTCTGGTAAGTTGATGCAAATATTGGTCTTGCCCACAAATACCTTGTCGGAAGCCTTACCACAGTGTCTTTGTAGTCCATTATCTCAAATGAAACAAAAGGTGATAAAATTGGCACGCCAAAACTTTTGAGTTTTACAAGATTGCTAAGAATAATAAGACTTAGCAAAATAAACCCATAAAGCCCCAAAGCTGCACATACAACAATATAGATAAATTTTAAGAGTCTGAGCGATATAGAAAAGTTGTAAGCAGGGATGGCAAATGAAGCAATTGCAGTTGTTGCAACAAGTATGACCATTATAGGTGAGATTATTCCCGCCTGAACAGCAGCTTGTCCTATTATAAGACCACCAACAATCCCAATTGTCTGACCGATTGGACCTGGAAGTCTCAAACCAGCCTCTCTTAAAAGCTCAAGCATAAACTCCAAAAACAGCGCTTCAACAAACACTGGAATTGGCACACCCTCTCTTGTTGCTGCGATAAAAAGCCCTAAGTCAGGTGGTATCATACTGGGTGTAAATGATGATATAGAGATATAAAATCCCTGAAGCGTCATAGCAATTAATGCTGCAATTACCCTCAGGATTCTTATCACCGTTGCAATGTGCCATCTTTCATAATAGTCCTCTGCGTGCTGGATGAGTGTCATAAGAGTTGCCGGAACAATCAAAGCTGTGTTTGTATTGTCACAGAGAATCACAACTCTTCCTTCATAGATTGCGGCAACTGCTGTGTCAACCCTCTCTGTGTGCTGAATGGTTGGAAATAGACAAAAGATATCATCTTCAATTAGCTGTTCTATCATCCCGGCTTCTATGACAGCATCAATGTCTATTTTTGAAAGCCTCTGTTTTACCTCATTTAAAACATCTCTGTCGACGATGTCGTCGATATACACAAGATATATATCTGTCTGGGAACGCCTGCCTACTTTCATGTTCTTTATCCTAAGCCTTGTGTCCCTTACCCTTCTTCGAATAAGTGCTGTTGAAAACCTCACAACTTCATTGAAACTGTCGCGCGGACCTCTTACAGCATTCTCTGAGATTGGCTGTTGAATACCTCTGTTGGGAAAGCTTCTTGTAGAAACTCTTATTATCCTGTCAGTCCCATCAACAAAAAGAAGTGTCTCTCCGCATAGAAGATCTAAAATAGCATCTTTAAAGCTTGTAACCTCTTTTATATCAGATGTTGCAAGAAGAGTATTTAGAATTTTGCTATACGCATCTTTTTGAGAAATCTCCTCTTTAAAAAGCTGTATCTCTACCATAAGATGTTTTATTACATCCCTGTCAATTATTTCTCTGTTTACAAGCCCGTCAACAAAGATGGTTGCACATTTTACATTGCCTGCAAAAAACCTTCTTATTACAATGTCATCGTTGTCAACAAGCAGTTCTTTCACGTACTTGATGTTTTCATCAATAGATGGAAAGATTTTATCCTGGGCTTCAACAAATGTTTTTGTCTCTTTCTGCTGATAACTTCTTTTCCTTTCTCTTCTGTGTTTTATTATTTCAATAAAACCCATGGTTCTTCACCACTTTCATATAAAAAGTTTTATAATATACATGAAAACCCCAATACACACAAGTAAAATTCCAGTTATTCTTGCAAGTCTCATTTCTCTTTGCAAGTTTTTAGATTTTAGTTCCTTTACGTCAAGCAAAAATATCAAAATGCCACTCAGAAGAAACATCAGTATACTGTATTTTGTTATGATATCCGAAAGCCTTATCATCTTGCCCAAATTCTCCTTTCTACCACTTAATATGCAATACAAATTTTCTTTTTATACTTGAATTTTTTAAAAACATATGCTAAAATCCATTCCATAAAGACATTTGTCTTTTATAGGTGAACAGTAGCTATGCTAAAGAAAGATGCCACGTACTATATAGTTGAAGAAAGTGTTCTGCCAGAAGTCTTTTTGAAAGTTGTCAAGGCAAAAGAACTATTAGAAAAGGGTGAAGTGAAAGCTGTAAATGAAGCTGTAAAGATGGTGGGTATTTCAAGAAGTGCTTTTTACAAATACAAAGACTGTATATTTCCCTTTTTTGAGAGTTCCCATGGCAAGATTATAACTCTTGCTCTTGTTTTAAAAGACATCCCTGGGATTTTGTCAAAGATATTAAACATTATTTCTGAAACAAATGCAAACATTCTTACAATCAATCAAAACATCCCTCTTGGTGGAATTGCAACTGTCTCAATTTCTATCAGAACATCGGGGATGACAAAGTCTGTTAAAGATTTGATCCTTGAGATTGAAAAGGTTGATGGTGTTAAAAAGATTGAGATTCTGGGAAGAGAAGAGTACTAAAAAGGTTTTGAAAAGGGAGGGAAACAGAAGTGGCAAAGGTTGCAATAATGGGATTTGGCGTTGTTGGTTCAGGTGTATGGGAAGTTTTAACAAAAAATGCATCATCAATTGCAAAAAGAGCAGGAGAAGAAATATCGGTAAAATACATTCTTGACATTCGCGATTTCCCTGATCATCCTGCAAAAGATTTGATGATAAAAGACTTTGATATTATATTGAATGACCCCGAAGTTTCAATTGTTATTGAGACAATAGGCGGGCTTGAACCTGCATACACTTATACAAAAAAGCTTCTTTTAAACGGGAAACACGTTGTAACATCCAACAAGGAACTTGTTGCAAAGCACGGCCCAGAACTTTTGAAGATTGCAAAGGAAAACAATATAAACTACTTTTTTGAAGCAAGTGTTGGTGGAGGAATTCCCATTATAAGACCTCTTCAAAACTGCTTGGCAGGAAATCAAATTACAGAGATCGCAGGAATTTTAAATGGTACAACAAACTATATTCTCACTCAGATGAAAAAGTATTCACTTTCGTTTGAAGATGCTCTAAAAGAAGCTCAGGAAAAAGGATACGCAGAAAGAAACCCAAGCAATGATATAGAGGGTCATGACGCGTGCAGAAAGATTGCAATCCTCTCATCTATTGCATACTCTCATTATGTAAACTATGAAAGCATTTACACAGAAGGGATATCAAAGATAACAAAAGAAGATATGGAGTATGCTGAAGAGCTTGGCTGCACAATAAAGCTCATTGCAATGAGCAAAAAGATTGATGACAAAAGAGTGTTTGCAAGAGTTTCGCCCCTTATGATATCTTACAAAAGCCCGTTTGCAAACGTGGATGACGTGTTCAATGCAATTCTGGTAAAAGGCGATGCAATTGGTGATGTGATGTTCTATGGCCAAGGTGCTGGAAAGCTTCCAACAGCAAGCGCTGTTGTTGGCGACATCATAGACATTGTTAAACACATTGACAAGTCTTATGTCTACACATGGGCAATCTCAGGGGACATTGAAGTTGTGGACATTGAAAATACATCCTGCAGATTCTTTGTAAGAGTCAAATACAAAGACTACACCAAGGCAAAAGATGCTGTTTCTCTCATATTCAATGACTGCATGATAGTAAACACACATAGACCAATAGGCACAAACGAATTTGCGTTTGTGACACATGAGTTGAAAGAAAGTGAGTTCAGAGAAAAGATTTCTCAGCTTGAAAAGATTTCTGTTGTAGAAAAGGTCTTATCTATTGTTAGATACGATGAAAATATATAAGCTAAAATGTCTGGAGGTAAGTTGAAAAAATGATTTCTGTAAAGGTTCCGGCATCGTCGGCAAACCTTGGTGCCGGATTTGACTGTATGGGTGTTGCTCTAAAGCTTTACAACATCATTGAAGTTGAAGAAATTGAAAAAGGACTTATAATTACTTCATCCCCGGATGACCCATCAATTGCAAAGGATGAAAATAACCTTGTGTTCAAAGCTATGAAGACGGTGTTTGATGAGGTTGGCTGGTATCCAAGAGGGCTTAGGATAAACCTTATAAACGAAATTCCTCTGACGCGCGGGCTTGGTTCTTCTGCCGCATGTATCTCAGGCGGAATCTATGCTGCAAATTTACTCAGTGGCGGAAAACTTTCTGAAGAAGAGATGATTTATTTGGCTGCAAAGATGGAGGGGCATCCGGACAACTCAACACCAGCAATGATTGGTGGACTTGTGTTTGCAGTGCTGGAAGATAAAAAGGTAAATTATATCAAGTTTGTTGTACCAGCAAGACTCAAGTTTGCAGTGTTCATCCCTGATTTTCAGCTGTCAACAGAATATGCAAGAAATATTCTGCCAAAATACATTGAGTTCAAAGATGCCGTGTTTAACATTGGCAGAGCAACGCTTTTTGCAAGTGCAATCACAACTGGAAACTATGAGCTTTTGCCGGCTGCAACACAGGATAGGCTTCACCAGCCGTACAGAAAAAAGCTCATTCCTGACTTTGATAAAATTGTTAACCTATCTTTAGAGTTTGGCGCAAAAGGAGCGTTTTTGTCTGGTGCAGGACCTTCTATAATAGCTCTTGTTGATGAGAATTATGAGATCTTTGAACAGAACGTCAAAAACGCACTTGCCAACATGGAGCTTGCGGCTAACTGGGACTTTATGATTTTGGAAGCTGACAATAGCGGTGCAACAGTTTTTTCTGTTCAGAGCACAAGTTTAAAAAGATAAAGCAAACTACTCAAAAGTGTAATATAATAGTATCAAAATGGTCTTGTGAAATTTTATTTTAGACCATTGACATTACTTACATGGGAGGGAAATATCTTGGGAATAGTTGTCCAAAAGTATGGTGGAACATCTGTTGCAGACAAAGAAAGAATATTTCGGGCAGCAAGGCGGGCAATTAGCGAGTATGAGAAAGGAAACAAGGTTGTGGTTGTTGTCTCAGCTCAAGGCGACACAACAGACGAGCTTATTGAAAAGGCAAAAGAGATAAACGAAAACCCTTCAAAAAGAGAGATGGATATGCTTCTTTCCACAGGTGAGCAGATTTCAATTGCACTCATGGCAATGGCAATTGAAAAGCTTGGGTATCCTGTCATTTCGCTGACCGGGTGGCAGGCAGGAATAAAGACAGACAGCCACTATTCAAATGCAAGAATCATTGAAATTGACACAGAAAGGCTCCAAAGAGAGCTTGATAAGAGGAACATAGTTGTTGTTGCAGGTTTTCAGGGAATAAATAAGTATGACGATATAACCACGCTGGGGCGTGGAGGTTCTGATACAACAGCCGTAGCTCTGGCTGCAGCTTTGAAAGCTGACAAATGTGAAATATATACAGATGTTGACGGTGTTTATACAGCAGACCCAAGAATTGTTCCAAACGCATCAAAGCTCAAAGAAATTTCTTATGATGAGATGTTAGAGCTTGCCACACTTGGTGCAAAGGTACTTCATAATAGGTCTGTTGAACTTGCAAAAAAATACAATATCCCTCTTGTTGTTAGGTCATCTTTCAACGACAATGAAGGAACAATTGTGAAGGAGGTAAATTCGGTGGAAAAGCTTTTAGTATCCGGTGTTGCGTGTGATAAGGACATTGCAAGGGTTGCGGTGATTGGAGTTGAAAATGTTCCAGGCAAGGCATTTCAGATATTTTCACTTTTGGCAAAAGAGAATATAAATGTTGATATAATTTTGCAATCAATTGGAAGAGAAAAGACAAAGGATATATCCTTTACAGTGTCAAAGAGCAACTTAAAGCAGACACTTGATGTTTTGACAAAGAATCTGCACGTAATTGGTGCAAAGGATATAACATATGCTGACAATGTTGCAAAGGTATCCATTGTAGGTGCTGGAATGGTCAACAATCCAGGCGTTGCTGCAATGATGTTTGAAGCACTCTATGATGCAGGTATCAACATCGAAATGATTTCGACATCTGAGATAAAGATATCAGTCTTGATTGACGAAAAGGATGCTGAAAAGGCAGTAAGAGCTATACATGATAAGTTCAAACTTCACCTTTTGAACAGCAATGGGAAATAAAATAAGCAAGAGGGGCTGGTCAAAGTTGTAATTTACCAGTCCCCTCTTCTTTTTTATTTAATCATCTTTTTGATTCTATTGATAAACTCCAAAAACACAATTCCCGGCTCTTCAAGGTCAGAAAACCATCTTTTTACCCATTCAAAAGAAATATAACCGCTGTAACCTTGCCGCAAAAGAAGATTTATCGCCTTTTCAATAGGCACATCACCCTCGCCTATCATTTTAAACACAAGCTTGCCATTTTCAATTTTTGAGTCTTTTACATGAACATGTTTTATATACTCTTTCAAATTGCTAAAGGTTTTCTCAACATCCTCCTCAAAAAACCTGAAAGGATGGTGAATGTCCCACACAACACCAACATTTTTATACGGCACCTTTTCAAGCAAATCAGCAAGCCTTTTTGATTCTGCCCACACGCCATTTGTCTCAATTAAAACGTCAACACCATACTCCTTTGCCATGTCGCACAAATTGCAAAGCATGTCTTTTACAAATTCTCTATCGACATCCTCCCCAGGTGTTATCCATCTGTCTCCCAAAACTCTTATGTATTTGCAAGAAAGATCTTTTGCAAGTTCAATGTGCGCTTTTGCAGACTCTAATGTATTTTCCTGGTAAGATTTATCAAATATATAACATGAGGTTGCCAAACACGAAATCTCTAAATTCAGTTCTTTTAATCTCTTTTTTGTCGATGGCAAGTTCTCAGGAGAAAAAGGTTCTGCTTTATATACTTCAAGTTCATCTCCAAGTCCTCTCAGTTCAATACCGTCATATCCAAAATCTTTGGCAGCAGCTAAGATCTCATCCCAGGTAAAGTTGGGACATCCTACTGTTGAAAAGCTAATCTTCATTAAATGGTATTTCCTCCTTCGCAAAAATGCTGTTTTTAATATTTTACTACTTTGTTTTTGTTATGAAAAGCCATCTTTAAAATTCTATTGACATTTGATTTTGAAGAAATTTATAATTAAACTAAAGTTGTTTTTTAGGAGTGAAAGATGTTGAAGGATATCTTTATAGACGATTTCCAATATGTCGTTGATGAACTTTTGATACGAAACAAAAGTATACTTGACAGCCTCACAAAGTTTTCCGAATCAGCAGCACGTGTCAATAGAAGCATAATAAAATCGGTCACAAACTGTGGATGCATAAGAATAAATGCTAAAAAACAGGAAATTCCTATAGATGTGAGCTTGAAAGAAGCAAAAAAGTACCTCAAAACACATGTTGAAGGACATCTTTGTGAAAATTGCAGAGATTTGATTGAAAAAGAGATTGGAAGCACATTATTTTATTTAGCCTCAATCTGCAACACTTTGGATTTGAACCTGTATGATATCATAATCAAAGAAATTGAGAGAATGAAAACACTGGGAGAATTTAACTTAAGGTAAAATGCCAGTTTTTAAAAAGGACAAAATATACAAGCCGCCATATTTTCAAACACGATATGGCGGCTTTAAAAGTAAAAAAGGAGTGGAAAAATATGTCTGATGAATTCAACGAAATACATACCCTTGCCCAAAACAAGCTTATACTTTTACTTTTTTTGAGCAAGATAAACATCCCCATTCCTATCCAGCAGCTTGACGAGTTTGTCCTCTCAACAAAGTACATGAACTTTTTTGAATACCAGCAGTATCTCAAAGAACTCGAGGCTCAAAAGCTAATCCACAAATATGATGATGAGATTAGAACATACATTGAGATATCACAAACCGGCAGAGATGTTTTAAACATTCTTTTGGATTTGCTTCCAAAAGCTACAGTCGAGGAAGTAGAAGAATACATAAAGAAGAATTATAGAAAGATTAAACTTAATACAGAAATCTATTCTGATTACAAAATACTCAGTCCTACCGAATACATAGTTATATGCTCTCTTCGTGAAGGAAATAGTATCTTGTTTGAAATAAAAGTAAACGTACCTCACGTTGAGATTGCAAAAAGAATTTGTAAAAATTGGAACAAAAATGCTGAGACGGTATACAGACTGCTTTTTGAAAACTTAGCGCGAAATCATGAAGAGCCTGAAAAAGACCAAGAATAAAACAAAAAAGCAAGTCTTTTTGAAGACTTGCTTTTATTTTTGAAATTGGTGGGCCCTTAGGGATTCGAACCCCAGACCAACCGGTTATGAGCCGGCCGCTCTACCAGCTGAGCTAAAGGCCCTTAATAAAATTGGCTCCCCGGGTAGGATTCGAACCTACGACCCTCCGGTTAACAGCCGGATGCTCCACCGCTGAGCTACCGAGGAACCTCTCATTCTTTTTTGTCTTCGGCGTCTTCTGTTTCCCGCCGTCGACATTATTTATTATACTTATAAAAGATTTTTTGTCAATATCCTTTTTAAAAAATTTTTGCTGTAATATTTTGGTAAGTATCCCCTACAAAACTCTTATTTTTCTTTCTTTCTTCTTCAAAAACGGGTATAATTTAAATAACAACGTAGCAAAGCATATAAAAAAGATTTGTTATTTCAGCAAGGTGAGTCGTATGATAAGATGTGCAAAGTTTTCTGACCTTCCCCAGATAGCACAAATTTTCAGAGAAGCTTTTTCTGACAGCATTGAGTTCTACTTTGAGAACAGAATCAAAAACTCTGCTATAGAAGACATATTCAAAGTTGTGCTCATTTCAGAACCTCATGGTTTCTTGGTCTATGAAGATGAAGAAAATAAAAAGATTGCAGGGTATATATGTGTTGTCAGAGACATCAAAAAGGTATGGATTGCTGCAATCTTGACCCTTTCGTTTTTAAAGTGGACTATCAAATGGCTTTTGGGCCTGTACGGTTTTGGCATAAGACCAATATGGAAAATTCTTTCCAACAAGATTGACTTTTTTAGGTTTCAGACAAAATATGCAAGTCAAATTTCCGCACAAATTCTCTCTATTGGTACATTAAAAAGCTACAGAGGAAAAAACATTGGAACAAAACTTGTTGAGGCAGGACTTGAATTTTTAAAATCAAAAGGAGTAAAAGAAGTAAAATTAGAAGTAAGACCAGATAATCTGCCTGCTATAAAACTATACAAAAAATTTGGATTCTATCAAATTGGAATGTCACGAGATCCTCAAGGCAAATGGATTGTCATGAAAAAAAGTTTTTAAAAATCAAAAAGGGCAGACTTTAAAAAACTTGCAGGTCTGCCCTTTAAATGAAGGTTTTTACATCGAAACCATTTGGATATTGTTCTGAATTGTTTGAACATCCCTCTGAGCCTTTGTAATATCCTCTTGCTTTGCCATTTCAACAGGGTACCAGCCCTTTTGCGAGAGGAAATCAAAAATCTGTTTCTGATGGTCAAATACCCTGGTCAAAACTGACATAGCTTCTCTTCTGAGAGCATTGTTTGTGCTCTCTAAAACTAAGTTTGTCAAAGCTGTTGCCTGAAGCTTTAAAGAGTTCAAAAGCGAAAAAGCAATATCTCTGTCTGAAAGTGTCTTCATGGCTATCACCCCTTTTTCTGTTATTGAATGTTTGGATTTTCAATAAATCTTGACAGGATGTTTATGTCACTTTTGTGGTGGTTTACACACTGCTGGCACAGATTTTTAAGTGATACGTCTGTAATCTGGTCAGATACGCCTGCAATAAAGTTGATAGAATTTTGCATCATCTTGATATTGTCTTCTAAAAACATGAGCTCTTTTGAGGTAATGTTAGCCACTTTCTTAAAACCTCCCTTTTTTGAAGTTTTACATCTTGGTGCTTTAAAAGCTACACAGATTATTTTTTTATTTTTAAGCCTCTTTTATTCAAATAAATAAAAACCCATTTTTCTTAACAAATAAGGTGTAATTTTGTTGGTCACAGAAAGCTTGTTTTTCTTCTGAAATAAATTAATTGCATATTCAAGTGCTGCTCCATACTTGCCATCGATGCTCCCTGAATAAAATCCGAGTTCTTTGAGCCTTCTTTGAACTACCATAACATCCTCGCCAGTATCACCCGGGTAAATTGTTCTAAAACCGTTTCTAAACTCTCCATATATGCCTTCTGAAATTATTACTGTAGTTCCAATAGGAATATATGAAAAGAGCTCCTTCACATCCTTGTTCAGCATTCTGACACAGCCTTTGCTCACATGAGCTCCTATATAACTTTCATATATTGTCCCATGAATACCATATTTACCATATCGGACATTTAGACCCATCCACCTTCCTCCAAATCCTTCACCCCAGTAGTCTTTCGATATTATTTTGAATGTGCCAACTGGAGTAGGAGTTGAAGGTTTCCCAGGTGATATGGGATATGACTTGTACAAAATTCCTTCTTTAAAGACATATAACCTACTGTCATCAATTGAGACATATATAAGATATGGATTTTTATTGTAGTTTGATATGCCTAAAATGGCTATTAAAGGTATTAGAATAACTAAAATCGAAAGTATAGCTTTGAGCTGATTTTTTCTCTTCATTTTTAAAATTTCAATTTCAGCACTTCAATAGATATAGTTTATGCAAAAGCCAGAAATTTTATTAAAAAATTAAAGGCGGGGATTGAAAATTTGTTTCTCCCCACCTTTGCAACTCAAAATTAATTAACAAATACATTCAGATTGCTCTTCTTTATCCGAAAGCCTTACAATTTTGTTTTTATCATCCACAAACACAATCTTTGGCTTGTGATTATAATACTCTTCCATGGTAAGAAGACAGTATGCCATTATGATTATCTTATCGCCCACCTGCACAAGGCGAGCTGCTGCACCGTTTAGGCAAATTGTTCCACTGCCTTTTTCACCTTTTATCACATAAGTTTCGAACCTTTCGCCGTTGTTTATATTCACAACCTGCACCTTTTCATTTTCAAATATTCCGGCTGCTTTCATCAAGTCCTCATCAATTGTAATACTACCAACATAGTTTAGATTTGCCTCTGTAACGGTTGCTCTGTGAATCTTAGACTTTAAAACCTCAATGAACATCTTTGCTATTTCGCCTCCACCACAATGTTGTCTATAAGTCTTGCCTTTCCAACAAAAACGGCAAGAGCTATCAAAACCTTTCCCTCAACCTTTGAGATTATCTCAAACGTCTCATTGTTCACAAACTCAATGTAATCAATCTTTGTGTACTTCTCTTTTAAAATCATCTCTTCCATAGCCCTTTTTATGCTTGATACATCCTTTTCGCCTTTTTCAATCATCTCTTTTGCCAAATTCAAAGCCCTGTACAAAACAGCTGCAGATTTTCTTTCCTCTTCAGAAAGATATACATTTCTTGAGCTCATTGCAAGACCATCTTGTTCACGCACAATCGGACATGGAATTATCTCAACGTCAAGATTTAGGTCTTTTACCATCTGCTTTATGACAGCAAGCTGCTGGGCATCCTTTTGCCCAAAGTATGCTCTGTCTGGGTTTACAATGTTAAACAGCTTTAATACGACTGTTGCAACACCGTCAAAATGACCTGGTCTTGACTTGCCGCACATTATCTCTGTTATTTTCTTCACTGACACAACTGTTTTAAAATCTTCGGGATACATCTCTTTTACCGATGGATAAAATATATAGTCAACACCTTCTTTTTCGGCAAGGCTCTTATCTCTTTCAAAGTCGCGCGGGTATCTGTCATAATCCTCATTTGGTCCAAATTGAATAGGATTTACAAATATGCTCATAATGGTAATATCGTTTTGCTGTTTAGAAAGCCTTACCAAGCTCAAATGTCCTTCGTGCAGATATCCCATTGTTGGAACAAAACCTATTGATTTACCTTCTTTTTTAAGTCTTTTTACAATCTCTTTCATCTCCTGAATTTTTTGCACAACAACCATCAGTAACTGTGCTCCTTTCCTGGAAATTCTCCTTTTTTGACCTCTTCAATGTACCTTGTCACAGCATCTTTGATTATATTCCCCACTTCAGCATATCTTTTTACAAACTTCGGCTTGAAATCTTCATACATACCAAGCATATCATAGCACACAAGCACCTGACCATCACAGTATGGTCCTGCCCCTATCCCAATTACAGGCACTTTTACACTCTCTTGAACCTGTTTTGCAACATGAGCTGGCACCTTTTCAAGAACAATTGCAAATACCCCAGCTTTCTCAAGCTTTTTAGCATCTTCCACAAGTTTTTTGGCTTCAGCTTCTTCCTTTGCTCGAAGGTCATAGCCTCCAAAGATGTTGACAGACTGGGGTGTCAGCCCCAAATGTCCCATAACAGGTATCTGGGCTTTTATGACAGCTTCTATTTTATCATATACATCGTCGCAGCCTTCCATCTTGACTGCATACGCCCCCGCACGAATTAACCTTCCTGCGTTTTTCACAGCTTCCTCAACTGTTGTGTGGTATGACAAGAACGGCATGTCAGCAACAACCATAGAATATTTTGCCCCTCTGCTAACCGCCCTAACATGGTGCTCCATATCATCCATTGTGACAGGAATTGTAGAGTCATAGCCAAGGATCACCATGCCGAGAGAGTCACCAACAAGCAGGATATCCACAGAGCAGCTATCAAATATCTTTGCGAATGTATAGTCGTAAGCAGTAAGCATGGTGATCTTTTCGCCCTTTTGCTTTTTTTCAAAAAGCGTCTTGGTTGTCACCTTGTTCATTTTTTTCACCACCTTTTACATTTATAAATTGTTGAAGTTTTTCGCAGACACTTTTATCTCCCTTTTCAAATATCAGGTCTGCCGCAAGCTTTAAAAGTTCTAAAAAAGTAGTTTTCTTCTCATCCGGCAAAGCATTGTAGTGTTTTTGAAGTGTCAAAACATCGCCTCTTGCGGCAGGTCCTGTTAAACAGTTGAGCCTATCCTTTAAAAAATTTTCAAGTGATGCAGAAGAAAGAGGCTTTATTATAGAAAAAATAGCCTCATCATTGAGTCCAATTTTCTTATAAAGCGAATACGAAAAGTTTAAAAGAGCCACAAGGTAATTTGAAGCAACTGTTGCTGCAAGATGATAAACTACTTTGTCTTCTTTTTTGAGCTCTATATATTTATTCCCTATTTTCTGCAAGATTATCTTGGCAACCTTTTTTCCTTCATCATCACCTTCTAAAGAAAATATCGCCTCCTTCAAAAACTGGACATCTTCAGGCTGCCCTCTGAGCGTCTGAATAGGGTGAAGAGAAAATTTTCCTCTGCATTCGGTTTTTATAGCATCAGAGGTCAGCGCACCTGATAAGTGCCCAATTACTTTTTGTGACAAATGCGACGAATAAAGGTTTTTAGAAACTTCTTCTATGAATGTATCAGAAATAGCTATAAAAATCACATCAGAAGCATCCACCAGTTCCTCAGGGTTTGTAAATACTTGTGTGGCTGTCATGTAGGAAGCTTTTATGGCTTTTTCGTATGTTCTGTTATAAAACCCTGTAATCTCAAGCCCATGCTCTTTGAAATAAAGCGCAAGAGAAATTCCAGCTTTTGAAGCCCCATAAAAGCCTATTTTCACTTTAAACTACCTCCATATAAAACTAAAAAAGGCAGAACAGAGTCTGCCTTTCCTTCGCTTGAAGAAATTTTGTTTTCAGGTTCATATGCAGTCCCTGTTCTTTAAAAATCAGGGCAGCTTTTTAATTTTTCAGTTTTATTAGTTTAAATCATTATTAAGAAGTCTATTAAAGTATGGCTCGACAATCTTGTCGATGCCATCTTTTCATAATTAATTATACCACAACTTAGCAAAAAATATAGTGTTATTTTTTATATTTGAAAGGGTATTAATATGATTGAAAATCAAAATTTAAAATAAATGAGAGGTGCAGTCCAAATGAGAAGTGAAAAAATCCTTGAGATGTTAAATGAACAGTTAAACAGAGAACTATTCTCAGCATACTTTTATACAGCAATGGAAGCGTATTTTGCTTCACAAAATTTAGATGGTTTTGCTCACTTTTTTATGGTCCAGACAAAAGAAGAGCTCGACCATGCAAGATTGATATTTGACTATATAAACAAAATAGGTGGAAGAGTAATTTTAAAAGAGTTAAAACAGCCAAAAATAGATTATTCTTCGCCTACAGAAGTTTTTGAACTTGCACTTTCACATGAACGGTTTATAACCTCTTCTATCCATGAGATTGCAAAGGCAGCTTTGGAAGAGAAAGACCTTACCACCCACAACTTTTTGCAATGGTTTATAAACGAACAAGCTGAGGAAGAAGAAACAATGGACAAGATTTTAAGAAAGCTGAAATTCATAAAAGAAGACCCAAGTGGACTTCTGTTCTTGGATAAAGAACTTTCAACAAGAGTGTACACACCACCTTCTATCTTGCAGGAAAATTAAAATACATCCAGTTTTTAGCCCTATTGATTTTAGAGCCCTTTTGCACTATACTATATTAGATGATAAAAATTTTTGGATGAAGGTGACCAAAGAGATGTTTTACACATTCGTTTGCAACAGCTGCCAAGAAGTTTTTGAAATAAAAGCGTCCATTTCAGAAATCTCGAACGGTCTTAAAGTCAGCTGTCCAAAATGTGCGTCAAATGACGTCACAAGAGATTATTCAAAAATAAATATTGGGCTATCTGCAGGAAGCGGTGCAAAAAGCAGCAGCTGCAGCACCTGTTCAGGTTCTAAAGGCTGCTGTGGAAGCTAAAATAAATCCCAGCCCCTGCAAAGGAGCTGGGATTTTTATTTTCTTAGCCTATTACATAGACATTCTGATTTTTTTCATCTTCCCATCTTTTTAAAAGCATATTGTAAGGAAGGTATTGCAGAAGTGTTAGATATGGCAAAATGGCAAAATAAACCACCATTAGGACTATATAAAATAATCCTACTGAGAGCATTTGGGCTTCTGTCAAATCTTTTGCTACATAATCTGCCACAATTAATGGAATTTGTAATGTAACATTGATGCCTGTTCCATATAAAATTGTAAGTAAAAAAAGATTCAAATCTGAAAAATGTTATTGACAAACTCAAAAGAGCTCTTTATAATATATATTGCAAAGTCAATGAGGTGCCGAGATGGTGGAATTGGCAGACACGCTACTTTGAGGGGGTAGTGGGCGTTATGCCCGTGCGAGTTCGAGTCTCGCTCTCGGCACCAGTTAAAAAGCAAATAAGGCCCTGTAAAAAAGGGCTTTATTTTTTATTTAACAATTGAAAAATGGATGCGCGCCCATAGCTCAATTGGATAGAGCATCAGACTACGGATCTGAGGGTTGGGGGTTCGAGTCCTCCTGGGCGCGCCAGATAAAATCAAGGTTCGCGGAGTTGTATAAAATTCCCAAGTAGTAGTTTGACACCTATTTGACACCTATACGAAATAAGTTTTGGATTAACTAAAATCAGCATGAACGTAGCTGAATGTGTATGTAATTAATTATGCATAAACAAAAATGGGAAGGTTAGAAAAAGCCTTCCCTTAAATTTTTATCTCAGGATTGGTTTTAAGCCAGTCCCAGAACAAATCTTTCGGGACAAGTATTCTGCGTCCTATTTGTATCTTTGGAAATCCCTTTGAATGAACCAATTTAGAAGCTAATTTATAACTCACGCCCAGCAGTTTTGCAATTTCTTCGATGTTATAAGTTGCTTTTTTAATTTCTTCTCTTTGCTTCTGAAGATTTATTATTTCCATTAAATACCCCTCCTTTGAAGATTTTATTTGAAAGGTCAGACAAACCTGCCAAACGTACAACATACTTCATTCATTTGGACACCAAAAAGTAAATAATCTACGAACCCACTTGTTAAGCGTGAACCAAATAAAAATGCCTGTTTGGCAAATATGACAACTGTGAAAATCTTTCTAAATTTGTTGCTTCTTAAAACCTCTTTCCCGTAACACCACTTACAAATCTATTTGAAAATTTATTTAGAATTTTTTTGGAATTTCTTAAGAAGTGTGACGAGAAAAAGTTTATTGGGTGGATGTATCTGTTAGAATATAGGCATTTGCTTTTGAGATGATTTATTACAAAAACTTTAAGACACTAAAAAGGAATAAATTTATTTGCCAATATGTACCAGCAGATTATTTTCAACTGATTTGTGCCTTTTCCTAAAAAATAATGGGAGAGTTTTCCTCTCCCATTCCCTTGATTCAAAAAGCTTCCGGAATAATTACACTTTATATCTTTATTTCTGGATTGTTTTTTAGCCAGTCCAAAAATAATTGTTTCGGAATAACTATGCGACGACCAATTTGGATTTTTGGAAAACCTTTCATATGGACTAATCTTGCAGCCAATTTGTAGCTTATACCTAATATTTTAGCAATTTCGTTTATGGTATAAGTAACTCTTTCAATTTCTTCTTCCTGATGTTGAATATCTCTCATTTCCATTATTTCTCTACCTCCAGTAGGAAATACAGTTTCTAAAAATAAAAAAGAAGAGAAGCCTCTTTAAAGAGAGCTTCTCTTCTTGATTTGTACAGTTTTCTTTTCCCAACTGGAGTTCTTGTTACTTATACGTTTTTTATTCATTTACTAAATCTTTTCAATCGTAGTTTTAGGGAAATCAATCAAGCAAAAATCAGGTAAAGCATTATTAAACTACCCTGTTATCCTTAGTTATCCTTAAAAAAATTTTACTTCGTTTAAATTGTTCTGCAACCCTTTCATCCGTTTATACCTGGAACTTAATATCTTCCGGTATATTTGAATAGAGTACATAACTTGCTTGCACCTAAGATAAATCTGTCAAAAAATAAAGAGGGGCTGTCCAAAAAGATGAATGGGCAGTCCCTTTAATTTTGCTCTTTTGACATAGTGATATATTTTTGATATAATATATCAAAAATGATAACATAAGGTGATAAACCATGGCTCGTAAACATGATAAAGTTGTCTTCAAAAATTACAGCCCATACCAATATTTAATGCCTATCGACCCAGAAGCTTTTATACCTCAAAATCATTTGGTCAGAGTAATTGATAAAATCATTGATAAGATAGATATATCAACCGTAATGGAAAAGTACAAAGGTGGTGGTACAAGTAGTTACCATCCACTGATGTTATTAAAAGTTTTAATCTATGCTTACATACAAGGTATTTATTCATCAAGAAAAATAGCTCGGGCTTTACGTGAAAACATTACTTTTATGTGGCTCTCAAAATATCAAGCTCCTGATTTTAGGACTATCAACAGATTTAGAAAAGAAATTTTGGGGGATGCAATTGAAAATATCTTTGCCGAGGTGGTTAAACTCCTTATAGAGTTAGGATATGTAAACTTCGACTATTACTATCTCGATGGGACAAAAGTTGAAGCCAATGCGAACAAGTATTCTTTTGTTTGGGCTAAAAGTACAAGAACTTTCGAAAAGAAGTTAAGAGAAAAAGTGAAAAACATAATCGAAGAGATTGAAAAAATAAATGAAGAGGAAGATAAAGCATTGGGAGATTTAGATGTAAAGTTAGAAGCTGACTATGATAGCAAGCAGTTAGAAGAAAAGATTGAGCAAATAAATCAAAAACTTGAGGAGGCTGAGTTTAAAAGCAAAAGAAAAGAAAAAAGAGTAAAGAAGCTGGTAAAGGTACTGAAAAATGATTGTGTCCTCAGACTCAAGAAGTATGAGAATTATGAAGCAATTTTAAATGGCAGGAACAGTTTCTCTAAGACAGACAATGACGCCACATTCATGAGGATGAAGGAAGACCATATGAAAAATGGGATGCTAAAACCTGGGTATAATGTGCAAATCGGCACACAGAACCGATTTGTGATAGGTTTTAGCATCCACCAAAGTCCCACAGACACTGTCTGTCTAAAGGAACACCTTGAGCTTGTGGAGAAGATAACAGGCCACAAGCCCAAGAACCTTGTAGCAGACAGTGGCTATGGGTCTGAAGAAAACTACCTTCATCTGAAAGAATGTGGCATAAATAGCTACATTAAGTATAACACATTTGACATAGAGCAGACAAGAAGATTTAAGAAGGATATTTTTAATGTAAAGAACTGGGAGTACATAGCTGAAGAAGATGCCTATGTTTGTCCTGCTGGTAAGAAGGCTAAATATTTATATCCGAAGATAAGTGCAAATGAGAGAGGATTTGTAAGTTATGAGAAGGTATATCAATGTGAAGAGATTTGTAATGGCTGTGAATACAGAGAAAAATGTTATAAAGGTAAAAGATGGAAGAAGAGATTTAGTATAAGACCTAGGTTAGAGAAATTGAAGGAAGAGGTAAGGCAAAGGCTATTGAGTGAAGAAGGCAAAGAGATTTACGAAAAAAGGAAGATAGAAGTTGAGACAGTATTTGGGATAATAAAGAACAATAAAGGGTTTAGGAGATTCCTGCTCAGGGGTATGAAGGGTGTAAAGCTTGAGTGGGGTTTGGTTTGTATTGCCTATAACATAGAAAAATTAGCGAAGATAATAATAGAGGGCTGGAGTAAAACTGCCACCCAACCCTCTTTTTGTTTGCTATATAGTTCAATATTGGTATTTAGTAGCATCAAATGCCCGATTCTGGTTATTAAAAATTATTGTTTTGGGACAGCCCCTTTTATGCTGCTTTGTCCAAATTTATTTCACAAAATACCGAACAAAAATGAACTTTTTGTATTAACAACCAGATGGGCATAATAAGGCTTACTAATAATATAGCACATTTTAATTTCTCCTGTCAAGTATCGTTAGTCGTTGATAGTGTCTCCCTCTTGCATTTAATTTTGCAAGAAACAAACTTTATCAGGTTACCTTAAATAAAAAAGCAACTTGTCATTCCAAAGTGAAAAGTAGAAGTACTTTGCCTCTTTCAGCATAATACGGGTTGTGCTAAAAATAATACTCTCCTTCACGTCGAGCAGATAAACGAACGACAAGAAAAGGATAACACAATAAATTGAAAAACATAAAGATGTGTTCATTTAGAATACTTTAATGAAGCATTAATTTGCTCAACTCTTTAATGGATGAAAAAACAAGGTCATTATTAGGTGCGGGCTTTCTTAAGATAATTATCCAAAACCTTCACTATAACTATGCCAATTATACCTCCAATGAGAGCTGTTGCCAATTGAGGTAATGTAAACATCTGAATAATTTTTGTAGGTACTTTGACACCAAACCAGCGAAGAATATACTTCACAGATACTGCAAGCCACAAAAACTTAATAATACTTCCTATAATAATTCCTATTACCTTCTGCTTCAAAAAAGAATAAAATATAACGTACAAAATATTACCAATCATTATGAAAGGAATAAGAGCCGGAAAACCCATAATCCCCACTATTACTGCTATTATAGGTGTCAATAATCCTATAGAAATACCTGACAATATACCTACAATCCCAGTAGATATTATTAGCATAGCATTCACTATAGACCCTGTTATCAGTTGGGGCATCCTTAAAAACTGCACAATTATTGTCAGAGCAAGCAATAAAGCAGTCCTCGTCAATAATTTTACATTTACTTTGAAGTTTTGAGTCATAACTCTTACACTCCTTTCTTTTTTTATCATTTAGTGACAAACAGTAAATTCCTTTATTTACTTATTTGCAGAACAAAATCTCAGCTTTTAGAGTCACTTCATTCAATAAAATGAAAGGCTGTATTCACTGCAGCTGAAAACAGAAGCATTAGTGGATGTCTGGATACCTTGAATAATCTTTTTAGGATAGGAGAAGATGAGTAAAATTTTCTGCGAAGCCAATCATGACCTGCTTGGAGCTCTTCAGGTGTCATACGTGCTGGTTGATATGTCACATGTTCTCCATCATACAGTTCCCAATTATATGTAAGTATTCGTCCAGCCTGTTCCATCTCTTTGAAAAATTCCGTCCCAGGATATGGTGTGAGAATCTTAAAGCTCACAAGATCCACTCCTATATCCATCAACATCTCAAATGTTTGAGGGAAAATAGAGGTATCTTCGTTATCAAATCCTGTCACCATTCCTGCTTCTACCAGAATCCCGTATTTATGAAAAGTAGAGATAACCTCTCGGTAACGAGTAACCTGGTTTTGATATTTATTAGCTTCTTGAAGACTTGCCTGAGATACAGACTCTATTCCAACAAACACTCCTTTGCACCCACTTCGTCGGGCCAGGTCAAGAAGCTCAGAATCATAAGCCATATTAATACTTGCCTGTGCAATCCACCACTTTTTCAAGGGAATCATTGTTCGGAAAAGCTCCTTGGCATATTCAGGATCGCCCACTACATTGTCATCAGTGAAAAATATAAGTTTAGTTGGAGCTCGCTGAATATCGGCAATTACCTCTTCTATAGGTCTGTGTCTCACACCTCGCCCGTACATGTAACGTACCATACAGAAACTGCAAGCAAATGGACAGCCTCGTGATGTTTCCACAGCAGTTATTGGAAGGTACCTTTTGCCTTTAAGTAAATCTAAGCGAGGTGGGGGAAGATGCTCAAGAGAAGGTTTTGCTGGTGCTTGGTACATTCTCTTGAGTTGACCACGTCTGGCATCTTCAATTATCTGTCCAAAGATTTCTTCACATTCGCCTATGGCTACAGCATCCACATGCTGAAGAGCTTCTTCGGGCATTAAGGTAGCATGAGGTCCCCCCATGATAACAGGTATGCCTCGTCGTCGGAATTCAGCAGCAATTTCATAAGCTCTTGATGCATGAGGTGTTTCTCCAGTAAGTCCTACAAGATCTACTGGCTCATCATAGGGGATATCCTCTATTTGGTCATCTACAATCTTGACTTCTACATCAGGTGGACACAACACAGCCAGTCGTGGTAAGGTAAGAGCAAAGTTGAGAGTGGAAAAGTTAAGGATCCCTTTTTTCATCTGGCGCAGTGCACGTCCTGCAGGAGCAATAAGAAATAATCGTATCTTCCTTCACTTCTTTAAAATTTGGATATAACTTTAAGAATCTTCTTTTTAGTTTTAAAAAGTTTAATCCTATTTTATCACAAATTTAAAAACGGGGTATTTAAAACTTGTCGAATTTAAATGTTAATTGAAAAGTCAAAATCATAAAGAATATTAAGAAATTGCACAACATTACTTAAAAATACTAATACACGCCTAAACAAGCAGAAAGCTTACAATTTTTGTTTCATTGCCTAATAGACTACTTCTGTAAAACACTGAAAAAACTAAATAGCTTTTTCGTGAGTAATTCACAACAACTAACAATAAAAAGAAGAAATGCTGCTTTGAGATAAGTTTTCATAATAGCAAAAAAACGATAAACCTCGCCACCAAACTAAAGTTATGAAAATAAATAAATGGTGGGGATAATAGGACTCGAACCTATGACCTCTTGCATGTGAGGCAAGCGCTCTAACCAACTGAGCTATATCCCCACCACTTCAGGTAACTATACTCTCTGTCTATTTATTATAGCATATGTCTTATAAGATGCAACACCAAGTGAAGATGAGACAGTGTCAAGAATTTGGAGGGAGATTTTTTTATTAAAATACGACTGCATTTAAGAAATCTCCAGTACTTAAGGTTTTTAATACTCTAAACGAGCTTGTTGAATAAATATTTTTGCCATAAAAGTATGTATAAGGTTAGCAAAATTGATTCCATACATAAGCAAGAGTAAATTTACGTTTTTCTAATTTCCTAATAAATTCTTCAAATAAGTAAGTTATCAATATCCATTCCACGTGCCTTTTATAAGTTCTAAAGCCTCTTAATCTCATATTTTCTAATTTATATTCCCCTTTAAGTTTACTGAAAAGCCTCTCTATCATCGTTCTTTTTCTGTATACCTTTTTGCCTTCCTCTGTTTCTAAATACTTCATATTCTCTGCCCTTAATTCACTTCTTACATTATCCTTGTTTTTCATATTCCTTTTGTTTACTCCTGCAACAAATTTTATCTCAAGCTCTTGAGCTGCCTTGAACCATTTTTCGCTGTCATATCCTGCATCCGCTATTAAAATCTTCGCTCCATAAATCCATGCCCTGTACAAAAGCTCTATCTTTTGACTATCATGCTCATTCGCACAGGAAAATTCCCACGCCAAAGGTATTATCTCGTCTTTCCCTGTAACAAGTAAATGTAGTTTGTATCCATTGTAAAAACCCAAAACTGCACATACACCTGTCGCTGCATGTCTGTCATTTTTGCTACTTCTCAATGGTGTTGAATCCACCACACAAATACTTGTGTCTGGATTTATTGCACTTACCAGTATTTCTTTTATATCAGCTAAATATTTTCCTTCTATCATTGCTGCATACTTCGCAAAATAAGAATGATCCGGGCTTTTTTCTATCCCTATCGCTCTTCTAAATTCCCTATCTTCATTTATCTTATACTCAAGTTCTCTAAAACTTGTAATACTATTTTTTACTTTGTAAACCAAACACGCTATTATTTGAAATAGTCCAAATTTTCTCGGCCTTCCTCTTTTATTTGATTTTCTTGAGACTCTTAAGATTTGAGCTATTTTTTCAATAGCAAAAAGGATCTATAAAAATTTTCTCTTTTGTGGTTTAATATCATTAGTCATGTTTTGTATCCCCCTTGTGGTTGTTGTGTTATTGCACTTTAAAATTTTATCACAAGGGGGATATTTTTTTATTTCTCCTGTGGATATCTTTACTTACAATGGTTATATCTTTTATTCAACAACCTCTCTAAACAGCAAATCAACTTTTCCTCTCTCTAGAATTGGTATATTATTCCTTGTCTCCTCAACCTGTTTCTTTATCCTCTTAATGTTTTTGGGAGTTAAAATAAAATTGTGTCTACTGTATAATTAGTATTGAGTAATAACCAAAGGGGGTTTACAAACATGGAGAAAAATGAAATTTTTGAAACTGCAAAAAACATGGCTATTGAACAAGTTCTAAACATGTATTGTTCCAAAGATGACCCTACTCGCCCAGCTTTAAAGCAACTTTTAGAAAACTTGCTCGAGTGGTTTATGTTGTCTGAAAGAAATATTTATCTTGCTAAAAACCAAAATGACAAAGGTAATGGTTTTTACGATAGAACACTCGCAACCTCTGTTGGAACACTCGAGATTTCTGTGCCAAGAGCTCGCTCCGGAAATTTTAGACCTTCTATTCTACCTGAACCATATAAAAGAGTTGATGATTCTTACACCGCCCTACTTATGTCTTTAGTCGCAAGCGGTTATTCTGAAAGCTCTCTCCTTCAAACATTGAAAAACTTAAATCTTCCTTATTCCGAAAACGAAATCCTAAAAATCAAAGAAGACCTCAAAAATGAACTTCAATTATTTAAACAAAGAGAATTACCTTCAAGTGCCTTCGCACTTATTATTGATGGTTACCACTGTGAAATCAAAGATAATTCTAAGGTTAAACAGGCTACTTGTTATGTTGTGCTTGGTATCGACTTAGAAGGTAAAAAAGACATTTTTGGTGTTTACACTTTCTTCGGCAAAGAAAATAAGGCTGATTGGACAAAAGTATTTGAAGACTTAATTACAAGAGGTCTTAAGGAAGTTCTAATTGTCATAAGCGATGACTTTCCTGGCATCATAGACGCTGTCAAACTTGCTTATCCTCTTGCAGACCATCAACTATGTTTTGTCCACCTTCAACGCAACGTTAGAAAACATATGTCAAAAGAAGACGCTTCAGCTTTTAACAAAAGTTTAGACAAACTTAGAATTTCTTCATCTGATTTTGATGAAGCTGTATTGAAATTTAAAGAACTTTGTAAAGAATACCTTGTAAAATATCCTCGCTTTGTCAAGGGAATATCCGAAAAAGCAGAGTTCTATCTTGCCCATATGAAATATCCTGAAGAATTAAGAAAGCATATTTATACCACAAACGCTGTTGAAAGTATCAACAGTATAATTGAGAAAATTAGAGTAAATTCAGGTGGGTATTTTCAGTCTATTGATGTTTTAGAAATTAATGTTTACTTACAACGTGAGAATTTACGCCGCACAAAATGGAAAAATGGAGTTCCCAGTATTAGAAAATGTCTTAATAATATAACCCAACTTTACAACTTACGTTATAAATTGGAAACACAAAATTCTTGACAAGTCTCATGTTTTTTCTCATGATCTCTTTCATCACTTTTTCACTTTCGTTTCTCTCTTCTGCTTTCCAGCAAATCTCATTTAGGTATGCCTCTCTTAAGTTTACACCATTATACTTCAAGCTCAATAGCTTTACCATTACCTCTGCTCCTTCTTCGCTCCATCCTCCTGGTCTTGAACTCATCTTATCAGCTAATACATGGCTTACATGCCCTTCTTCACCAGATCCTCTTGTAATTCAATTATATCTCTCGGGAGTAAAAAAAATTAGTGTCCACTATATAATCAGTATTAAAATCACCAAAGTGAGCTCACGATTTTAAAGAAAAACGAAATTTTTGAAACCATTAAAAATAAGGCTATCAAACAAGTACTAAAGGAGTTGGTTCCATGGAAAACATTTCTCACTATTCTTAATCTGTATTCAAAATTTCTACATCAAGTCGTGAAAAATGTTTCTTATCAAAAGTGAATATCTTGTTGTTCCCCAACTTTGCCATGTGATGAGAAAGATATGCATCAATGAAATCAACATTGCTTTCCTTGTAGCTTTTGAGTGCAAAAAGAACAACATCAGCTTCCTCTGCTTCAATACCATCAGAGCATATGAAAGCACTTAGAACATCAGCTATCTCCTTCCTTGGTATCTTATAAAACGATTCTAAAGTCCATACAACCTCTGCAATCGTGATTGGAGCAACAAGCAGTTTTAACTTCCCCTGCTCCGCTTCGAGCATAATCTTCTGAGCTTTCTGGAAAAACTCCTGGTGGTCTTGCAGAAGGTATCTCAAAATAACATTTGCATCAATCCAAACCTTTTCCATTACTGTGTCCCCTTCACTCTCTTGTTTACCCAGATTTCTTTTGTGCTATTTGCTTCATGTTCCAAATCCGTGAACGCAACTGATGACTTCAGAGAACCGCCCAACTCTGATAGTTTTCGCTTCTTTATCACTTCAATTACAACTTTGCCGTCGTCCTGCATCGTGAAAAGTACAGTGTCCCCTATCTCCCCACCAATAACTTTCCTTATCTCAGCTGGCAGTTGTACTTGACCCCTTCCAGTAATCTTTGACGTTGCCTGTATCATCTAAACCACCTCTCTACCAATTGTTCTGAGTTTATTATAATACATGAAGTTTAAAATTTCAATGAATAAGTACATTATTCATTGAACGCTAAAGGATTAATAACTATGTTGTGTTGAAGCCAATAAACTCTAAAACCTGATGAGTCTGCTGCAGAGCAGATACTCAGTAGTGGGTGTGTAAACCACCCTGTGAGAATAAGGGCAGTTTAACTTTGTAGGTAGATGGTAGTCCACAATTAACTATCATTATAACAAGAAAACAAAGCACTGCAAGAACAATCTCAACCATGAAAATAGTCAATTTTTTGTAAAACTTTAGCACAGCCCTGCCTCTTCCCACTACAAAATCTTGCTGAATGGGTTATTTTTGTTCTTCTCAAACACATCCTTAAGTGCATCTTCGAACAGCTTTAAAAGTCTGCTGCTCAAATCTTTGTTCTCAATCTCTTTAATGTATTCCCTCACCTTGTCCAAGCTGAAATCTTCGTCAGTTAGATACATATCTTCCATCATAGAGCAAATCCTCTCAAAAGGCTACTTTTGACGCAGTCCACGAACATACAACCAATCCACAAAAGCTTTCTCGGGTTCTGCATAATTCACTCCATCTATACCCTTTTCATACCCCCAGAACATAAATCTGGGAATCTTGTTGTATTCTACGAACTGGTTTAATATTTCCATTCTAACGTCCTCAAAAAAAGTCATCTGATGTGTTTTGTCAAATTTGCATCATAGTTAGAATCAAGGAATTGGGAAAAAGCTTGAAACTCCAATGTAAGTTTGCAAACATGCAGTCGTACAGAAACGTAGTAGTAAGAATATCACCTTTCATTTTCATTAAAGCTGCAACTCCTGATGAAATACTTGCTGATAAAATAGTTGCAATCTCCTTAAGAAAAAATCTCCAAGGCAGAGATATGTGGGACATATATTATCTTCTTGATCAACTCAGTAATAAACACAATGTACATACTGACTATGAACTTATTATGAAGAAATTTTTAGATTACAACTGCCAACCTTCCGGGATAGCTGAAAAAATAACTTCAGCTGTTGATCAAATTGAAAAGAGAGGACTTTCAGAGTTTCGGCAGGAGATGCTTAAAGTTTTTCCCCGGCCAGCTTATAATCTTTTTGAATCTAAATTCACCACAGTAGTAGAAATTGTCCGCAAAGTTTTGACAGATGCATTATGTAAATTTTCGGAAGGTAGATAAAACAACCTTTGTCTCTGTAAAACTTCTAAAGTGTTAAAATATACGTACCTGTCAATATTATTACTTCCACATGCGTCTTATGCTCAGGTATTTTTTCCTTTCAGGTGATTTTTGAATTCGATAAGTTTATTACTTATTTCCCCCGAAGCTCTGAATTTTTCCATCAACAAAATGTATCAGAACAAACTTTATGTCTTTTATACTAACTGTGTTTTTATAATCCACTAATGTCCATGTAAAGGCACTGCTACTAAAAGGTACAATGTTTTGCCTCTGGACCAATCCTCTAACCATGTTGTCACCAAATCCAAGATATTTTACAGGTCTATTAAATGCATCATAACACTTGAAATTGAGTTCAAAAGCATCTACCGGTTTCAGGCTCAAATTTACTACTTCTATTGTAACCTGTGGAATGTTATTGTAAGTTACCCCAACATTTGTAGAAAAAACTTTCAGAGGCACATTTCTATTGTTTTGAAGGCAAATAGAAGAAATAAATTTTAACTTGGCTACAAAATCTTTGAAATTGACAACCTTTTCAACTGTGAGCTGGTTGGCAAAAGTCATTCCACTTTGCTGGGTACTAATCGTCCCACTATATTCAGTAACCTTAAACAATACAGGAATAGATGCTATAATACCGTTCTGAATATCTGTACCGCTTAGAAAAGTAAAATCTTTTGGAAAACTGCTGAAAGCATGGGCAAAGACATAACCACTGTAATCAAGCGTTTTAGATACATTTTCTACTTTTAACTGCAGGGTTTTCCAGTCAATCTTGACCACCGCTTGGTTGAGTGTATATTCGTTCACCGAAGACTTCAAAATATGAAGATTCCTTATCAAGTAGTAGTTGCTTAGCAAATCCCTGTTTATCTTCAGGTAATAGTCATTTCCTTTCTTGTTTACACTACAGAACCAGAAAATTGAATTCAAGAATATGAGATATTCTCCTTGAACATAAAAAGCAGGTGTTGCTACACTCTCTAAATCAATGAATATTGGAGTATCCAAAGCAGCAAATTTCCGTGAAAATTCCTGGGCTGGTATGGTCGATAGTGAAACCACCTGAGGATTGAACCTAAATTTTTTATTGTCTTTTATTTCAAAACCAAAATATTTAAGATGATTGGCGTTTATAAATAAGTTTCCTGCAATACTATAACAAGGAATCTGTTTGCCATCTACGAAGACTTTTACAGATTTATTTGGCACTGCAGTTGTGACATTTCCACTCTGTACACTTTCACCTCTAAAACTAAAGCTCAGTAAAAGGAAAATTACAAAAATCCAGCTTACTATCTTTGCATGATGTCTTCGCAGCAAGGTGTATGCCTCCTTTTCACAAAGGTTTTAATCTCTATTAAGGGAAGAATCTTCCCAACTTCGAATATTTTAAGTTGAGTGACTTCCTCAAAATACTTCGATTTTAGTTTTCCCCAACGTTGTTCAAGAAGGTCAATTTTAGAACAAATCAGTGGATAATACTGCTTTAACTCATTGCCATTCTTTCTGCAGACAACTGCAACATCAATCACATCACGGATTTTTAAACTTTCAGCCCTGTAAAAAATTTTTGGTAATTATTTCTTCTGGTGTTTCAATACATATTTGCCTGCCATTAATTTCCTTGATACAGTAATAATTTTTAGTTAAATGCGGTGCAATAATGAAATTCACTTCGCCTTTAGGAAATCTTAATTTTACAAAATTAGAAGCTTCGGTATAATCGTTGACTATCTTTTTTGCCGCTTTATTAAGCCTTGGCGAGAGAAAGGGAAGATACTGTGCATCTGTCAGAAAAATATCAATATCTTTGCTTTCTCTATGCTGAAAATACAAAGCAAGAGCTGTATCCCCACCAAACGTCCACTCACTATCAGTTATCTTTGCACTATCCAATATAGCAGTGGCCTTAGTGAACAGTTCAGACCACATCTTCCAGCATCGCCTCTAACTCTTTGTTGGGATAATATTCTTTGACATAGGTTATATAGTACTTCAGCAGAACACTCTCATCAATGTTGTAATTTATGATAAACCTCACAATATCCTGCAGCGGAACATCTGTGAAAAAGTTATAGACTTGCACAGCGTATTCTTTCTTGAACTCTTGCTTTTTTATCATTTCGGCAAGTTCCTTCTCTGTGAGATAATTTACAGTCTGCGCATTAATTGTGGTTTCTATCATGCCGAACATACACTCCTGCCAGTATACTACACCTTTGCATATTATCCAAACCTTCTAGTACTGTTAGGGTATCTCTGGAAACACTTTTCTCCGTAGGCACCTAATCTCTTCTAGTGGAATATCCAGAACATTTGCCATCATATAAGCTGTTGGTGGCGATATGTTCAAACTGTTCTTTACCACCTCAGCTATTTCTTCTTCAGAATATGTCCTAAACAACCAGCGGTATGCTTCTATATTGCCATATTCCAGTATGCG
This sequence comes from Caldicellulosiruptor acetigenus, assembly GCF_026914305.1. Classification (NCBI taxonomy): domain Bacteria; kingdom Bacillati; phylum Bacillota; order Caldicellulosiruptorales; family Caldicellulosiruptoraceae; genus Caldicellulosiruptor; species Caldicellulosiruptor acetigenus. The sequence continues at coordinate 797,461 of NZ_CP113866.1, read as the reverse complement.
CGATATAATATGTTCCTTATGCTCTCTTGCGTCCAATTTTGTAAAATCTGTATCCCAAAAAAGATAACGCAGAAATTCAGGAATGTTTACACCGTTGGTAGTCATGTCAAGATTACAAACCTCTCCTGTCAAGATTCTAACCTTAGTATAACTGCTTTGAATGGGTTAGACAAGTGAACTAACCCTGACTGAAGTCAGGGGTTTCAGTAAGGTTTTCCCCAGGTAGAGTGGTTAACTCTTCTTGGCATTACCAACCAGCTAAAAGTTAACTATTGAATTTTTTGTATTAACAACCTTTTAGACATAATATGGCTTATTAACATAAACGCCACAGCTTCACTTTCATATCAAGTCCTCTTTCTGATACTTTTAAAACACACCCCTGCTGGTGTGCACCTATCATGATAGCCATACCAACACACTTTGGTAAGTACTTTTTCCTGCCAGTAGTTTTTAGATTTTTCCCGTTCCATACTGTTCTGTATTTGTTGACTCTTTAGAGTCAAAAACAAGCAAAAACGAATCGCGTACTCTTTATATTTATTGTACCATTAAAACTAATGCGACAAAATGCTTTGTTTAGATATTATATGCAAATATAGTAACCCATTATTAAAATTTCTCAAGTCTAAAAGTCTTTTGCTTTCAAACCTAAAATTATCTCTCAAATCATATTAGCTGTAAATTTAAAAAATATGTGAAGTTTAGAAGCTATAATTTTTCAGTTTAGGATATTAAAGATTTTTAATAATATGAATATCAAAGCCATATACAAAGGCAATATCAACTTCCACATTAAACCTGACATATTATTCATTTTTTCCCTTGTTTCATCTTTAAAGCTATCAAGTTGTGATAAAGTTTCAGATCTAAAAGCGTAAAATTCATCTTTAAATTTATCCATTTCTGTTTTAAAATTATCTCTCAGAAATGATATATCTTGGTTTGTTTTTTGAGCGAAATTATAAAATTCTTCAGTTTTTCCCTCTATTTTCTTTTTTAAAGTTGTGATTTCATTATAATTAGTCTGTATTTTTGTCATTATATTGCTAATATCTGAAGAGATTTGTTTTTTCAGTATTTCTTGTTCTTTATTTAAACTATTTATTTCTTCTTTAAGACTTTTAACATATTCTCTTAAACCAGAAAGGTTTCCTTCAATATTGTTTTTAAAATCCTCTATGCGCTTATAAGCTGTTTCAACATTTTCTTTGGTCTGATTCAATTCTGCTAATTTTTTGTCAATCTCAGCCTTTAACTCGTTCATATCAGCCTCAAATTCTCCGCTTATTTTAATTAAAGTTGCAGCAAGCTTTGCAATATCCAGCTTTGTTGCTTTTTTCTTAACAAGCTCTTTCTCAACCTCTGCTAAATTTCTATCCATTTTTTCTTTCACCTTCTCCCAGTATTCTTTTAGCTTATTACGATCATTGTTTTTTTTATATGAATAACATTTTTTCTTATATATGTATTCTGCAAAAAGCAATTTGTTATTTGTTAAGAATTTATCAAATGAGTCATTTTCATCAGCTCTACCTTCATAATCTTCATACCTCAGTGGTTTCTCACTTTTTCCAAAATAAAAGTCCAAATCCTCTGTAAAGTCATCTTCAGATTGCCATAAAAGCTTTACAAGCGGTTTTATCAAATCATGCATTTAAAAACCCCCAAAATCACAATTGCTCATGATAATAATTACTGTCAATAATAATTTTAATAAATCTGCTTAGAAAAACAGGTGAACTATTATTTACTAAATCATCAAACCTTATGCTATCTGCTGTATTTTTTTCATACGCACTTAATACGTAATCTCTGTTTCTTTTATCAAAGTGCAATAGCTCATTCAACCCTTTTTCTGCCAAAGTTTCGAGTGTAATCAGCGTAAATCCTCTCTCAAAATCATTCAATATTGACTCACCAAAGTCTGAAAATTCAGAATTGATTTTATTTATAAATACCATATCTGTTTTTCTACTTTTTTCAGAAAAAAGATTATAAATTGCACTTACGCATCTTTCAAATATATCAAAACAATCTGAATCTGTACTGTTTTGTCTCATACTTTTTTTCAACCTCATAGCAATCCCAAAACCATTTAAAGCAATCTGCAAAGCATCATTAGCAGTAAACCCAAATACAATGCCCAATATCAGACAAATCTTGTAAAGCTCAGGTTCTTCCTCAAAAAGATCAAATATTGTATAGTTACCATCAATATCTTTGGCATTTTCAAAAATCCAATCTATAGCCGATTCAATACTCATCTCCGATACACTTTTTATTAAGTCTGAAAACATAATAGTGGTATTATCTACTGTTTTCAAATTTTGGACCAAATAACTAATAAAATCTCTTATTTTATCTACATTTTTGAATTGAGCAAATTCCAAAACATTATCTTTGTTAATTTTATTGCTACTGTCAATCAGTTGAAAATATTCTGAAAATTCAAAGCTGCTTAAAATCTCATCTTTAATATCTTTCAGCAAATTTTATCACTCCACTGATATTTAAAAAATTATAAAATTTTTAAATATTAAAAATCATGACTATTCTTCTAAAATCCTGTTCTGCCTCCATTTGTTTAAGTAGTACATTTTATACCCTATCTTTGCAATGTCAGCATTCAGAGCAATAACTTTCCTCAAAAGCTCATTTCTCGTTTTTATCTGCTCATTTCTTTTTTGCTCAATTTCTGTTGCATATCTATTTAAAAGTTCATCAAGACTGTTCACTATATTTTGCACATATGATCCTGCTTTATTATAGTCAATCTCTTTAACAAGCTCATCTGAGATAGCCTTCTCAAGTTTTATCAATGCATCTTCAAATTGTTTACTAGCCTCTCTCTTTAAATCTTCAATCGATGGCTTAAACAACCAATTCCCTAGAAGCCCACCTAAAACAGTACCAATTGGTCCCAATATAAAAGTCCCTAATATAGCTCCACCTACAGCACCCCAAAAACCTTTTTCAAATCCATCATTGAAATATGTAAGCTTATTATTAATGTTCTCATCAATAGCAAACTCGATATAAGAAACTTTCTGCAAAGTGCTTTTAAGCCTTTCTCTCAAATCAATATCTGCATTCTCAAAGAATTTCATAACAATAATTTCAGAACCCTTAACTAAAGTCTTATTTAATTTATTAAGTTCAGCCACCCTTGCTTTAGCTATGTTATCAACTATAAAGTTTGCAATAGCCTTTGCTTTTTGTTCGTAACCATTTTTGAGATAGCTTTCCGAATAAATTTCTTCCATCCATTCACTAAACTGCAGTCTCCCTAAATTGAAAAATTTTTGCATTGCTAAGTTCATATTGTTTATATAGATCCTTATATTCCCTTCTATACTTGCTCCCAAACTCTTATATAGATGGTCAAGTATCCATTGAGGACTAATGGGTATTTTCTTCTTTAGCTCCTCTATCATTCTTTCGTATTCGCCAAGCTTGTTTTTATAAATTGTTATGATATTGCCTGATATGCTCGCAAATTCTCTTATTAAATAATCAAATATGTATTCATATTTTTGAGCCATGGCCTCTTCAAATAGCTCTTTTTTTAGTTTTTCTACATTTTCCGAATATACAAAAGCAGGACTGTTTCTACTTACATTAACAGAAACAACTGGATAAAGAAAAACCCTGTCAAGCTCCAAAACTTCCTGCAAATTTTCTCTTACTCTTTGTATCAGTTGTTCAGCACTATCAGGCCCATCACAATCCAAGTCGTCATCACCAATAACCAAATCCATTTTATTCAAAACAAAAAACACCTTGCTCGCATACTCTTTTACCATAGAAATCTTTTTCATTTCTTCAGCTTTTAAGGCATTTCGTGCATCAATTAAAAATAAACAAATATGGCTGTTCTTTACAACATCTGACGCTATGTCGCTTCTTTTCTCATTTGCATTAAATCCAGGGGTATCAATAATAACAACATCATCTGGTAGTTCGTCAATTGGTAAGTATACTTTGACTTTTTTAATAAATTTTGGTGAATCAAAATTTTGTACTGCTGTGTACTCCCTTAAAAATTCTTTTACATCCACATTCTGCACAACATCTTTTTCTACAAAACTTGAAAACGGCAACCCACTGTAAAGTGCACTTTTTAGTTTTTCTTTGTCAAAATATAAAATTCCCTTTATAGATTTCTCTTCTTTTAAACCATCAAAATAATCATAGGCAAAAAGTATTTTTTCAATCGAATCATCGCTGTTCAAAACCTCTATTCTAATGCTCTTTTCAAAAGATTTCCTTATTTCAATGGGAACAGCAGTTGCTTCTTCCTGAGTCACAAAAAACAAATCAGTATTAAAAAGTCTGTTTAAAAATGTTGTTTTACCAACACTTGTCTCACCAACAATGGAAATCCTAAGTTCATTTTGTTTTATCTTTTTTCTTGCTACTCTCACAAGCTTTTTTATTCTTTCAAGCTCACGTTCATCAATCATTTTATTGTCAGCCAACAATCTAATATCATCCAATATCTCAGCTACAATTTTGCGAGCAGTTTCAAAATCATACTTGCCATAACCAAAAACAGCATCTTGATCTAAAATTGAACTCAACCACCCGAGCTCTTCATATTCCTTTTTCAGCATATTCAGCACATCATCAGCTTCGTTGTAATTGCCCAAAAGAATATGGCTATAAAAATCAATTATTTTATCTGCATGGTAAATAACAGGGTTTATGCCTTTATTAAATCTGGAACGGAATCTATCTTTTGCTACTTCTATATTTTCAAATGTTTTCGAAAAATCTTTTTTATATAAAGAAAGCTGAATACTGCATAGATAATATAAAAACCATGTCTCAAGCAGATGTTCATAGCTATATAAGTATTTCAGCTTCTTCAATTCTTTATAAACTGTGCTTAATCCTTCATCTATATTTAACTGCTTATTTTTTATGTTAGATAGTATCCTGATTAACGTCTTATTTATATCATTTATAACATTTCTTGTGTAGGAACTAAACCTTGTTGTTCTTCCAATTTGAAACCTTTTCTTGATATTCTCAAAATAATTGTTCAATCCAGTAAATACAAATATGCTTTGAGCCTCATCCTTCATGGGACTACTTACAAATACCAAACTGTTGTAGTATTGCTCTGTAATCCTTTTTATACTACTTATTTTCTTTTCTCTCACTAAATCCCCAAGCTCTTTCAGCAAGTTTTCATTTAATTCTCTTTTAATCTCACTGCTTACACCTATTGCATTAGCTATACTCTTCATCATTAAATTCAAAATCTCATTTAAGAAGTCATAAAATATCTGAGCACTTTCCTCATCTAAAAGGCTCAAGGCATTGAGTACAGCATCTTTGAAAATATCAATATTATTCAATATATCATTTTTTCTAACTTTTTCTGTAAGAATCTCATTATACAGCTGCATCAAATTTCTAGCAAAACTTTTCTTGTTATTTTTCAAACTTCCCTCCGCAACATCAATAACAAGCCTTACAAAATGGTGGTTTTGATTATGGCTTTTTAAAATATTTAGTGAGATACCATCCCACTCAACAAAGGGAAGGTATCTCACCAATATATGCATATCATGATTGCATATTTCCTCAATATTACTTGCCAAAAAGGCAGCTGCTTCCTTCTTCTCACCAGTATTTATCAACAAATTCATCAAAAGTTCATTTGCAGTATTAAAGTCCAAAAGTTGATCCTTTGTTATGCTTTTCACAAACAATGCTGCTGCTTTGTCATTATCATCTAAAGCATAGTTTTGTAAAACATTCAGAACATCATTATCAGTCATTATCCTATTCATAACAAATCACATTCCTTCAGAAGCCTATATAAGATTAGGGAACTTTATCATATCAAGCTTGTAACCAGCATCAGATCCACTCACATTATCCAAAAAGTTGTTCAGCCATGTATCAGTATCAACATGTCCATAATCTGTTGATTCATGATGAACATCTTCTCCACCAAAAGCATTAGGTTCTATATGTCCAATAGTACTGCCATCTGCATCATGAATATCAAAACCACCAAAGGCATTTTCAGTTGTATAACCGATCCTTTCACCATTCTGGCCATAGATATTTTCTCCACCCATTGAATTTGGCTCTGTGTGAGCTAATTTTTCACCATCCGCATCATAGAGATTTTTCCCACCAAAGACATTTTGCTCGGTGTGTCCTACTACATTTCCAGTTGCATCGTGTATGTCCTCACCACCAAATATGTTTGGTTCTGTATGGCCTATATAGTTGCCATGAGTATCATACATATTCTCTCCACCAAACACATTAGGCTCAGTATGACCTAAGTCCGCACTATAATCATTATCCATCACACCATCACCATTAAAATCAAAAATATGTGGAAAATGTGTCATTTTAATCAATCCCCCTTTATTTTTATTTTAAGCATAAACCTTTTGCAGGTCAGCTTCTAAACTCAGTAGTTTATCTTTGATATTCTTTATGTTAGCTTTTCTTTTCTCAAGCTCCTCTTTAGAACTGTCACTGTAATTCAACATCTTTTTGAGATTATTCACAATCTGTGTAGTATTATTTTCATGGTAGGTTCTTACTGTATTTTTCAAGTCCATAAACAAAGACTCAATAGTATTTATAGCATTTCTGCGATACTCGCTCAGCGCATCCTGTAATAAATAATCAAGATTATTTATTATAAAATCTCTGATAGCATCTTCTCGTTGTCTGCTGAATATATCTGTAGCAAGCTTAGCACCCACACCACCAATGATCGTGCCAATTCCTGGCATAAAAAAGCTGCCAACAACTGCTCCTAATAAATATGGTAAATAGGTTTTAAAAACCTCATCCAAATTATTTGAGCTTTTAGGCATATCAGCCTCGTAGCTTTGCAGTTCAAACGCAAACATTTTTCTGTCTATAAGCATATCTATACCAAAATGTTTCTTGTATTCGTTAGCCACATGCTCAGAAAATTTCAAAAGATACTTGTGCAGTACTTCACCTTCCTGCTCACTGAATACTTTCAGCTCTCTTTCTATCCTGACAGGTAATATCTGCTTTACATACCTTTCAACATTAGACTGTTGTTTTATTTCAATTTTTACCTGATCTTTAAATTTTTTATAAAATCTTTCAAAATGCTGATCAAACATAGCTATTGCTGCTCTTTTGCCAATTGAATCAATATTTTGCATAAGTGTTTCAAACTTTAGCTTACTCTCCTCAATCTTGTTACTAAGCTCAAACTCGTAAGCCTTCAGCTTGTTTGCATCATAGCTCATAAGCCTTTCGAAATATTCAACCTTCTCTTTCAGTAAATTTATGCATACTTTCAACCTTGCTACAATTCTTTCCATTTTCTCAGTCTGAGCTTTTTGTTTCAACTGTTCCAGTTGCACCATCAAATTCTCTTTATCTTGATAAGTATCTCCTCTTTTTCCAAATTCAATCGCTTTTCTTGCAGAATATGGTATAACATTGACTTCTTTATTCAACAGCCCTTGCAACCTTTTTTTAGCACCAAATATTGCATCTTCCCTCTCGTCCTCATCAAGCCTGTCAATTTTTGATATAACAAAAAGGATATTATCAATCTTGTGCGATAAAACCTGAGTCAAAAGAAAATCAGCCTCTGATTTTGTCACAGGCGCAGCTGCATCTAACAAGAATATTGCAGCATCACAGTATGGCAAAATCTCCTTTGTTATCTCAAGCCTCATTTGTGATATATCGTTGACACCCGGTGTATCTATGATGACAACACCGTCTTTTAATATGTCACAGTTGCAGTAAAGGTTTATGCTCTTTATATTCTCTAAATCTTGACCAGCGTCTGCTTTAAACCTCTCTAAAAATTCCTTATTAAGCTCAAATTCCTCTTTTCTGCCATCAATGAATTCAACAACACCATATTCCCTTTCTGAATACCTTATAATATGTAAAATTGCAGTGGTAGGAAGCACATCAGTCGGCAGTAAATCACGCATTAGGAGAGAATTTATCAAAGATGATTTTCCTCTTTTGAATTCGCCTAACACAACCAAATTGAAACTGTCTTGAGATTTGTAGCTCTCGATTGTTCTTATAATGCTCTGAACATTGCCATCTTCTAAAGTCTGTGCTATTTCCATCAATTGTCGTGAGATGCTATCAAAATCCATCAGATTGCCACCTCTTTTCCAATCTCTCTCAACCTGAAAAGAATTTTCTTTATCTGCTGCTGCTTTGCCTGCGTTTGATTTACAAGCTTATCTATATCCTCTTGCTTTAAAATGAGCTGGTTATTTTTCTCTTCTATCATTGATTTTATTATACCTATCTTTTCGTCGATATAGTTTTGCGCATATAGCCTGAGCTTCATTAGCTCTTTATCAACAATCTCTTTAGCGATTTTTTCAGCATTTTTGATTATCTCATCTATTTTCGTTGATAAATTTCTTTCAAATTCACGTTGTCGTTTTTCTTCTAACTTTTTGATTACAATAAATTCAGTTAACTTTTCACCAACTTTACCACCGCCAATAAGTCCAGCAAAAAATCCAATTGGGCCAAACAAAGCTCCACCAATAAAGCCAAGTGCACCTCTGCTTAAAATTTCAATGCCAATTCTTTCATCATCACTTACAACTGAGCCATCAAGGCTAAAATTGTAGGATGGATTATCCAAATCATCAATCTTAACATCCACAACCAAATCATCTGTTTGTTTGCTCAAAACTGCAGGCACATTTGTATTAAGCTCATAATCTTTTTTATACCCATTTTTCTTAATTTTTAATAGTTCATCCTCAAAAAGCCTGTCCATTTCTCTTGTTATCTCTCTGTTTATATAATTTAAAATATCAACCCTAAATTGATATAAAATAGCATCTATACGTTGTAGAATTTCTCTCATTGCTTTGTTAACTTCCTGTTTTAGTAGATTCTCAAGAGTATCTTTTTCATTCATCTTCGACTTTGCCTTTTCAAAAATATCCATTTTGAATTGAGTTAAATCCTCTTTTATCCTTGAACTCACCCGTCTTTCCAGCTCTGTCCTTTGATTCTCCATGTATGTCATCAAATTCTTTCTCTTCAGCTCTATAAGGTTTTGTTTATTAAAAAGAATTTTGATTTCACTTTCCAATTGCTCCTTTGAAGATCTTAAACCAATCCTCTTGTTCTCATAATAGCTCATTGCCTCATGGCATAACCTTCCCAACCTGTTTAAATGTTCGGGAAGTCTCTTTTCAAAAGCTCTGTCATTTGCAAACTCTATGAGCTTTTTTTCAAATTCGCAAAAGCTATCATTCCAATTTTTTGCACTATCATCTTTTTTATATCTTGCTCTAAGCGCTTGTTTTGACGAAATGGCAAAAACACGCGGTTCCTTTATATCAGGAACATTCTTCTTTATAGACTCCTTGACATACTCAACTATACGCTTAATATTCGGTCCATTTGGATCATCATCTATTTCATCAACTCTATTTATCACAAACAGGATTCGAATTATATCCTCTTTTAATATCTTTTGATTTATAAAATTGATCTCACTTTGTGACAGAGGCTGCTGACTGTCGAGTATGACAATACAAGCATCAGCCTCAGAAAGATAACCATAAGTGATTTGTTCGCGGGTTTCATCAAGGTCATTAACACCGGGAGTATCTACAATTATTCCATCAATTTTTTCAAGCATCGATGGCCACTCAATCTCAACCTTTTCTATATTATAAACCCCTTCGCTTTCTGCTGTTATGATGTTGTTTAAAAACTTGTTTGGTGGTTCATCTTCTATTTTCAGTTCTTTTATTGTCCCATCACTGTAATATACTGTTATTTTTTTGTTTGGACCGCCTTTGACAATTGTAATTGCTGCGGTGGTTGGATTTACCTTTGAAGGCAGAACAGGCTCTTCCAACAAAGCATTGATAAATGTAGATTTTCCTCTGCTGAATTCGCCAACTACTAATATATTGAGCTTTTCCCTCTCCAACCTATCCTTTGCTGATTTCAACCTATTAAGCAAGGTTTCCTCATCAATTATCTTTTCAGCCTGTTCAATTAGTTCAAGAAGTTCTTGTTTGACTGTGCTAAAGTCAAGCTGTTGTAACATACGCTATTTCTGCCCCTTTATAAGATATTATAATTTTTTACAATATAAATTTTACAGGTTTATCTACTCAATTGCAATATTCAACAGAATTTTATGTATATTTTGATGACATGTTTCAAATTTTTGATTTTATTCAAACTTTTAAGTAAAATATTGATTAGATACAAAACCCACAAATTTAGCAGGAGATGATTGTAAAAATGCTTATAAAAATGGATAAGTTCTTTGAGTACGCAGAGAAATATGTAGATGGAATAAAAGAAGCAATAGAAAACTATATAGAAGATCCCTCAATAAGTCCAGATAAAAAAGCAGTAATAATTATAAACATCTTTTCAATGATATGCGCAATTACAGCTGCTCAGCCTTTGCCATTTGCTGATATATTTATATTGACTCCTCTCCAAACAGTAATGGTGTATTTTATTGCTAAAGCTTTAAACTATCCGATAAACCAAACAAAAGCTCAAGAACTGGTTTCTTACATACTTGGAATAATTGGTTATGGATTTCTTGCCCAGCATGGTGTTCTTGCATTATATAAAATACTTGTCCCTATCTTAGGTTCCGTACCAACCATTCCTGTTGTCTATGGCTTCTCAGCTGGGATAGGCTTTGCTTCAAAAGCCATCATAGATGCACGCATGAGAGATAAAACACTTTCAAAAGAGGAAATAAAAAGAATACAACGGATTGAAAAGCAAAGAGCTGAAAAAGAGTTAAAATCAAAAGGTATTTTATCTCCAAACCTTCTCATAAAAGAACTTGAAAACACATTGCAACAAGGCCAAGAATTTGGCAAATACAGAAAAACTTTGAAGCAGCTTTCTTCTGTTTTAATGCAAGAACGGGTTGAGCTGGAACAAAAAACAAAAATACTGTCTGAATATAAGGAATATTTTAAGAACATCAGTCAGTCTGAAAAGAAAGAACTGGAACAATATCACGAAAGATATGAATACTCTTTAAGTCAGTTGTATGTTAAAAAGAATCAATTAGATAAAGAATTGCAAAAATTATCTTCCGACTTGCGCAAAGCAGCACAAGAAAATGGTGATTTAAATGAATTGCTTGACAAGTTTTATGAAACCGAAAACAAATGGAAGAAAATCATCTCTCAAATTGAAGAAATACAAAAGGTTTACTTTGATGTGCTTACACAAAAATCTATCTATTACAAAAATAATATTGAGAAACTTGAACGTGCAAAAATTGAAAGTCAGCAAACTTTCTTTACTGATGAAGATATCCACATATTAAAAGGACTTCTTCAATTTATAGAACACGAAAAGACTTCATTGCAGGAATTTAAGTCAAAGATTGCAGAAAATGCTGAACTTAAAAGGCAAATAGAAATGTTGGAAAGTGATGCAGAAAAAATTATACAAGAAAATTATGAACTCATAAATCAACTGAAACAAAAGGAAATTGAATTCACCCAAAAAGAAATGGAAATTGAAGCTTTAAAAAAACAAATTGATGAACTAAATCGTCAATACCAACATCTGCTAAATTCATTTAACAAAAATAGGCAACATAAAAGAAATGCTATTGTAAACAGATTCTTAAAGTGCTGGCCAGAGGTTATCTTAACTGATAAAGTCATTGATGATATGGTTGATAGAATAAACAACGAAAATATTCAAAACACTTTAGAAAAAGAAATAAGAAATATTATAGATAACAAAACAAATCTTTCTAACATCAAAAAAATTCACATTGAGGGGGTATTTGAAGTTAAATTTCATGATAGATACAGAATGTACTTTGCTCGCAACGGCAACAAAATACATCTTTTGAGAGTTGGCACCAAGGCTACTCAAGAGCAAGATATTGACTGGATAAGGAATAACTATAAAAAAGTTTTGGAATTGTCAAATGGTAATGAAAACAGGGGCTACCCACCTCACTTAAGTGAGAGGTTGTAGCCCCTTTAATATGGATAAAACTCTCATCTTTCCTCTACTCAATCCCGAACTCTATTTCTATATTCCCCTCTTCATCTATATCAAGTTTGCTAAATTTCATACCTTTTACGCTCTCAGATATATATTCCTCTAAGTCAACCACAATCCTATCCTTCAAAAGATATACACCTTTTGTTTTTTCCAGACCTGAACCCATCTTCAAAAAACCATACACAATTGTGGATTGGCTTTCATTAAAAATAACCTGAATCTTCTTATCCTCAGCCTTTACAGTGAAGTTCAGTTTTACCTCAGGCAAAATAGCGGCTGGTTTTACAACAACTGTTATATTCCTCTTGTTCACATATATCCCCTTTACAACTTCGGGAACTTGGCTGGTTCTGACAATAATCTTAAGCGTCTCTTTTAGGTTGAAGTTTATATACCCCATTTTATTTACCACTCCTGCTGGGATTTTTCTTGACTTTGTCAGCTTGTAGCTCAAAAAGCTTGGGAAGACTAGATTTAACAAAAAATAGTGTGCAATTTGTCACTACATCATTTTATTACACCTGCTCGCTCTTACACTTGTTATTGTCAGCGTATTTGCCGCACCATTTGGTGGCAAAAGCGTATCCGTAATTACAACAGGTCCTTTAACATCTACTACACTTGTGTTCTTGACAGTTATCTTGAACGTCGCTGTCTGTCCTATAAAAATCTCTGGTTTGTCTACTGCCTTCGTGATTGACAGCATACCACGTTCAGGAGATACAACCTGCAGTGTAGCAGAAGCTTGCTGATTTGTACCCATTATCTTTGCTGTGTTTGTTGCATAACCAGTTATTCGACCTTTAACTTCCATTGTCAAGGTAACAGTCCCATTGCCTTCAATAGTGCCTATATCCCACACTCCGCTTACTGAATCAGTAGGTGTATACCCCGGACTTCGATTAGTCACAGTCACAACCATCATTGATGTTGGTTGTCCTTTGGATGTCTTGAACGTCAAAGCATCATATACCCTGACATTCGGTATTGGTTTGTCTATCAGGTTCTTTACGGTAATAGTAAATGTTGCCGTATCGCCGATGAAAATTGCCTTTGGGTCTACTGTTTTGGTTATCTGCAATGGCTCTACAACCGATATCTTTGCGGATGTATATGTGCTTGCCCAATCAGACCATCTACCATCGTCTGTCTGGTACCTTGCATCCACATAGTACGCCGGTGTATATGTGCTGCCTACCGATATCTTGGATACGTCTTCATTGAATACTGCTTTGTCAGAAGCAGGGTCAAAAGTACATGTGCCCCCGTCAGCAGACAACGTTACATTCGGTGTTACATTCGGATTTGTAGCATCTATTGTGAAATTCTTAACCTCTACTGGCACATATTGCTTTTGTGTAGGGTCGTATCGCTTCTTGTATACTTTGAACTCCCATAGCTTTATCTTAACCCCTGGGAAGAGCTGGCTGGTATCAACGCTTGCAGTTGCTCCTACCTTTTCCTGTAAAATGGTAGAACTCATAACCTCTCCGCTCAGGTAGTACTGCCCGTTATACTTTGCAATTGTGGTCTCCTGAGGTTTTACTGTTGCCTGAACTGTTGGTTTTGGCAAACCAGTTACCAAAAACTGTACACTCACACTTTTAGAGTTAACAGCGTCTGTGTGATAACCAGCATTGAAAAACACCCTTACCTTGCCTGAAAACGATAATGTGTTGGTACCAAGCTTTAATTCAGTTGTGGGAAGGTATATGTCTCCATTGTCATGGTCTAACCAATCATCTTCCCAGTAAGCTGTGTTCAAATCTGTAAGATTAACTTTCTGTGTTGACTTATACTTGTCTTCACCTGTGTAGATTCCACCAAAATAGAGATATTCGTTCGTCAAATCTTTTGTTACAGTTTGACCATTTTGAGAATATGACAACTTCAAATAGTTCGCAACAGTCATCCATTTTGTTACATCATCACGTGTATACCACCAACCCAATGAATTGCTACTTTTTAGAATTTGATGTGCGTCATAAAACTTACCATTTACAGTAAATGTTACTTTGATATATTCCACTTTACCAGCATCTACCCAGTACTTACCATTGACTACTGGAAGGTCTATGACGTCTCCATCTTTGGTTATTCCTTTTACTTCTTTCACTACTGCTGCTGTTGTCTGAACGTCGCTTGCTTCTGGATTATCAGGAAATTGTATAGGTAAAAATTTACCTATAGGACCAGTAAATCTTACTGCCTTAACTTGTTTTGTCCTTGGATTGAGAAAGAAAAAGTATGCTTGGGTATATAATTCCTGTGGTGTTCCTACAAGAACTACATAGTTAGTATAATTGCCTGAATTCAAAAAACCAAGTTTCTTTACAAGTTCAAAAGAATATCTCCCGTTGATCGTTGGACTTGTACTGTAATTCCTGAGTGTATACAAACCGTTGATAATTTGGTTGAATATCGTTTGCAATGTCCTTGAATCCTTAATCTGTTTGAGAACATTTTGTTGTAGCAAATCACCATATTTTGACTTTACCTGTGAGTCACTTATTGCTCGGATATTCTCTTTTGTCAGGTCACTCCACTGCAAATCTTCATCATCCGGCCAATAAGGATCTTTAACAGGAATACCATTAGCATCAAAGCCCATGTACTTGAAAATAACACGCTTAACATTCGCAGGTGGATTGCTAGGATTGCTTACCGTTACTATTTTGCCGTCAGAATCAATAAACCAGTAACCCTGATTCGATTCTACCCAACTCTGCTTATCGTTATTTGGTCCAGCAACAACATCTGTCGGCAGCCCATACACCGCCATCCTGTAGTCTATCGCTAACTCAACATTGAGATCATAGGTGGTAAGTGTTTCTCTGTTAAAGAAAGAATATGGGAATCCCATATCTCTCTTAATATCATAACGTGTTACACCTTTATATTCATCAAATCCGCCTTCATAGTAGTTGTTACTGATTGCGCTATAGTCTATTGCAAAAGCTTTTTGAACTGGTACTACCTGCAACACAAATTCCAGTAGAAAAACAAGAGATAAAAAGAGAGCAAGAGATCTCTTCAATCCCTTGCTCCCTGATATTCTATTTTTAATCACCTTGTATCACCTCTTGGTATTGTTTTGACTATAATATCCGGAAATATCTTTTTTCTTTACTAACAAGTCTTCAGCCTGCTTTGATAGAGCTACACCATTAATCAAGGGTATTGGAACACTTCCAGGTTGGTATTGTGCAGTAGTTCCTAAGTAAGGTAAATCGTCTAAATATCCAAATCCAACATGCAATTTGTACCATCTCTTTTCAGGTGATTTTAAATAATTCGGGTTAGTGTAATATGCATTTGTAAAGAGCATCGGTGCATCAGGATACTTCTCCATTAAATACTGTGCATAGAACAGTTGCCACAATTCATCAACCCTGAGTGTTATTGATGTACCACTATGCTGGAACATCAAAAGTTCTGTTGTCATATCAGGATTTCCAAAGCTATCGTATAATGTGTTACCATACTTGTCTACTGTTTCAGGATTCTTTTCCTTGCTGTAATCAAATGTCATCTCATCAACTACTTTTCTTCTTGATTCATCAAATACTCTTGCTATCATCTCGGAAGCTTCTTTCTGTGTTAGTACCCTACCTGCATTGAATCTGATGTCTGGTGTTGTAACCTTTGGTTTGGCGTTTTTTAAATTGTAAGACGCTATATCCACAAACTTTGTCTTGAACACATTCTTATCAATATTCACATCTGGAGTGACTATACCAAGGTCTGCAAGTCTCAGCAGTGCTTCCTGGTAAAGTTTCGGTACAGAGTTGAAATCCACACAAATGTATTTGAACCGTGTATAGTCAAGTGGATATTGCCTTGGCAAGCTCATCAACCAGCGGTTGAGCGATTCATTGAATATCGGGTTAAGTTCTGCCGTTAAGTTCCAATCTTCCGGATTTTTGCTCTTATACTTGCCAAATTGTAGGAAGTCCAGAATGACCGCTCCATACTTAACGTCACCGCTTGATGTCTTGTACATTGTCCAAAAGTAATACTGCCCATCTTGTTCTTTGGTGTAGTATCGATCACCCGGCTTCAACCTATACAATGTATAAAGTTGTTTTTTTTCAGGTAGTTCATTCCAACCAGTATACGACGATGGTGTATTTTTCCATACTAAAGCTTTCATCCTATCCTGTGGAAAATCAAACTTAACCTTGCTTGGCTGCTCTTTCATAAACTTCTGCAACAGTTTTGCCCAGTCCTTTGCCGGGTCATAATCTCTGAGTCTGTCCCACACGTGTACCGTTTTGACTGTACCATCCTTATAGTATTTGTCAATTACTACAATGTTGTATGTCCTTATTACCCTGTAAGCGCTTGTGTAAATTGGTTTATCACTTGTCCAACCAGTTGCTCTGTACCATGGCACATACGCACCTCTGAAGTTTGCACCAAGTTCACCTCTTGACCAAAGCGTGTAATCTACTGGTGAGAGAACCTCAACTTTGACCGGTATATTCTTGTCCTTGAGCTCTGGCACTGCATTTATGAACTTCCACACAATGTACGCTGCCTGTGCCCTTGTCAATGTCCTATCCTTCTTAACCTCAGCCGGAATTATACCCATCTTCACAGCTTTCCCCCAGTAGTCGCCATTGTCTACCGAAATTTTGGCACCTTGCAAAAGTTGTGTTACAAAATCCCCTGCCTTGACATAACCACCTGTTTGAGCAGTTGCTGTTGTGCCTGCTGTTGTCGCAGTCGCCTGCTGTGTTAAAACCCCACTCCCAGTCAGCACAATACTCATCATAAACGCAATCACTAAAGCAAATACTATCGATTTGCGTATGTTCATTATCTATCACACCCCTTCAAGCTTATTTTTTCTCTCAATTTAATTAATACCCTCTACCCCCAAAATTTTCAACACTTTTTTTAAAAAATTTTTTCCCCCAAAAAAATAAAACCGCAGGTGATTAAAACCTGCGGCTTGTCCTTTCTACTGTTCTATGGAAATATTTTGAAAATGAACTTTTTGTATTAACAACCTTTTGGACATAGTACGGCTTACTTATATATATAGCACACCTTTACATTCCCTGTCAAGGTCTTTTTTTCTGGAATTTTTGAACCCCATCCATTGTAGCATGCAACCGCCTAGCAAAATATCTTCTCCTGCCAGCAGTTTTAGACTCTCATCATCTTAATAGTCCGGTGGTAGTTGCCCCCAAAATCTCTTTCCATTCCTCAATAATTTTCTCTTTCTTCCACTCCAACCATTCAGTATTCCTTGTACTTCTGGGTATTAAATAGCGTTCGTACCAATACTGAGCTAACTGCTCGAAAGGATAGTCAAAATATTTTGGTTTATCATCAACTCCATGCAAGTACTCTCTTATATTTTCAGCCAGAGGAAAAACATACACCTGCCTTGGTATTCCATGCCTTATCACATCTTTTAGCGTGTCAACCTCTAGTATCTCTTTCAGGTTTAAAACTTTACTAGCTTCTTTTAAAAATGCATTGATTAGCCGAAACTTGTAGTTCGGTCCATTGCCATACCCACTTTTTACTTCTATTCCCTTGTCTAATAAGTACTCTTTGATTTCATGAAACACAGCATCTGGAATATGGCTTACTCCAAGTCCTGTAGTGTACCCCACAGAAAAACAAACATATCTATCTTTGTACTTCACTCTATTGTATAATGAACTCCTTCCAAATGCTGAGGTGGTGGTCAGCAGTACCAGCTCGCCGTTTATATATTCCCCATTAATTATCGTGGTTTTTCCTTTGTATTTTCTCTTGTAAGCTTCACGAACCTCATTGGTTACCGCTGTCATTGCCATTAGTTTTCCACCAAGCAAAAAACTGTATGGTGGAAC
The DNA here is from genome assembly GCF_026914305.1 of Caldicellulosiruptor acetigenus. Taxonomy (NCBI): domain Bacteria; kingdom Bacillati; phylum Bacillota; order Caldicellulosiruptorales; family Caldicellulosiruptoraceae; genus Caldicellulosiruptor; species Caldicellulosiruptor acetigenus. The sequence goes on along the minus strand of NZ_CP113866.1, from coordinate 779,567 downwards.
AGCCCCAAGGGTGTAAATATCCATGGTTTGATTCAAGGCAGTTGTTTTGTCTTTTCCCCTGAGTCCCAGCCATTCATTCCTAGGTTTTAAACCAAGAACAGGCGAATGCAGACCAAGTATTCCTATTATCTTCTTATGGTAGTCGTCCATTACCACAAATCTCAAACGTCTGCCGTAGCCACTGGTGTATGGCAAGCTCCACACAAAACGTGTAGTCTTAAATATTTCATACATCTCCCCATCCTCTGCAGTATACAGTACAGGTTTTATTTTTCTGACATCCAGTTCATGTCCATCAGCAAAGTAGTTTTCAACAATCTTTCTACCCTTTTTCATGATAAAATCAGAATGTTTTATTATTTCTTGGTTCCTGGCTTTTATATGTATCCTTCTATATATTTCTTTGCTATACATCTCTCGTATAATATGATTATCAAATCACTTAAAACTTCATATCTCAATTGGTACATTAAATTATTAGTACCAATTGATTACTGGAAACTGACCTTGATAACAAAGCTTTTCTTAAAACACTCACTTCTCAAAAAATTGAATATTAAAATTGACTGCTACAGTTTAAATTTGCCCTTTATCTCTGGTAAACTAATATCAGAAAAAGTTTAAGCCTGATTTAGTTTATTTGGATATTTTTTGACCACCTCCTGCTGGACGTGCTTTGATATCTGCACGCCACAGCTTGAGAAAGACTGAACCCCAAAGGATTACATGAGTAATGTTTACTCGTTTGCTGTGCACTGGCAGTTTACCACATCTGATTTGAGCATGTCAGATGTGTGCACCCTGTAAACTGCTCAAGTAGCTCTAATATCGGCGAGGCTGCATTACGTGTAATCCCCAGGGATAAAGGGCTTAATACTTTTTCTTACCACTACTTGCAAAAAGGAGGTCTTCAAATTGCCAAATACTTTAATCGTGGGCATTGATATCAGTAGTCAGTCAAATTCTATCTTCTTCATCGATGATGCCGGAAATCACTTGATTAAAAAACCTTTTTCCTTGCCTAACGATCAAGAAGGCGCTAACGAATTAATCAAAAGAGTTATTGATTGCCTCAGCCAGTATAATCTATCCTGTATTAAGTTTGGCATGGAAGCAACTTCACATTACGCTTGGCATCTGCACTTGTATCTTGCTTCTTCATCTGAACTGCTGCCATATAAACCAACTTTTTATGTTCTCAACCCAAGCATAGTCAAAGGCTTTAAAAAAATCTACACTTTCTTGCCTAAAACAGATAGCATCGATGCAATTATCATCGCTGAATGCGTTAGGTTCAGTAAGCTGAATCCAACACCTTTGCCTGATTTTAAATATGCTGCGCTACAACGCCTTACCAGAATGCGCTACCACCTTGTTCATAATCTAACTCGCGAAAAAAACAGAGCTCTCAATCTCATATACCTTAAATTCTCCACTTACTCTCAAGACTGTCCATTTTCTGATATCTTCGGTAAGGCATCTTGCGCTATCATCGAAAACTTCACCCCAGATGACATTGCTTCCATGTCTTTAGAAGATTTAATTAAATTTGTATCTGACAACGGCAACAACAGATTATCAGATGTCAATAAAATCGCTGAAATACTTAAAACCGCTGCTAATCGTTCATACAGATTACATCCTCTGTTGGCTGAGGCAAATGCCTTAGCTTTGTCTATGACTCTTGAAAATATTAGATTTATGCAAGAACAACTTAAAAAACTCGACAAAGAAATCTCAAAACTTCTTAAAGCTTTCTCCCAAACCTTGACCACCATCCCCTGGCATAGGAGATGTTCTTGCAGCTGCTATCTGCGCTGAAATCGGTGATATCAAGCGCTTCAAAAATGAAGCTGCTTTAGCTAAATACTCCGGCCTTGTTTGGACTCAATACCAATCAGGCAATTTCAATGCCCAGGAAACCTCATTAGCTAAGTGTGGTAACCAATATTCTCAGAATACTATCTTGTTGAGGCTGCTAACTGTGTGCTGTAGCACACAGTCCGTTATAAAGCCTTCTACAACAAGAAGCTCTCAGAGGTTGACCTGTCATCAGCATAAACGTGCCCTTGTCCTTACCGCAAGACGATTAATTCCTCTGATCTTTGCAATGCTCTAGCCTTGGTCAAATATATCAAGAAAGAGGTGATGTTTACAATACTTAGTTAATCCCATTTTCTTAATTTAATAATCTTCTCAAAACAAGCTGCCAGTTAAATTTTTCCAGGCTGAGCGGCTCGGTATTCTATTGCCTTTTTTAGCCTAATTATTTAAAAAAATTATTTAAAAAACCCCCTTGACATTTTACCGTTTGTCTTTGTCGGTAATGCTCTGAACATTGCATATAAATTCTTTCAATGTTAGAATTATTTGCTTTAATTTATTATCTATTTCTGTCTTTATCACTTTAATCCCCCTTTTTTCTTGCCTTTGGAAACTCTACTAACCACTTTAGTTTGATTATAAAATACTTTCCAATCTTTTTCAAATATTTCTTTACGAGAGTTAAAATAAAAATATAGCTTGCCTGTGCGCGGAGCAACGGGTTGTCCTTTTTAACTTCCGATGGTATCAAACCCATCTTGTCAGTTTTTTCCCAATAGTCGTCGTTATCTGCTCGAATCTTAGCACCCTGCAAAAGCTTTATGACAAAATCGTTGGCAGTAATGTAACCTCCTGTATTACTAGAAGCAGTAGTGGCAGTCACTAACTGCCCTAAACTTCCACTCACAGTTAAAGTCACACTCAATATACCAAAGATAACACCAATACAATCGCCCACGTCTTCCTCATCTCTCACCACTCTTTTGTTTGATTTTTGCTTCCAATGTATATTTGTACCATCAGATTCGCAAAAAGTAACCTATCTTCCCCTAAAAATTAAAGCCGCCGGCTTCAAAACCACCTGCGGCTTGATTTTCTACTATCGAACAAAAATAATCTTTTTTATTAACAACCTTTTAGGTATAATATGGCTTATTAATACATATACCACACCTTTACTTTCCCTGTCAAGCCCTTTTTCTGGAATTTTTAAAACACAAACATACACCTATACCCAACAATATAAGCATGCCAGCCTGCTCTGGCAAGCATTTTTTCTCCCAGCAGCTTTTGATTTTTCCGTTCCACCCTGGTCTACATTTGCTGGATTTTTAGAACAAAAAAACTATCATTGCTTGTTTAATTCTTAATTGTCAAGTTTCTTCCTCAGCTCCTTTATCTTTTCAATGCTAAGTCCTGTTATTTCCTCTATCGCCTGGTCATTGTAACCTTTCAGTATCATATTTTTTGCTATTCTCATCGTAGCTTCAAGATTTCCTTCAAGTTTACCTGCCATGAAATCTTTTGTTCTTGCCTCATCTAAAAGTCTTGCAACATTGGATATAAACTCGCCCATGGCATCCACTCCTCCTTGTTTAACTCTTAGACTAAGTTCAAAAATCTATCTACATTCTTTCTGCTCAGCTTCTTTAAATTCTTTTCAACCTCTAAAAGCCTTGCTATCAGTTCACTCCTGTCTTCTCTTGCCTGCTCAAGGTAGAAAACTATTGGTGTCAGTACGTCCTCTTCTCTCTCAAGAAGTTCCTTCACATCAAGCTCTATTATGTCAACTACTCTGTATCTAAACACATCATCCTTGAATATGTCAAACGCTTCCATAAGGTCGGTTGATACATTCCATCTCTCACCTATTCCGTTGTACACAACTATCGGTATAATTGCCGGCAGGATTTGTACCCCTTTTCTTATCTCCTCTGCCCATAAACTTATCATGTATTTTAAAATCTTTTGTTGCATTTCTCTTTTTACATTCGATTGGTTCTCAATCATGATATAAAAATACACTTCTCTGTCCTTTAGTTTTGCTTTTGCTACAACATCAGCCTCAACCTGCGAAAACTGCTGGGTAACATAGTTTGTCTTGACAAGCTCGACGGAGTTTTCTTCAATACTGTCTGCCCATGTGTAGTGCAGTACATCCTTTACTAGCAAAAGTATTTCTTCTTTATCTTCAAACAAAAACTTAAATGTTATATCGTGCTCTTTTGGTGGCAATTTATCGCACACAGTTTTTTCTCCTTTTTCTCAAGTTGTATATTCTTCTTTACACTTTTATTATACCATACATAAAAATAAGCTTAATTAACTTTTCCCCTGGATTTTTCAGCCAGCTTTTTCATCTCTTCTTCGGCTTTCTTTGCCTTTTTGCGAATGTATTCAATAAATTCTTTTCGTGTCATATTTTTTGTTTCCTCGTAAATTTTCTCCCTTATCTCATGTAATTCTTTCATATCACTCGTTTCAAACCTATCAATCACTTCTTCTTCTAACATCATAAGCGGTGATACCAGTTGGATTTCTCTATAACCCATTAACTTATTTATTCCGTTTACACCCTGAATTGTCTTCAGTTTAACAATGCGTTTAAAGTTCCATGATACCAATATCTCACAATCTTTGACACTTGCCACAGCTATATGAATCGCATCATCAGAAAACCTTGCTGGAATTATTCCTGCGTCAATATACCTTTCTGCAAGTTCCATTACATGTTCGTCCACGGCAATTTTTTCGTACTGTATTCCATTTAGATATTCAAAGAGTTTACTTCTTTTTGGTTCAGAACACTTATTTATCTCAGTTATTACGATATCCGAAATATATACGCTGTATTTTTCTTTTTCTATTTGTTTCCAAAATTCCTTTGTTATTTGCATATATTCTGGATTGTCCTGTTGTTGTTCTAAATGGTTTATGATTGATGTGTCTAAGTATACTCTCAGTTTTCTCAACTTTGGGAGTTGCTCCTCTCTTTTTTTGCTTGTATTCTTACCATACTCTTGATTTGATTATACCACAAACCAATATCCTTTATGCTACAAAAAAGCAAAAGCCACAGAGTTTTTTGTATGTGGCGTGTTTGCTTTTTATTTTTACATTTCTTTAAACAGTTATGAATACAGTTTCTTTAATTGTTTTTCTTATACCTTATACCTCAATTTTCAGGCTTTCGCAACAGTTTTGAAACAAGCATTCTCAATGTTTTCAAGTACTGCTAAGAGGCTTGTTTGAGCTTTCAGGCTGGCTTTTGCACACCCAAGTAGAATTTTAGCTTTGCAATTTGGTGTAATCGTTTACAACACTTCCTCCCATCTTCTTGTCTATGTCGCTGTTTCTACACTGCCTCAAAAGCTCTTTTCAGGTTTGCCTGTTACCTGCAAAACCATGACTATCAATGGCTTTGCAACATGACACGTGCCTGATTTGAGCTTTTGTTTCACTATTTCTAATATCAAATATCAGTTAGCTATTACTGTATCAGGACATTTGTCGTATTCCTTTTTCAATTCCAACCCGCAATGTATTTTCCCACAACTACCTTTCTTCAATTTCTTCCTCCCACAGCTCGCTGTTTTCTTTAAGAGCATCAAAAGTTTTTGCAGTTGCTGAAAGTATAATCTTCTTCTTGTACTCAGTAAGAGCTTCCCGAATCATCTTCGCGTTGGTTGTTTGAGCTGCTCTGAAAGTTTCTTTAACCCTTCATATGTTTCAACATCCTCTTTTACTGTTGTAGTTTTGTTTATCATAACTACCACCCTGTAGCTTGTTTTATCTACGTGGTAGGCGCACTGAGGCGTGCTGGAGCACCCTGCATAAGGTCACGGGATTGCACCGCTGTCTGCTAGGTGCAGGGAGTGTTGCCCCGGAACATCAGGTTCGGCTGCAGCATCACCCAACATACAACCACCTACCATCAGGGAAATTCAACAGCAGTTCGTTCCCGCCAGCAAGCCTCCACCTCTATAGGTGGAGGTGGTTGACGTCAGTCCAATTCATCTAAGTTCTTGTTAAGTTCGTACACAATATATCGTCTTGTAAAATATCGAGCTTTAACAATAAGAGTTTCATTACCTTTTTTATACAATATTACTGAACCAAGGCGATCAGAAAATTCCCAACCAAATTTTTTAAGGTAGGAAGTCAAGAGTGTTTCTTTACCTTCCTTTTGCACTAATTTGTTTTTTGCAAAAGTAACTACCTCCAAGTGCCCGTATTCAAGCCGGAAAATAGCTAATCCTAAAGGGATGGGATTTCCCTCTTGAAAAATATAAAGTAACTTCACATTAAAAAATAATACTACTAACACAGCAATGCAAAAAATTGCAAGAAGTATCCTTGACTTGTATTGATTTAATTTTGACTTCATAAATTTGTACCCCTTCCTCATATGGAGTATATGCCTGCATTTCTTAGAATTGACATAGGGTTTTCCTGCTGTTTCCTTTAACTATAGTGAGTACAAGCACTTTTGTGATATTGTTCCTGTAACTACAAAGGGTTTACTTGTTGGTGTACGAATCCAGACTTCACCCAAACTGCAGAGCCACATTCAACTACCTGCTTGTTGACAAATCTGCCAGCAGTCCATTCCTGCTGACAAGCCCTCGCTTCTATAGGCGGGGGTAGTTGACTTTATAGTCTATCAACTCTATTATTCTATCGTCTACAGTTCCATTGTGATGATAAGCAACAGATACTATACCTATTCCCGGAACAAACCTAATTGTTGTTGTATCTGCTAACTCACGATATTCTAATTTAAATTTGTCAAAACTTTTATTTCCTTTCCCTAAAAACTTACCATCCCGACTTACAACCCACACATACATCATATCGTTTCGTTTCAAATCTCCACCAAATTTTTGCCCCTGATATAATGGAAACTCAAATATTAACCTGACTCCTTCACCCAATATCTTTGATAAAGATTTGTATTGCTGCAGTTTGTTAATATTTTTTAATACATTTTTTAAGTCTGCTTCATCAAGCCAATATACTTTATTTGAAGTTATCAAAAAACCAAAACGGCTGTTGGGCTGAAGATTCAGAATATCCCCTTTCATCTCTACAACCGTATAATCTTTTGCTTCATGTATGTCCTGTACTTCCATCTTGATTTTCCCTTTCTTTTCAACTATTTGTCCTTTCCCTGATGGTTCTCTGACTTTATAATTATACACCCAATAATTACCTTTGATTAGTGGCAGATAATTTCTGATGTAATTTTTGTCATAAATTTCAGTATTAGTTATATCAATAAGTTTTACTTCTTTAATTGTATCTTCAGATATTAGAAGTTTAACTTTGTCACTTGGATAAGTAATAATTTGAGTTACTATGTCAGTAAACTTTGGAGATTTAGTATAATAATACACATACAAGATGCCTTTGTCAAATTTAACTTCCTTAATTTTAATTACATATCCACCTGTAGGTTTTTCACCCCAGTAAATATAAAAATACCCGCCTTGAATCTTGTAAGTAATGCCTTTATCGGAATTGAGCAGTTTAGATGTTGTAATACCTTTATTATCCTGACCAAATGCAAATGATAAGGAGATGCTTAAAACCATCACAATTAAAACAAATATACTTATTACTTTTCTCATATAAAAGAACCCCCTTATAGAAGATGGAGACTTCTTGCGGAAAGACTGTTAAAAATTTTACCGCCAAATTTATCACCCTTAAAAAAACAAAAAGCCTTACCTTTACCCTTTTCGTTCCTGACTGTATTATGTTGTTTGACCACTCTTGGAATTATATCGATGAACGAAAAATTTTAAGCCAGTTATTTGGAAAACCTATAAGAGAAATATCCACTTTCTTTTCTTCGTATTCTTCAAAAAGTGCCTCCAGATTTGTTATAAAATTCTCCCACGTTGAAGACTCAAGCATATATTTCATAACAAAGCAAATTGCAAATAATGAGTTGTTGTTTCCTATAGTCGTTCTTTGTTTCTTGCTCAGTTTTGGTGGAAAAGCAAAAGTTTGTCTGTATAATCTCCTGTAATGAGCACATAAATTTCTCACCAGTACCAAGCTTTTGAGCCAACTTTTTAAGTATTCCGAAGGAAAACCAGTCCACTCTTTTGAAATTTTGTCTCTATCGTCTTTTTTAAGATTGGAATAAAACTTGGACATACTGCCGAAGGATAGAATCTCTGCAACTACCCAGATGGGAAACTCACCGCTATATTTATTCAAATAATGCCGCACAAACTGTTCCTTGTTTTCTTGCTCTTTGATAGCTTTTTCAATTTCATTTAGAAACTCCTTATGATATTCTGCATTTTCAAAGTATTCTGGTTCTTTATACTTTAATGGACCATATGTACAAGCAAAGTAGTTTACCACTTTTGTCCGGAATGTTATTTCAATTTCCTCTATTACTTCGAAAATTATATGTCTTAACTTTTGGTCGAACCTATATATGTGATATATATCTTCAAAAGAAATGTTTCCTGCGAAGTGTTCAAACTTGTTATCTTTTCGCAAAAAGGAATGCCAGTATCCACTAAGCCTGTAATAACTAATTTTCGACAGAACTTGCATGGCGAATTCTATATCTTTAATTATTAAACCTTTTGAGTTTAAAAGTTTTATTTGTTCCTCCACACTAAGAGCAGGTTTTAACTCCTCTATTGACATTTTTATCCCTCTAAATAAAAAAGTCTCACCCTGGTCCGCATTGGCTGGCTTTCTGCCAACCAAGAGGCGTGGTGAGCTCTGTTACTTTTATTCTAAATCTTTTCGATTGCCAAGTCAATATTTATTATTACTTTTATTGGTAAAAAATACACTTTCGTGTTTTGTTTTCGGGATGAATTTCTCATCCCTAGGCAGCAGGGCGCCAACACGAAGGAAAAGCCCCACTGCGCTTCTATATTTTACGTCCCGAAGCTAGGGAGAGGCTTGCTGCCACAGCCCGGTATGCTTTTAAAGTGCATACCACACCTTACTTGCTCTCTTCCATGAGTATTCTAAAAATCCTCTACTTTTATTATACCCTTCTTAGCTTAATTTGAAAACATATTTCTTATTTTTACATTTTCGTAGACATATTTTTCATACACTGTTCCTGACAGTTTTATTATACACTCAACTTTTGAAATTTGCAACACAATTTGAAACCAGAATTTTCAAGGGTTTTGACTGCTAGTACAGGTTCTGGTTAGGCTTTCGAACCAGCTGTTTTGTAGCTGACATGACTTTTTTCTGTCGCATCCTTATGTAATCGTTTACAATCTCCCTTTCCTCCTTGTTGCCTATTCTGGCACCCTACCATAGCTCAAAAGCCCTTCCCGGATTTGCCCACTACCTGCAACCCCAGTAGTTATCTGTGTTTTTGCGCTACTTCTGTGTCTGGTTTGAGCTTTTGATCCAGTTTTTTCGTAGGCGTATTTGCGTGATCCTTCACAACTAAGATTTGATCATTCTTTGTTCCTTATCCTCAAACACAGTTAGGGGATATCGATCCTTCACAACTAAGATTTGATCATTCCTAATAGCGAACACCTGTTGGCATTAGAATTAGTTTCAGTAAAGCTAAAAACTGGTTTAACAATGAAAAAAGGGGCTGTCCCAAAACAATAATTTTTAATAACCAAAAAAGAACGTTTTGTGGTATTAAATACCAATATTAAGTTATAAAGCAAACAAAAAGAGGGTTGGGCGACAGTTTTACCCCAACCCTCTATCATTATCTTTGCTAATTTTTCTATGTTATAGGCAATACAAACCAAACCCCACTCAAGCTTTACACCCTTTAACCCTCTGAGCAGGAATCTCCTAAATCCTTTATTGTTCTTTATTATCCCAAATACTGTCTCAACTTCTACCTTCCTTTTATTGTAAATCTCTTTGCCTTCTTCACTCAATAGTCTTTGTCTTACCTCTTCCTTCAATTTTTCTAACCTTGGTCTTACACTAAATCTCTTCTTCCATCTTCTACCTTTATAACATTTTTCTCTGTGTTCACAGCCATTGCAAATCTCTTCGCATTGATATACCTTCTCATAGCTTACAAATCCTCTCTCATTTACACTTATCTTCGGATACAAATATTTAACCTTCTTACCCGCAGGACAAATATAGGCATCTTCTTCAGCTATGTACTCCCAGTTCTTTACATTAAAAATATCCTTCTTAAATCTTCTTGTCTGCTCCAAGTCAAATGTGTTATACTTAATATAGCTATTTATGCCACATTCTTTCAGATGAAGATAGTTTTCTTCAGACCCATAGCCACTGTCTGCTATAACATTCTTGGGTGTGAATCCTGTCATCTTCTTCACAGCCTCAAGATGTTCTTTTAAGCAGACAGTATCTGTGGGACTTTGGTGGATGCTAAAACCTATTACAAATCGGTTCTGTGTGCCGATTTGAACATTATATCCAGGTTTTAGCATCCCATTTTTCATATGGTCATCCTTCATCCTCATGAATGTGGCATCATTGTCTGTCTTAGAGAAACTGTTCCTGCCGTTTAAAATTGTCTCATAATTCTCATACTTTTTGAGTCTGAAAACGCAATCATTTTTCAATACCTTTACCAATTTCTTTACTCTTTTTTCTTTTCTCTTACTTTTAAACTCAGCTTCCTCAAGTCTTTGATTTATTTGCTCAATTTTTTCTTCTAACTGCTTGCTATCATAGTCAGCTTCCAATTTTACATCTAAATCTCCTAATGCTTTATCTTCCTCTTCATTTATTCTTTCAATTTCTCCAAGAGTGTTTTTTACTTTTTCTCTCAGTTTCTTTTCGAAAGTTTTTGTGCTTTTAGCCCAAACAAAAGAATACTTGTTTGCATTAGCTTCAACTTTTGTCCCATCAAGATAGTAATAGTCGAAGTTTACATATCCTAACTCTATAAGGAGTTTAACCACCTCGGCAAAGATATTTTCAATTGCATCCCCCAAAATTTCTTTTCTAAATCTGTTGATAGTCCTAAAATCAGGAGCTTGATATTTTGAGAGCCACATAAAAGTAATGTTTTCACGTAAAGCCCGAGCTATTTTTCTTGATGAATAAATACCTTGTATGTAAGCATAGATTAAAACTTTTAATAACATCAGTGGATGGTAACTACTTGTACCACCACCTTTGTACTTTTCCATTACGGTTGATATATCTATCTTATCAATGATTTTATCAATTACTCTGACCAAATGATTTTGAGGTATAAAAGCTTCTGGGTCGATAGGCATTAAATATTGGTATGGGTTGTAATTTTTGAAGACAACTTTATCATGTTTACGAGCCACTGGTATATCACCTCATGTTATCATTTTTTATATATTATATCAAAAATATATCACTATGTCAAAAATACAAAATTAAAGAGGCTGTCCTTTCGTCTTTTTGGACAGCCCCTTCAGGTTCTTTCTTATTTCTCACCTTTTAATTCCTTTACCTTTTTCAAACTCAATCCCGTAACCTCAGCCACAAGATTCTCTTCTACACCTTTTCTCAGCATCTTTCTTGCTATTTTTATCTTGACTTCCTTTGCTACTTCTTTTGCCACTTCTTTTGCCACTTTTCTCTTTTCTCTCTCAATTCCCAGTTTTACCTTTTCAGCAGTGCTGGAGAACATCTCTTCCACCCCCAATCCCGATTTTACAAACAACTCTTCAGCTTCCTCTTCAGTTACTCCATATGGCTTTAGCAAAACTTCATACAGCCAATCAGCCAGTTCTTCTTTCTGTTCATCGTTAAGTTTTACCCTGTCTTTAAGTGTTAGTAGTCTTTCTATTATTTGATTTGGGTCGTCAGAAACCTGGTCAATGTACAGAGCTATTGCAAGTACATTCGATGCCCCCAGAAGTTTGTCTTCCGGGATGCTTCTGATGTCTACAAAGATTACCTTGAACTTTTGAGCATACTCAGGAAAATCTTCTGCATGTTCGATGATTTTACTGAACTCATCGCAAAAATCCCAATGTTTTGTGCCATTGTACAGCACAATTGGAATAACAACAGGTATTTTCCCCTCTTTGACGTTCTTTAGCTGGTTCAGATGCATATATTCATACAACCGATGAAGCATTTTCTCGTCTCTTCGGCTTTGAAACTCAACAGTCAGACAAAAGAAAGACGACTTGTAGTTTATCCTGTACACCATGTCTGAGTTTCTTTTTTGCCATCTTTTGTTGATTGACTCAGTAGCTATGATTTCTATATCGTCTGGCAGCACATTTCTTAGTTTTTCTTCCGGTACAATGGCAGTCAAAAACCATGCAACATTTTGTTTGTTTGAAAAAAGTTTCTTATATCCTTCATCATACTTTCTTGCCAACTTCAAGTTGCAAAACTCCCCCCTTCCTGCATACTCCCAAGAGGGGAGCAATATACCTTACAATTTAATTATACCACGAAAACAACCAATTATGCTACAAAAAAGTAAAAGTCACAGCTTTCGTTTTGCAGCTTGATTCCCATTTCTACATTTCTGTAATCAGGTTTTGAACTCAGGTTTTCTAATTGTTTTTACCACACATCGATTTTCAGATCTTCGCAACAGTTCTGAAGCCATGGATTTGTAATACACCACATGCCTGATTTGAGCTCTTGATCAGGTTTCCCACACACACATTTGCAAGTTTCTTCGCCATTGAATTTAACCATTTCTAATGACGAACACCAGTTGGCTATGGCTAATTTCTAGTATACATGTATGTTTCTCACGGCAGATTAACATTCTTCTGACAGTACGCCCTTGCCCTGGTCTACTCATATAGCCCAAGGTGGACTTATTTTTCAATCCTATCCTGCAATGTACTTTTCCACAGTTGTCTTTCTTCAATTTCTTTCTACCACAGTTCGCTGTTTTCTTTAAGAGCAGTAAAAGCTCCCGCAGTTGCTGAAAGTATAACTTTTCTTTTGTACTCTGCAAGAACTTCCTGAATTATCTTTTGCATTGGTTGATTGAGTTGCTGAGAAAGTTTTTTTAAAGCCTTCATATGTTTCAATATCCACTCTTACTGGTGTAGTTTTGTTTATCAGAGATTATCACCCTGTAGATTGATTTGTCTGCTTAATAGTATACCACATTGAAATAACTTTTAGCAAACTAAAAAACCCCTGGTTTAAAAATCAGAAATTTCAAAAGTTTTAGCTACTGGTGCAGATTGTGTTTGAGCTTTCAAGCCAGTCTGCCTGCTATCAGCACAGCTTTTTCTTGTTCCACTCCTATGTAATCGTTTACAAGTATTTTCCCTGCCTTTTTGCCTGTTTTCACACCCAGTAGCCACAGCAAAAGCCCTTCCCGGACTCAGGGAAGTTTCACAAAGTCAGTGTTTTCAAGGGTTTTGAGACACTACCCAAGCCTGCAAAGAGCTTTCAAGCCAGCTTGAACGTGGTGAAGATTGTTGCTTTCTTACTTTCTTTTCTGAAAGCGTTTCCAAAGTGTTTCTATGTGTCATTTGCAATTGTGCTGTCTTTTTCCCCGGCTCAAAAGCTCTTTTCAGGTTTGCCTGCTGTGGCAAAATGCAGACACCACAATGGTTTCAGGGTTTGTCCTGTGTCTGTTTTGGGCTTTGAGTTCAACTTTTTTGTAGACGCACAGACGAAGATCCCTTCAATTAGGTTGAGACATTTCTAATAGCGAACACCAGTACGATATGCCAGTACTTCTCTTTTATTCTTGCTTTATCCCTTATTTATTGATGCATCAATATTTTTTATTTATGACTTGTTTTGTACTTTTAAAAATGAATTTTAAATCTCATCAATAACATCTTTGAACCATGTTATTTTCCAAATATCGTCTACACTTTTGGGTTTTGTTTCAGTTTTTCCACATTCGTTCAAATTACTGTTTATAACGTCGTTATAATTTTTTATAACGGTGTTGTTTTGAAGTTTTATAACTGACTCACGAATTACCGTTATAACATCTTCTGGTAGGTTAGCTATTTGAAGGTAAAAACTTACTACAGGTTGGCTCCATCCTAATTTCTCAGCGACTTTCATTTGAGTCCCCAATTGCTCGTATAGTTTTTTAACCAAAAATGCTCTGTCGATGAAATCCCATGGTTGGACGCTTTCACTGTTTTCCTGAGTTGTCAGGGCTAATTTGATTGGATCTTCATCTTTTGGGTACTCGACAACTGGTACTCTGTCCATTCCCAGCTCTTTCACTGCTTGCAGTCTGTGGCAGCCATTTACGACCAGGTAGCCATCATTATCAGGCTGGACTACCAAAGGACAAGCCGGATCGTAATCTTTGGTTTTAATACTCTCCTTTAAAAAAGCGACTCTGAAAGGGATTACAGGACGAAGGTTAAAAGGTTTCAGTTTTTCTACAGGAATCTCTTTGGTAACTGCCAATGTTCTTACCCCCCTGGCTTTAGTTGTGTTGCACAAAAAAAACAAAAAAGCCACAGAGAACAATTCTCTGTGGCGTGCTTACCCTTCTCCCTGTTTATTTAGTGGTGAGTTTCTGCTGCTATTAAATCCGTAGAAAACTAAAGTCATTTTCTGCAAGCCAGTATTTCTGATATTTTGCGCTAACGCTATTTATATCTTCTGCAACAAGTTTTAAATCAAAAGTTATATCAAAGTCTCTATAGGTGAAGACTTTTGGTTTACCATTTTCATAAAATAATCTTTCAAATTCATCTACTTTATTTTGATAATCAGCATTACTTGTGCCCTTGGGGTCCACAAAAACTATCTTGTAGTTTTTACCTTTCTTTATCCAAAAAATAAAATCAGGGAAAAATTCACGATAAGAATTTTCTTTCCTGCAGAAATAAGGTATACCCATTTTCTTATCTAACCTTTCATCAATTTTGCTAAACATCCACTCAACATCTAAACTATTCTTTTTAACATACTCTTCCAAATTCTCTATAAACTTGACTTCACTAGGAACCTTTATAATGTGTTTAATGTAGTCTATCTTTTCTTGAGTAGAATAAATAACAGGTAAATAATAGTGCTGAGCTACCTTTTTAATTTTAAGGTCTTTAAATGTCTCTTCAGGTTTGGTGTTTACAAGACTTTTAATCATTTTCTTATACTCTTCCTTTGTAATTTTCCCTTCATCTAATAGTGCATCGATTTCAGATTCATTAATTACTTCAAACCTTCTCACTTTTTCTATCTTTTCCTTCAATGCTTCAATTTCTTCATCACTCATATTAACAACTTTTACATGTTTAAAATGAATAATTTCATCTTCTAACTCCTTTACTTCAGATACGACTTTATTTTTTACAGAAACATGTGATGATAGCTTTTTCAAAAGAAAATCCATGTCGTTGTAAACTTTTTCGTTTTTAATCTGAAAGAAATCATCACGAGTGACTTTCTCCAGCAAAAAATTCAACTGCTCCAACGACAAATTTGTCTTTAAAAGCAAAACATTCTTGCCAAAAGAACTTATAAATTGTCTGAATTTCACTAAACTCTCCTCAGCTATATTAAATCTAGCAATATCTTCTCTTCTATTTTCTTCTTCCTTATAAACTGGTATTAAAAGGTCAAAAGTTCTATTTTGGTTTTCGTAAAGTGAAATCTCAACTTCTTCTCTGTCCTTCTGTTCCTCAACTGTTTCTATTATTGCTTTTACTGCATCTTTGTCAGTTGCGAAAATAAACAACGTCTCAAGCAGAGCATTCTTGTCTTTATAATTCTGAGGCAACCTCTTTCTTTCACCTTTGTGAGGCTCTATCCTTATTCCTCTGCCTATTGCCTGCAGAACAAACTTCTTTGCATCTTGTTTCCCAATATTGATGAGATTTATGACATTTGGACGGTTACTATCCCAGCCTTCATAAAAACTTCTGCTGCCCAGAAGCAGGTTTATATCCTTTAAATTATTGATGTTTTCAAATACTTTTTTCTCATCATAACTTGAAATATATACGTAATTGTTTCCCAATTTTTCTCTTTGAAACTTCTTGGCATCTCCAATTCTAATGAGTGCAAAAGGCTTATCACTTGTTTCAAGTTTCAAAATAATTTCTTTCCCTTTTTCACCTTCCAAAATTTCTATTTTACCATGATTCTGAGCATTGAAAACACATTCTAATAAATCTTTTTTACTTAATTTTTCTAAGATCTCAATATCAAACTGTAGCTGTTCTTCTCCAAAGACATAAGTTCTGTGATTTTTTAGCTCTCTTAATATCTCTTCTTTAGCCTCACCAAATAAATCCTCATTTATTTTTCCAATTGCAATTTCTTCTAACTTCTTGAAAAACAAAAGCAGGTCAGAGTCATCTGTATTGACAGAATTAACAAGAGTAATAAGCAGGGGATGGTGATACGTTCCTTCCTTTTTTGCCTTTTTCACAAGAGAAAAAACAATCAACGATTTTAAAACCTGTTTTTGCTTTTCTTCTTCATTAAAATCGTCTTTATCATCTTTAAATGAAAAATAAGATTGGCTCAAATAAATATTCTTGCCATATCCTGCTTTGATAAACTTTTCAAGGTTGAAATTGTAGCATGTTGTAACATGGTCAATTTCGTCTGTGAATGTTGCAGAAAAGTTAAATAGAAATCCGTTCTTGGACAGCACGGTTACGTAATCCTGAAAAATTGAATCTTCTTTGCTTCCTTTGTGAGCTTCATCCAAAAATATATACCAATTCCCATTGTTTAAATAATTTCTGTAGTCCAAAATATTTTCTTTAGTTTCATCTCTCAAAAGGTCACTTCTATAATAATACACCTTTATTTCATTGAACATCGTTAGCTGAATCTTGTCCCCTTCATAATCCTTCAAACTCACTAATCTTATTGGTCTTTCTTTAAACATATTGTATTCATCAATTTCATTCTTAAACTGCTTAATTAAATCCTCACGGGGAAGCAAAAGCATTATTTCCCTTTGGGGTATTAATCCCTGCTTTTGAAGATAATCTACCAGTTCAATTGTTTTTATCAAAACAAGACTTTTTCCACTTCCTGTTGCCATCCAAAAACAGGCTCTGTTTAAAAAATTACTAACAGAAATATATTCGTCATTTACTGTCGGAAAATGATTTTTAAAAAATTCAAACCTCTTGTTTTTTCTCATTCTACTTTTGGTTTCGTATTTTTCTATGGCAAATTTACTGTCATCCAAACCATATTCTCTGTATTTTCTCAGCAGTTTGTTTTTGTCAGCATTAAATTCTGAATAATACAAATATAAGACTTTGGTAATATTTTCAAGGGCTTTCACTTGATAATCAAACAATGTTTTATTTTTTGAAAACCTTGTTAAATTAGGCAAATGCCACAAGGTTATATTACTATAATTAATATCATCCACTATTTGTTCTAAGATATTTCTCATTAACTATTCCCCCACCACAAAGACACTTTTAATAACCTTAATAAATTATAATATATTGTCATATTATGATTTGCTGCAAGCTATTTTATAAAGTTCAACAGGCAACTCATCTATAGAAATCCATATCAATTCGTTCTCTGCTTCGATATGTCCCAAAATTAATGTAACAGGATCATCACGCAATTGTCCTTCGAAATTTGTAACCTCTCTATTTTCCCATAAATTCCCCCAAAAACTCCATTTTTTCTGTTGTTTTTGTTCCATTTCTTTAATTTGTTCATTAACTTTATCTTGATCAACCAATTCTTTATTTAAGGATTTTATCACGGTATTGGACTTAACTATGCATAAATTTTCCAAATTATAACTTCCTTTAACGTATATTCTAATCTTTTCATCTCTTTTTCCTTCAAACCTCGTATTAATTTCAAACACTTCTTCATAAAACTCTTTAATAGACCCTATTGTAAACTTCTCTCTCAGATACTCATTAAGAGTCAAATCTTGTTTGGTTTTATTTTCAATAAAATATTTTATCTTCCGAATAGGCATAGTAAACAATTTTGATGGATAACAGGGTTTTTTAAAACAACATGGCCAATATTTCTCTTTCGTTTCTTCTACTTCTATTAAAATAGATTTTCCACATAAATTTACTATCAAATCAATATCATATGGATCACAATTTTTCTCGGCATGTATACCATGCTTTTTAAGGATTTTAATTACCTTTTTCTCCATTTCCATACCACGTTCGTAATCATCACGAATCATACAGTTTTTTCCCCCTTAAATTCTACAATAACTTATTTTTATCTCACGTAATAGAGAAAATATTGCTTACTGAAAGGATTTAAAATTCTTCTAGCTAAACACTCCTTATGCATTTTGTACTCCTACCAACTTAATTCTAAAAACCCTTATTATATTTATTCACCCCACCATAAAAGCGGTTTCAACAATTTTACAAATTCGAGCTTTTCTTCATTTGACATATTTTTGTAATCTATTTTTATTTCTTTTTCTCTGTCCCCATCCTGCAATATCACACTTGTTTTTGTAATTTTCTTAATAGGTAGTCCAAGTAAATTTGAGATTGTTTCGGCAAAATCTATATTGGGATAAAGTTTATCAAAATCTATTTCAAGTTTATCCCCATTAACTTCTAATACATAAGCAAATTTTTCGTCTGCAAAGAAAATATATTGCTCAAAGGCCTTTTTAGTATCAAGTATATCGGCAGGTGTGTTATCTTTATACTTCATGTTCCTCAAAACATCTTCATACTGTTCAAGCTCATAATATTTGAAAAATCCACCTGCAGTGACGCTGTTGTATTTTTCTTCAACATCTTTTTCTTTAGAAATGCCTGATTTATCATAAGCTAAAACCTTTTTCATTCGTGGCAAAATCACAGTGTAAAAATGCTCACCCATTTCAATTCCAATCCACTTTCTTTTGAGTTTATGTGCAACTGCGGTTGTTGTTCCAGAACCAAGAAAAAAATCCATTACCAAATCATTTTCACAAGATGTAGATTCTATAACACGTTTGAGAAGAATCTCTGAATTTTCTGTGCTAAATCCCCAATTTGATGAATATCCAGGTATATCTGTCCAATTTGAATCAATTTGCTTTTCCTCCGTAGGAGATAAAAGGTATTCAACAACAACATTAGTTTCATTACCACAGTTAGGACATCCACTCCACCTACCAGCTGTATGAATATAACCACATAATCTGCATTTTATTCTTATTTTTCCTTCTTTCTCCATGTTTATTATGCTTTCTTGCCCATATGTCCAGTGTCTTCCTTCTGGTGGATTTAGTAGACACCCAAAAATATACAAGGGTTTGCCTTGCCCTTGAGAGTCCATCGAATGCCATCTTTCACTTTTTGCTTTCTTCAATTTTTTGAATATAGGTTTAAAATAAAAATTGTCAGTTTTTGAAAACAAATAAACAGTATCTGTAGCTGTATTGAATTTTTTTGCTTTAGGATCTTGTTTATTTATCCTATTAACTATTAATTCATTTCTAAAATTTTCTTGGCCAAAAATGTCATCTAGCAAACATCTCACAATCCAATTTCCATTGTAGTCACACCTTACAAAAATACTACCACTATCTTTCAACCATTCTCTTGCCAGTCTTATTCTATTTTCAAGTAGTGTTGCCCAGCTTGCATCTTTGTAATTAGTTCTATACATAAACTGATCTGATGAATCTAAATTAAACGGTGGGTCTATATAAATTGTCTGCACTTTTTCCTTGTATTTAGGTAACAATGTATTCAAAGCCTGATAATTTTCACTGTGTATTAATCTTCCGTCAAGCGCTTCATCAAGATTATCAAATAAATTTAAGATGTCCAGCTCCAAATCCTTGAAATATTTTGTGTCTATTGGCAAATACTTGTGCTTTTCTTTGTCCCTCTTGTTAAAATCAAAGCCTTCTTCTACAATTCCAAGCTCAATCCATTCTTTAATCTGTTCATTTAAATTAGGATGGTTTGCTATTCTATTAATTATTTCATCTGATAGCTTGTCTAACGTTATTACATAATTGCTGTTTAAAACAAACTTTGGTTTATTCCATACTCTCACCAGTTCATCTTCAAACTGGGATATAAAGGCAATAATTTTTTTTGCATACTTATGTATTGTTTTTAACTGGTCCAACCTTTTTTGATCAAACTTATTTTCTTCTGCAAGCAGAATTTGATGTAAATACATGTCAAGTTGCTCTTCTAAAAACTTCTTTGCATTTTTGTTTATGAAAAAATCAACCTCAGACTGTCTTTTGAAGGTTCTAAATGCTTTTTCCAATATCTCTTCAGGTATTTTTGTTTTTTTCACAATATCATCTATTTTCGTTTTTGTCCCTCTTTCGCTGTACGTAACATCAAAAACATATACTTTCTTTTCACCCTCTTCTTTTACTTCCCTGAAATTAAAAACAAGCTCTTTTCTCTCATTATTCTTTTTGTTCTCCAGATTCCCAACATCAAAGTAAAAATTGTAACTTATTCCTGTCTCATCGTCAGTTACTTCAACATTCATGCTTCTGAACAGTATATCGCTTTTCACGTAATAAAGCATATGCGTTTTCCAAAATAACACTACATCTTTATTATCAGTATATATCTGTTCATATACCCTCTGCCAGTTTGCTGTTTTTACGAAATAAACACTTCCACTTTCACTGAAATATTTCTCAAAAAATGAATACAGTTTATCAAAGAATTCTTCTTTAAAACTGTCTGTTATAATTGGGTCTTCTTCCACCTCTCTTTTAAACTGCTCCAAAACTTTTTTGCAGTATTGAGACTTTATTTTTAAAAGATTAATATAGCCACCTTCCCCTTCAACTTTAGCACCCACAAATAGATTTTCAAGTGCATCATAAAATTTTTTCTCGTTTACTTGCATTTGTTTACCCTCCTTCTCCCTTGCAAGCTGTTGCAATCTTTTCCCTTACGTATCCATCTGACAATTTGAGTGTTCCATGTGTCATGTTTTTTGTCTCTTTATAAATCTGCTCTCTTATCCTGTGCAATTCTTTCATAGCACTTATCTCCAGCTTGCCTTATATTGTAATACTTTTTTAACACACTTAATCTTTTTCCAAATACTTTTAATATTTCATTCATAGTTTTACTCCTATTTACTCAGCCTTTTTGCTATTTGCTTCAACAGTTTCAAATCTTCTTCCTGCAGATTTTGAGCCAGTGTTAGCAACTCTTTTACATCATCGGGAGCAGTTTCTTTGTTTGCATCTGCCGGGGTCTGCAGGTTGTTTCTTGTGTCTTGCTTTTCTGGAGAGCGCACATCAGTCCTGCACAGCAGATAATCTATGGTTACTCCAAAGAAATCTGCGAGTTTATTTAAGGGTGCCGGAGTCGGTTCCATGGGAACCATTTTCACTATCCTTAATCTGTATTCAAAATTTCTACATCAAGTCGTGAAAAATGTTTTTTATCAAAAGTGAAGATCTTGGTGTTCCCCAACTTTGCCATGTGATGAGAAAGATATGCATCAATGAAATCAACATTGCTTTCTTTGTAGCTTTTGAGTGCAAAAAGAACAACATCAGCTTCCTCTGCTTCAATACCCTCAGAGCATATGAAAGCACTTAGAACATCAGCTATCTCCTTCCTTGGTATCTTATAAAACAACTCAAGATTCCATACAACCTCTGCAATCGTGATTGGAGCAACAAGCAGCTTTAACTTCCCCTGCTCCGCTTCGAGCATAATCTTCTGAACTTTCTGGAAAAACTCCTGGTGGTCTTGCAGAAGGTATCTCAAAATAACATTTGCATCAATCCAAACCTTTTCCATTACTGTGTCCCCTTCACTCTCTTGTTTACCCAGATTTCTTTTGTGCTATTTGCTTCATGTTCCAAATCCGTGAACGCAACTGATGACTTCAGAGAACCGCCCAACTCTGATAGTTTTCGCTTCTTTATCACTTCAATTACAACTTTGCCGTCGTCCTGCATCGTGAAAAGTACAGTGTCCCCTATCTCCCCACCAATAACTTTCCTTATCTCAGCTGGCAGTTGTACTTGACCCCTTCCAGTAATCTTTGACGTTGCCTGTATCATCTAAACCACCTCTTTACCAGTTGTTCTGACTTTATTATAATCCATGAAACTTAAAATTTCAATGAGCAAATACATTATTCAGTGAACACTGAAAAATTAATAACTATGCCTGGAGAAAAACAGAGAAATTCTTATGATAGAAGAGTTCAATCACTATTTTTAGTTCTCCTGGTGGACGAACGTTTCAGCAATATTGAGCAATATTTTGATCTTATCGCTGTCAAGTTTTTTGACAATGGATAACAGCTCAGCAGCTTCTGGTGGCAAGTCATCAAGAAAGATAACCCTGCCGGGTTGAAAAGTTTTTAAAAAGTTATCAGCAACTTTATCTGTGTTGAGCTCAAGCCAGTCACAGTATTAATCAGACTCCTGACTTCAGGTGGAATCTCGGGTTCTTTTTCAGCAAAAAGTCAGCAAGGGTTATATTGAAAGCTCTACATATGTTTTCTAAACAAAAATCTTGTTGACCAGATCTTTTTCTGTAGTATATTGAATCACTCTATCACCCAGTTCTTCTAAGAGTGTATCAAAATGTTTATATCTCCCCCAAAGGTCTTTATCACCTATTTTGTTTTGCAGCTTGATTCCCATTTCTACATTTCTGCAATCAGGTTTTGAACCCAGGTTTTCTAATTGTTTTTACCACGCATCAATTTTCAGATCTTCGCAACAGTTCTAAAACCAACGCCTAGTCTACTCATATAGACCAAGGTGGACTTATTTTTCGATCCCATCCTACAAAGTGCTTTTCCACAACTGCCTTTCTTCAATTTCTTTCTGCCACAGTTCACTGTTTTCTTTAAGAGCTGCAAAAAGCCTCCGCAGTCGCTGAAAGTATAACCTTCTTTTTGTATTCCGCAAGAACTTCTTGAACTACTTTCTGCATTGGTTGATTAAGTTGCTTTGAAAGCTTCTTTAATTCCTCATATGTTTCAATATCCACTCTTACTGTTAGGTTTTGTTTATCATTAATTATCATCCCCCAGATTGTGTCTACTTAAGAGCATACCACATTGAAATGAGTTTTAGTAAACTAAAAAAACCTTGCTTTTAATTAGTTCAAGGCAGTTTTGCAGCTATTTTTATATTTCTGTAGAAGCCACATTGTAAAATGCAAGTTCTCCTATCACACTATCCTCTTCAAATGTTCCAATATTATACCTATACAATCTAACTTACTCAATATTTCTTCCATCTGCTTTCCAAAGAGTTCTGTCTCCTCTAATGACTTCAGTTCATCAATATTTTGTGTTTCTATTATAAGTTCCCCACACCCTCGTGTTTTGAAAAACCTAAATAAAGGTTTTTTCGAACCTAAAAAGTTACTTGAATAACCAAACTCCCATATTTCTTTTCTCTCATTTTTAGGTTCACCTCTGATTCTAACTGATATATCGTTTTTCTCTGGCAATTTGATAACTTTAAATTTTGTTCTTTCATCTGTCTTTTTCCATACCATCTTTCCATAAATTTCGCGAGTAATATACTTTGCACCTGGATATTGATCCTTTAAAACAATTGCTACACTTTCCCCATTCATATCTGCAAGGTAGACACTCTCTATTTCCTCTGAAATTCCCAAAAATTTGTTTGCAAACTGATAAGCCCACTCTTCAAGCTTGTCCAAAGAAAGTTTACCCATTTCAAACGCCTCACAAATTAGGTTTTCTGCTCAAGCAAATGTTCTATTTATGGTTATTATAGCACACATTTCACCATTAGTTGCAAACAAAAACTCCACAAGCCACCATCTCTATTAAGCAGGTAGTAGTTGATATGTAGTTATTTTCATTATTTTCCAGCAAGCTTTATCAGAGCTTTTTTGTGTCTTCTCATAAACCTTTCCACTGCTTCATCTATTTCCTTGCTTTCAGTTTCTTTGCTTAGCTCTTTTACAAGATTCTGTATCTTAGCTTGTACTTCTGGTGAGAAGTTAACATCATTTTGATGAACTTTCCCTGCTGAATTCACGTCCAAAATACTCCCTTGCTAGGGTATATTTTTGTTCGTCCTCATGGTCAGCACAATAGTTGCCAAATTAGTAGGACATGGATTGAACTCATCAACTGAGATTATTTACTGGTGACCGAACACTGCTCCGTTCATGCCCTCGTGTGGGAACCCATATTTCTCCTCTTGCTACGTTCACTTTTTCAATCCCTTCCTGCAATGTGGTTTCTTACAGCTGCCTTTCTTCAATTTCTTTCTGCCACAACTTACTATTTTCTTTTAGAAACGCCAAAAGCTTTTCACAGGCACTGAAAGTATAACCTCCCTCGTTTACTCCGCAATAGTTTCCTGAATTATTTTCTTCATTGGTTGTTTGAATTGTATCGAAAGGATTTCAGGTAAATCAAAAACCAAAATTCCAACAAGAACATCTTAAAACAAAAGACAGGGTTTTAAACCCTGCCCTTAATCATTAATTCAGTTGTTTCTCCCTAATTTTCTTTACCCTTTCAATTTCAACTCCTGTAGCATCAGCAATGAATTCATCATCATACCCACAATCACAACTTTCTCAAACCTTTCCATCAGCTCATTATTGTTGTTTCTCCCCTGGCCAAGATGGAAAACCACCGGACTCAAAACACTCTTTTCTTTATCAACTCTCTTACTCTTAAACTCGGATACACCCCAACGATATAATGTCTGAACATATCAACTGCCCTGAGTATTTCTTGCGAAATTTCAAATTTTACTATCCAAAACACTGCATTTCAATTGTCGAATTAAGCAAAAAACTCCTCAACCTCCTATTCTTCTCTTAAAACCAAAAGTGTCACTTATCTCAAAAATCTCTCTATCGTACCTTCTGTACTGGCAGAGTCCTTTTCAATGAGTCGGATACAAATCTTTTAAAACCATCTAACAAAAACTAAAATTCAATCACTAAATCAACTGAAATACTGCCCCAATTGAAAATTAAAAAAATAGCCTCAGCAGGCAGTAACGAAAAACCTCTCCCTTCTCAGGAGCAATAACGAAAAGCCTCCTGCTGAAGCTTTCATTCTTATTTTAGCACAATCTTGACCACATGAAAAGCCTGCTGTTTTTGCTATCTAATCCTGTTTTTGTAAATCATAATTTTGATTACCAACCAGCTAAAACACCTAATTATCCCCAAAACAAATCAACTTGTATCATAATACCACTTCCTATGTGGCACAAGAATACCATACACAATAACTACGTCGTAGAATACTCTTGGATCATATATATTACTAGTATCCCTAATATTATTAATTTTAAATTCAAGTTTCTCACCTTTTTGAGTTTCAACAACAGATGCAATCTCCTTTTCAGATGAATTATAATTATTCTCAATAATGCTTAATATTTCCATTTTGTATGCGCAGTCGTTCCCCTGAATAAAAGCCCATTCTTCTTGGGCAATAGTGTATCCCATAGTTTCAAATAAACAGTGGGATACATTTTTGAAATGTACAAAACCATATTTCCAATATTTTGTTATAAACTTTTTTATTTTATTTATTTTGTTCGTTTTCAAAATTAGATGAAAATGAAGTCTTGAATTTCTTCTGATCCCATTTTTAATTTTTGATGTTGAAAAAGAAAAATAAATTGCATAATTTACTTTCTTCTTCTTACAAAAATTTCTAAGCGAATTTAAAAAATTCTTTCCTAACATTTTATATGATTCTATTTCATCTAAAGATTTGTTCTTCAAAGTCAATGTAATCAAATAATTCTTTACCATTTCCCTTAACCCTCCTCAAAAAAAATTTGGTTCAAAATAAAAAAGGCAGAGGAAATCCGTTCTCTGCCTTAATAAGCTATAGACAAACTCTTTTATTTTTGGTTGATGAAAGAGAGGTTGACAGGAACATTATTTCTGATACCATTTTTTGTAAGAAGTTTTAAATTGTAAAACCTTTTTCTCTGGGAGAGGTGTAATAATGGGAAGGCGCGGTAAAGGTGAAGGCAGTATTTTCAAAAGAAAAGATGGAAGATGGTGTGGCTTTATTACTGTTGGCTATGATGAAAAAGGAAATAAAAAAAAGAAATTCTTTTATGGCAGAACAAGACAAGAAGTGGCTGATAAAATAAATCAAGCACCAAATGAAATTAAACAGGGAATTTTAATAACTGACAATAATATTACACTTGAAAATTGGCTTAACATTTGGCTGCATCAGTACAAAAAAAATCAAATTAACGAATCAACTTTTGATGATTATGAAAGCATAATAAAAAATCACATAAATCCTCTACTTGGAAAATATAAACTCAAAGATTTGCGTCCAGAAAATCTGCAAATGCTTTACAATGAAAAACACAAAGTAGGTCTTTCAACAAAAAGAATCAAGCATATTCATGTCATCTTACATTAAGCTTTAAATCAAGCAATTAAAAACGGACTCATTGTGTGAAATGTCAGTTAAGCAACTACTTTACCAAAAAAACACCAGTGAAAAGGAAATGAAAGTCTTAATAGTAGAAGAATAGAATACGGCTCTGAGGGTTGGGGGTTCAAGTCCTCCTGGGCGCGCCAGTTGTTTTCAAGAGGTCTGAGGTTTGGAATAATATTGACAGGCATTTTATAACACCTCTTTGATTTGTACAAAGTCTATTATAAGGTCTTCAAAGATACCAACTTTGACTTTGTCATTGAATGTGTAAACTTCTGGCAGCAAGTAATCTTCATTGTCTTTGAGTCTGTATACAAAGATTGTTTGGTTGTTTGGATTTACAATCCAATACTCCTTGACTTTAAACTGATTATACAGGTTTAGCTTTCTGACATAGTCGTGAGATGGATTTTATTATGACACAACTTTGTTTCCACCCGAACCACCTTCTTTGCTGTATTATGTTGTGTTCTGTAATAAACTTGACAAACCATGAATGAATTCCGGTTAATATTAATAATGTTTCCTTCTTGCATATTATAGCATTAAATAGATATAAGCGAAACTCTTTTTTGATTTCTCAGATTTGAAAAGCTATTAATTTAGAATTTCAAATTCAAATATAGTACAAAAATAAAGGGGCTCGTTATGAGACACCTAACAAGCCCCAAATAGCCATTTTTGAAATTGTTGTAATCCTTACAAGTTTAAATATGCCAGATACTTTTTAGTGTTATTTATCATCTCTTCAAAAAGCTGCTCAGCTTTGTTCTGCGGTAGTCTCTCAACTGCAGGGTCATTTAAGAATGCTCTTTTTGCAAGGCTTAAGTCCTTTTCTAAAGCAGCTTTAACTATAAGCTCTTGATTGCTGATATGTCTTGTCATTATGCTTGCTAAATCTGAAGGCAGCTTTCCTGCATAAACTGGTCTGACGTCATCATGTGTGAATACTGCATTTGTCTCAACTATAACACCTATCGGAAGGTTTGGTATTTGACCCATATTTGGCAAATTCACGTTTGTCACCAACGTATCCAAACCTAAAATAGCTTTCATCTGCATGACTCCTTCTTCTCCAGAAGGATTCAATGGAACTTCTTTTTGGTCAGATGCATATTCTTTGCTAAGTTTAATCAATTCTTCTCTGTGTTTAATTCGCCATTCGACAGGTGTTAAGTTGAATTTCCATTTATAAACTGTCTCTTTGTCTGTAAGATAAATGTAAGGAACAAATTCAGCCAAGTGTCTATCACCTGCTGCAGCAATAAGTCCAAAGCGTTTAAATAAGTCAAACTTTACTCTATTTGCAGAAGCAAAATAATCTTTTTCCCACAAGCCTTTTGTTTTTTCAAAACCTTCTTCATAGTATTTGTTCACGAATTCTTTGTAAAGAGGGAATAAATCGTGAGTTTTGTATGATGCTTTGTCAAACCACGTAAAATGATTTATACCAAGAACATTCACCTTGATTTCTCTTCTTGAGATTTCTCTTTCTTCTCCTAAAAATTCTTTTACAACCTCTGTCAAAAGCTTTTGTGTACCAAAAACTTCATGACAGCAGCCAAAAGCTTTTATTTTAGGAAATACCTCATATAGGGCTTTTAAGCATATAGCCATTGGATTTGTGTAATTGATAACCCAAGCATCTGGACAATTTCTCTTTATAGCTTCTGCAAATTCAACATACATAGGAACAGTCCTAAGTCCTCTAATAAGACCACCTGGTCCTGTTGTGTCTCCTACAGATTGGTATATACCATATTTCTCAGGAGCATGGACATCTGAATACATCTCTTCAAAAGTCCCAGGCAAAATTGAAATGATAACAAAATCTGCTCCATATAAAGCTTCATCTAAACTCCCTACAGCAACATATTGCCACTTCCCTACTACTTCAGGTTTGCTTGATAGTTTATTGCCTATTACTTCGTTGGTCTTGGCAGCTTCAAAGTCAATGTCGTAAAGTCTCACAGTACCACCCAGGTCCTTCTCTAAAGCTAAATCAGTCATCAACCTCCATGCCCAGCCGCGTGAACCCCCACCAATGTATGCTATATTGATTTGTTTTTGTTGTTCTGATGTGGTATTCAACATTACTCACTCCTATAATAATTGTGAATTTCAAATAAATTATATCACAAATCTTACTCAAAACCAAACCATTATTATCTTTAAATTTAATTTATACCCAGTATATCTTGTTTTTTCTTTAACTTTTCAAAAGTGTATCCTAAAAAGATATTGACAATTCTACATCTCTTCCCTTATAATAAAATAAGTGTAGGGGCGTAGCTCAATTGGTAGAGTAGCGGTCTCCAAAACCGTTGGCTGGGGGTTCGAGTCCCTCCGCCCCTGCCATAAAAAGCATAAGGAAAAGGTCTTCCGGGTAAGGTGGCAGAAGGAAGGCTTTTTTATATCTAAAAAAAGCATAAAAAGGGGGCTGTCCAATCTAGACAGCCCCTTTCTCATAGTATCTTTTTCATTATAGTATTTAGTACTTTATTTGTCTAGTTTTGGCTATATATTGGAAAATAATGGATTCAGAATTTTGTTTTTAGACGCTTCCTTTTAGTTTTTATTTATTCTTCTAAAATTCTTTCTGCCTCTTCTCTGTAGGCATCCATCACATACGGAATACCTGATATTTTAGCCGCATCTTCAGTGAGGGCAATAAGGTCTTTTCTTGAAATTGTAGAGATTCTGAAGTTTCTTGACCCTGCCATGAGCTGCTGCAAACCTGTTTTGAACTTTTGTACAAACGTATAGATACCAATTGCGCCAAGAGGTATGTTCTTTATCTCATCACCATACTTTTCACGCAGCTCTTCATATGTTATGAATATTTCTTCGGGTGTTGAACCATACTTGGATACTGTCTTTGGAAGATTGCCTTCTTTTAGCCACTTTTCAATATTCTTGCCTACCATGCCTGGTATCATCAAAGCTCTTCCCATACAAACAGCTTTTACATATGGTGCACCCATTGCAATTGCCTTGAACACACCATCCTCAGTTGAAAAACCACCTGCAATTGCAAGGTCAGGAACTCTAAAGCCTTTCTTTGTAAGCTTTTCAGCAAACTGATATGCCAGAGCTTCTAAGTAGAATGTTGGAATTCCCCACTCGTTCATCATTGGCCACGGACTCATGCCTGTTCCACCTGGTGCACCATCAATTGTTATCAAATCAAGTTTTGCCTCAGCGCCAAACCTCAGTGCCATTGCAAGCTCAACAGCTGAATATGCTCCAGTTTTGAGTGTTATTCTCTTAAATCCAAGACTTCTGAGCCGTTCAACTTCTTTCAAAAAGCTTTCCTTTTCAACAAATCCAAGCCTTGAATGTCTTTCAAACTCTCTAATAGCTCCTTTTTTGAACGCTTCCTGAACATCTTTTTGTGTTGGGTCTGGCAAAACAACATATCCTCTCTTTTTGAGCTCTAAAGCCCTCTCTAAGCTCTTTACTTTTATCTCACCACCTATACACTTTGCACCCTGACCCCACTTGAGCTCAATTGTGTCAAGCCCGTGCTTTTCAATTACATACTCTGCAACTCCAAGGCGAGTATCCTCAACATTCATCTGGACCAAAATCTCGCCCCAGCCTTCATAGAATCTCTTATATGTATTTATTCTCCTGTCCATCTCAGGAGACTTTTTGACCTTGCCATCTGATGTGAGCTCAAGTTCTGGATCGACCCCACACACATTCTCACCACAAACAAGTGTAATGCCTGAAATAGCAGCACCAACAGCAAAATGTTCCCAGTTTTTGCGTGCAATCTCTGTTGAACCAAGAGCACCAGTGAATATGGGTACCTTCATTTTAACCTTCTTTTCCCAGCCATACTCGGTTGTTGTGTCAACATTGGGGAATATAGCTGTGTCTGGATTTGGCTCAATACCTTCAGGAAGTCCTTTTGCTCCAACAGCATAACCCTGAATATTGAGATGCGAATAATCAACAGGGTAATTCTTGTCAGCACCTGCAGTAACTTCTCCAAATGGTCCTGGATACAAAACCTCTCTTCCTCTAAAAGAGGCCAAAAAGATTTCACAGTTTCCCTGACACCCATCCACACACCTTGTACAAATTCCTGACATTGGCACAACATCTTTTGAGCGGTTAAAAGTGCCTGTTGCTTCATTTGCATTTGGTCTTCTTAAATTCATCTTACAACCATCCTCCCTTGCTACATAATTTTTATTAAAATTGAAAATATAGCAACCAAAATTAATTACAAATCAAAAGTGAATACTGTAAGTACAGAAACTGCTATCTTTAAAAACGAGAGTAAAGCCCTCATCGCTGGAATTTTGTATTCTCTCACTATATATCTAACCTTTCCAGAAGGACCACATTCAATTTCATTGACATAATCAATCTTTATAGAAATATCACCAAATTTGCTCTTAATACTTTCTACAAATCTGGTAACCTCACTTTCATCAAATCCCTTACCTTTTACAATCCTGAGCGTCATATTCTCCAAATCATGCTGAACAAGCTGATACTGCAGCACTCCTTCCATCTCTCTTGCTAATATATTGAAAAAGTGGCTGTCATAAACCTCTCCATTCTTTGTGACAAATATCTCATCAATCCTACCATCTATTTCCTTAATAGTTGGAAATCCTATACCGCAGTCACAGCTTTCATCATCAAGAGTCACCACATCGCCAAGTCTATATCTTAGTCTTGGCATTACATAATTATGAAGATCTGTTACCAAGATTGACTTTCTCTTTTCATTCTCTAATCCTTCGATATCTACAAACTCATAAAATCCTGTCAAGGTCATCAAATGCATCTTACCTTTTGGACATTGATATGCAATTATTCCACCATCCCTCGCACCGTATTCGTTTATCACAGGGCATTTAAATATTTCTTGAATTAAATCCTTTTGGTATTCATATAAATTTTCAGCTGTGGTGACAACTCCCTTGAGCTTTAGCTTCAAGTCTATACCATTTTCTTTTAAAAGATATGCAAGTTTATATGCTGCAGAAGGATATGCGTATATATATAAAGGCTTAAATCTCTTGATTCTTTTTGCAATCTCCTTTATGGTTTTCTCGTTTATATCCCATGAAGAAATTATAAGCCTATTTTTCAGCACTCGCTCTTTAATTTTTCCTTTCAAATCCTTAACATAACCCATGTCATTTCTTGATGCCCAAAGCATCAGACACCTATCACCAATGTTTATCCCCCACCACGAAAGTCCCAAATACCTTGCTGCTTCGTACCACTCAACAGTTTCTCTGTCCATGTAAAACTTCACTGGCTCGCCTGTAGACCCGCCTGTTCTATTTAAGATGCACTTTGAAAGATCTGCTTTTTCTGATAAGTAAAAATCTCTGTTTTCCGAAAACTCTTTTTTCTCCAAGATGGGAAATTCTTTTAAAGCCATTTCTGGACAAGCTTCTATATCTTTTTTGAGATAGTCGTACTTTTTATATGCTGGGACGTGTTCAATACAATACAACAACAGCTTTTTGAGCTCTTCTCTTTGAACATCTTCAATTTTTTCTTGAGAAGCTCTGCTATTTTGTGACAAAATCCTTAGTTTCTTTCTTATTGTGTTTCCTTTAAAAATTTCCATTAAAGAAAAGAATACGTTTCTTATAAGCAATCCAATAAAATCCATATCCTAAACTCCCAATCGAACTTTTTTAATTTACTATTCAAATTATACCACATGCTTCAAAAAACAAACAATAGATTAAATAATTTTAATCAGATTTTCGTGAAAAATAAATAAAAAAGTCTCTCACCCCTTTGTAAAAAATGGGCAAGAGACATCGAAAGCAATTACATTTTCTCTGGAGCGTCAACTCCAAGCAGTCTTAGCATGTTCTTTATGACAATTCTCACACACTCAACAAGAGAAAGCCTTGTAAACATAAGATCTTCATTTTCATTTTTAACTCTGCACGCGTTATAAAAGGCATGGAACATAGATGCCAAATCTAAAAGATATTTTGTCACTCTGCTAACGTCTAAGTTCTTTGCAGCTATCTCTATTTCTTCAGGAAGCTCTAAAAGCTTTTTCAAAAGTTCAAGCTCTTCTTCTTGCTGCAAAAGTTCTACTTTTATTCTACTTTTATCTAACACTATTCCCTCTTCTGAAAGAGCTCTAAGGATTCCGCATGTTCTTGCATGAGCGTATTGGACATAAAACACAGGGTTGTCAAGTGTCTGCTGGGTCACAAGGTCTAAATCTATCTCAATGTGGGTGTCTGCTGATTTTGTATTGAACATAAACCTTGCAGCGTCTTTGCCTATTTCGTCAATAAGGTCAATAAGGGTTATTGCCTTGCCAGTTCTCTTTGACATTCTGACAATTTCTTTGCCTCTTACCAGCCTTACAAGCTGCATAAGAATAACTATGAGCCTTTCTGGGTCAATCCCAAGCGCCTTCATTGCAGCTTTCATTCTTGCAACATGCCCGTGATGGTCAGCACCCCAGATGTCTATCACAATGTCAAAGCCTCTTTTTTCAAACTTGTTTCTGTGATAAGCAATATCAGCTGCAAAATAGGTTGGAATCCCATTTGCTCTTATCAAAACCTCATCTTTTAAGCTTTCATCTATCTTTGATGCTGCAAACCACAGCGCCCCGTCTTTTTCGTACGTGTATCCTCTTGATTTTAAATCCTCAATTGTCTCAAAAACTTCTCCACTTTCATAAAGGCTACTTTCATGAAACCATACATCATATTCTATGCCATATTTTCTCAAGTGCTCTTTCATAAGCGAAATATTTCTCTTTAGGGCAAAGTCAACAAGTTTTTCCCTTCTCTCATCTGAGGACAAGTTCTCTAAATCATCCCCGTGCTCATCTAAATATTCTTTTACCCTTTCGATTATATCCTCACCATGATAGCAATCTTCAGGAAGCTCTATATTTTCGCCCTTGAGCTGTCTGTATCTAATCTCAAGGCTCTGTCCAAACTTTTCTATCTGGTTTCCAGCATCATTGACATAAAACTCTTTTGTGACATTGTATCCTGCCCATTTTAAAAGGTTTGCAAGGCAGTCCCCAAGCGCACCTCCGCGGGCATTCCCCATGTGCATAGGACCAGTCGGATTTGCCGAGACAAACTCAACCATCACTTTTTTGCTATTTCCAATATTTACCTTTCCATAGTCGTCGCCTTCAGACAAAATCACATCCACAACTTTGTAAAGCCAGTCTTTTTTGAAAAAGAAATTTATAAATCCTGGCCCTGCAACTTCAACCTTTTCAATGAAAGTATTTGATAAATCAACTGAGCTTAAAATGCTCTGGGCTATCTCCCGGGGATTTTTCTTTAGTTTTCTTGTAAGCTCCATTGCTATGTTTGTTGCAAAATCGCCGTGAGATTTCTCTTTCGGCTTTTCAATCATTATATCTGGAATGCTGTCAAGCTCAAATATTCCTTTATCAATACAGTTTTTTATGGCATTTTGAACTACATCTTGAATCTGCTGTTTTGCAAGTTTTACCAAATTCAATTTTTTACACCTGCCTCTTTGATTTTAAGTAAAAAGTCATTTTCAGACATCATATGCGAATCCAAATCTATGGCATACTCAACCAAAACCTCTCCACCGCTATCGTCCAAGTCAACTTTCATTCTTTTTGTATAAACCCCAATCATTATAACTCCTTGGTCGGTTATATATGTTGAGATGTGTCTTTTTCCAGGCTCAAATACAAAGGTTGATGTAACATCACCCCAGCGGATTAAAGTGATAAGGTCGGGCTGAATCTTAAAAGTTGTTGTCGTACCTGCAAGCCCGGTCAGTTCGCTTTCCTTATACGTCACAAAATAACTTTCTCCTTTTTTATAGAACTTGCCCTCTGTGAAAAATTCTATGCTACTATTTTCAAAGCTGCTGACGGGGTATTCCTGCGTGCCTTTTACGTAAATCAGGACGTCTTTTTTCATATTTCCACACCCCAAAAAATGGCTATTTTCAGTATCTCTCTATGTCTATCTTCTCTTCACATTTTATCTTTTCATTCAAAAATATTGAAGCTACAGACTCAAACTTTTTGAGATTATCACTTGCATAAAAGTAATATGTTGGTTCTTCGCTGGAACTGTTTAGCATATCATTCTCTTTTAATAGTTCAAACACCTGCTTGGCTGTCTCAAGTGCAGGATTTATTAGCATAACGTCCGGCAATACCTTTTTTATGACATCCTGTAAAAAAGGATAGTGTGTACATCCCAGAACAAGAGTATCTATCTCTTTTTCATTGAACTCTTCTAAGTACTCTTTCGCGACAAGATAAGTTACCTCTTTATCTGTCCATCCTTCTTCTACAAGCGGAACAAAAAGAGGACACGGCTTTGAAAAAACCTGTAGGCTACTATCAAGCTCTAATATCTTCTTTTCAAAAGCCCCACTTGCAATTGTTCCTTCTGTTCCTATAACCCCTATTCTTTTATTTTTAGTAGCTCTTACTGCTGCCTCAGCTCCCGGCTCAATTACTGCAACAATGGGAATGTCAAATTTTGCTTTCAAAGCTTCATATGCATATGCAGAGGCAGTGTTACATGCCACAACCACAATTTTAACATTTTTTGATAGCAAAAACCTTGTGTTTTGCATTGCAAACTTTGTAACTGTCTCTTTAGACTTAGAACCATAGGGAATTCTTGCCGTGTCGCCAAAATACACAATGCTCTCATTTGGCATAAGACTTACAATCTCTTTGAAGACGGTAAGCCCACCCAAACCAGAATCAAATATACCGATCGGTCGCAAATCCATAGCTATTTCAGCCCTCTTTGCTATATTTTATGCTTTTTTTCTGCTCATTCTTCTCAATGGCAAGAGAAATTAGTTTATCAATGAGCTGAGAATATGGAATGCTACTGAACTCCATAAGTTTTGGATACATCGAAATACTTGTAAAACCGGGTATTGTGTTTACCTCGTTGAAATACACTTTGTTCGTATCTTTATCAACAAAAAAGTCCACTCTTGCCATTCCACAGCACTCAAAAATTTTGTAAATCCTTGCTGCCAAATCTTTTATCTCTTCAACAACTTCTTTTGGAAGTCTTGCCGGGATGATGAGCTCTGATGAATTATCAATATACTTTGCCTCATACGAATAAAACTCTCTTGACGGAATTATTTCTCCAGGTTCAGAGACAAATACCTCATCATTCCCAAGAACTGCGCATTCTATCTCACGAGCGTTGATAGCCTGTTCAATCAAAATCTTTGTATCATACAAAAAAGCCTCATGTATTGCTAAAACAAGGTCTTCTCTGTCTTTTGCTTTTGAAATACCAACAGATGAGCCTGAGTTTGCAGGCTTTACAAAAACAGGATACGAAAACTCACTCTCTATTCGCCTTATAAAATAATCTTTTTTAGCTGAATATTCGTTTTTGTATACAACCAAAAAATGCCCCTGTGGTATTCCTTCTAAAAGTGCAAGCTTTTTAGCAAATGCTTTGTCCATGCATATAGCCGACGAAAGAACACCGCAGCCCACATACGGTATGTTAGACAACTCTAAAAGTCCCTGAACTGTCCCGTCCTCACCATTCAGTCCATGCAAAACTGGGAACACAACGTCAATGTCGATAAAGGTAGCCTCGTTATCTTTTATTTTTACAAGTGCCTTTTTGGTTCTATCAGGAGAGATAAAACATTCTATAGAAAACTGAGTCCACTTGTTATCCAAATCTTCAATTTTACCTGTGTACAAGAGCCATTTTCCTTCTTTTGTTATACCTATTGGAATTATTTCGTATTTTTCCTTATCCATATTTTGCATGATTGATTTTGCCGAAACTATAGATATTTCGTGTTCTGTTGAAACTCCTCCAAACAAAACAGCAACCTTTAACTTGGTCATTATCAATATTACCTCCAAAAATATGCTTTTTGTAAATTTATATTATTCATTAGGCAGACAACTTTATTACGGTTTTTATAATCCAAGATAGCTTTTAACATCAAGCAAAATTTCCTCTAATTTCTGTCCATCTGGGCTTTCGCCATAAATTCTTATAAGGTCTTCTGTTCCAGATGGTCTTACCAAAAACCACGACATATCTTCAAGTATAACCTTCAATCCATCCCTTGTTCTGTATTCTACACATCTAAGCCCTGCAACTTCACTTTTGCCGAAATTTTTTATCCTTTCCAAAGCCTCTTCTTTTTTCTGAGAAGTTGTCCTCACATCAATTCTTTTATTATAAAGCTTCCCGTACTCAGATTCAATGCTCTTTAAAATCTCTTTTGGAGATTTTTGAAGCTTTGCAACCGCCTCTGCAACCAAAAGGTCAGCCAAAATCCCATCTTTCTCAGGCACATGCCCCTTTATGGAAAGTCCTCCAGACTCCTCTCCACCGATTAAGCTATCTTCCTTCATCAAACACTCTGCAATATATTTAAATCCAACAGGCGTTTCGATACAGCGCATATTGTGTTTCTGTGCAATTTTGTCGAGCATAGAAGTTGTTGCAACTGTCCTTGCAATTGACGATGCTTTCCCGCGCGTTTTTATCAAATAGTCTGCAAGCATAAAGATTACCTCATTCGCTGAAATATATGTGCCGTCTGGATTTACAACACCAAACCTGTCTGCATCTCCATCTGTTGCAAGGCCTAAGTCAAATTTTTCGCTCTTTATAACCTCTAAAAGGTCTTTCATATTCTCCAAATTAGGCTCTGGCAAATGTCCACCAAAAAGCGGGTCGCGCCAATTATTAATTACCTTTACTTCACATCCAAGCCTCTTGAGCGCTTCATCAACATACCCTATTCCACAGCCATACATAGGATTTACAAGAACTTTTAAAGTTTTCCCTTCAAATGCCTTTTTGTCTATCAAGTTCAAAACATCATTTATATACTCTTCCCTGTGGTCAAAGTACTCAATGAGCTTCTCATCAGGATTTAAACTGCCAAGTCCTTCTTTTTGAATCCTTTCCACGTTTTTTACTATCTTATCTGTAATCTGTGTGTTGGCAGGTCCGCCATAGTGTGGAATAAACTTTATTCCATTGTAGTAATATGGGTTGTGACTTGCTGTTATCATTATTGCTCCGCTTACACCTTTTTTAACAACAGCGTGTGCTAAAGCTGGTGTTGGAATCGGCTTTTTTGAAAGAAGAACGTGTATTGCATTGCTACTTAGAACCTCGGCACATACCTTTGCAAAATTTTCTGAGTGAAATCTATAGTCATAGCCAACTATTATTGTCGGGTTTTCGTAGTTTTCTAAAACATATTCAGATATCGCCTGAGCAACAATTTTTACATTCTCAAAAGTAAAATCGTCTGCTATAACTCCTCTCCAGCCATCTGTTCCAAATGAGATTTTTCTCATCTTTTATTCCCTCCACCAAAAAAGATTGGACAAATATATTATAATATAGTTTGAAATTTTTACAATAAACAAAAAAGATGACCGGACAGAAAATATAGAAATCCGGTCATCCTTCCTTCTTCATTTGTCAGCTGGAGCCAAGTACTTTTCAATCTTCTTTTTAACCCGCTGAAGTGCATTGTCAATTGACTTTACATCCTTGTGAATCATATCAGCAATCTCCTGATAACTCCTTCCTTCAAGGTAAAGGCTCAAAACCTTGAACTCAAAAGGAGAAAGACATTCAGTAATAACATTTATAGCGTTTTCAAGCTCCTCCTTTGTAATCATAACCTCTTCGGGGTCAGAAATGAATGTGTCTGCTAACGTATCAATTAGCGTTCTTTCATCATTTTCTTCGTACACAGGCTTGTTAAGTGATATGTAGGTGTTAAGAGGAATATGTTTTTGCCTACTGGCAGTCTTGATTGCAGTTATCATCTGGCGTGTAATACACATCTCTGCAAACAATCTAAACGAAGGATATTTTGTCTCATCAAAATCACGCACAGCTTTAAACAGACCTATCATGCCTTCTTGATAAATATCCTCCTTATCAGCCCCAATCAAAAAGTACATCCTGCACTTTGCCTTCACAAAGTTTTGATACCTGGAAAGAAGCTCTTCAGTTGCTTCCTTTACTCCTTCTCTTGAATATTTCACTAATTCCTCATCTGAACATTCTTTAAAATTCAAAAGCCATTTTTGTAATGTCAAGGCAATAAGCCTCCTTAAGTTTTTAAGCCTTGTATTGAAATAAAGAAAAAACTCTCACATTAATTATATATTATCACTAAAGCTTCTTTCAAGCTCATTCCAGGTTTTTTTTGAACTTCTCCAATTTGCGAATAACCTCATCTTCTAAAGCATCTTCTAATCTTCCACTTGTATGCATCTTTTCTTTTTCTTTCTTCTCGATTTCTTTTCTATAGTGCTCAATTTCGTATATAAGTTCTCTTGGAGGTATTCTCAATGCACCATCTCCAAGTATCATAAGCTGTTCTAAATAGTCTGAGGTTACAACACCAATCTTTTCGTTTTTGCTATTCTTGTAAACATACTGTTCTATGTAGTTGTCAGCTGTCTCTCCCTCTTTTGTAAATATTACCTCTACATTGCTGATAGTCTCCTTTTTCCGCATAGCTCCTTTAACCAAGTGTGAATCAAACACAATGGTAATTTTATACCCTTTGTAGCCAGAAAAATCAGCCAAAATGTCAATTAACTTTTTTCGTGCACTGTCCAAATCATCTTCAGCAATTTTCCTTAATATTTCCCACGCATTTATAAAGTTGTATCCATCAACCATTAAGTGCACCTTTGATTTCTCCTTCTTTAAGTCTTTGTTTCAAAACCTCAAAAAATATGATACCGGCCGCAACAGAAGCATTAAACGAATTGACATATCCTTTTTGTGGGATTTTTATCAAAAAGTCAGCACCTTCTTTCACAAGCCTGGATATACCTTTTCCTTCAGAACCTATCACAATACATGTTGGAATAGTAAAATCACACTCATAAACAGGTTTTGGACCACTTGCATCTGTAGCAAACACCCATATGCCCTTCTCTTTCAGCTCCTCAATAGTCCTTCTTAAGTTTACAACCCTTGCAATCTTCATATACTCAACAGCACCTGCAGAAGCCTTTTCAACAGCTGGTGTCACAGGGCATGAATTCCTTGCTTCAATCACAATTCCATGCGCTCCACACAAATGTGCAGACCTTATGATAGACCCAAAGTTTTGTGGGTCGGTTATGCCATCAAGCAAAACTAAAAAAGGCGTCTCTCCTCTCTGCCTTGCTTCAGCCAAGATGTCATCTATATCACAATATTCAAATTCCCGCGCAATGGCAATGACACCTTGCGGGTTTTTGGTCTGCGCCATTTTATCTATTTTGCTTTTATCAACAAATTTTACCACAACACCATTTTGTCTGCAAAGCTCTATTATTTTAGCAGTCTCTTTATCTTTTGCCGAATTTGAGATATATACCTCTGTTACCTTAGCCCCGCTTCTGAGCGCTTCTTTTACTGGATTTTTCCCTTCAATTGTCCTCATGCTTCTCCCTCTTTTTCCCAAGATATTTTTCTCTTACCCTTTCAAGCTCTCCACAGGAAAATTTTCCTTCCGGGCAATAGCCAAGTCTTATGCATTTAGGTCCTGCAAATTTGAACATGTTTGGCGCAACCTCTTTTACAAGCTCTAAAATCTTATCTGCAACAGCTCTTATCTCCCACTGAGCTCTGTTGCAGCACCTTTCGCTGAAAAAATGTAAAAGCTCTCTTGCGTTCATTGTCATGATAATCTTTGTTTCACAGGCATTTGGAAGAACATATCTTGCATCTTCTATCGCCATTTTTTCTGCTTTTTTTAAAGCCTCTTTCTCTGAAATTCCTTGCATTTTAAATCTTTCAAAGTGCTTCTTTTGAAGTTTTTCAGACAAAATAGCATAAGCCTGTGAAATCTGAGCCATAGTCTCTATAAAAATATTTTTAAGCTCCTCATCTTCTTCTATGTTTGGCGGAATTATATAATCAAATCCGTCCATCTTGACATACCTCTGAGATTGTTGCGAATACGAAGCAATCCTGTGACGGACAAGCTGGTGTGTAAAGCTTCTTGAAACTCCTTCTATCCCAAATGTAAAGCTTACATGTTCTAAGGGTGACTGATGCCCCACCTCTACCAAAAAATTCAGAAAGTTTTTAACTGCCTCATCATCTAAACTTTCGAAGATATTCTCAATGGTTGTATTAGAATAACAAAGTTTTGCAGCAGTTGCAACAACCTTTTCAGGCTCTGGTGTGTGGGATAAAAGAACAACCTTGAACTTCATAATCAATTCCTCCATGTACAATAATTGCATTTTGCTGGTATAAAAATAAATGAAGTTTTGTGATAAAATTATTGTATCACAAAAAGGGGGCAATTTTATACATGGGAAAACTATTTATTACGCCTAAACAGCAAAACTTTGTTTTAATAGGCTACGATTTTATTAAAAATCATATGCCTTTTTCTGACGGGGAATTTGTGAAGGTATATATCTACCTTAAATATCTTTTCCAGAACAAAATTGAAGCAGTTGAAATAGATAGGATTTCAAAGGAACTAAATCTTCTTGAGAGTGATGTTGTAAAAGCACTTGAATTTTGGGCGCAAAGAAATCTTATAAGGCTTTCCAAAGACGTTGATGGCAATTTTTCAATTGAGTTTTTGGATGAGATGTTTGCATCTGAAAAGGTTGAAAGCACGCCAACACCTCCAGTTTATACAACAGAGGACTTATCCAGATTTTTTGAGACAGATGAAAAGTTTAGAAACCTTCTTGAATTTGCCCAAAAACAGTACTGTAGGACATTTAACAAAAGTGATATTGATGTTTTGCTTGAGATTTATGACTGGCTAAAACTGCCTATTGAGGTTATATTTATGTTAATAAACTATGCTACGATAACCAAAAATAATAAAAACCTTAAATTCCTTGAGCAATTAGCAATCAAATGGAAGGAGCTTAATATTGATAGTATTGAAAAAGCTGAAGAATATATAAAGTCACAGGAAGATACAAGCAGAATAAAAAGGCTTGTTCTTCAGTATCTTGGAATATACAACAGGGCTCCGACCAAGGTGGAAGATGAAATTATGAATGTATGGATAAACGACTGGAAAGTGCCAGAAGATGTTATTATGTATGCTTTGAGCCTTGTGAAAAATGTGAACAATCCCACTGTCAGCTATGTAAATGGTATAATAAAAAGGTGGTATGAAGCAGGTCTAAAAGATTTAGAATCAATTAAAAAGTTTGAGCTTGAAAATGCTCAAAAGAAAGAAAAGAGCAAAAAACAGTCCTCAAATAAAAAGAGCCTCCGTGAAGAAAGAGACCCATCTACATACACTGCGTTAGAAGAACTTTACAAAAAAGCCTTGAGAGGTAATGCAAATGATGACGAATAAGAAAGAAATATTAGAGACGATAGATAGAATATACAAGCAAAGACGCTACAATGCAGAGCTTTCAAAAGAAAGAAAAATAAGTGAACTTTATACAAAATCAAAAGAGTTTGCCGACATATGTGACAAGATAAAATTAGCTGGCTTGAAGCTGTCAAAAGCGTCGCTTATGCAAAATAAAGAGCAAATAGCTAAATATTCCAAAATTTTAGATACGCTTATTTCAAAAAGGACAAAACTTTTAATTGAGATGGGATATCCAAGCGACTATTTAGAACCAGACTATGTGTGCAAGGCATGCCAGGACACGGGTTTTGTTGTTTTAGAAGACAGAGTTGATGTTTGCAAATGCAGGACCCAGCTTTTCATTGAACTTCTGTATGAACAGAGCAAGCTAAAGGACATTCTAAAAGATCATAATTTTGACAATTTCAACTTGAATTACTATTCCAAAGAAGTGGACTTAAAAGAAGGTCTATCACCATATAAGAACATGCTCAAGATAGTCGAAGAAGCGAAAAAGTTTGTAGAAAATTTTGATAAGCCAAATCAAAAAAATCTGTTGTTTTATGGACCAACCGGTCTTGGCAAGACGTTTCTTGCTCACTGTATTGCTAAGGAAATCATTGATAAGGGCAAAACAGTAATATTTTTGGATAGTATCTCTTTCTTTGAGATATTAAAAGACAAGTATTCCAAAATGGTTCGTCTCTATGAAGAGGTAAGCGATGAAGAGTACAAAAGCCTTGAAGAAGTGGACCTTCTGATTATTGATGACCTTGGGAATGAAGGAAAGAATGCTGAGTTTTGCCATGGCGTTTTTCAAAGTTTGCTGGATAAAAGATTTTTGGCAGGCAAAAAAATGGTTATAACAACAAACTACAGCCTTGACGGGCTTGTTACCGTTTATTCGCAGTTCATAATGGGAAGGCTTCAGGAATATTTTATGTTTTTGCATCTGTTCGGAGAAGACGTGAGGGTAATAAAAGCAAAACTTCAGCTTGAAAAGAGAACTTTAGAATTATCATAAAAAGATAAAGGTAACCAGCTTGTAATTTTGCCGGTTACCTTTATTTTATAGCAAAAAGTAGTTCACCTTCACATACAACTTCGCCATCAACTGTTGCTACTGCTTTTGCCTTGCCAATTGAACCTTTGAGAGAAATTAGCTCTGTCTCAATCACAAGAACATCGCCAGGTTTTACAACTTTTTTGAACCTTACCTTGTCAATGCCTGCAAAAAACGGAGTTTTTCCTCTAAACTCTTCTTTTAAAAGCATTGCAACAGCTCCAACCTGTGCCATTGCCTCAACAATTAACACACCCGGCATCACAGGATTTGAAGGAAAATGTCCCTGGAAAAACGGTTCGTTGATTGTAACGTTTTTAACTCCCTTTGCTCGCTTTCCTTCTTCAACTTCTATAATTCTGTCCACAAGCAAAAAAGGGTATCTGTGAGGAATAATTTGTAGTATTTTGTCAATGTTATACATAACTTAATCTTCCTTTCTAATCTAAAATCCTAAAAACTCAAACTCTTACACCCTAACTATAAACACCAAAACAAAATAGGTGACCATTAAAATCAAACCTATTGGAACTCCAATTTTTGCCCATTCTTTGCTTTTTATTTTAAATTTTCCTGCTGATATTATGTTCGGTATATTCCCAGGTATTAACATTCCTCCGCTTATAATCATTCCAAGAATAATCGCCCTAACCTGTTCATTTGTCATTTCTTTAGAAATTTCAGCTGCTGCCAGGGTTGCGTTGTCCACTATAGCAGAAATCATATTTACCCAGTAAAGAATCTTTGCATCCAACTTTATAATGTACAAATCTATCAATGGTTTGAAAGCTGTTCCTAAAAGCTCAAGTGCAAACACAAATACAAAAACCTTGAAAGCCCTTAAAAAAACATCTTTAACTCCCTCTGTATTTTCTATATATTCATCTTTATCAACTTTATTTGCCTTTTTAACAACTAAGGCTGCCAAAAATGCCATAAGCAATATTGTGATAATAATTTCAAATCCAATAGCCCTTGCTAAATAGAAAAAATCAGCTTTGAGCTTTGAAATAGTAATAGTCGCCAATGGTTCACCCACTGGCGTTAATGCTGCTCCAAATCCTATCGCAAAACATGCCAATACAATAACTTTTAATTTGGTATTTCTCTCAAGCGGTGTATGATGTAAAATTTCGGTCAATAACAATGATGCAATTATCGCGGTAATAAAACTGGAACTTAATCCTAAGATAAGAATTAAAATGAACACAAAAAATTGTATTGAAATCTTATGGGTCAATAATTCAATCATTTTGTTTATTCTACTTCTAAAGAAGAAAAACAGCAAACCTGCTATCAAAACTGCAAAAGTTATATAGTAGATTAATCTATTTTGAAGTATGTGCTCAAATAACTTTAAATTCATCTGTTTAGAAATAATAACACCAATAATACCCATTACAAACAAGAAATACTCCAAATTGTGCTCAACTGCCTTTAATAAAAAGGGTAAAAATAAAATAACCAATAGCAGAATTATTAATCCTGCAATCATTTGGAAAACTCCTTCCTAATATTATTGACAGCTATTCTTGGCATTGCTGTATTCTTCAGTTATTATATCATACGTTTGTGAAAGAATATAATTTAATCTCTCAATGTTATTTGCTAAATAAAGATAACCAATTAGTGCCTCAAGGGCCGTGGCATATTTATAATCACTCAACTTGGCATTTCTGGGAATGGTTTTTGGTTTTGCATTTCTGCCTCTCTTTACAATTCTTTTTTCATCTTCATCAAGCTCTTCATATAATTTTTTTATAGCCATTGCTTGACTCGAAGCTTTTACATACATAGTAGTTCTAAGATAGTATAGGTAGGGGGTCAAATCTGGATTTTCAGCTATTATTTTGTTTCTTACAAACAACTCATATACTGCATCTCCAATATAAGCATATACTAAAGGACTGAGCAACCTGTCC
The DNA here is from genome assembly GCF_026914305.1 of Caldicellulosiruptor acetigenus. Lineage (NCBI taxonomy): Bacteria > Bacillati > Bacillota > Caldicellulosiruptorales > Caldicellulosiruptoraceae > Caldicellulosiruptor > Caldicellulosiruptor acetigenus. Next base: position 735,110 of record NZ_CP113866.1, on the reverse strand, counting down.
TCACTCTCTTTCAAATACGTTTTTAAAATATCCAAAAAGCGCACTCTTTATTAATCAGCTGTTCCAAGTACCCTTATTGTATTTACATAAGGGTCGGCTGTGCCCTGCAGCTGGCAGTCTTCTTCTTTTAAAAGTTTTATATAATCAACAAGGTCCTTTGTAATTCTTTCACCCGGCAAAATAAGTGGTATTCCAGGCGGATACGCCATGACCATCTCACCCGAAATCTCTCCGACTGCATTGTCAAGCTCAACAACCTTTTTAGAGCTATAAAACGCATCTCTTGGCGACACAATCACCTGCGGTGAGTGCAGTACTATGGTTGGTGTCTTTACATCCTTGACACCAAGCTTTTTCGCCATATCGCGAAGAGCTTCAATTAGCTTTTCCACACTCTCCTGTGTATCTCCCAAAGAGATTATTGCAAGGATATTGTAAAGGTCAGACATCTCAACCTGGATGTTATACTCATCCCTCAAAATTCTCTCAGCTTCATATCCAGTTATGCCGAGTCTTCTTACATTTATACCAAGTTTTGTCTCATCAAAGTCATAAACACCTGGCGTCCCAATTAGCTCTTTTCCAAATGCATAAAGTCCTTCAATCTTGTTAATCTCTTCTCTTGCCATTCTGGCAAGTCGCAAAGTTTCTTCTAACATCTCTTCACCATACATTGCAAGCTGTTTTCTTGCAACGTCTATGGAACACATCAGAATGTATGACGAGCTTGTTGTCATAGTAAGGTTCAAAACCTGCTTGACAGTTTCTGGTTGAATCCTGTGGCCTCTAAGAAGAAGCACTGAACTTTGAGTGAGCGACCCGCCTGTTTTGTGAGTAGAAACTGCGCTCATGTCTGCTCCAACTTCCATTGCAGTGAGCGGAAAATCGTTATGAAATCCCATATGTGCACCATGCGCTTCATCTACCAAAACGGCCATTCCAAACTTGTGCGCTGTCCTTGTTATGGACTTCAAATCACTTGCAATTCCATAATATGTTGGGTTTATAACAAAAACTGCTTTGGCATGAGGATGTTTCAATATTGCCTTTTTTACATTCTCAATTGTAACACCCATAGTAATCCCAAGCTCTTCATTGACCTCTGGCTGAACATAAACAGGAATTGCCCCGCTTAGGATTATCCCGCCAAACGCGCTTTTATGTGCATTTCGAGGCAGTATTATCTCATCTCCAGGTTCGCATGCCGACATTATCATTGTCTGAACACCGGATGTCGTGCCATTTACCAGAAAATATGCATACTGAGCACCAAACGCGCTTGCAAATAGTTTTTCAGCTTCATAGATGACACCAATTGGGTTGTTTGCATTGTCTAAATCTTCCATGCCATTTAAATCCATGAGCATGACGTTTTGCCCGACAAAATCGGTAAACTCTTTAAGACCTCTTCCATATTTGTGCCCTGGAACGTGGAACGGTATTATGTTCTTTTCAATATGTCTTTTTACAGCATCAAATAAGGGTGTTTTGCTCTGATCCTCCTTTGTCACCTTATTCTGCCCTGCCTCCATTTCTTTCTCTATATTTTTTAATTTTCTGATTGATAATTATACCACACTGCAATTTTTTTAAAAGTATTTTTTTTTACTCAAAAGTTACGCGGCTCACGCCTTCAATCAGATATAACTCTGTTATAAGTTGATTTATGCTGGTATCTGGCAAAACCAAAGCTTTATAACAAACCTTTTCATTCTCTTCATGCATAAATTTGATATCCTTTATTGTCACGGAGTGTGCAGTCAAAATTGAATCTATCTTTTGAATAAAACTTTTCAAGTTGTGCCCCTCGACAGTAATTGACCTCAAAATTCCTTTTGATACAAATCTTACTTCAAACTTTTTTAATAGAATCAAAGTAAGATACACAGCTGCTGTTGCTAAAAAAGCTCCTTTGTAATACCCAATTCCAATTGCAAGACCAATACACGCAACAGCCCACAGAGTTGCAGCAGTGGTCAATCCCTTTACTGTCGCACCATCTTTTATAATTGTCCCTGCACCCAAAAAACCAATTCCTGAGATGACCTGAGCCCCAAGCCTTGCAACATCTATGTTTGCATGCCCTTTGTAATAAATATCATAGATATACTCAGATGTCATCATAACAAGCGTTGAACCTACACACACCAAAATGTGCGTTCTGAAACCTGCCGGTCTGTGGACATTTTCACGTTCAATGCCAATGAGTCCACCTGCTAAGATTGCAAATATGATTTTCAATATATCCTGCAGCATTCAAGATTCCCTCTTTAGGATGTGAGATTATACTTATATTTTATACTACATAATTTAAGAAAATTAAAGAGGCTGCTCACCATTTTTTAACTTTCGGAAAGCAGCCTCCTCCGGCAAACTTTATTATTTTGTCCACAATTCAATATTCTGCTTAATTCTCTTTGTATAATATTCTTCAACTTTGCTGTTGCCAAGTTTCTCAAAACCAGCTAAAAATTCGTTCCATACCTTATCAAAATCCTTTTCTTTTGCCATTACAACTTTTGGAATGGTCGAAAGTGTATAATTCCAAATTTTATCGTTTATTGTTTTGATATTAGGATCATCAATTGAAATCATCCACAGATATCCCCACGTTTTTTCTGGATATTCATTTGATTTTGGGAACAAGTCCTTCCAAATCTCAGCTTTGTATGCTGAGAGAACTTTCTTTTCAACATCACTATAGTTCTTTCTTATATCTTCTTTCCTTGTATCAGGTGCAATTGGATTTCCTGTTGAATCAATATACGTATTGGGCAGTCTTGGGAATGGATAAAGGTATGCACCAATCCCAGTCTTTTTAGAGAACGTTGGGTCTGTTTTTCGCATCTGGTCAATTTTTGAAAGAAATACTCTTTTACCATTTACATATGTGTGATGAACTCCTTCTATTCCCCACTGTCTTAAGATATTTGCATCTTCTGTGCACATCCAATCTAAAAATTTAATGGCTCTTACCTTGTCCTTGCACTTGACAGTTATTGCAACACCCCAGCCACCTGTGTATCCAACCTTAACATCGGGCGGAGCCTGTTTAATCTTTTCGTTTACTGTAACAGGATAATAACCATATGTGTATTCATATTTTCCTGCTTTCTTAAGTGCTGTAATAGGCTCGCTCACAGCCCAGCCAGCATCAATCAAAGCAAGCACTCTTCCCGATGCAATCTTTGCTTTGTACTGGTCATCCTTTTGAACAAATGTTTCTCTATCAAGAATTCCAGCATTCCACAAGTGATTTAACCATTTGAAATATTCTTTTTCAATAGGTCTTTTATAATGTCTAATTACCTTTAAAGTCTTTGGATCAACATAAAACTCTCCATCATCAGGTGCACCAGTTGCTATAAATGCTGGATTTGTTACAGAAATAACCGTTCTCCAGTCATCAGCAGAAAGTGTCAGAGGAATGGTTGGAAGACCGTCTGTTGTAGGATGTTTTTTCCAGTAATTTACTATGACATTTTCAAAATCTTTTATTGTCCTAATCTTAGGATATTTCTGCTCAATTACTACTCTGTGCTGAACCATAAAACCGCCATTTACATCCAGTGTTGCATCATTATCTGTTGTTATTCCCAAGCAATAGATATGCGGGTCTTGAGGACTCCATCTGAGCCTTTTAAGATTTTTGCCATATGCCTTTTTGATATTAGGACCGTATTTTTCTATTAAACTATCCAGCTGTACAATACCACCGGCATTCTTAAGAAGCTGCAAATCTCCCTTTGCATAAACCAAATCCGGGTAGTCACCACTTGCTGCCATAAGCTGAAGTTTTTGTTGACCAGCACCTGCAGCTATTGCATACTCAATTTTTAATGTAACACCTGTAAGTTCTTTTATCTTCTGCGCGACTGGAGACTTAAATCCATCATCATTTGGGTTTGTTTCAGCACTATACATTGTAAATGTAATAGGAGTTTTAGCTTCTGGTGTTGGTTTTAGAGGATGGACAAGCTTTGAACTACCAGCATTCCCAACAAAGCCAATTCCTAAAACAAAGCTTACAACCACTACAATTGATAAAACCGAGAGTAACTTTTTTGAAATTCTCATACCTCATTTAACCCTCCCCATTTTTTGTTTTATGCTAAAAGCTGGTTTTTACCAGCTAAAAGCCCATCCACTCTACTAACTCTTTACAGCACCAATTGTCATACCATGAATAAAATATCTCTGAACAAATGGATACACGAACAATATTGGCAAGGTTACAATTATGGTCATAGCCATTCTGAGAGAATGAGGGGTTACCTTCATTGTTCTGTTAGGGTCAAGATTGCTGTAGTAATCTACCTGAGATGAAGCTGTTGCATTAGACAAAATCTTTTGAAGTTCATATTGCAAGGTTGTGAGCTTTGGTTCACTTGAGCAATAAAGATATGTATCAAACCATGAGTTCCAGTGCCCCACGGCAATGAATAAGCTTATTGTTGCGATTACAGGTGCACAAAGTGGCAATATTATCTTCCAGAATATCAAAAAGTCATTAGCACCATCTATCATTGCAGACTCTTCTACATCAGCTGGAATGCCTTCCATGTAAGATTTTATGACAATCACGTTAAACGGACTTATAAGCCCGGGCAGAATGTACACAAGGAAATTGTTCATAAGTCCAAGACCACGCATGAGCATATACTCTGGAATAAGTCCCCCGCTCACGTACATGGTTATAATAAACATTATCGAAACAGCTTTTCTTGCAATAAAATCCTTTCGGTTTATAACATAGGCAACCATTGCAGATGAAAGTACTCCTAAAACTGTTCCAGTTACTGTTCTTAATACAGTTATAAACACAGCCCATGGAATTTGAGGATAATTTAAGGTTTCTATGTAATTTACCAATGTAAATTTTCTGGGAAAAATAGTTATTCCACCTTTTATTGCATCGTAAGGGTCATTTAGTGATACAGCAAGGACATGTAAAAATGGATATAAGGTTACAATTGCTAAGACTATCATTAACGTGTAATTAAAAATCTCAAATGCTATGTCGCCCACTGTCTTCTTTTTCATCTTAAAAAGCCTCCCACATCGTTTTCCAATTTTTAACTACATCATTCTATAGCCAGTTGTCTTTTTAGAAAGCCAGTTTGCAAAGATCAAAAGCGTAAGACTTAAAACTGACTTGAATACCCCCGCAGCTGTGCCAAAAGAATATCTGCCTGTACCAATTCCGTACGAAAGAATATAAAGGTCAATGACATCTGCCACATCCCTTGTTGCAGCTGTTCTTAAAAGAAACTGTCTTTCAAAGCCTATATTGATTATATTTCCTATGCTTAAAATAAGAAGGACAATAACGGTCGGCATTATTCCGGGAAGGGTAATACTTATCATTTTTCTAAACCTTCCTGCACCATCAACAGTTGCTGCCTCGTAAAGTTCGGGATTTATTGAAGTGATTGCTGCTAAATAAATTATCGTGTTCCAGCCAAGTTCTTTCCAAATATCAGAAAATGTAACTATCCACCAAAAATAACGCGGTTCTGCCATAAACATAATTGGGTAATTTGTCAAATGGAGTTTTTGCAAGATTTGATTTATAATACCGCTTGGAGACAAAATCTCACTTACCAAACTTGCAACAACAACCCATGAAACAAAGTGGGGAAGGTATGAAATTGTTTGGACAGTCCTCTTAAACGCCATATTCTTTATTTCATTTAAAAGCAAAGCTAATATTATCGGTAGCGGAAAACCAAATACTAATCCCATAATGCTCATTACCAGTGTATTTCGCATAGCCTTATAAAAATCTGGGTCTTGGAACATCTCTGCAAACCATCTTATCCCTACCCATTCTTGTTGCCAAATTGGTTTTCCAGGTCTGTAATCTTGAAAAGCCATTATCCATCCCCACAGGGGTATGTATCTAAATATTATTAACCAAACAATAAATGGGAATACCATTAAGATTAAATATCTTTGTTTCCACAATGTTTTGGTTAATTTAGATTTATTCATTTATAAACCTCCAAGGTTTTCTGTTTATTTTTTTGAATCTTGCTTGCAATTATAATTCTAAAATCAAAAATTAAAAACTCATACCCCAATATTTTGACATGTTATACCCGACAGTTTTGTTTTGTCTTACCCACAAAAAAATAAAAGCCTTTCAGAATAGGCCTTTCAAGAAGCTCAAGGTGAATTTTTTTCTTCATTTTTATTCCCTACTTTGTATTCTTTTGGTGAACATCCCACATATTTTTTAAATCTTGAACAAAAATAATCTATATCCTCATACCCAACTTTCCTGGCAACTTCCGAAACCTTTTCGCCACCTTTTAGAAATTCTTTTGCTTTTTCAATTCTTACTTTTTCGACGTAGGATGAAAAGTTTTCACCAAAAGTCTTTTTGAAAAGTTTACTAAAATAAGAGGTATTATAACCAAAACTCTCTGCCAAAGCCTCAAGCTTTATATCTCTGAAATAGTTCTTTTTTAAAAACTCCTCAATTTTATCCTTAAAGTCTTCTGAATAAAGTTTTCTTATTCGTTCTGAAATCATAACAAAATAGTATTTTACAAGACCTTTCAGTTCTGTTAAAGTTTTTTGTAAAAATAGATTTCTGAAAACTTCTTGAGAGAGGTATCCTTCTACAACTTTTTTATACTCTTCATTTTGAGACAACTTATATAAAACCTCAACAAAGAAATTATAAAAGTCACTCTTTGCTTCCCCCTCAGAAACATCTTTTTCTATCAAGTTATTTGCTTTTATCTCTAATATTTCATTTATTTTGGCAAAGTTGCCAAGTTCAATAGCAACTGCCAAATCAGAAGCAAATCTTTTGTTATCAAAACTTCTTTCACCTGTATCTCTTTGGAAAAATACTTCTTTTGTAAATATTAATCCACGATACCCCAATAAAAACCTTTTCTTTAAAAGTACATTCGCTTCTTTAAAAGACTTTGGTATTTCACTATAATTTTCTACTTCACTTCCAATTGAAATAATAATTTGACCACCAGTATGTTTCATAAGAGTATCCTTTAAAATATTAATACTTCTCCCATTGAATGGATAATAAAAATCCTTGAAAAGTATACAAATATTGTTGTTAATTATAACAGAAAAACCGCACATATTTTTTTCTAAAAAACCATCCACTTTTTCTTTTACATATAAAACTTTTTGACTTATCTCACAACAGCTCAAATTTTCCTCGAGCAGCTGAACTATAGCAACTTGATATTTTTTCCACGGAAGCTGAAGTTCAAAAAATTTATTTATATAGTCTATTTCGCTATTGCTCAAAGCCCCAAATATTAGTTTTTCAATTGCTTTCTCCTTAGTCAATTTTTTTGTACTTGAAATTATCTGTGTTACTTCAAACTCTTCTTCCAGTTTTTGTTTTATGATTTTTAACTTTTCTTCAAGAAGGTTTTTATCAACAGGTTTTAAAAGATAACCCTCAACTCCAAGTTCTACAGCCTTTTGAGCATATTCAAACTCCGAATAACCAGAAAGGATAACAATCTTGGTTGACAGATTTTTTTCTTTTACTTTCTGTATAAGTGAAAGTCCATCAATCCCAGGTATTCTTATATCAATTAAAGCAACCTCAGGATTTATTTCGAGCAGTTTCGAAACACCATCTACACCATCATATGCAACAGCAACTATTTCAAATCCAAGTGCACTCCAGTCTAAAATCTTTTTCAGCCCTTCAATAATTATCGGCTCATCATCAATTAAAACTACTTTAAACAAATTCTATTCATCTCCTTTCCTTGGAACAATTATTTCAACCACTGTTCCACTTTCAAATTTACTTTTGACTAAAAACTCAAATTCATTACCATAAAACAATTTCAACCTTGTGTATACATTTTTAAGTCCTACATGAGCATCCTTTTGATCTGACTTGAGCCTTGAAATAAGCTTTTCGTATTCATCTTCCTTCATTCCAATTCCATTATCCTCAACCTTAATTACTATTTTTTCTTCTCTTTTGAAAATTCTGATACTAATATAACCCTTTCCAACTTTAGGTTCAATTCCGTGCTTAATCGAATTCTCTACAAGAGGTTGTATTATAAAAGGTAGTATCTTATAATCAAAAAGTTCTTCATCAACCTGAATATCAAAATCTATTCTATCTCCAAATCTGAATTTTTGAATCTCCAAAAACTGTTGAACAAATTCTACCTCTTCTTTCAATGAAATCAGTTCTGAACTTACTGTTATGCTTCTTCTTAACAGGTTACTCAGAAGATATACAATATGTGAAATTTCTTCTTGTCCGTTACAAACTGCTTTCATTCTTATTGCTTCAAGGGTATTAAAGAGAAAGTGAGGATTTATCTGGCTTGATAGCATTTCAAACTGAATCTCCCGTTGTTTGGTGAGTATTTGTTGTTTTTGAATCTCTGCTAAATAAACCTGTTCAATAAGATTTTTAATATTTTTTGCCATTTCACTTACATTTTCTGCAAGCTGACCTATTTCATCTTTTCCCAGAATTTCTATGCTGGTGTCAAGGTGCCCATGTGAAATCTGATTTACTTTTTCATTTAATACAGTTAACCTGTCAGTAATAAACTTTGAAAAAAGAAGCATCAAGAATAAAGAAATTAATAAATCTGTTGTTATCACACCGAACGCAAAAAGTGATATTCTATTTGGTACCTTAAAAATTTCTTTTTTAGAGAAAAAAGAAATAATTTTTAAGTAATTGCCACTTGTTACATTCGGCATAATAGTTCCAACAAAAGCCATAAAATCTTGCTGGTTTATCTTGACACTCTCAACTAACCTATCATCCCCACCAAAAGGTGTTATATCTATACTTTTACCAACCAAATTTTGATCGTTTGCTGCAACTATGGTTCCTTTATCAGTAACAACAATGGTGTTTCCGTTTTGAGAGAGAATCTCATCAATTCTTTCCTTTTTTATGTAAATTACCATTACACCAAGTTTCTCTCCAAAAGAATTCTTAATTAGCCTTACCAAACTAAAATAATACTGTGGTCTGAAGGGGTCATTATCAAAGACAAGTTCCCATAATATTTTACCATCTTTTTCAACTGCATGAACAAACCACTTTTGTCTTCTAACAAAGTCATCTATTTTCACAAACTCCCCTGTCTCGAGAAGTGTTGGATTAAAAGCAAATACTCTAATAGCATGAATATTTTTGTAATATATGGAGATCAAATTAGAAAATTCTGTATACGATGTATAATCTTCATATAGCTTTGATATGTCATTATACTCAGTAGAAAGTATACCTAATAATTTTTTATCAAGGTATAGCTTGTTTGAAATATCCACAGCATTTTGTAAAACATCTAAGAGCTTATTTTTTACATCCTGGACGTTCCTTTTTGTATTACTCACTGCATTTTCCAAAGCAATAGAATGAAGATTTAAAAAAAGAATAATCCCCAAAATAATTTGGGGAATAAATGCTGATATGAGAAATGCCAGTATAAATTTTTTCCTCATTTGAAGATTTGTAAGAAGGCTTTTCATACCTTTCACCACACATAAAGCTGGTCATGTTTTCATTTTAGCTTAAAAATTTTTTCAAAAGCAATGGAAAAAATCAAATTACTTTCAATACAGCAGTATCGTCACTAATAATTACTCTGCTGCCTTTTTCTTTGACCTCTACACTTGCTCCTGACAAAGCTTCTATCTTTAGAGAATCAAAATACAAACTCCATGGTTTTTTCGTATCCTTTATCTTTGTCACATAAATAATATCTTTATCCCTTATCACTTCAATTTCAACTTCTGCCTTACCTTCTGTATTTCTTACCTGAGACTTCACAGTTTTCCCGCTATCAATATGGTAAACATTGAGCACCACATTATCAGCATAATCATAGTCGGGTTTTGTGTCTACACTTCCCATTGGGATTATAGTATTTGGCCTTGCTAAAAGTGGAAGGCTAAAATAGCCGTGCTTTTCTTTTCTCCATCTGCCACCTTCAATCTTTTTTCCTGTCAGAATATTTGTCCAAACCCCTTCTGGCACATAATACTCAACATATCCATCTTTTGAAAAGACTGGTGCAACTAAAAGGCTGTCTCCAAGCATATATTGCCTGTCAAGATAAAGGCATGCTGGGTCGTCAGGAAACTCTAAGACCATTGGTCTTAAAACAGGAATTCCTCTTTCTGTCGCTTCTACAGCCGCTGAAAAGATGTATGGCATAAGCTTGCATTTTAATTTTGTAAAGAACCTAAGTACATCAACCGCCTCTTCGTCATAAAGCCATGGAACTTTATAGGCAGAATTCCCATGAAGTCTGCTGTGTGAAGACAAAAGCCCAAATGCCACCCATCTTTTATAAAGGTCTGCTGTGGCTGTGCTCTCAAAGCCACCTATGTCATGACTCCAAAAACCAAACCCGCAAAGTGAAAGTGAAAGACCACCCCTGAGTGTTTCTGCCATGGACTCATATGAAGCCAAACAGTCTCCACCCCAGTGTACAGGAAATTTCTGGCTTCCTGCTGTTGCTGACCTTGCAAACACTGCTGCATTTCCTTTGCCAAACGCCTCTTGAAGCGTCTCAAACACAGTCTTGTTGTAAAGGTATGTGTAATAGTTGTGCATCTTTTGAGGGTCAGAACCATCAAAGTATACAACATCTGTTGGAATTCTTTCACCAAAATCTGTCTTAAAACAGTCAACCCCCATTCTAATTAGATCTTTGAGCTTTTCTGCATACCACTTGCACGCCTCTGGGTTTGTAAAATCAACAATAGCCATACCAGGTTGCCAGCTATCTGTCTGCCAAATATCTCCGTTTGGTTTTTTTAGAAAATATCCTTTCTCTTTTCCCTCATCAAAAAGTTTTGAAAGCTGAGACACATAAGGATTTATCCAAACACAAATTTTAACTCCCTTTTCTTTTAATCTTTCAAGCATATTTTTCGGGTCTGGGAAAACTCTTTTGTCCCATTCAAAGTCAACCCAGTGCATATCTTTCATCCAGAAACAGTCAAAATGGAATACATGAAGTGGAATATCTCTTTCAATCATTCCATCTATAAAACTTGTGACTGTTTTCTCATCATAGTTTGTAGTAAATGAGGTTGTAAGCCACAGCCCAAAAGACCATGCAGGTGGAAGACTTGGCCTTCCTGTCAGCTTTGTGTAATTTTCTAAAACATTTTTCATATCGCTGCCACCAACTATGAAATACTCCAAATATTCACCTTCCACAGAAAACTGAACTCTCTCGACATTCTCAGATGCAACCTCAAACGACACACGTCCCGGGTCATTGACAAAAACACCATACCCACGGTTTGTGATGTAAAAAGGAATGTTCTTGTAAGCAAGCTCAGAAATTGTACCACCATCTTCGTTCCACATATCAACCACTTGTCCGTTTTTAACAAAAGGAGTAAACCTTTCGCCCAGCCCGTAAACGCACTCGCCAACACTCAAAGAAAGCTGTTCTCTCATGTAAGCAGTATTATCAGGCATGATTGCATAGCCAAAATATTTACAACCATTTTTTGTTAGATATTTATCTTGGTAGTAATATGTTACCCCCCATCCGCCTTTTTTATTAATGGTAGCTTTGAGCTTTCCACTTGTTATTACTATATTATCTGAAAAATCTTCTATTGAAGGACAGTATCCTTCTTCTTGATGAAATTCAAAATATGGCTTTTTATCCTTTTGTCCTTTGTAGTGCCAAATTTGCACTCTTATAACATCCTCAAAAGGTGAAGAGAATCGTATGGTAAAAACAGGACCTTGAAGTGTTTGCCCTCTGTTTGTAATGAAGTGAGCCGGTGCGAAAATAGTAACTGAATCTTTTGCAACTTCATAATCATACACATGAGCTGGATGATATAATCTTATTCCTTCTTTGACACGCCAAAAACCGTCTGTAAATTTCATTTCAAGTAATTCCCCCTTATTTAGAGTGAAAATGGATCATTGTTAAAGAGAAGTTTGGAAATAATCTAGTCTTATTATAAAAGACCTCTTTTCTTACTTCTCATACTCTTTTGCAAAAAAGTATAAATACCTTGCTCTAAACAAGTACCATGGGATTATTATCCATTTTTTTTAGTACTATATTTTAAAGTATAATAATTTGAGGTATAATGATTCGGAGTACATTAATATTGAGGTGAAAATTACAAGATATTTTTCTTGTATTTGAACGGAGTAATGCCCACATACTCTTTAAACACTTTGATAAAGTAACTTACATTGTTAAAACCTACTTCAAATGCAATCTCAGAAATACTCATGTTTGTGTTTTTGATAAGCTCTATTGCCTTTTCAACCCTGAACTTGTTTATGTAATCAACTGGTGTAAGATGAGTAATCTCCTTAAAAAGACGACAAAAATAGAATTTGCTCAGGTTTGCGAGCTTTGCAAGCAGGTCAATATCAAGTTCAGATGAATAGTGAGAATTGATGTAATCAAGTGCGGATTTTATCTTTTCAAGTTTCAAATCAAGCTCTCTATCAGCACCACCGGCTGTTATATATCCTTTATTAAAAAGATGATAAAATATGACAAATAAATAGCCTTTTACTAAGAGTTCATAACCTTTTTTTCTTTCTTTCCACACTGTTATTATGTTTGAAATCAGCTCTCCAACACAAGAGTCATCAAACTTATTTTGAACAAGCGCTTTTCTTTCTAAAATAGATTGCAAGTATTTGTTTTTGCATATATCTGGGCCTTCAGAAAAGAGCATGCTTAAATTGAACACAATAGCATAAGGCTCTGGATTTTCTTCAGCTTTTCCACCGTGAATTGAGCCACAGTTGACAAATAAAAACTGTTTTGGTCCCAAAAAATATTCTTTGCCATCAACTCTAAAACTTGCTGTTCCTTTTTCAAGATAGACTATCTCAAATTCATCATGCCAGTGAGGAAGAAGGGTATTGTTTTCATGAACAAATATTTTTTCATACACATTTATAGGAAACACAGCACTGCCATGCTGAACCTTTTCTTTGAGCTTTAGTCTTTCATCCATTGTGATTTCCCCACTTTATTGTATGTTTTAAACAAAAGCAATATATGAGTCTCAATTAGATTTTAACACAACTACAACAAAATAAAAAGCTGCCGCTTTTTCAAAAATTGCGGCAGCTCATTTTCATCTCTCGATATTCTTATTTATTTTTTCATCTTCATAACCTCTTTTGCTTTATTTACAATCTCCTCTGCTGTAAGCTTATAGTATTTTAGAACATCTTCAGGCTTACCTGATCTTCCAAACTCATCATTTACACCAACCATTTTTACCGGTACAGGATAGTTTTGAATCAAAACCTCAGAAACAGCACTTCCAAAACCACCCAGCACATTGTGCTCTTCTGCTGTGACAATGCAGCCAGTCACTTTTGCAACATCTAAAATCAAATCAACATCAATTGGTTTTATGCACGGCATGTCAACAAGATATACTGAATTTCCCTCATCCTGTAACATTTTTGCAGCCTTTATAGCTTCATGGACCATCAGCCCTGTTGCCAAAATTCCAACATCTGTACCTTTTTGAAGAACAATGCCTTTGCCAAGAGTGAGCTTTAGCTCTCCTTTTTTGTAAATCTCCTCAACACCGAGTCTGCCCAGACGAATATAAACAGGGCCTTCATGCTCAATTGCAAGTCTTACACACTCATATGTGGATGCTGCATCAGAAGGAGAGAGTACCACCATCCCAGGGATTACTCTCATCAAAGCTATATCTTCAAGCATCTGATGCGATGCTCCATCTTCGCCGATTGATACACCTGCATGTGATGCTCCAATCTTGACATTTAGATGTGGATAACCTATTGAGTTTCTCACCTGGTCATAAGCTCTTCCAGCGGCAAATACTGCAAATGTGCTTGCAAACGGAATCTTGCCGCATGTTGCAAGTCCTGCTGCTGTTGCCATAAGGTCCTGTTCTGCAATTCCTATATTGAAAAACCTGTCAGGAAATTTCTTTTTGAAAATCTCTGTCCTTGTTGATTTTGAAAGGTCAGCATCAAGCACAACAATGTCTTTGTATACTTCACCAAACTCAGCCAATGCCTGACCATATGCTTCTCTTGTCGCTATCTTTGCCATCTTATCCTTGCACCTCCAAACTTTCTAGCTGCTTTTGTAGCTCCTCTAAAGCTTTTTGTGCCTGCTCTTTATTTGGTGCTGTTCCATGCCAGCCAGCTTCATTTTCCATAAAAGATACGCCTTTGCCCTTCACTGTTTCAGCAATTATGATTGTTGGTTTCCCTTTTATTGTTTTTGCCTCGTTTACAGCCTTTTCAATCTGATTAAAATCATGTCCGTCTATTTTTATCACATGCCAGCCAAATGCTTTGAACTTCTCATCAACAGGCTCGGGGGACATAACCTCTGTGATTTTTCCATCTATCTGAAGCCCATTGTGGTCTAAAAAGGCTGTAAGATTGTCAAGTTTGTAATGAGCAGCAGTCATGGCAGCTTCCCAAATTTGACCTTCCTGAATCTCACCATCACCAAGCAAAACATAAACTCTATAGTCTTTTCCATCCAGCTTTGCAGCCAATGCCATACCGTTTGCAACAGACAAACCTTGCCCAAGTGACCCTGTTGACATTTCAACTCCAGGCACTTTTTTCATGTCAGGATGGCCCTGCAAATTTGAATGAATTTGTCTGAAGCCTGTAAGCTCATCTTTGTTGATGAAACCCTTTTCAGCCAAAACAGCATACAAAAGAGGGGATGCGTGACCTTTGGAAAGAACAAATCTGTCTCTGTTGGGGTCTTTTGGATTTTTCGGGTCAATGTTCATCTCAACAAAGTAAAGATATGTCAAAATTTCAACGCCAGAGAGCGACCCGCCAGGATGACCAGACCCTGCCGATGCAGTTTGAATAATTATGCTCTTTCTTATTTCAGTCGCTATCTTTTTGAGTTCAAGTTCTTTTGCCTTGTCCATCTTAGCTTTTAAACCTCCTTTGCAAAATACAATTTTTGGGTTGGTTTTTGCCTGTTAATTGGTGTTCTTAGTATCTTTTTTCTTTATATTATACCATCAAATCATTTTTTTCTCAAACAGAAAAACCTTCACCTAAAACCTCACGAACATCTGTCAAAATCACAAATGCTCTCTGGTCAATGCTCTTGACAAGGTTTTTGACACGGCTCACCTCATGTCTTTTTACAACGCACAGCAGAACATTTTTCTCTGTCTTTGTCCACATCCCAATACCATGAAGCCCTGTTACACCTCTGTCAAGCTCCTTTAAAATCTTTTCAGCAATTATGTCAGATTTATCTGAGATTATTATTAGCGCCTTTGCAAAGTTGACACCCTCAAGTATCGCGTCAATAAGTTTTGAACATGCAAAGAGGGTCAAAACTGCCCAAAGTCCAAGCTCATAGTTTTTAAACACAACCGATGCAAGCACAATAACAGCAACGTCAAGTCCCAAAAGAATTTGGCCAACAGAGATAAATGAAATGAACTTGTGAATTATCTTTGCAAGCATCTCTGTTCCACCAGTTGTTGCACCAAACAACAGAACAATTGCAAGACCAATCCCCATCAGCGCTCCACCAAACACCGACGCCAAAAGTTTATCATATGTAATGCATGGCACAAATGTTGTAATGTCTGTAAGCACCGAAAGTATCACTGTCCCATAAACGCTTTTTACACCAAAATCCACGCCAATTGTTCTAACACCAAGAATAAAGGCAGGAATGTTTAATGCAAGCATTGTCATACCAACAGGAAGCTTGTAGTGTGAAACATAATATACAACTGTTGCAATACCCGAAAAACCACCAGCTGCAATCTTATTTGGAACAAGAAAAAGATTCAAAGACAGTGCAACCAAAAGTGAACCAAAAGTTATTGCAGCATATTCATATATTACCCTGAAAATTTTTTTAAGCATTTATCTTCCCCCAAATATCCTGTTTTTCAAAACAACAAATACAAATTTAGGAAGTGCAAGCATCCTTTTGAACCTCCAGGGCTGGGTCATAAGTCTATAAAACCATTCAAGCCCAAGTCTTTGGAACATCTTGGGTGCTCTTTTTACCTCACCTGACAAAACATCAAGGCTGCCACCAACACCCATAATGAGCTTACATTTGAGCTTCTTTTTATTTTTGTAAATCCATTCTTCCTGTCTTTTCATACCCATTGCAACAAATAAAACATCTGCTTTTGAGGAGTTTATAATCTCCAAAACCGTGTTATTCTCTTCTTCACTAAAATATCCATGATGAACCCCACAAATTTCTAAATTTTTAAACTGTTTTAACAGATTCTCTTTTGCTTTTTCGGCAACCCCCGGTTTTGCACCAAGCAAGAATACTCTTGCTCTTTTTTTCTCAAGCTCTGGCATAAGAGACATCATAAGGTCAAAACCTGTGACCCTTTCATACAGCTTTTCACCAAAATACTTTGAAGCCCACACAACACCAATACCGTCAGGCACGTTTAAATCGCCCGAATTTAAAACTTTTCTAAATTTTTCATCCTTTCGGGCCAGCATTATCATCTCTACATTGGGTGTAAATACCGCTTTGGGTGAAGATGCAGATAAAAAGTCAATGCATTTTTTCTTTGCCTTATCAAAATTGATACAATCGACTCTTACACCCAAAACATTGATGCTCTTTCTTTTTTTGATTGAGGCCAAGGCTTCTTTTAAAATCTCAAATGATTTTTCAGCCTTCTGAACCAAGTTCTGGGTGGTCTGCTCTATCTTCTTTTGAATTTTTGGTTCATGAAGCATGTACTGGATGTTCAAAAGCACATTGTTAACATCAAAACTGTCAACATACCCCGCCGGTTTTAAACCATATATTTTAAGAAAGCTGTCAATTTTAGGGTCATAGGATATTCCAACAAACCTCTTGTTCATTTTAGCTGCGAATATGAGGCTGTGAAGCCGCATACCAACTATTAAATCAAAATATCTAAAAATACCTAAAAGTTCATGAGGCTGAAGATTTTCAGAAAGAATATATGGTTTTGTTTTCATTTTTGAAACAATTTCATTTATCTTTATTATGTCCCACTTGCCCTGAAAAGGAATAAAAACTACATTATATCCTTCATTTTCTATAAGAATGTCCGCAATCTGAGCAATTTTGTCGGTCATATCTTTTTCTTTTTTCCACTTTCTTACCACTATCCCTATTGTCTTTTTACTAAAGTCTATGTTATATTTTTCTAATAATTTTTCAACTTTCTTCTCACAGCAAGGACTCATTAAAAATGCAGGGTCTGCCGACAAGTCTACTTTATTTTTAAGCTTTAGTCTGTGCAACAGGTCAAAAGAGTCATAGTCTCTTACTGTAATATAATCAGCAAGTTTGATTATATGCTTGAAAATCAAAATATTATACCACTTTTTTATTGGTCCTATCCCCTGAGAAAAAATAAAAACCTTCTTGCCAAACAGTTTGGCAATAAAAATTTGAAACAGGTAATAATAAAGACTTCTGTTGCTTGTCTCATTCTGAAAAAGACTTCCTCCACCAGAAATAAAAACATCACACCTTTTTAGTGCCTTTACAACCTGCCATATCTTTTTCCTATTTACAGACTCTACATTGTAAATACTACTTGTCAGCTGCGGTCTCGATGAAAGTACAATAATATTTAAATCTTCATTCTCTTGCCTTTCATACTCTCTCAGTCTATCTATTAAAACCCTTAGTATGGCCTCATCACCAGTATTTAATTGTCCATAATATCCTGATATAACAATATTTTTCATTCTCTTTTCTCACCCAAATTTTATATTTTGAATAAACTAAAGTCTTGTTGCAGAAAATAAACCTTGAAAGTTGCAAATTCAAATCAAAATGGAGGTATTGAAGATGCCAGACAGAATCACATGCAATGTTTCAGACTGTATGTACTGGGATAACAAAAGATGTACTGCCCCATCAATTGAAGTCTCTGTAGACGGTGGTGGCTCATCTGCTCATGGAACAAAAGAAAAGACAAACTGCCACACATATCAGCTCAAAAGATAACACCTATCTTTTGACTTCACTTCCATAAGGACAGACCCTCATGCATATGCCGCACACCTGACCCCGCCCAATGCACTTAAACTTTTCCTTCATATAACTGCTGCATGCATGGGGGTCTATCATCTCGTTTCTATCAATACCTAAATGCCATGTTCTCCCATAGATTGCCTGTGCAGGACAGCTCACAACGCAAAGATTGCAATCGCCACATTTTGGCTCAATAACATTATTTTTAATTTCATTTTCTGGCTCATACGTTGTGAGTATTGTACCAAGGCGCACGCGCGGCCCAAATCTTTCATGAATAAAAAGATTGCTCTTTCCAATAAAACCCATGCCAGACAGTACTGCTCCTATCTTGTGTGACAGCACACCCGAAAACCCATTGTCCTTACCGTGGACACTTTGTGATGCAGCAATACTTAAAGCATAATATCCTTTTGATTCTAAAAACAGCACACCTTTTAAGGTCAAAAGGTCAATGAGGTTGTTTACAGCTTTGTAGTGATGATAGTATGTAAACGTCGGTGAGTCTACAATCTCGTTTACGATGGCATCTGAAAGCTTTATAACCACTGTTATACATGTTTTGAACATCTTCAGTTCATCTGGCAGGTATGGATTTATAGAAGAAAACCCCACATCACTTGCACCCTCGGAAATTAACATCTTTTTGAGCTCTTCTAAAAGCATTTTTCAATCATCTCTCTTTAGCTAAAATATAAAATTCAAGACTTCCTCTATATTTGACATACCATAGACTTCAATAGTGCCGTCATTTTGGATTGATTCCATATTTCTCTTTGGAATGATAGCCCTTTTAAACCCCAGTTTTTTTGCTTCATTCAATCTTTTTTCTATATTAGACACAGCTCTAATCTCGCCTGTCAAACCCACTTCACCTATTAATACAGTATCTCCAATAGGAATTCCTTTATAACTTGAAGCTATTGCACACACAATTGCAAGGTCTGCCGCTGGCTCTGAAACCTTAAACCCGCCTGCTACGTTTACATATATATCCTGAGTGCTCAGTACAAGTCCAATTTTCTTTTCAAGCACAGCACAGAGCATCACGCATCTATTATAATCAATTCCAGTCACTGTCCTTCTTGGAGTGCCAAAAGATGTTGGAGTGCTAAGCGCCTGTATCTCTAAAAGAATAGACCTTGTTCCTTCTATTGCTGAGTAAATAGCAACACCCTCAACATTGTAGGAGCTTTCCAAAAAAATGCTTGAAGGATTTTTTACCTCAACAAGTCCACCGTCTGTCATCTCAAAAATTCCAAGCTGGTTTGTAGGACCAAATCTATTTTTATAAGCTCTGATTACCCTATAGGTGTTAAACCTCTCTCCTTCAAAATACAAAACACAGTCAACCATGTGTTCTAAAACCCTCGGTCCTGCAATAAGACCATCTTTTGTCACATGCCCCACAATTACAGCTGTTATTTTATAAGTCTTTGCGATTTTTAAAAGCTGCATTGTCACGTCTCTGACCTGGGTTACACTTCCCGGCGCTGACTGGTTTTCTGGTATATACATGGTCTGTATAGAATCAATTATAACAAACTCTGGTTTTGTTTCCAAGATAATATTTTTTACCAAATCAAAATTAGTTTCACACAC
Source organism: Caldicellulosiruptor acetigenus (assembly GCF_026914305.1). Taxonomy (NCBI): domain Bacteria; kingdom Bacillati; phylum Bacillota; order Caldicellulosiruptorales; family Caldicellulosiruptoraceae; genus Caldicellulosiruptor; species Caldicellulosiruptor acetigenus. The sequence goes on along the minus strand of NZ_CP113866.1, from coordinate 715,479 downwards.
AACATCAAAGTTTCCATCAATATTGAGCCTTTGTGCTCGAAGTTTTAGCTGGTTTGCTCCTTCCTCGCCTGAGACATATAAAACCTTCATTCTTTCACTTAATATATTTGCAACCTGCAAAAGCAAAGTTGACTTTCCAATCCCCGGCTCACCACCAAGCAAAACAAGCTCTCCCTTTACAAATCCGCCACCAAGGACACCATCCAGCTCTTCTATGCCAGACAAAAACCTTTCTTCTCTTGTGCTGACATTAGAAAGTTTTAATACTGCTGAATTCTCTTTTGAAATAGAGATAGTTTCTTTTTTGTTTTGGTCCATTCTTTCAAGTACAAAGGTGTCCCAGCTTGAACAGTTTGGACATCTTCCAAGCCATTTTGAGGTTCTAAAGCCGCACTCCTGGCAAACATAAACGCTTTTTGTTTTCATTTTAGTTTCTCCTCAAAATCATTTCAAATCCACACGATATATTTTTATCATATTTTCACCCTTTTATAAAGAGTTATGATATAATCTAATCGATAGGCCATTTAATTTGAGGAGGTTTGTTTTTCTAAAATGAAGGTTCTGCACCTTATAAGCGGTGGTGATACAGGAGGAGCAAAGACACATATAATAAACCTGTGTTCAAAGCTAAAAGATATTGTCAGTCTTAAAATTATATGTTTCATGTACGGGCAATTCTATGAAGAGGTAAAAAATGCTGGGATTGACATAGATGTTATTCAGCAATCTTCTCGATTTGACTTGAGCGTGGTTGACAAGATAGCACATATCGTTGAGGCTGAAGGTTATGATATAATCCATTGCCACGGCGCAAGAGCAAATTTCATTGGAATGTTTCTAAAACGAAAAATCAAAAACAAGCCATTTATCACAACAGTACATAGTGATTTTGATTTGGATTTTCAAGATATTTTTTACAAAAGAGTAGTGTTTTCATTTCTTAACAAACTTGCTTTAAAAAGATTTGACTATTTTATTTCTGTGGGCTCTGCACTGATTGACAAGATAAAAGGGCTTGGAGTAAGAGAAGATAGGATTTTTCTTTTGTACAACGGTTTTGATTTTTCAAAAGAGATACATTATGTGCAAAAGGATGAGTTCTTATCAAGATTTCTTGATAGAAAAGTATTTGATTCCAAAATAATAATAGGGAACTTGAGCAGGTTATACAAGGTAAAAGGTCTGGATGTGTTTATAAAAGCTGCAAATATAATAGCCAAAAAATATCCTGATGTCATTTTTTTAATCGGCGGAAGTGGTCCTCAAAAGGAGTTTTTAAAGCAAATGATAAGTGAATACAATTTAAATGACAGAGTATTTCTACTTGGCAGTATAAAAAATCCATATGACTTTTTTAATAGCATAGATATAAATGTCATCAGTTCATATTCTGAAACCTTCCCATATTCAATCTTAGAAGCAACAGCACTTGAAAAGTGCTGTATATCAAGCAAAGTAGGCTCCGTGCCAGATCTGATTGAAGATGGCAAAAACGGTTTTTTATTTGGGGTTGGAGATTATAAAGGGCTTGCTCAAAAGATAGAAATACTTTTGCAAAATAAAAATCTCATCAAAGAGTTTGGACAGCTTCTTTCTAAAAAAGCAAGAGAAAAGTTCTCTGCGGAAAATATGGCAAAAATGCAATTTGAGATTTATAAAAGCATACTTTCAAAAAAGTAAAAGGGCTACCTACTTGAAAAGTCTTATTTTCAAACCTCCTTACTAAGGTAGCCCTTTTGATTTTATAAACTTTAAGAAATTCATAGCTTTACGTTTCTTTCCTTGCTACTAATCCTTATAACTTCACTTACCTCTGATACAAAAATCTTACCATCACCTGGATTTCCTGTTGAACAGCACTCCAAAATAATGTCAATCACCTTTTCAAACTTCTCATCACTCACAACAATCATCACAAGCACTTTTGGAAGAAGGTCCACGGTATAGCTTCCAGCTCTCCACTGCAAGGTAATACCGCGCTGGATGCCTCTTCCTTTAACTCTCATAACTGTCATTCCGTATATGCCCTCTTTTTCAAGGCACTCTTTGAGGTCATTGAGCTTTTCCTCTCTTATGATGGCCTCTATTTTCTTCATCTCAAAACACCCCCAAAATTAAATTCCGCCATAAGCCTCTTCGCCATGCTGAGATATGTCAAGACCAACAGTCTCCTCTTCATATGTCACTGCCAAACCAACTGTTTTATCAAGCACTTTTGAAATTATTATGGTCACAATAAACGAAAACGCCCAGACAACTAACACTGAGATAAGCTGAACAAAAAACAGCTTGTAGTTTCCAAACAAGAGCCCATCATTTCCTGCTGGATTTACCGCCTTGCTTGCAAATATTCCTGTTGCAAGCGCCCCCCAAGTTCCACCCATTCCGTGGCAAGCCCAAACATCTAACGTCTCATCAAGTTCTAATCTTTCTCTCAGTCTAATACAGTAAAATGATATTATGGAAGCAACTGCACCAATCACAATTGCTGAAAGAGAGTTTACATAACCTGATGCAGGTGTTATTGCAACAAGCCCAACAACTGCACCTGTTGCAATCCCAATTGCGCTTGGTTTTTTGTAAAGCCAGCTTATAATCATCCAGGAAACTGCAGCAGAGGCTGCCGCAACATTTGTGACAACAAAGGCATTTACTCCGATCTCGTTTGCAGCTAAGCTGCTTCCGCCGTTGAACCCGAACCATCCAAACCAGAGTAAAAATGCACCAACAAGGGTTAAAGGAATATTATTTGGCTCCATCTGAACTTTGCCAAAGTCCTTTCTTTTTCTTAGCACAAGGGAAAGCGCCAGAGCTGACACACCAGCAGTAATATGAACAACAGTACCTCCTGCAAAGTCTAAAGCTCCTAAGTTTTTGAGCCATCCGCCTTTTGCCCACACCCAATGCGCAACTGGATTGTAAACAAATATTGACCATAGTAATGTAAAAAGTATATAACTGCTAAATTTTATTCTCTCAACATAAGCACCTACAATAAGCGCAGGAGTAATTGCTGCAAACATCATCTGAAATGCCATAAACAAAAGGTGTGGAATGCTACCTGCATAGTCAGGGTTAGGCTTATATCCAACATTTTTTAACCCTGCCCACTCAAAGCCCCCAATCAATCCAAACTTGTCAGGTCCAAAAGCCATGCTATAACCGATCAAAACCCATTCAATGCTTATTAATCCCAGAGTCAGTGCTGACATGGTAATTGTGGAAAGAAGGTTTTTTCTTCTGACCATACCTCCATAAAAAAGACCTACTGCTGGTGTCATCAGCATAACCAAAGCAGTTGAAATTAAAACCCATACAATGTCTGCATAGTTCATCCAAAACACCCCCAAATTTTATTTTGAAAGTCTATATCCGCCCAAAATGCAAAATGGGGACATACCTTTTTTGGTATGCCCCCATTGGCAATTACAATTTTATTATATTCTCTTGTGCGTAAATTGTCAATAGGTGAAAGAGAAAAACTTCTAAATTGCAAAAATAAAAGCTCCTTGGAAAAAGGAGCTGTAAAAATTCCTTTATCTTTTTGAGAACTGGGGTGCTCTCCTTGCTTTCTTGAGACCGTATTTCTTTCTCTCCACCATACGTGGGTCTCTTGTAAGAAATCCTGCTTTTTTCAAAGCTGGTCTTAAAGTTGGGTCAGCAAGCACAAGTGCTCTTGCAATACCATGTCTTACTGCACCTGCTTGACCAGAAAGACCGCCGCCTTTAACCTTCGCAATTACATCATATTTGTTGAGTGTCTCAGTAAGTGTCAATGGCTGCTTTACAATAATTCTCAATGTCTCAAGAGGAAAATACTCTTCCATGTTCTTATCGTTCACAATAATTTTGCCACTTCCAGGTGAAAGCCAAACCTTTGCAACAGAAGTTTTTCTTCTACCAGTTGCATAGTATTTTACCTGTGCCACTTTCATATCCTCCCCTTACAAAACTATATTTCCAGCACTTCCGGCTTCTGTGCTGCATGTGGGTGATTTGGTCCTCTGTAAACTTTGAGCTTTCTCATGAACCTATCTCTAAGCCTATTTTTAGGAAGCATTCCGCGCACCGCAATCTCAATTGCCTTCTCCGGATGCTTTTCAAGAAGTCTGCGATATGGGATAAACTTGAGTCCACCTGGATACTTTGTATGATATCTGTATCCATCCTTATCAAGCTTTTTGCCAGTCAACACAACCTTTTCAGCATTGATTACAATAACATAGTCGCCAGTGTCAACATTCGGAGTAAACTGAGGTTTGTGCTTGCCTCTCAATATCACAGCAATTTTAGCTGCAAGTCTTCCAAGCGGCTTTCCTGTTGCATCAATAACATACCACTTCTTCGGAACCTCGTTTGGTTTTGCAAGGTATGTCTTCATCGCTTCTCCCTACACTCCTTTTGAAATTTTGTTTTCTGAAAATCTATATTATCAACTCATACTCGGGGCCTCATTTTAAAACATAAAATATTCTAATACATTATATTGTCAATGTCAATTGCTTGGACAAGGATTTTTGAATAACCTCAAGAATACTTTCATTCTAAAAATACAAGGCATCTAACAAAAATTTTGGTAAAATATCAATGTAAGCTATGCATTGATAAGAAAGGGGGAAATCTTATTGAAATATTTGGTTGCACCAGATAAATATAAAGGGTCGTTTGACGCTTTTGTTGCATCCGAAATAATAAAAGAAGCTATTGTTGAGGTTGACAAAGGTGCAGAAGTTTTTCAGCTTCCGCTTGCCGACGGTGGAGAAGGAACCTTGACCGCTCTATCTAAAATTTTTGGTGCCAAAATAGAAGAGGTTGAGGTAAATGACCCTCTTTTTAGGAAAATTAAAAGCAGAATAGGATTTTTTGAAGACAAAGCAATCATTGAAATGGCAGAATGTTCAGGTCTTCTCCTTTTAAAAGATGAAGAAAGAAATCCTCTTTACACAACAACATATGGTGTTGGTGAGCTCATCAAATACGCAATTTCAAAAGGAGTTAAAGAAATCATCATTGGCATTGGCGGCTCTGCAACAAATGATGCAGGTACAGGAATGCTGAGTGCGCTTGGAATGAAATTTTTGAATGAAAATGGAGAGGAATTAAAACCAATCGGAGAAAACTTGATTAAAATAAAAAAGATAGATGATTCAGAATTCTTGAATGAAGTTCGCAAAGTAAAATTTACAGTTTTGTGTGATGTTACAAATCCATTATACGGAGAAAATGGTGCAGCGTATGTGTTTGCACCTCAAAAAGGGGCAGATGAAAATGCTGTAAAGCTTCTTGATGAAGGATTAAAAAATTTTGCAAATGTCGCTAAAGAGTATCTTGGAAAAGACTTATCGCTATCCAGCGGAGCTGGTGCTGCAGGAGGCTTGGGATTTGCACTTTTGGCTTTTTTAAACGCTCAGTATGTATCGGGAATAGACTATATACTGAGTGCTTCGAACGCTGAAGAACATGTCAAATGGACAGATATTGTCATCACTGGTGAAGGAAGATTTGACAGGCAAAGCCTATCTGGAAAATCCACAATTGGAATTGCCCGGCTTGGTGCAAAGTTTGGCAAAATGGTAATTGTTATTTCAGGGTCAATTGATTGTCCTTTTGAAGAGTACACAAAAGAAGGTATAACCTCAATTTTCTCTATTGTTGATATGGCATCATCTCTTGACAGATGTCTCAAAGAAGCATCACGGCTACTTAAAGAAACTACAAAGAGTATTGTGAATTTGATTTTAAGAGTAAAAAATCTTTAAAAAAGCAGATAAAATCATCAGGGCTATTCCTCCTTGCTCATGGAATAGCCCAGTTAGTTTTACTCTATGCAAAAACAATGTGGATATCTTGTGCTATAGCACTTTTCTGGCAATTTGATAACCAGAGCGTTTTCTAACTGTTCAAATTCAACCTCATTTTCAAATCCCAAAAGTTTTACCTTTTTCACAAAAATACCACTTGATAGTCCCAAACTTTTGATGATTGCCTTGTGGTCCCCTGGATATTTCATTTGAAAAGCAAAAATTTTTCCATCTTTTTGGGTAAATCTAAAATCCTCTTGCGTCCACTCAAGCTTTTTTTCCTGAAAAGCTCCACCTTGCCCTTTTGTCGGACCTTCTCCATATCTTATCCATGGACGTGTTGCATATATACCTTCTCCGTTTACTTTTATCCATTTTGCAATCTCATCAAGAATATAAAGACATTCTTCATCCAGCGTGCCATCTGGTTTTTGCGGAATATTCAAAAGCAGGTTTCCACCTTTGCTGACAATATCAATAAGCATTTCAATTACCTGTTGCGGAGTTTTATATACAGCTCTTACATCATAAAACCAGCCACCTAAACATGTATCCGTCTGCCATGGATGAGACAGGATATCTTCGGCAGCTCCACGTTCAATGTCCAAAACACCAATTTTATAGACTTCTGGATTTGTGTCTTTTTGAGTGTATACTGCTTGATTTATACCACCGTGATTTTTGGCACTTGTATTGTAAAGATGCGCAACAATATTGAGTCCAACCTCCCCAAAAGGAACACCGCCGTCTGAATATAAAAAGTCTGGCTCATACTGGTCAATCAAATCTTTGATTCTTAAAAACCATTTCATATGCCACTGTGGATTGGGCGAGTACCAATTGACAATCTTTCCATGCTGTTTTTCCAACTCGTACTCGTCCCTATTTGGATGATAAAAATCCTCAAAAGCCGGGTCATTCCCATCATATGGGATACCTTTATATGGTCCTTTTGTGTCATGTCCTTTACTTGTCGCAAACCACGAAAAGCTTGCAGCCAAATGTTCTGATACACCAAACGGAAGACCTCTTTCTCTTGCAGCTTTGCACCACATTCCAACAATATCTTTCTTAGGGCCCATATTCACTGCATTCCACCTATGGTATCGAGAATTCCAGTTATCAAAGTTATCGTGGTGAACAGCCTGAGCAACAAAATATTTTGCACCTGCTTTGATATACAGATCAATCAGCTGCTCCGGGTCAAAATTTTCAGCTTTCCACATCTGAACAATATCTTTGTAACCAACCTTTGAAGGATGACCATACTTGCGCCAGTGATAGTAGTATTGTGGAGAACCTTCAATGTATATATTTCTTGCATACCAATCTCCATACATTGGTACAGATTGTGGTCCCCAGTGTGCCCAAATTCCAAACTTTGCATCCAAAAACCATTGAGGGCATTTGAATTGTCTTAAAGATTCCCAAGTAGGTTCAAATGGGCCTTTTTGAATGGTTTTAAAAAGTTCATTCATATAAAGATACCTCCTTGCACACAAATTATTTTAAATTTTTATATATCTTGGAACAGTCTTCAATAATCTTTTACCTATAATGACATTTAATTTTATATTTGATATTTTCAATATCACTCCTTTCTTTTTGTTTTTGAAATGCAAAACTCATTGGCAAAAAGGAAATTAAGTTCGTGAAACGTTTAACTTTTGTTTTACAGAAACACTTTCTCAATTTTCTCTACAAAAAATTGAATATCCAGCAATATACTGTAAAATAAAAACTTCTTAGTTTTGCCCTATCACGTTTTTATTATATTCCTATATACATTTTTCTTGTCAACTACAAATATATTGAATAACTAAAATAGGCGCAGAGTTATTTATCACAATGGATAAAATGTTTTAAAACATTAAGGAATAACTTATAAAAAAATTGGAGCTGTCTCTATCCTGGCATGAATATCATGAATATAATTAAAAAGTGTAATCTCCCATCCAAAAGAAAAATCAATAAACTACCAGGATGGAAGGACAGCCTGCTATGAATATTATATCATATCACGAGATAAGGAAAATATTTTCTGAAAAAGCAAGATAATTAATCCAAAAAGCGTTAAAAAAAATAACAAAAACATACTAAAGACTGTTAAATATTAGGTGTGTCAAGGCGCACTGTAAGAAGAGGAATATATAGTCCCCTTGAGGATAAATTCAAGAAAACCTAAAACTTTCCCTGAAAAACTTTCTTCTGAACTTGAAAATCTCATTATCGAGAAATTTTCAAAGAACTATCTTCAGATACAAACGTTTGTCTCTTTGCTAGCTCAGCAAATATGAGGTTAAAATAAGCAAAAATACAAAAATAAAATTTTTCCTAAAGTATGTTTTGCCTTAAATTTACAATATTTATTAATTCATCCAAATGATATAATTATCTACCACTCAATATTTTTTGTGTTTATGTGAATAATTAATAACTATACTGTAATTACCGCTTTAATGCACTTGTCTTTGTTTTCTCTCACAAATTCAAATGCTTCAGTTGCTTCATCGAACTTAAATCTATGAGTTATTAACTTTTTAACCTTTTCTAAATTATTTGATAAAACATCAATTGCTTTTCTGTAAGTATTTGCATATCTAAAAACACCATAAATGTTATACTCATTATCAACTATAGAATTTATATTAACTGATACTTCGTTGTCTGGCAATAACCCTATTAAAACTATTCTTCCACCTCGTTTAGTTATTTCAAATGCTAATCTGCTCGTTTCTTTAGAACCAGCTGTCTCAAAAGTTACATCTGGGCCTACATTTTGTGTCGCTTCAAGTATTAATTGTTTATAATTGCTGTCTTTAGCATTTATTATATGAGTAGCACCTAATTCATTTGCAGCATTCAATCTTAGAGGTTGGACATCTACAGCAATTATTTGACTCGCTCCAAAAGCTTTCACTGCTAAAATAGTTAACAACCCAACTGGCCCCAAACCTAAAATTAAAACATTATCTCCAAGTTTTACATTACCTCTTATAGCACCATGAATACCAACTGACAAAGGTTCAACTAAAGTTGCAACATCATATTCGATGTTATCAGGAATTTTAAATAAATAATCTTCTTTTACCGCTAAATATTCACATAATGCTCCATCAACAGGTGGTGTAGCCAAAAACTTAACATCAGGACATAGATTATATCGTCCACTCTTACAATATTCACATTTCCCACAAGTCACTCCAGGTTCAATAACTACTTTATCTCCAACATTAAATTTTTTCACATTCCTCCCTATACTAATAACTTCTCCACTTGCTTCATGACCCAAAATTAATGGTTTTTCCACTACATAATTACCTATTTTCCCATGTTCGTAATAATGAATATCAGAACCACAAATCCCTACACATTTGACAGCGACTAATACTTCATCCTCCATAATCACAGGTCTATTCCTTATTTCCATTTTTAAAACTTTTGGTTTTTCCAAAACAACAGCCTTCATCGTTTCCACAAAGGAGACCCCCCTTCTATTATTTTTGCTCTCAAGACCTTTTAAAAATTATTTACAAACAACCATAAGCAACTGACCTTACTCTTAGATGATAGTATTCCTCCATATTCGGTATCATCTGATGCATATATACTAAAGAAAAACCTTCACTCGGATCAATTGAAACATAAGTTCCAAGTGCACCTGTCCATCCAAACTCACCAATAGAACTGTTAAAGTTACTCTCATTAATACTCATAAGAGTCCTCACGCCTAAACCATATCCATATCCTGATAAGTAAATATTATTTTTGTTAAAATCTAACAACTGTCTTCTATTTAATTGATTGGTCCTCATTAAATCGATAGTTTTTCTACCAATTATCTTTTGTCCTTTATAAACTCCCCCGTTAGCAAGCATTTGCGAAAATTTTAAATAATCCCTTACTGTAGAAAAAAGACCTGCTCCTCCTGCTTCATATACTGCATCAGGTTGATGAAATTCATCTAACATCCCTTTAACTTTTTCAAACGTTCCATCTTCATTTCTTTTATAGCAGGAAACCATTCTATTTTCTATGTCACCAAAATAACGATATCCAGTATCATTCATTCCTAAAGGCTCAAAAATTTCTTCACGCAAAAATTCACTTACTTTTTTGCCAGATATTATTTGTATCAATGCTGCCACTATATCATGCCCATATCCATACAACCATCGTGTTCCCGGTTCAAATTCAAGAGGTACTGTAGCCATAGCCTTTGCTTCAGTAACTATATCATATTTCCCATATTTTTTTGTCAACTCTTCTTTTACTTTTCTCATTTCAATTGCTGTGGGAGAGTCTCTGAAAGGATATGGTAAACCTAACGTCATAGTAAAAGCATGTTTTATAAGTATAGGATTTTTTGTTTTTTCTATTCGTACATTACCCTTTTTATCCCTTACATATACATATGTTTCTTTATATTCCGGTATATACTCATAAACCGGATCACTTAAAAGATACTTCCCTCTTTCATAAAGTATCAAAGCAGCAGTACAAATTATAATTTTGGTCATTGAGGCTAATCTAAAAACGCTAGTTTCATTTATGGGTATTTTTCTTTCTAAATCTGCATAACCAAAATATCCTTCCCACAGAATTTCTCCATTCTTTGCTATAGCACATGCACAACCCGGCAAACCGTTTTCTACAAAGCTATTTAATAACCTTGATAAATCATCAAATCTTGCCATACACAACACTCCTTCCTTATTTAATGGTTCAACAAAATTAATCTATTTTTAACTTTTTAAAAAGATGTCTCACCATAAACTTCATAAGTTCAGTTGGCCTGTTTGGATCTTTACATGGTTTGTCCCCAAACAACATTACAAATGCTTCCTCTTCAGTATAAGGTCTCCACTCTGGCATTGGAGTTCCATCTGCATCATTTCCATTAGGATCACCCTTTTTAGCAAAATTTGTCCAATAGTTACACATTTGTCGAGCTAAATCATAATGTTTGCCTACAAAAGGTCTCCAACACTTTGCTAAGGTTTCAAATACAAACCACAATTCAGAAGAGTGAAAAGAGCCTGCATCATCGCCTGGTATCTCCGGATCAAAGCAATAACAGTAAATTGTTGTATCCTTTGTCTTGGCATTGTGCTCACACCACATCAGATTCCCTATCTCAAACATGTTAATTGCGCCTTTTTTCCTGATCTGTACAATATCATTATTATCAACGTTACAAAGCCTTATATACTCTTCTGCATCCTCTCCAAACCTTTTGTAAGCATACTCTTTGAATTCCTCTATTGTTTCAACATTGGGTTCCTCCACAAATTCATTTGCTGTATGCCCTATGATCAGAGGTATTTTGTGCCAATTGTCCTTGATAATAAGTTTTACAGGATCATCAACTATATAAAATCCATCTTTCACAAATCCCCATCTATGCCCAAATTCTTCGGATTTCTCAAATATAATCCTTGCATCTATTCTTCTTGCCTCGTCCAAACTTTTTACACCTAAAAACTTAAAAAACTCTTCTCCTATTTTTTCGGCTTCACTCAAATCAGGATATCCCTGGTTAAAACGTGGAGCAAACCCTCCTCCACTTTGAATGATGGCTCTTTGAAATAAACCTTTACTAACAGGTGATGTGATATGAGCAGTAACACAACCGCCACCAGCAGATTGGCCAAATATAGTAATATTATTTGGATCCCCTCCAAATGCTGAAATGTTGCGTCTTACCCATTCAATTCCTGCCAGTTGGTCTAATAATCCAAAATTAGCCTTTGGTCCATTTTTATTCTCCTCTGAAATCTGAGGATGTGCAAAAAAGCCAAATACATTCAATCGATAGTTTACACTTACAAATACTATTCCTCTTCTTGCTATGCGCTCTCCATCAAACTCCATTTCTGAAGTATAACCAACCTGTAATCCTCCACCAAAAAACCAAATCATTACAGGTAATTTTTCATCAGGGTGTTTTGCAGGTGTCCAAATATTTAAATACAAGCAGTCTTCACTCATAGGAATGTCAGGATCAACATGCCACTCTTTCGTGTAAATATTATTTGGATCTAATCCTGGCGTTGCCTGAATTGAAATTGGTGCGAATGTGTAAGCCTTGAGAACACCCTTCCAATCTTTGCACGGTTGCGGAGGTTTCCATCTCAATTCACCTACTGGAGGTGCTGCAAAAGGAATCCCTTTGAAAACAGTTATCCTCGGGTCAGATGCAGGAAGCCCTTCTACTATTCCATTTTCTGTAACTGCTCTTCTTAACATATAAATCCCTCTCTCTCAATATACCTCTTATAATATGATTATCAAGTCACTTAAAACTTCATATCTCAATTGGTACATTAAATTATTAGTACCAATTGATTACTGGAAACTGACCTTGATAACAAAGCTTTTCTTAAAACATTCACTTCTTAAAAAATTGAATATTAAAATTGACTGCTACAGTTTAAATTTGCCCTTTATCTCTGGTAAACTAATATCAGAAAAAGTTTAAGCCTGATTTAGTTTATTTGGATATTTTTTGATCACCTCCTGCTGGACGTGCTTTGATATCTGCACGCCACAGCTTGAGAAAGACTGAACCCCAAAGGATTACATGAGTAATGTTTACTCGTTTGCTGTGCACTGGCAGTTTACCACATCTGATTTGAGCATGTCAGATGTGTGCACCCTGTAAACTGCTCAAGTAGCTCTAATATCGGCGAGGCTGCATTACGTGTAATCCCCAGGGATAAAGGGCTTAATACTTTTTCTTACCACTACTTGCAAAAAGGAGGTCTTCAAATTGCCAAATACTTTAATCGTGGGCATTGATATCAGTAGTCAGTCAAATTCTATCTTCTTCATCGATGATGCCGGAAATCACTTGATTAAAAAACCTTTTTCCTTGCCTAACGATCAAGAAGGCGCTAACGAATTAATCAAAAGAGTTATTGATTGCCTCAGCCAGTATAATCTATCCTGTATTAAGTTTGGCATGGAAGCAACTTCACATTACGCTTGGCATCTGCACTTGTATCTTGCTTCTTCATCTGAACTGCTGCCATATAAACCAACTTTTTATGTTCTCAACCCAAGCATAGTCAAAGGCTTTAAAAAAATCTACACTTTCTTGCCTAAAACAGATAGCATCGATGCAATTATCATCGCTGAATGCGTTAGGTTCAGTAAGCTGAATCCAACACCTTTGCCTGATTTTAAATATGCTGCGCTACAACGCCTTACCAGAATGCGCTACCACCTTGTTCATAATCTAACTCGCGAAAAAAACAGAGCTCTCAATCTCATATACCTTAAATTCTCTACTTACTCTCAAGACTGTCCATTTTCTGATATCTTCGGTAAGGCATCTTGCGCTATCATCGAAAACTTCACCCCAGATGACATTGCTTCCATGTCTTTAGAAGATTTAATTAAATTTGTATCTGACAACGGCAACAACAGATTATCAGATGTCAATAAAATCGCTGAAATACTTAAAACCGCTGCTAATCGTTCATACAGATTACATCCTCTGTTGGCTGAGGCAAATGCCTTAGCTTTGTCTATGACTCTTGAAAATATTAGATTTATGCAAGAACAACTTAAAAAACTCGACAAAGAAATCTCAAAACTTCTTAAAGCTTTCTCCCAAACCTTGACCACCATCCCCTGGCATAGGAGATGTTCTTGCAGCTGCTATCTGCGCTGAAATCGGTGATATCAAGCGCTTCAAAAATGAAGCTGCTTTAGCTAAATACTCCGGCCTTGTTTGGACTCAATACCAATCAGGCAATTTCAATGCCCAGGAAACCTCATTAGCTAAGTGTGGTAACCAATATTCTCAGAATACTATCTTGTTGAGGCTGCTAACTGTGTGCTGTAGCACACAGTCCGTTATAAAGCCTTCTACAACAAGAAGCTCTCAGAGGTTGACCTGTCATCAGCATAAACGTGCCCTTGTCCTTACCGCAAGACGATTAATTCCTCTGATCTTTGCAATGCTCTAGCCTTGGTCAAATATATCAAGAAAGAGGTGATGTTTACAATACTTAGTTAATCCCATTTTCTTAATTTAATAATCTTCTCAAAACAAGCTGCCAGTTAAATTTTTCCATGCTGAGTGGCTCGGTATTTTATTGTCTTTTTTTGTCCTAATTATCTAAAAAATTTTTTCTAAAATCAAGTTAAGAATTCGGAATTAACATAAATCTTTAAATTTGCCAATTTGTGCTGTAAGCTTTTAACTATAAAGCCATTACAATTATTGCTGTTGTTATTTATAAAATAAACTTACCGTTCAGATAACATGAATTAATTGAACAACTCCTGTAAAAAGTCTTTCTTAAAGTTGGACAAAATTGACCTTTGTCTTTTAGTGGTATTAATCTAACAATTTATCAACAGAGTGTTTTTAACAATTACCTTTTTATCAAACTTGTAAATTTATTTTTTGTTATTTCTTCTATCATAAATTATTATCGAAGTTTCTTTTTACAAATTTATAATTCAACTGCTCCAAATACCTTGCATTAAGTTCTACTGCCTTTTCTGCCGGAATAGCCATAGGGAGTTAAAATAAAATTGTGTTCACTGTATAATTAGTATTGAAATAATCATCAAAGGGGGTTACTGAGAATGAATAAAAACGAAATTTACGAAACTGCTAAAAACATGGCTGTAGAGCAAGTATTAAATATGTATTGCTCCAAAGATGATCCTAACCGCCCAGCTCTAAAGCAACTGAAAGTAAAACTTGCTCGATTGCTTGATGTTATCGGAAAGATAAGTAGCCTTGCTAAAAATGACAATGACAAGGGCAACGGTTTTTATTGAAGTAAAACTAGCAACACCTGTTGGCAAGCTTGAATTCTCTGTCCCTCGCACTCGCTACTTTAAATTTTCGTCCCTCTATCCTTCCCGACTGTTATAAAAGAGTGGATAGTTCATACATTTACCTTCTTATGTCTTTAGTTGTCAACGGTTATTCTGAAAGTTCTCTTGTTCAAACTTTGAAAGTTTTGAATCTTCCCTATTCCGAAAATGAAATACTAAAAATTAAAGAAGACCTTAAAAATGAACTTCAATCATTTAAACAAAGAGAATTGCCCACAAGTGCTTTTGCTCTTATCATCGACGGTTATTCAGAAGTGAAGTTAAGGACAATTCTAAAGTTAAACAAGCTACTTGCAATGCCAGCCTTGGTATCGATTTAGAAGGTAAAAAGAGACTTTAAATATTTTTGTGTAAAGAGTTTGGCGAAGAAAACTAAAGGACTTTGCAGATTATCAAATTTTTTGTTTATGCAAAGCCCTTTTTTATTTGCAAATCCAACTATTTACAATTTACAACAACTCAACTCCATCCCGTATAAAAATCGGTATTGTAGTTAAAGGAGCTTGGCAAATAATTTCTTTTCCACCTTCATATACTTTTCCTGTTTCCCACTCTCTCCAGTGGGCACCTTCAGGTAGATAAACAATTCTTTCTCTCATACCTTCATATAAGACAGGAGCAACTAATATATCAGGTCCAAACATAAATTCATCTTCAATCTCCCATGACTTTGTATCAGATGGAAAATCGTAAAACAGTGGTCTCATTATAGGTGTTCCTTTTTTATGTGTGAGTAACATTTGTCTTTTAATATACGGTTTAAGTTTTTCACGTATAGTGAGATACTTCTTGAAAATTTCGTAAGCTTCTTCTCCATAGCTCCATACCTCATTAGGACCACCAGAACCTACTTTTCCTCCACCTTTATTACTCGTCGGTGGAATATAAGGCTTTCTATCGCCATGTATACGAAAAACAGGACAAAATGCTCCAAATTGAAACCATCTGATTATCAATTCTCTAAAAGAAGGATCCTCTGGATCGCCACCATAGAAACCTCCTATGTCGCTTGTCCACCAGGGTATCCCCGCCATTGCCATATTTAGGCCACATGCAACTTGATTTCTCAATGATTCAAAGGTGGATGCAATATCCCCCGACCACACAACCACTCCATAGCGTTGGGAACCAGCCCAAGCACAGCGAATTAAGTTAATTATATTTTCAATACCTTCCTTTTTCAATCCATCATAAAAAGTTTTTGCATACAATAGAGGATATATATTTCCTATTTCTAAACATGGTCCCAAATAATATCGATAATTATCAAATTCATATTTATGAAATTCTGGCTCAGCTTCATCAAGCCAGTACATTTTAATACCTTTTGAAAAATAATTTTCTTTGACTTTTCCCCACATAAATTCACGTGCTTCGGGATTAGTCATATCAACAAAAAGAGTGTCATTGACAAACTGCATAGTCACTCGCGGTCCCCGGTCGGTACTCATAAGTAAGCCCTTTGAAAGCATCTCTTCATAATTTTCGCTTTCTTTTTCAACAGTCGGCCATATAGATACCATTACTTCAATACCCATTTTTCTGAGCTCTTCTACCATTTTTTCTGGATGAGGCCAGTAATCTTCATCAAATTTCCAGTCTCCCTGATGTGGCCAATGGAAAAAATCAATCACAATTACATCAAGAGGAAGATTACGCCTTTTATATTCATACGCTACATCCATTAATTCTTGAGTATTTCTATACCTCAGTTTACTTTGCCAAAATCCCATTGCATAGTCAGGCATCATTGGAGGCGTTCCTGTTACTTCCATATATTGTTCTAAAATTTCAGCAGGATTATTACCTGCTGTTATCCAATAATCCATAGTTTTAGTTACAAATGCTTCCCACTCAGTTATATTTTTACCAAATACAACCCTTCCAATTGCCGGATTGTTCCATAAAAAACCATATCCAATGTTTGAAACTAAAAACGGGACACTTGATTGAGAATTCCTATGTGCAAGTTCTAATGCGCAACCTTTTAAATTTAAAAATGGTTGCTGATATTGCCCCATTCCATAAAGCTTCTCGTCAGGTTCTGATTCAAAACGAACAGTTAATCGATAGCTACCTCCTAAAATAGGTTGAAATTCACGTCCTTTTTTGCGTAATCCTCCAGCAAATCTTGAAGTATATTCTTGCAATATAATTTTGTTTTCGCTGTTGTAAAATTTAATATCGCCAGTTGGCTCAATTACAGCACATATATTGCCATTTCTTATTATTCCTCTATTGTCTAAAATTTTAATTTCTATATTATTACTACTAATTTCAGTTTTTGGCAACAAAGCCCAATCATTTTCTGGCATACTTCCTTCTTGAGTTGCGCGAACTCGCAAACTGTTTCTGCCCCATGCCTCAATCCACAGTATCTCCTTATCGTATTTACTTACCAATTTATCCCCATGGACTGAGAAAAGCCTTGCCATCTCTTTTCACCTCATTCACTTTTATTTGTAAATTTTTTCTGGCAGCCATTCTTTTTCTGCTTCAAACATCTCATCTACCATCTTGCGTATTTCATCCAAATCTAAAACTGCACTTGTGAGAGGGTCCATCATAATTGCATGATAAACTACTTCCCTATCACCTGTCAAAGCAGCAATTACCGCAAGCTCTTGAACGTTTATATTTGTCCTGTTCAAAGCTGCAAGCTGTGGAGGAAGATTTCCAACATAAGTTGGCTGAATACCATTTCTGTCAACCAAACATGGCACTTCTACACAGCACCCTTCAGGCAAATTTGTTATCAAACCCTTGTTCTCAACATTACCATTTATCACACTTGGAGTGTTTGTCTCTATGGAATGGATGATAGTTGCACAGTATTCGTTACTTCTTTTCGGGTCGATGTAGTCTGCCTCTGCCATTTTCTTCAGGTCATCAAGTAAAGTTTTCGCAGCATCTAAGCAGCAGTGCAGATACATGCCATTGTAATGTTCTTTGTGCCATGAATGTGTTTTATGTATTTTGTTTATCCAATCGTCGCTCTTTCTAAAATAAGGAACATATTCAGACATGTGAAAACTTGACTCTGAAACATAATATCCAAAATGTTTTAGTATCTCGAATTTTGTAACATCCTGTGTATAGATTTCGGGGTCATTTGCTTTCTCTTTTATAAGGGGATATGCATCTTTCCCATTCCACTCAAATTTCAAAAACCATGCCATGTGGTTTATACCTGCACATAAGTATGAAATTTCTTCCATTTTTGCCCCAATAATTTTTGCTAAAAATTCAGCAGTTCCTTGAACACTGTGACAAAGCCCTACATTTTTTATATTCGTAGCCTTATTTAACGCCCAGCAGTTCATTGCCATTGGATTTACATAATTGAGCAAAAGTGCGTCAGGACAAAGCTCTTCCATGTCCTTTGCAATGTCAAGCAAAACCGGTATTGTTCTAAGAGCCCTAAAAACTCCACCTGGACCTATTGTATCACCAACTGCCTGTTTTACACCGTATTTTAGAGGAATGTAAATGTCATATTCGTAAGGTTTTAAACCTCCAACTTGTATTGTGACAACCACATATTTTGCACCTTTTAAAGCCTCTTTTCTATCAGTTGTGGCTTCAAGTTTGGTTGGATACTTTTCCTGGTCAATGAGTTTTTGCAGAGCTTTTCTCATAAATTCAAGTCTTATACTGTCAATGTCCATAAGCGCTATTGTAGAGTCTCTTAGTTCTGGATATGACAAAATGTCTCTTACCAAGTTCCTTGTGAAAACTCCACTTCCTGCACCTATGATAGCTATTTTGAGCATACCCTCATCTCCTTTGCTCTGAAATACATTTTTTATTTTAACTTCTCAGTGGCGGTAGTTTAAATCTAATAACTTTGAAATTCCTCTTAAAATTTTATAAAACAAACAAGACAGCTTCTTAAATTTTGTACTCTTTAAGAAGCTGTGTTGCTTGCATAGCAATGCAATTAATTTTCTTTCTTCTTTAACCTGATTACATTCCAGGAGAATTTAGGTAATATGGATGTTAAAACATTGCCTTCTATCTTTGAATTTCCACCTTTGTGGGGCACAACATTGTCAGGTTTTTCTGCAGTGTTTCCTTTGTAAATATCATCACTTTCATATACAATGTGCTCCACAACCTCAAAGCCTTCAAAACCATCAAGCTTAAATTCAACTTGCATCTCCTCTTCTAAATCTCTGTTGACTGCAAAGACTGTTATTTCATCCTTTTCCTCATTGTATGTTGCAACTGTTTCAATGTACGGAACATCAGTAAAGTCTTTTGAATCATATTTAGGAGAATTTACCTTGGGAAGCAGTGCAACTCCATGCCCATAGTTTGCAGCATGCATGAAAGGATAGTAGATTACCTGTCTGTAAGCAATTCCACCCTTTACAGTGGTAATTGGGGCAATTACATTTACAAGCTGTGCCATGCATGCTATCTTGACTCTATCACAGTGTTTCAAAAGCGCAATCAACATGCATCCCACTAAAATTGCATCTTCGAACACATAATCTTCTTCTGCAATAGCACGAATTTGAGCCCAGGGTTCTGCTTTCTGGTCTTTCCCCTCAAGATGAGCATGGTACCATACATTCCATTCGTCAAATGAGATATTGACAACCTTTTTGCTTCTCTTTTTAGCCTTTACATAGTCAATTGTTGATATAACTGTTTTGATAAACTCTTCCATTTCAAGCGATTTTGCAACAAAGTTCTTTGTGTCCTTTTCAGGATTTCCATAGTACACATGTAGCGACACATAATCTACAAGGTCATATGTGTGGTCCAAAACAATTGCTTCCCACTCAGGAAATGTTGGCATTTTGGGACCTGAGCTTCCCGCTGCAACAAGCTTTATAGTGGGATCTATCCACTTCATAACCTTTGCTGTCTCTCTTGCAATTCTGCCATACTCATGGGCTGTTTTGTGACCTATCTGCCAGTCACCATCCATCTCGTTCCCAAGACACCATACTTTTATGTTGTGCGGCTGTTCATAACCATGCTGACGTCTCAAATCACTGTAGTATGTGCCACCTGGAAAGTTGCAATACTCAACTAAGTTTCTTGCTGCATCAATTCCACGTGTGCCAAGGTTTACTGTCATCATAACAGAGGTGTTTGCTCTTTTTGCCCATTCAATAAATTCGTTTACCCCAACCTCATTTGTCTCGATGGCTCTCCACGCAAGCTCAAGTCTTCTTGGTCTTTTTTCTTTTGGACCAACACCATCTTCCCAGTTATACCCCGACACAAAATTGCCGCCAGGATATCTTACAATAGGAACATTCAACTGCCGAACAAGTTCTAAAACATCTTTTCTAAACCCCATTTCATCAGCCTGTGGATGGTCTGGTTCATAGATTCCTGTGTATATTGCTCTTCCCATGTGTTCCAAAAATGAACCGTAGATTCTCTTGTCTACCTGTCCAATTACAAACTCCCTATCATAGAGTACCTTTGTTTTTTTCATATGACTATTCCTCCTTTGGTTAGAATTGTTTTATTAGCCTTTTGCAGAAACGCTCAATATGAGCGTTATCAAGCTTTATAAAGATTCAAAAAAGTCTAGCCACCCTCCTCATAGTTGTAGTAAAATATGATTACATAAATGATTACATAAAACAAATTTGATACTATGAGGAGGGGTTCAAAATGTTTAACACCAAACCTAAACAATTTTTTGGCCCTATATAATCTAATTCCCCCCATATTAAAACCTTCAGTTCTCTCCAACTCTTGATGTCTTCTTTGGCTTGTTCGATAAATCATTGACTTATCTAACTACATACCTTCTTCTTTCTACAATGCTTACTATAAACACTTTGGCAAGCATAGATGCTTCTCCTTAGAATTTATGCTTCTCTGTTTTTTTGTCCCAAAAATTATTCAAACTCCAATACCCTTACTCAGCTTTGCGCAGTTCTTCTTAGCTCCCATGAACTTCGTTCTTTCTGTAACCTAAATGGTAATGTTCCTTCTATTTCTACTTTCTCTCGCTTCAGAAAAATCTTCAACAGCGAAATCTTTAAACTTTTCCAAAATATCTCTATCCATGTACACAATATTTTTCTCTAACAATCTCCTGAACTTGCTTCAACCTTAATCTTCGATACAACTGGCATCGCCCCACAGGTCCGTGAAAACAACCCTAAATTCATTCAATCTCTCTTGAAAAATACATCAAAAAGCTAATCCTGAACTTTCTTTTGACAAAATCTACTCTCTTGTCTATTCTTCTTTGACCAACACTGCTAATCCTAATTCTAACATCAGCCTTATGCCCATAAATGACCCTTTCTGCTGGGCTTTTAAAATCTTCTTCTATTATCAACGCTCTTGGTATACCGTTAGCTTTTATTCTCTCTTTTTGATTCTGATTCTTTTGCTACGGACCTTCTGCAATGCACAAGATTATCTCTGACTCTAAAGGCTTTAAATTTCTTCATTTCAAACTCTTTCTTTTATATACCAAAAGATCCTTCTGCCTTCATTTATGACAGAGCCTTAGATTCCCACATCATTTACTCCACTTTAAAGAAATTTTTATCTAAGCACAGTATTCATGTTGTGTTTGGCCTATTAATCAATTAAAAAGTATACGGTATATTTTTCTTGATCAATGTAACAAAGTGGTAAAAAGAATATATCCTCAATCTGACCTTGAGTTGTATATAATAACGGTCCATAACCTCTTTTATCAATTGGTACAATTATCTCTTCTATCTTTCTTTCACCAATATAGATCTTTCTTCTCCTTTCACAAAGTCCTGCTAATACAACAGGACCTATCATGAAAGCTACTTGCTGCGGATCATCTGGCATCGAACAAGTTTCAACTGCTTTGTAGAAAGTAATCTTTATCTTCTCGTTGTTCCATCTTTGCGTTAATTGGATGTATGAAGAATCGTCAGCAGCATAATATGAGTTTCCGTTTATTTCTATTTCTACTTTCTTAGCCCACCAAGGTTTTCTTATTGCAAGCTCAAATTCTACAGGACTCTTACATTGAATCTCTATATATATTTCATCCTTTTCTGCTGTATAGGCAAAACTTCCATGTTTTCTTTCAAAGTATTGAGTTATTGTAATGTCGTTTCCTTTGTCATCTTTCCAAGTTACAGAAGAAGGTATAAACTGGCTTATTACTATCCCATTTTGGCTCTTGTAATAGATTAGATCATTGTAAATAGTATGTGCTTGCACCAACGTCCCATGACAACACCAAAAATCATTTGTTGGTGTTCCCCATCTCTTTTGACTACCTGGCATTAGCGGAAGATAATATGTGACCATTCCATCTTTTAGCCTCTGTTGAGCAAACAATCCATTATAAATATTTCTTTCTATATAATCGCTATATCTCTTATCCCCTGTCCATCTAAACAAGAATTCTGCCAAGCGTATCATATTATAAACTACACAATGCTCTTGATTTGTTGTTCCAAGATAATTTTTTATTTTTTGCTTAGGTGTCCAAACTTCTCCTAACGTCTGTCCCCCTGTGCAAAAATATCCTCGTTCTTCTACTGCTTCTTTCCAATAAGATTCAACTATTTTTCTAAACTTTTCTTCTCCTGTAATTTCCCATACTCTCGCCGCTCCATGTATCTCTGGTATAGTAGTATTTGCATGTTTACCTGTTAATACATCTTCACCCATTAATAATCTGTCAAATAAGCGACCTCTGTAATAACGTTCCATTAAATCTTTATATTTACTGTCTTTTGTTATATCATATAGTTCTGCCCAAATCTCAAGCATACCACCAGTTTCATAATCGAGAATATCGTCCATCTTTTCCCGTGAAAATTGTCCACTCCATCTATAAAACCAATTAGCCCATTTATCTGCTATTTCTAATGCTTTTTGATTTGACGCATACTTATACATATCTACAAGTCCCATAAAGGTTTTATGGACAGTATAGTGTGGTGCCCATACATACTTTCCGCGTGCCATCCACTCAAAATATTTTTCTGGAATGGAACCTACCCATTCTCCACCATTTTCTCTTTGGCATTTCTCTAATTCATTAATAATATAATCTGCCTTTCCTTTTATCTCTTCATCTCCAAAATTTGCATATATTTTTGCTGCTGCTGATAACCAATGTCCCAAAAAATGCCCTCTTAATTGGCATGTTGGTGACTCCCAACCACCATGAATATCTTGTGGCAAAAAACTCCAGCTTACTAATCCAGATTCTAAATAGAAATTCTGAAGTAAGTTTTCAGTTTTTAGAGAAAGCATGTAGTTCCTATTTATCTCAAATCTTCTGTAAAATTCACTCTCATTGTGAAGAGATGCTTTTAAAGGAATTAAAATTTGACCATGTCCCTTCATAACTTTCTCCCCTCTTAATAACATTATTTTTTTGTCTTCTCAAACACTGCATTAAATCAAGAATTTTTTGTTTTTGCTATTAAAAGAATTTTTGGTTGCCACTTTGGCTACTTTACTTAGAGAAATTATCATAAGAGATAACTTTTTCTTCTCCTAGATTTCCTTTTATTTCAATATAACTGTCCTTATACTTTAAAACAACACTTTCTTTAAATCCCAGAATAACTTTTGCTTTCTTAAAAATACCATTCTCCCAATAAATATCAACTGTATGTCCTCCACGTGCTTTTAAACCTTTTATATATCCGCTTTTCCAATCACTCGGAAGTGCAGGTAAAAGTTCAATCGTGTCGTCATATGACTGCATAATCATCTCTGCAATACCAGCAGTCACACCAAAGTTCCCATCAATTTGAAACGGTGGGTGGTTGTCAAGCAAATTGGGCAAAGTTGATTTTTTAAGAAGTTCTAAAATATTTTCATAAGCTTTATCCCCTTCTTTAAGCCTTGCCCAGAAACATATAATCCAAGCCCTGCTCCAACCAGTATGTCCAGAACCATGTTCAAGTCTTCTTTGCAACGTTTTCTTTGCAGCTTTGAAAAGCTGTGGTGTTTTTTCAGGAGTTATCTGGTTTTCAGGATAAAGCCCAAACAAATGAGAAATATGCCTGTGCCCCGGCTCTGCTTCTTCATAATCTTCTATCCACTCTTGAATTTGTCCATGTTTACCTATTTTTATCGACGGATGTTTATTTAATGCATATTCTATTTTTTCAACTATTTCATCATTCAATTCTAATACATCATTAGCTTTTTTTATCTTATCAAAAAGTGCAGTAATTATTTGAATATCCATAGTTGGCATATATGTCAGACTATATACTTCACCATTCAGTTTATACCTATTCTCTGGCGAACAGGAAGGACATGTTACAAGATAGCCGTTTCTATCTTCAATGAGATAATCTAATAAAAACAGCGCTGCTTCCCTCATTAAATAGTAGTATTCTTTCAGAAACTCTAAATCTCCTGTGTATTCATAATGATCCCATATATGAAGACAAAGCCATGCAGCACCCATTGGCCAATATGTTGCAGGGATGTAAATATCCTGCGGTGCAGTATCTCCCCAAATATCTGTGTTATGATGCGCACAAAATCCTCTACATCCATACATTCTCTGGGCAGTAATCTTACCGTTTTCATACATTTTCTCTAGTAAATCAAATAAAGGCATATGACATTCTGAAAGATTACAAACCTCAGCAGGCCAATAGTTCATCTGTAGATTAATATTTATTGTATACTTACTGCCCCAAGGTGGCTTCATCTCTTTGTTCCAAATTCCCTGCAAATTTGGTGGCAGACACCCTGGGCGGCTACTTGATATTAGCAAATATCTTCCAAATTGAAAAAGTAGTACTATTAATTCTTCATCTTTATATCCTTCTTTTAATAATTTAATCCTCTCAGGAGTTGTCAATTCAGTACGTTTGTTAGTATTTGCTGTATCGA
The DNA here is from genome assembly GCF_026914305.1 of Caldicellulosiruptor acetigenus. Lineage (NCBI taxonomy): Bacteria > Bacillati > Bacillota > Caldicellulosiruptorales > Caldicellulosiruptoraceae > Caldicellulosiruptor > Caldicellulosiruptor acetigenus. Next base: position 690,967 of record NZ_CP113866.1, on the reverse strand, counting down.
TATAAAACTCAACTCTGTCAAACAATGATTTATAATCTTCTGTATGCCTCTTATAAAGTTCCTCAAAATCATGTTTAGATACTTGTTCTAATGTTTTCAAACACCAGTTAAAATAATCTCTCTCTTTGTAGCTGGTTGTTGAGGTAATTAAAAGCATAACCTCAGTTGCATTTTTTACAAACAAATTGTCACCAATTGTATAGACATCCCCATCTTTTAATACAGCCTTTAATACAGCAGAAAAAGAAACTCCTCTTCCCTCACCAGCTGAGCATTCAAAAAATATTTTATCATTATCTACTTTACCGCACTTGTCTATGTCTTCTTGATACTCACGTCTAAATTTTGCTCTCAGAGATACTGCCCCTTTTTTGCTACAGCATATCTTTACTACAATCACCTTATCTGGATAAGAAGAAAAGTAAATCTTTTCATATCTGATATCATCTACATCAAATTCAACTTTACAAGTAGCATTTGAAATATCAAGATATCTGGTATATTTTTCAACTTTATCTGTCTCAATCCCTTCAAAATATATATCAAGGTAACCTAGCGGTTCATAATTTCCTTCGCTATGGGGTGTTCCAGAAAGAGCAAAAACAGAAAGCTCTTCAGCTCTTTTTATATTGCCTTCTAAAATGCTTTTTCGTATCTCATGTAAATATTTTAATGCATCAGGATTTTCTCTTCTTCGAGGACCACATGACCAAATACTTTCTTCATTTAATTGGATGGTCTCATATTCAACTCCACCATAAATCATAGCACCCAAGCTTCCATTACCTATTGGAAGTGCCTCTTCCCAACAGCTTGCTGGTTTATCGAAAATTATTTTTAAACTTTGCGAATTCATAATGACACCTCTTTAAAAATTTTTTGAACCTATTCGGTATATTTTTTACTTATAGTTAATTGTTATAGCCACCACTGAATGTGGAAGTATATCAAATTCAAATTTAACTGCTTCTTCACTTATTCTTTCACAAGAAATTTGTTCTTTTTTAATTTCTGAAACTTTTATTAATTCTTCTATTTGTTCTTTTGTAAGATATTCGGGGCTGCCCATCTCAACCCACTTTCTCTTTGGATTTGCATTATATTCATCAATCCTTTCTATAACTACTGTATGACAATTTTTCAAACCTTCAACTATTACTTTTATATTTTCAGTTTTTATAGGTGATAAGGGAACATTATGGTTTGAAACTATTAACACTATTTTTTCACCATCATTTGCTGCAACACAATCAATAGTTTCACTCTCCTCATCCGTTTTTATTTCCACTCTTTCTCCATTCAATTTATTCAAGATTTGAAACGCTCTGTATGACGGTTTTGGTATACCGTGAATATTCAAAAGTCCAAACCCTCCATGGAAAGGTAATGAACTCTGACCACATTCCTCAAATATGTCTGTGAACGTCCAGTATGAATAACAGCCCAGTGGCAAATCAACAATATCTATTATGGTCTTTACAATAAATGCTGCATCATATGGAATGTCATGATACGGATCACGCGGACTTGGCGAGTTGTTCCATTCAGTATAATAAACAGGCAAAGGATATGCTTCACTCAAAGCCTTCTTTACCCTGTCAGCAAGTTCTCCTCTCTTTGCCTTTGCCATAGCCTCTTCCATGTTCGAACTTGTGCTGAACGCTAAATCTGTTGGATACTGGTGTGTTGAAATAAAATCTATCGGTACACCGTTCTTTGTACAAAACTCTTTTAGCTCTGGAATCCATGCATCTATTGCTGATGCAGGTCCTCCTACTTTCAGCTCAGAATCCACTTTCTTGATTGCAAACGCCGCATGTTTGTAAAGCTCAAAATACTCTTCCATTGTCCCTGCCCAGAAAAAGTCCTTCAAATTTGGTTCATTCCATACCTCAAAAAACCATTCTCTTACTTCATTCTTCCCATACCTTTTTACAAGATGTCTTGCAAGCTCTTCAATAAGCTGTCCCCACTCTTCATATGATTTTGGTGGAGTTATATTGCCTTTGTAATGAAAAACTGTCTTTGTACCAGATGCTAAAGCCTCAGGCATAAAACTCAGTTCTATGAAAGGCTTCATTCCAATATCCAGTAAAAAGTCAATTATAGAATCCATGTTGAAAAATGAAAACCAGAGTTTGCCTTCATCATTTCTAAAACAAACACTCATATCATCGTTAAGCCAGCCATGAAATCTGACATACTCAAAACCAAGCTCTTGCCTGCATTTTCTTAGCTGATTTCTCCAATCTTCCCTCAGCGCAGTTGCAGCGTGACAGCTACCTACACATTTTGTCCAGAATTTACTTATTTTTCCTAATTTATGTTGTGGAAAAATAGTTATTATCATTTGCTTTTCCCTCCCATTTTATTTAGTTTTTATAATTTTATTATTCTCCCAAGTATTGATTTAGAAAAGCCTTTGTACGTATGATCAAAAATTATTGTTACTGCTTTATCAAATTCTATTTCACCCGTATGCTGTACCATGTACGGATATACTTTAAGTTCAGAACCGGCAACACAATATATAGGCATTTTTTCTAGTGGAAAATAAACATCTTTTAGCATAACAGGACCTTCAATAAATTCTCCTGACCAAAAATCTATCCAATTTCCTTTGGGTAAATAAATGTTTCTTTTACCAGCAGAATTTATGATCGGAGCTACTAAGAAAATATCACCGCAATAAAATTCATCATCAATGTACCAACAATATTCATCATCAGGATGATGAATAAACAATGCTCTTATAAATGGATAACCTGTCTTTGTAACCTTTTCACCCTGCTCAACAAAATATGGTATTAATGCATAACGTAATTTCCACCATTCTCTAACAATGTCTGATACATTAGGATAATTATAGGGTTCTCGTGGTGAAGCCCCATGATATCGAATATGAGAAGTAAATACTGCAACCTGAGTCCAGCGAACATAAATATCATCATCTGGCCAATTATTCATAAAATCTGGAAGGCCGTGAAATCCAGGAACATCATGACTCCAAAAACCAAAGCCTGATACACCAAGATGTAAACCACCTCGAATTGTGGCTGCCAAACCGTCCCATGTACTGCTACTATCACCACCCCAATGAACTGGATATCGTTGACATCCTATCCAGCCTGCTCTTGCCCATATAATAGCTTGGTCTTTCCCTTTAACTTTTTCTGTGATTTCAAAGGCTGCCTTTTGATAAAGTAAAGAGTAAAGATTATGTAACTTCTTTGGTTCCATTGAAAAATATTCCGCATTCATATCTATGTTTTCGCCAAAATCAGTTTTAATAACATCTACACCTAAATCAAATAAGTTTTTCAACAAATTTTGATACCACTCCACTGCTTTTGGATTTGTAAAATCAATTACTCCTCTGTATTCTACATCTCCAAAATTAGATGTACCTTCTTCAGGCTTATTAGTTAATTTAGAAATAAACTTATTTTCTACTGCTACATTATAATGTTTTGTTTCTGCCGCAACATGAGGAAGTTGCCAAACTGAAATTTTGAACCCCATTTCATGCATGTTTCTGATATACTCCTGGGGATTAGGAAATCTTTCTTCATCAAACTCCCAATCACACTGCCAATCTTTTTTAAACCATCCAGTATCTAAATGAATTACATCACAAGGAAATTTATTTTCTCTTAATTTTTTGGCAACATCAAAAGTCTCTTCAGCAGAAAAATAAGACATCCTACTCATCCATATTCCATATGACCAAACAGGCACCTTACGAGGAAAACCTGTAATTCTTCTATAGTTATAAATAATTCTTTCAGGTTCTCCTCCACCTATGAAAAATAAATCCAACACATCATCCTCTATTAAAGCTTGCACTGCTCTTGTTGATATATCAGCTAATGAAAGTCTTACGTGAGCAGATGTCATTATAAGTAACCCATAACCTTTACTCGATATATAAAACGGAACATTTTTATATGCTCTCCGATTATTAACTCCTAAAGCATCGTTATTCTCTAAAATTATTGTTTTCCCGGAAAGATTCATAGGAGCAAACCTTTCTCCTGTTCCAGCAAATTTTTCATTATATTCTGAGTGAAGCGCAAAAACACACCTATCCGCTTTTCCATCACGTTCTACATATCCTAAACTCACAGATTCCACAATACCGGGTGTAAATGTATCATTAGCCATAAAAGGTATTGCTACTATTCCATCAGGGAAAATAGTAGCATCAAAAAAATATTGTGGTTCGGGATGCAAATTACTCCATTTCCTTGTTGGTTTTTTAACGTTATTTACTCTCATCCTTACAACTTTATTATCATCTATTATATCCCATCCATTCTTATTTTTTGTTACATAAAGTTTTACCTGCTTTAACGATGGATCCCATTCTATCATGGGATTATTACTATCTTCTATGAACCTTCCACTAAAAGAAATAGAACATCTAACAATAGCATCACCATACGCTTTAATTTCCATATAATAATATTTCTTTTCTTTTGTTGCATCTGGAACAAACACTTCTTTCTTTTGAGCTTGAAAAGGTATTTTTATAATCACAGAACCATCACATTGCTCATATACTTCTTCAGCCATTTCAGCAATCCATAAAATATCATTTTGGGCTTCAGGTAAATCAAAATCTAACATGTCATACTTAAAAGAATTTTTTTGTTTCATCTCTTCTATGCCTCCTCGATATTCTTTAAAATTAAGCAGGGGCTTTAAACCCCTGCTTAATTTTAAAATTACATACCTTTTTTCTTTGCCAAATCTTTCAAATGGTTCTGATACATAACTTTTCTTACCTGCTCTAAACCTGCATTCTTCATTTCTTTCAATGCACTTTCATAAGCCTTCTTAAAGGTATTATCATCTTTAGCTAATACCATCTGTACAAGATATTTGTTCCATATATTTTTGATTTTCGCATAAGAAACTCCTTCTTTAGTAGTTGGATCTGGGTCAAGATTATCAAGACCTAGATTCCAAATATCTACACCATAACGTGCAACTGATCTTAAGTAATCTTCATATTCTTTAGGTGCCATTGCTATTCTCTGCCATCCTGCCCATTTTGATCTCCACATTAATAATCTTCTTTCAAATCCATACTTAGTATCTAAGCTTGCTGGATTATCCTGTAATTCTTTCAAAACTTCTGGTTTATATCTTGGCATTCCATTTTTATCAATATAATACGTAACGTCTTTTTTGCCAAATAGATTTGTTAGTTGTCCTTCATCAGACCAACTATATTCAAAATATCTAATTATTCTTCCTGGATTCTTGGCGTTTTTCGTTACCATAGAACCAACCCAACCTGCTCCTCTACCGCCCGCAAATTGAGGATTCTTGCCTTTATATTTAAAATAAGGTAATGGCATATATGTCTTACCTTCATCTTTAGTAAGTTTTAGAATTTTTGGATTATGTTGCTTCCAAATATCTATTGGGAATCGGGCTATAACGGCATATTTGGCTGATTCTACTAAATCTTGATAATTCTCATGTTTCATCATCAATTCATATGATGTGATTAAACCTTCCCTATAAATTTTATTCAAAAATCTTACAGCCTCAATAAAATTCTGATTTTCAAAAATAAATTTTATATTTCCTTTTGCATCAAGATAAACGTCTCTTCCATATGTCTCTGGTGCAAAAATCCCTGCAAAAAATGCTAAAGTTAAGCTACCCGTAAGTCCCCACTGATTTACATCAATTGGAGGTTCTATTGCAAATGGTTTTAAATTAGGATATTTTTTCTTTATTGTCCTTAACAAATTAATCAAATCATCTGGTGAATTAATTTTTGGATTTCCTAAAGCTTTATATATTCCTCTTTGAATAAACAATGGCCTTGCATTATGCTTTTCCAAACCTTGTTCGTATTCTTCTTTGGTAGTGAAAAATGATGGAATATAATAAAGCTTACCGTCATCAAATTTATGATATTCTTTTACTTCTTTTGGTATCATGTCCCAAAATTCTGGTGCATATTTTTGACACAATTCGTTCACCGAATATATTTTTCCTGCCTTAATAAGTCTTTTTGTTTCTGGAGCATACCATTCAAGTACCATAGCATCAGGTAAATTATTAGAAGCAATCATAACGTTAAGATACTGTTTTTCATCCCCTGTAGGCACAATAATATTTGGAGTAACTCCCGTTGCCTCAGTAATCCACTTTTCTACGAGAGCACCATTCCAACGATAAAATGAACCCCATGCGCCGAAAAAATACAAATCAAATTTAAAAGGCGATGTATCTTTTTGCCAAGAATACTTTACTTTTGCACCCTGTGTCGCAGTTTTACTAGATGAAGCTGCTTTAACTTCATTTTTATAAACATATCCAATGGAGACTAAAGAAACTATTAAAGCGAAAACTATAAGTATTGAAATTACTTTGAAATACCTTTTATTCATTTTTCCTCCTCCTTCTTTTTCTTTAAATTGTTAATTTTTAGATTATGTTATTTAATCTTTTCCTACTCCGCTAAAACAAACATTAAGCGTTTTATTATAAACCACCAAATTAAGACGAATCGTTTAGCCACATATTTATAATCACCTCCTCAAACAAAACTATCAATCAAAAAATGAACCTGTAAATCTAATCCTTCAAAGCACCTATCATTATGCCTTTAACAAAATACTTCTGAAGAAATGGATACACTATCGTTATAGGAAATGTAGTAACTACCATAGTAGTCAGTCTTATAGACGTGGATGTTATACCTGTTGTTGAAACAAATCTCGCTGCTTCTGCACTTGCAGTAGCTGACTGAATAGCCCTAACTAAATATAATGGTAATGTTTCTAATTTTCCTTCTCCATATAACAACGCATCAAACCAAGAATTCCAATGCCATACACCATTAAACAAAGCAATTGTAGCAAGTATAGGTAAACTCAAAGGAAGAATCAATTTAAAAAAGATTATAATATCATTTGCCCCATCTATTTTGGCAGACTCTTCTATTTCGACAGGTATTCCTTTAAAAAATGAATACATAATAAACGCATTATAAGCATTGAACAAATTAGGAATAATAAAAACAAGAAAGTTGCCTGCTAAATTTAAAAAACGCGTTATAAGTAAATATGTAGGGATTAATCCTCCACTGAAGTACATTGTTATTATCGCCATTTTTATAAATAAATTCCTTCCTATTAACCATTTCCTTGAAATACCATATGCAAATGCAGCAGTAAATAAAACAGCAGCTGCGCTTCCTATTATTGTTCTTGCAACTGTTATAAACGCCGCATTTAAAATAGCTTTTTCTTGAAAAATATATATGTAATTAACCACTGAAAATTTTCTTGGCCATAGATATACAGGGCCTTTTAATAAATCTATAGGATCATTAAAGGAAGAAATTATAATGTAATAAAACGGATATAATGTAATTATTACTACTATAAACATAAACAAATTATTTAAAACATCGAAAATAATATCGCCAGTACTTTTCCTTCTAATTCTCACTTTTACTCCTCCTTACTGCATCTATTAATATAAACTTTCGCCCGTAAGCTTTTTAGATATTGAATTAGCCCAAACTAATAAAACAACTGCAGCCACTGATCTAAACAACCCTACTGCTGTAGCATATGAAAATCTAGATAAAACAATACCTATCTTAAATGTATAAGTGTCAATAATCTCAGTAGCATCTTGAATTGCTCCATTCGATAAAAGATACATTTGTTCAAACATCCCATAATTAGTCATTATTCCTGCAATATTAAATATTAGTAATATAATAATGGTAGGTTTTATTGATGGTAAAGTAACATACCTTATTCTGGCAAATCGACCTGCCCCATCAACTATTGCAGCTTCAAACAATGTTGGATCTATATTTGTAATAGCTGCAATAAATATTATTGCATTCCAACCAAATGACTTCCATAAATTACTCAACACTACTATAGGTGGAACAAAGTCAGGTGTTACAAGAAATGGTATCGGTTTATCAATTATATGAAGTTTAAGCAACACATCATTTACAATACCATTATCCGCCAAGATAATATAAATGTAACCAATAACAAAAACCCAAGAAATAAAGTATGGCAAATAACTAACCGTCTGCACAAATCTTTTATACCACATATTTGGTATTTCATTTAATAAAATAGCAAATAAAATTGCAAAAGGAAAACCAACTATTAAATTTAATACACTATAATAAATTGTATTCCACAATGCTTGCCAAAAATATTTGTCTGTAAACATTTCTTTAAAATTATCTATTCCTACCCACTTACTTTCTAAAAATCCTTTTAAAGGGCCTAAAAAAGGATCATATTCTTTAAAAGCTATAATCAAACCTAGCATTGGTAAATAATTAAAAATTATCATCCATAAAACTACGGGTAATACTAATATCATAATATAACGTTGAGCCCATATATTTTTCCAATTAATTTTTCTTCTATTCCAGATTGAAGATTCCATAATTATATCTCCTTTCATTTGCAATATTGTTAGCATGAAAATAGATTAATTCTGTTTTTATTAATAGTCATACCTTGTTAAGCATGATTGGTAAATAAACATTGTTTTCTATAACCTCTGCCACAGACTGTGCTAATTTTCATGTTTGTTCCTCTAATGATTCTCTTACACCACCATATCTGCCATCTATAGTAGGACTAATTCCAACTTTGGGATAGTCTTCAACAAAACGTTTTTCGCCAATGTCAATTGTGTATTTATCATTTTTATTTTGCAAGTCATAACACCCTCTTTCATAAGGTATTTGAGATATTTGATGTTAGATTTGCTTGCGCTGCTAAGGAACTACATGAAAAATCTTTCTCGATCCACTTTTTTTAAATCTCATTCTCTTTAACTGCCCGAGATGTGTGTCACTCTCACGAAACGTTTTATATTTAACTTAAACACAACATTTGTTTTTCTATTTAAAATTATAATCAATCATTTTTTAAAAGTCAAGCATATTTTATAATTTGTTATTAAAAAATTCTATCTTGCAGTTTTGTCATAACGCTATTTATATAAATAATTAACTTTTGTTTTGATGAATTGCCCAAAAGCATAAAATTTATTGTTGAGAATTATTGCTTAAATTATAAAATTCAAAAAAATTCAAACGCCTTTTATTTTTTTACAGCATAAACATAACTGTCTATGACTTCCCCTATTTTATCTAATATTAGCTCGGTCGCACCATTTTTTAAATCTTTTTTTCTCATCTTTTGGTACTGATAGGGAAAATACTGACTAATAAGCCAAGGTGGAATTTTAACATTCTCTAAATTTCCAATAAGAGAATAAACAGCACTTTTCACACTCTCGTTTTCAAAATAGTATCTCCATCTGTCAAGATAGCTATATAGAAGCTTTAACTTAATTAATTTATCATTTTCATCAAAATATTTACTCCAGTGATCTTTGCATGTTAGCATAGTATTCAATAAAACTTCTCTAAACCTTGACAGTTTCTCCTTTTCATTGCAATAAATTTCTTCTTCAATATGACTAAGGGCTACTAATGCCTCACGCAACGCAAATGTTAGAGCAGGACCAACCTTTAAAATTACAATACCACATTCGACCATTCTTTTTAAGTTTTCCTTTGTCTGATAATCTGTAGAATGCCCTTCAAATACTATATTGTACTTTCCCAAAAGCTCTTTTAGCGGCCTTACTTTTTCCATATCAAAATCAACAATTTCATCGCTCCCAAATTCGACTCCAAAATTTGCAACAACGGCAACTACATAATCGAATATATGTTCAATTCCTTCCTTTTTAAATGCTTCTTTGAAATATTCTAAACTTCTTTCTAATTCCTCTTTAGTAGTAATTGTTTGACAGATAGAAGACTCTCCGCCGGGAGGTGGTACATCAGCTCCTATCACATAAACAGGTCTTGTAATATGAGTATTGTTTATAGAAATCTTCTCAAAACACTCCTCCGCAATCCTGCAGAGCACAGCAGTTCTTTTAGCAATTATTTCATCATCTATGCTGTTTTCACCTTTTAAAGGCATACTTGTGTCAATGTGAATTTTGGTAAAACCTGCTTTTATGTATTCTTTTATCATTTGCTTAGCATACTCCATTGCAATTTCTGGTTCCTGGTCACGCCACACAAATGGTCCAAGATGGTCCCCACCAAGAATTATTCTGTCAGGTGGAAAATCAACTTTTTGAGCAATTTTGATAACCTTTTTTTTAAACTGAGATGGTGTAAGCCCAGAATATCCACCAAATTGATTTACCTGGTTTGCGGTAGACTCAATAATAATTGGTAGATTTGTATCCTTCATTCTTTTCAAAACTGCTTCTAAGACTATTTCATTTGAAGAACAAACTGAAATAATACCCTTAAATCCTTTTTCCCTATTTTTAAATAAATCTAACAATAGATTTTGAGGACTCATCTAAAATTCGCCTCTTTTTTATCTATTCATCACTTCTTTTAATCTTTCATAGATTTCTAAATATTGCTCATAATATCTCGAATAAAGCTTATAATTATCAAAGGATGGTGAATAAATTGCCTTTGACTTCACTATTTCTTTTATAGTCTTAAAGATATCTTTAAATATTCCTATACCGTATCCTGCTAATACTGCTGCACCGAGTGTTGTTGCATTATCCGATATTGGCACCTCAATGATTTTGCCAGTTACATCAGATTTTATCTGACACCACAGTTTGCTATTTGCTGCTCCTCCAACAGCATAAAGCCTATTAATTTTAACGCCACTCTCTTCTGCAACTTCTAAATTATGTCTCAGCGCATATGCACACCCTTCCATAATGGACCTTACAAAATGAGCCTTCGTTTTTTTATAACTCACTCCATAGAAAATACCCTTTGCGTTTCTGTCCCAGATAGGAGACCTCTCCCCTGCCATATATGGCAAGAATATAAGGCCTTCTGCTCCACAAGGAATCCGTTCTGCTTTTTCATCCATGATAGCAAATGGACTTTTATTTTCTCTTTTCGCAGTTTCTGTTTCTTCATAACCAAACTGCTCATAAAACCATCTTAAGCTTCCACCACCAACAGTTCCACCTTGCAAAAGCCATCTTCCCGGTACAACATGGTATGATAAGATAAGCTTTGGATTTGAAACTGGTCTGTCAAGACATATACTCATGCCACCTGCTTGCCCACCTTGTTCTTGCGTTTGCCCCACTTCAACAACACCAGCACCTAAGGTGCAGCAAGCTGCATCTAACCCTCCTGCAACAACAGGTGTGCCTTCCTTTAAACCTGTTATCTCTGCAGCTTCTTTTGATACATACCCTACTACCTGGTGACATGGATAGATTTGTGGTAAAAGTTCAAGGTCAATGCTAAACATATCAGCAGCTTTTTCATCATAGCAGCCTTTTTCCATATTGAAGAAATGATATCCATACCCTTGCGATAAGTCCTGAGAAAAAGAATCTGTAAGTTTAAAAACAATAAAGCTGTTGCTCTGTAAAAACTTATAGGTATTTTTATAAACATCAGGTTTGTTTTCTTTGAACCATAAAATCTTGAGTGTTGAATATGTGGGATTGAGAGGATTTTTGCTCACATCAAAAATGTATTTCTCATCAATTTTTTCTCGAATTTTTTCCAAAATATAAGAAGAACGAGTGTCCATCCAAATTGGTGTATTAGATAAGACATTCCCATTTTTGTCAACAGGAATGCAGGACCAACTCTGCCCTGCAATTCCTATTGATTTTATTTCATCTGGTCTGATATTACTTTTTGCAAACATCTCATTAATTGCGTTGACAACAGCATCCCACCACTCATTGGGATCTTGTTCTACAAACCCTTCTTGAGGAAAGTAAATATTATATGGTTTTGAAGTATCAAAAATGACATTCCCTTCTCTATCAAATACGCTTAGTTTGCAGGCAGAGGTTCCAATATCTATACCCAAAAGCAATTCTCTCATACCCACTTACTCCTTTTTAGTCTCTAAACGATTTTAAATAAAGCTCTTCAAGATCCTTTTCGTCAGGAATTCTTGGATTTACCCTGTTATCAGGAAATTCTATTGCATGTTTTACCAAATCCTTAACGTCTTCTTTCTTTATTCCAAAATCCTCCATTGTGTAATACAGGTTGATTGATTTTAAAAATGAAACAATTTCCTGTTTCAAAGCATAGGCTGCTTCTTTGTCAGATACTTTCTCAAGCTCAGGATTAAAAATTCTTGCCACTTTTGCAAACCTTTCTATAGCCCAGTCCACTGTATAATCTAAAAATGCAGGGTAAACCACTGCCAAGCTCTGACCATGACTTACATGCGGGAAATGACCGCCAATTGCCTGACCTAAGGCATGTGGAATTGTCGTCCCAACATTTGCCAAACAACATCCTGCTAAAGTATCTGCCCAGGCCATCTTTGTTCTTGCCACAAGGTCACCTGGATTGTCATAAGCTTTTTTCAAATATTTAATAACAATTTCAATTGCCTCAAGTGCCAACATATCTACATATGGCTGATTATTTACATTTATGTATGACTCAAAGCAATGTGTAAACACATCAAACCCTGTTGATGCAGTGACAGCAGGAGGAACAGTTAAAGTAAGCTCTGGATCTACAATTGCAACCTTGCATATTATATTGTCACTTGCAATTGCTGATTTGCATTTTTCTTCTGTGTTTGTCAACACAGAGACTCTTGATGTTTGCGTGCCTGTTCCTGCTGTTGTTGGAACTCCAATTATAGGCAGTGTTTTTTCTGTAGGTTCTTTTTTAAAATAAAGATAATCCCATGCAGTTCCTTCATGGGTTGCTGCAACTGCTATTGCTTTTGCTGTGTCAATTGCACTTCCCCCACCAATGCCTATTACAAAATCAACTTTCTCTTTTTTTGCAACCTCTGCACCTTCTTGGATTGAGTCAAGCGTGGGATTTGGAATAACATGATCAAATACAATGGTTTCAATACATTCGGAATGAAGGCTATCTAACATCTCTTGACACTGCTGAGACAAAAACTTTTCTACATTCGGATCAACAACAACTAAAACCTTTTTCCCAAAACGTTTCGCCCAAATACCAAGCTCTTTTCGTCTGCCCACTCCAAATATTATTCTGGTGGGCTGATAGTAATTAAAACTTTTGATCATTTTATATTCCTCCTTATATAATTTTTTGAATATATTAACTTAAAATAATTACTTTGCCTTTCACATTCTCCGGACTTTTAAATAACTCAAATGCTTCTTTGATATCTTTTAGATGAAAGGTTTTGTATATCAACTTATTGCTGAACTTCAAGCGTTTATCTGAAAAATACTGTGAGGTCAACTCCCATTCAATGCCTGGAAAAGGGGCACTATATGACATCCAAGAACCTGTAAGATGAAACTCTTTTCTATTAATTTTTTCAAATAGATGAGGTGAGAAAACAACATCCTTTGTAGGTGTACCAATAAGACAAACACAACCTTTATTTGAAACAAATTCGAAAGAGAATTTTATTGTCTCAGTACTACCTGCTGTTTCAAATACATATCCAAAACCTCTGCCTTTTGTGAGTTCACTTATCTTTTCTGTAAACTTTTCTTCAGTTGCATTTACCACAAAATCTGCTCCAAACTCTTCTGCAAGTTTTAATCTTTCATCTTTGATATCAACAACACAGATGCGTCTTGCTCCCATTATTCTTGCCCACTGTAACGTAAAAATCCCAATTGTTCCAGCACCTAAAACTAAAACATCTTCGCCACCTTTAAAATCAACACACCTAAGTCCATGTAAAGCTACAGTTGATGGTTCAAAAAAGACAGCCTGTTCAAAAGGGATACTTTCATCAAATTTTATAGCATTTCTTGCAGGAATCGCTATGTATTCGGCAAAACTCCCTTGCCTTCTTGATCCAATAAAACTGTAGTTTTTGCATTGCGAATACCAACCCTTTTGACAATCACTGCACTTAAAACATGGCAATAACGGAGCACCCACCACTCTGTCGCCAATTTTAAGATTTTTAACGTTTTTGCCAACCTCTACAATTTCACCAGAAAATTCATGTCCTAATATGATAGGATAAAAATGTGCCGCATCACCCAATACTCTTGGAATGTCAGACCCACATATGCCACTTGCCCTCACTTTTACAAGAACCTCATCCTCAGTTATTTTAGGAACTTCAACCTCTTCATATCTGATATCACCTTTTGCGTGTAAAACTGCCGCTTTCATTTTTAAAACATTCGCTCCTTTTTGTTGACTTTTTCATAAATTTTATTGTGAAATACTAATACTATTAATTGTGTTCTTTACATATGCCTTTATCTCATCAATTGAACTGTCCATAATTGGCCTTATATCTGGTTTAGATAAATTTTCTAATGATTTTTTTATTGCATTTATCTGTGTTAGCATTACTTCTGTGCCAAAATTCAACTTTTTAATTCCACTTTGAATAGACTTCCTTAACTGTTCAGCTGTAAGCCCGCTGCAACCATGCATAACAAGTTTTGATTTAATTGAATTAGAAATTTCATTGATAAGATCATACCTTAAGGAGGGCGTTCCCTCATAAAGTCCATGCTTTGTCCCAACACTAACCGCTAAAAAATCAACCTCAGTCTCTTCTGAAAACTTCTTGGCATCCTCTACTTTTGTGTATACAATAGCACTTGTGGGGCCATCTTCTTCCTTCCCATATATAGCATTTATTTCGCCCTCAACTGTAATCCCATATCTGTGAGCTTTTTTTACAACTTCGTAAGTTTTCTTAATATTTTCATCAAAAGAGAGTGATGAACCATCAAACATTACTGAAGAAAAACCTAAATTAATTGCTTTTTCAACAAGCTCAATATTCTTTGCATGGTCTAAATGAATGACAAACGGAGTATGCAGCTTTTCAGCTTTTGATTTTGCTAAGTTGAACATTACCTCAAGTCCATATTTTAAAGCAGTTTTTTGAGAAATCATTAAAACAACAGGAGTTTGAAGCTCATCAGCAGCAGCTACAATTCCATACAATTGTTCGACATTTACAAAGTTGAAAGAACAAATTGCTGTTTTTACAAAACCATAGTCAAAAGCATCTTTCAAAGAGATAATAGCCACTTCTTTTCACTTCCTTTTTTAATGAATAATCAATAACTAAACGTTTTACTTTTAATAAATACAAAACGATAAACGTTTAGCTTTATATTAGAATAACATTAAACAAATATATCTGTCAATACCCAAAAAGGATTTTAAAAAAACCAGCCTCATTTGATTAAATCCAAAAGGAACAGAATTATTAGCCTATTTTTTTGATTGAATTCTTTATCAAAACTTGTGCATTCAACTTTTTTTGCAAAGGAAAATCACTTTTATCCCCTTTTAATCTCTTCAATAGCAATCTTGCAACAGACTCTCCTATCTCTTCCATTGGCTGGACCACAAGAGATAATGATGGCTTTACTATCCTTGCCATTTCTAAATTATCAAAGCCTATAACTGACAGCTCATCAGGGACTTTTATATCTTTTTCATTTATAGCAATAATAGCACCAAGAGTCATCTCATAATTTGTAACAAAAACAGCAGAAGGAGGATTTTGGATTTCAAGTAATTCAATCATTTTTTTATAACCTGATTCCATATTATGAAATTCTCCAAACTTTATATATTCTTCATTTAGAGGTATGTTAAAATTAGTATGAGCTTGCACATAGCCATTCAACCTTTCTTGAGCAGTATAGATATTCTGCGGCCCACATATTATTCCAATTTTTTTGTGCCCCATTAAAATCAACTTTTCAACTGCTTGATATGAAACTTCAAAATTGTTCACAAGTATTGTATCACACTCAAAGTCTTCAATTGGTCTGTCCACTGCTACAATTGGAATGTCCCTTTTTATAATCTTTTTAATATCGCTTCCTTTCAAATATGTGGGAACAACCACTAATGCATCAACTCTTTTTTTATAAAGAAAATCTAACCTTTCCTTTTCTAACTTTTTATCATCTCTGTAATCACATACAACAACACTATAACCAGTTTCAAGCAAGACATTTTCTAACGAAGATACAATTGTATTAAAGAAAACTTCAAAAACAGGAATCAAAACTCCAATTGTCATTGTCTTGTTAGTTCTGAGTCCTCTTGCAATTTCATTCACTTCAAAATCCAACGCTTTTATTGCCTCTTCAATAAGAATCCTATTTTTTTCTAACACATTACCACCATTGAGATACTTTGATATAGTTGCTATTGAAAGTCCTGTATACCTTGCTATATCTTTTATTGTAGCTGGAATCTTAACCACCCCTCTCGTACTGAATTTTCGGCCATATTCTTTATTGTTTATTTTACCATCTTGTCTTTACTCTTTTCAATAATGAGGCAAGTTGTACTTTGTAAAAAAGAGACTTGTCAAGAATTTTGTATTTCCAATTTATAACGTAAGTTGTAAAGTTGGGTTATGTTATCAATGCATTTTCTAATACTGGGAACTCCATTTTTCCATTTTGTACGGCGTAAGTTCTCTCGCTGTAAGTAAATATTAATTTCTAAGACTTCAACAGACTGAAAGTATCCACCTGAATTTACTCTAATCTTTTCAATCATGCTGTTTACACTTTCAACGGCGTTTGTGATAAGAATATGCTTTCTTAATTCCTCGGGGTATTTCATATGGGCAAGATAAAACTCTGCTTTTTCTGATATTGCTTTAATAAATCGAGGATATTTTGCAAAGTATTCATCACAAAGTTCTTTAAATTTCAATACAGCTTCATCAAAATCAGAAGAAGAGATTTTGATTTTGTCCAAACTCTTGTTAAAAGCTGAAGCATCATCTTTTGTCATATGTTTTCTGACATTACGTTGGAGGTGGACAAAAGCAAGCTAAAGGTCAGCAAGAGGGTAAGAAAGTTTGACAGCATCTATAATACCAGGAAAGTCATCGCTTATAACAATTAAAACTTCTTTAAGACCTCTTATAATTAAGTCGTCAAAAACTTTCATCCAATCAGCCTTGTTTTCTTTGCCGAAGAAAGTGTAGACACCGAAAATGTCTTTTTTACCTTCTAAGTCGATACCAAGGCTGGCATAGCAAGTAGCTTGTTTAACTTTAGAATTGTCCTTAACTTCACTTCTGAATAACCGTCGATGATAAGAGCAAAAGCACTTGTAGGCAATTCTCTTTGTTTGAATAATTGAAGTTCATTTTTGAGGTCTTCTTTGATTTTTAGGATTTCGTTTTCGGAATAAGGAAGATTTAAGTTTTTCAAAGTTTGAACAAGGGAATGCTCAAGAATAACCATTGACATACTTGCGACATAAGAAGGTCGGTGTACGAACTATCAACTCTTTTGTAGCGGTCAGGGAGGATAGAAGGTCGGAAATTACCAGTACGTGTGCGAGGGACAGAGATTTCGAGACGTTAGGCAGGTGTTGCAAGTTTTACTTCAATAAAAACCATTGCCTTTGTCATTGTCATTTTTAGCAAGGTACACTGATCTTTCCGATAACATAAAGCAATCGAGCAAGTTTTACTTTCAGTTGCTTTAGAGCTGTGCGGTTAGGGTCATCTTTGGAGCAATACATATTTAATACTTGCTCTACAGCCATGTTTTTAGCAGTTTCGTAAATTTCGTTTTTATTCATTCTCAGTGACCCCCTTTGATGATTATTTCAATACTAATTATACAGTGGACACAATTTTATTTTAACTCCCGTTTTAGGTATTAACATTGAAGGATATAAGGATGTTTTAGGGATATGGATTGGAGAGAGTGAAAGCTCCAAGTTTTGGTTGGGTGTTTTAAATGACTTAAAAACAAGAGGAGTAGAAGAGGTACTACTGTTTTGTGTTGACGGCTTGACAGGTTTAAAGGAAGCAATAGAAGCAGTGTTCCCTAAAAGCGATGTTCAAAGGTGTATTATTCATCAACTAAGAAATTAATTCAAGTATGTTTCATACAAGCATATAAAAGAATTTTCAAAGGATTTTAAGAAAGTGTATCAGGCAACTAATGAAGAAGAAGCGCTGGAGAATTTTTATCAGGTAAGAGAAAAGTGTGGGAAACAGTATCCTTATGCGTTCAGAAGCTGGGAAAACAACTGGGAGCTACTAACATCGTTTTTTAAGTTTCCCCCGCAGAATAAGGAAGATAATTTATACCACAAACATCATAGAAGGAATTCACAGACAGTTTAGGAAAGTGACAAAGACAAAATCAGTGTTTCCAAATGATATAGCATTAGAGAAGATGCTTTATCTTGCAACAAAAAATGTTGTAAGAAAGTGGACACAGAGGTACAGAAATTGGGATATAATATTAAATCAGCTTTTGATAATGTATCCTGAGCGTTTGAGAGAGTATATAAAGTAGATAGCGATTACCAGTTCGCATTTTAAACTGCTTCCATGGAAGCAGTTTAAAACAACAAATAAAAAACAGAGTATTATAACCCAGTATTAAATTTTGTCCAGGATTTTAAAAATTTATGCATAAAAATTTTTAAAATGGTAATACTAAAAAATAGAAGGTAGACAAGCTTATCCTTGAATGATTTCTTACCAAGAAGGTTGGTTTAATTTAAATACACAAAATTATTTACAGACCCTATTGTAAAGCTGCAATATATTGTAACTACATTTTTAAGAATAGGTACTCCGTTTTTCCACTTGCCCCGACGCAAGTTTTCTCTTTGTAAATAGATGTTTATTTCTAAAACTTCTACAGACTGAAAATAACCCCCTGAGTTTATTCTTATTTTTTCAATTATACTGTTAACACTTTCTACTGCATTGGTAGTATAGATATGCTTTCTTAAATCTTCTGGATACTTCATATGTGCAAGATAAAACTCCGCTTTTTCATAAATTCCCTTTATAAAACGGGGATATTTTGAGGAATACTGATTACAAAGGAGTTTGAACTTTGAAACAGCTTCGTCAAAATCAGAAGAGGAAACTCTTATTTTATCTAATTCTTTGTTAAATCCAGATGCATCCTCTTTTGCCATATGCTTTTTGACGTTACGCTGAAGGTGAACAAAACACAGCTGATGATCAGCATAGGGGTAAGCGAGTTTAACAGCGTCAATGATTCCAGGGAAATCATCGCTTACAACTATTAAGACTTTTTTGAGTCCTCTTGTAATTAAATCATCGAACACTTTCATCCAATCGGCTTTGTTTTCTTTGCCGAAGAAAGTGTAGAGCTCAAAGATGTCTTTTTTGCCCTCTAAATCAATGCCAAGTACAATATAACAGGTAGCTTGTTTAACTTTGGAGTTATCTTTAATTTCGCAGTGATAGCCGTCAATAATGAGGGCAAGAGCACAGCCATCGAAGTTCTTTTTCTTTAAAGAGTTGAAGTTCATTTTTGAGGTCGTTTTTGATTTTTGTAATTTCCTCTTCAGAATAAGGCAAATTCATGCTTTTAAGAGTTTGGATTAAAGAACTTTCAGAATAGCCGTTGGCAACCAAGAACATAAGGAGGTTGGTATAAGAGCTGTCGACTCTTTTGTATGGCTCAGGGAGGATGGAAGGTCTAAAAGAAGCTGAGCGTGTGCGAGGAACGGAGAGCTCAAGGTTGCCAACAGAAGTTGCAAGTTTTCTCTCATAAAAGCCATTGCCTTTGTCATTTTGGTTTTTTGCAAGATAAACTGATCTTTCTGAGAGCATGATGCATTAAAGTAAGTTTTCTAAAAGTTGTTTTAGAGCTGGACGAGTGGGGTCGTCCTTGGAACAATACATATTTAACACTTGTTCTATAGCCATATTTTTAGCAGTCTCAAAAATTTCTTTTTTCTCCATAATCGTGAACCCCCTTTGTTGATTATTTCAATGCTAATTATACAGTGGACACAATTTTATTTTAACTCCCGAGAAACTTAAAGCTCAGCAGAGAGAAGAATTGGAAGTAATGTTTTTATATGCACCGGAATTAAGGATAGCTCACAGGTTGAAAGAGGAATTTAACAAAGTATTAGAAAGTAAGACATCTGATGAAGCAAAAGAGAAGCTCAAGAAATGGATAGAGATGGCAGAATCAAGTAATGTAGAAGAATTCCAAAGGTGTGTGCAGGTATTTAGGAATTGGTTTTCAGAAATAGTGGAATCATTTGAGGTACCATATACAAATAGTTTGACAGAAGGATTTAACAACAAGATAAAGGTATTAAAGAGGAAAGCATATGGATTTAGGAATTTCGAGAGGTTTAGGAAGAGGATACTGTATAGTTGTACACATTAAGAATATTGGAGAAGCAAATATTTAAGAGTTCCCCTTTTTAATAGGGGATAGAAGGTGTTGATGAATTTTTGTAATCAAATAGTTATAATTGCTATTGTTGTAATTAAATACATACTCAATAAAATTGAAAGGTGGGCATTCAGAACACCCACCCCAACTCTTGACAAAGAGCCATTTTATAAAAGGATCTTATTCAACTATAAACGGCAAGAGCGCCAAGATTCTTGCGCGCTTGATAGCTCGTGTTAGCTGTCTTTGATGTCTTGCGCAGTTGCCAGTTGTTCTTCTTGGCATTATTTTGCCTCTTTCTGTGAGGAATTTCTTGAGCCTGTTCACATCCTTGTAATCTATCTCATATATTCTCTCAACACAGAATGAACAAACTCTCTTTTTCTTTTTCTGTCTCGAGCTAACTCTTTCCACTGTTTGAGTAGCTTGAGCTTGCTGCTGATTTTGATTGTTGTTCAAACCTTTTCCCTCCTTTTTCTTAAATTTCCACTTTATCTAAAATGGCAGGTCGTCTTCTATACCCTCATCAACATCATTGTTTTTTGATGGAATTTTTACATCCTCTTCAAAAAACTTTTCAAGTTCACTATCATCAATTGTCTCTTCATCTAAGTCAGGCAAAATAATGTCTTCTTTTACCTCTGCTTCGCTGTCAACCGGCACATCCTTAGGTTTTGGTTCTGCAAAGTAAATCTCTTCCGCCACAACCTCGGTGATGTAGTGACGCCTATTTGCCTCATCATCCCACGTGCGAAGCTGAAGCCTTCCTATTACCACAACTTGCCTTCCTTTTTTTAGATAGTTTTTTGAGAACTCGGCAAGCCTGCTCCACGCAACAATGGGAATAAAATCGGCATCCTGGTCATTTTCGCGTTTAAAACGTCTGTTGACAGCAAGCGTGAAGTTTGCAACGGGGGTATTGTTGGCAGTAAGCCTAAACTCTGGGTCGCGCGTGAGGCGACCCATTAAAATAACCTTATTCAAAAAAGCCGCCCCCTCTTATTTTTCAAGCTTTACAATCAAGAACCTAATAACCCCGTCTGTAATTCTGTAAACCCTCTCAAGCTCGCGTGGGAACTCAGGCTTGCTTATAAATTGCATCAGCACATAATAACCTTCTGCGTGCTTGTCTATCTTGTATGCAAGCCTTCTTTTCCCCCACTCTTCAACTGTAAGAAGCTGGCCATTGCTTGAGATAAGGTTTTTGAACTTTTCGATAAGGCTATTTCTTGCCTCATCGTCAAGTGTGGGGCTTATAATAAATACTGTTTCATACTTTCTCTCAACCACAGCTTTCACCTCCCTTATAGACATATGGCCCCCAAATCACCTTTTGGGAGCAAGGGAAGAAAGAATTTTTATCTTCCCACAACATGCAGTATTTTATCATAAAATGCACTTTAAAGTAAATAACCTATTTTTATTTTGAAAAATATGCGTGAACCTCTTTTAGGATCTCTCTTATTGGAAGGTTCTGTGGACATTTTGTCTCGCAAACACCACACTCAACACAATTTTCTGCTCTTTCTTTTTCTTTCTTTGCATAATCATTTTTCATCTCCTGATACATGTTATACATGCTTGCCTGATTGTAAATGCTAAAATTCCATGGGATATTAACACCCTGTGGACATGGCATACAGTATTTGCACTCTGTACAGTTGACTTTTCTCAGTTCATTATACTTTTGCGCAACCTTTTCAATAAGCTCAAGTTCCTCATCAGTTAAACTTCCCACTTCATATTTGCTTGCATATTCAATATTTTCTTTTACCTGATCAAGAGTGCTCATACCGCTTAGCACAACTGATACCTCTTTTTGGTTCCAGAGCCACGAAAGTGCCCACTCAACAGGTGTTCTTTTAACCGTTGCCTTCTCCCAAAGCTGTCTTATCTCTTGAGGCGGCTCTTTTGCAAGCCTTCCACCCAAAAGCGGTTCCATAATGACAACTGCCAATCCTTTTGCAGCTGCATATTTGAGACCCTCTTCTCCTGCCTGATAGTTTCGGTTGAGGATGTTGTACTGTATCTGGCAGAACGTCCAGGGGTAGCTGTCAACAATCTCTTTGAATGTACCTACATCGTCATGGAACGAAAACCCAATATATTTTATTTTACCCTCAAGAAGCACCTTTTCAATCCACTTGAAGATGTTCATCCCTTTTAGCTTCTTCCAGTGGTCTTTGTTGAGAGCATGCAAAAGATAAAAGTCAATATAGCTTGTATCAAGTCTTTTTAGCTGCTCATCCAAAATTCTGTCAGCATCATCAAAATTATTTACCTGCCAAACAGGAAGTTTTGTTGCAATCTTAACCTTTTCTCTATATCCCCCTTTCAAAGCTTTACCAACAACAACCTCGCTGTTGCCACCATGGTACACATACGCTGTGTCAATGTAATTGATTCCATTGTCGATTGCAAAATGCAGCATTTGGGTTGCTTTTTCTTCATCAATCTTCGAATAGTCACCATCCAAGATTGGTAACCTCATTGCACCAAATCCAAGAGCAGATACCATAAAGCCTGTTTTCCCAAAGGGTCTGTACTTCATTTCAAAAACCCCTCCAGTGTATGGTTTATTTAAAAATGTGTTATGTTAATATTTTACCTTATTTAAGAGAGATTATAAACACAAAAAAGCTGCAGAAAATTCTCTGCAGCTTTTAGATATTTTCACAAATAATTTTTCCCATCTGCTTTGTTCCAACAAGTTTGCAATTTTCTGTGTAGATATCTCTTGTTCTATACCCTTCTTTGAGAGCAATCTTCACAGCATTTTCTATAGCCTTTGCAGCATCTTCCATGTCAAAGCTGTAACGCAGCATCATCGCAGAAGACAAAATTGTTGCAATCGGATTTGCCAAATCTTGTCCTGCAATGTCCGGTGCTGTGCCGTGAATTGGCTCGTAAAGCCCCACCTTGTTGTCGCCAAGTGAGGCAGAGGCAAGCATCCCAATCGACCCTACAATCATTGATGCCTCATCAGACAAAATGTCACCGAACATGTTGGAAGTAAGTATAACATCAAACTGCGATGGGTCTTTTACAAGCTGCATTGATGCATTGTCAACATACATGTGATTTAGCGCAACATCAGGATAATCTTTTGCAACCTCTTCAACAGTTTCTCTCCAGAGCCTTGAAGACTCCAAGATGTTTGCCTTGTCAACAGAGGTTACCTTTTTCCTTCTCTTTCTGGCAGCTTCAAACGCAACCTTTGCAATTCTTCTAACTTCACTTTTTGAATACACCTCTGTGTCATAAGCCACTTCATCGCCATTTTTTACTTCTCTTCCCTTTGGACCAAAGTACATGCCACCAATTAGCTCTCTGACAACCAGAATATCAATGCCTCTTGATACAATCTCTTTTTTGAGAGGGGATGAATCTTTTAACTCATCATACAGCACAGCAGG
Source organism: Caldicellulosiruptor acetigenus (assembly GCF_026914305.1). Taxonomy (NCBI): domain Bacteria; kingdom Bacillati; phylum Bacillota; order Caldicellulosiruptorales; family Caldicellulosiruptoraceae; genus Caldicellulosiruptor; species Caldicellulosiruptor acetigenus. The sequence goes on along the minus strand of NZ_CP113866.1, from coordinate 667,328 downwards.
TCGCAGGTTTGCATAAACTTTTAGTCCCCCTCTGAGTTTTAAAAGAGCCTGTTCAGGTCGTAAATTCCCTGGGAGACCATCCCATTTTGGTCCTCCAACAGCACCCAAGAGTGTTGCCTCACATTTTTTTACCAGTTCCAAATCTTCATCTTTAATTGGCACACCATACTTGTCAATTGCACATCCGCCAGCGTCAATGAAGATATACTCAAATTTAACTCCAAACTTTGAAGATACCTTGTCAAGAACAAGTAGTGCTTGCTCGATTACCTCAGGACCTATTCCATCACCAGGAATTACAGCTATCCTATGCATCTTTTTTCAACTCTCCTTTTACAAACTCTATAAGCCCGCCTGCTTTCATGATATTTTGCATGAACTCAGGAAACGGCTTTGCCTTGAACTCTTTGTTCTTTGTAAGATTTTTTATGCTACCTGTTACAAGGTCAACTTCAACCTCATCACCAGCTTCTATTCCATCTACTGCCTCTTCGCACTCAACAATTGGAAGACCAATGTTTATAGCATTTCTGTAAAATATCCTTGCAAACGACTTTGCAATAACACAAGATACTCCACATGCTTTTATTGCAATTGGCGCATGCTCTCTTGACGAACCACAGCCAAAGTTCTTACCTGCAACCAAAATGTCACCTTTTTGAACCTTGTTCACAAACTCTTTGTCTAAATCCTCCAAACAGTGTTTTGCAAGTTCAGCCGGGTCAGATGTGTTAAGATATCTTGCAGGAATAATAACGTCTGTGTCAATGTTATCATAATACTTGTGAGCTTTTCCTTTGAAAATCATTGTTCTTCATCTCCCTTCATACCAAGCTCTTCAGGTGAGCCAATGTAGCCTAAAACTGCTGATGCTGCTGCAATTGCAGGCGATGACAGATAAACCTCACTATTTGGATGACCCATCCTGCCAACAAAGTTTCTATTTGTTGTAGCAAGAGCCTTCTCACCATCTGCCAAAATTCCCATGTGTCCGCCAAGACATGGACCGCAAGTGGGTGTTGAAACAACACATCCAGCGTCAATAAATATCTCAATGAGCCCCTCTTTTAATGCCTGTTTGTATATATTCTGTGTTGCGGGGAATATGATACATCTGAGCCCTTTTTTAACCTTTCTTCCTTTTAAGATTTTTGCTGCAATCCTCAAATCTTCAATTCTGCCGTTTGTACAAGAGCCAATCACAACTTGGTCAATATAAATCTTTTCTGTTATCTCATCTATTGTTTTTGTGTTCTCTGGAAGGTGTGGGAAGGCAACTGTGGGTCTAATTTTTGAAATATCAATCTCAAAGACCTGTGAATACTCTGCATCCTCGTCTGCCTTGAATATCTTATAAGGTTTTGTAGAGTGCTGTTTTACATACTCAATTGTCTTTTCATCAACCTCAAATATGCCATTTTTCGCACCTGCTTCAATTGCCATGTTAGCGATAGTGAACCTGTCATCCATCGAAAGTGATTTTAAACCTTCACCCGTGTATTCCATTGACTTGTAAAGTGCACCATCAACACCTATCATACCGATAATGTGAAGGATGATATCTTTGCCTGATGTCCAGCCAGTTTTCTTGCCGTAGAGGACAAACTTGATGGCCTCTGGAACTTTGAACCAGCACTTGCCTGTTGCCATTGCACATGCCATGTCAGTCGAACCAATTCCTGTTGAGAAACTGCCAAGAGCACCATATGTGCATGTATGAGAGTCTGCACCAATAACCAAATCACCCGGCACAACAAGTCCTTTTTCTGGCAAGAGTGCATGTTCAATGCCCATCTCGCCAACTTCAAAGTAATTTGTAATCTCATACTTTTTAGCAAACTCTCGAACCATCTTGCACTGCTGAGCAGACTTTATGTCTTTGTTTGGAGTAAAATGGTCGGGAACTATTGCAATTTTATCTTTGTCAAAAACCTTGTCAATCCCTATCTTTTCAAACTCCTTTATTGCAACAGGTGTTGTAACGTCATTCCCCAGAACAAGGTCAACATTTGCAAAAATCAAATCACCCGGCTCAACATATTCTTTTCCTGCATGATACGCCAAAATCTTCTGGGACATTGTCATCGGTTTTGCCATTTTCTATTTTCACCTCATACTACAGTTTTTTATTTATTATACTTCCTCTTTTCACCTTTTTCTTCACAAAATTTGTTTTCATCATAATTTCAATTAACGATTTTTTCAGCAGTTTTCATTCCAAATTCTATTATTATTGAGTTTTGTCCATTGACTTTATCAAGCCTGATATTTCCTTCAAACTTTGATGTGAAAAACTTTAAGACAATCAAAAACATTGCAAGATTTTCATCTATACTGTCTGAAATAGGAATTGTAATAACAAATTTATTATTCTCTTCATTGCAACTGACCATTAGCTTGATGGTTTCTACTATATTGTTCTTTCCTATCCATTCAATGATTTCTCCAACTGTAAATAATATTATGCTATACCAACTTTCGAAAATTATATTTCGACAATTGGAATCTATGTTAATAACAATACTGTTGAGCATTTTATCAGGCTTAGATAAATCTTTCTCGAGGTCTTTTTTTAATCTTGTTGGAGAAAACTTTTCAGTTGATATTGGCATAATGAGTATAAACCTTGACAATAAATTTTTTGCATTCAACATGACATCTATTAAATTATCAATACTTTTCTGCGTTTTACATAGTTGAATAAAAAAAGAAATTATCGAATTGATGATTTCACGTAAAATTTCGTTATTATTGTTAATCTCTTGCATTTTGTTGTTGATGGTTTTAAGCAAATTCTGATACATCTCATTTCTCTTTTCTAATGCCTTTGTAAGTTGTTCCTTTTCTTCTTGAATCTTATAATATTCTAACGCCTGATTTATGGCAACTTTCAGTTCATCTTCTATACTCCAGGGCTTGGTTATAAACCTGTATATATCTGCTTGATTTATAGCTGCTAATACCTGAGGCAGATGAGTAAAGCCTGAAAGAACTACTCTAACAACTTTTGGATACTTTTGCTTGACAATTTTGAGAAGAGTAAGTCCATCCATTTCTGGCATTTTCATGTCGGCAACAATTACATTCACTTTTTCTTTTTCAAGTATTTGCAAAGCTTCATTACCACTATTTGCAAAAAGACATCTGTATTCCTCATCCATAAGTGCTCTTTTTATTGAACGTAAAATATTTTCCTCATCATCCACAAACAGCACTGTATACTGACCCATGCTTTAACACACCCTTTACACTTAGTCTTCTTGCTTGTTAAACAAACTTTTACACAGCTGTTTTAAATCTACCCAACTCTCACAGTTAAATTTTAGAAACTCCTTACTATAATTTACATATTCCTCGGATTGTTTGACTCCAGCCAAGTCCCAGGCCAAATAACACGCTATATTTACTGCACATACAACTTCTCTGTTTATTATATTGCTACTATCAGGTCTGTGATGGTAAAATGCTGCTTCGACCACCGGCAAAGGGATATCCCACCAACTTAATAACACTGCACCAAGTTCTGTGTGAGTAAAACCAAAGATTTCTTTTTCTAACTCCTCAAAGTCTATATACTGGTCTGAATATATTAACCTTTTTCTATACTCTTTATATTTTTGCGGGAAAAGTTTTAAAAGAAGTATCTGACCAATTCCGTGCAAAAGTCCTGCAGATGCAAACGAATCCTGAACTTTTTTCCCAAGTATCCTTTCATAGATATAATAGAAAATCTTATTAGCAAGATTTGCATGCTCCCAAAGCAAAGCCTTATAATCACTTTCGCCAAGACATTCAAATACAGCTGCATTTAACACTATGTTTCTGACATTTACCAGCCCTAAATAAACAACAGCTTGCTTCACAGATGCAGTTTTCAGATTGTAGAAAGCCGAGTTTGCAATCTGCAAAATCTTGGAAGCTATTGCTGGGTCTTGTTCGATACTCTTTACTACTTTATTGATATCATCCTCATTTTCGATGACTTTGCAAATCGTGTTGTAAAGATTTTTAAGGGTTGGTAGATAATCAATATTATTAATTATTTCTAAACATCTTTTTTCTCTCATTTTGTCTTCTAATTCACTAACATTTACAATAATCTCTTTTAATTTATCATTATTCCACGGTTTTAAGATATAAACCTTTGCAACATTTGTCTGCAGAGCCTTAAAGACAATATTTTCATCTGCGTATCCACTTAAAATAATTCTTATTACCTGAGGATATTTTTCTTTAACAATCTTCAGCAGGTCATAACCAGACATCCCAGGCATTCTAAAGTCAGTTATTATAATATTTATATCATTGGATTCTAAAACATCCAATGCCTCTTTAGCATTTTCTGCAAAGAACAGGTTGTAATCCTCTTCACAAAAGACTCTATAAAGTGCTTTTAATATATTCTTTTCATCGTCAACAAATAAAATTGACTTTCTCATAAATACCACCACTTTTTTAATTTTCACTTTTCTCTGGAATCTGAACATTTATAGGTATCTTGAAAATAAAATTTGCTCCTTTGCCTTCTTCACTCTCTGCCCAAATACTTCCACCATGTTTGTTAACAATGATATCATAGGATATACTCAAACCAAGTCCTGTACCTTTGCCAACATCTTTTGTAGTGAAAAACGGTTCAAAAATTCTTGAAAGATATATCTTCTTAATCCCTGGACCATCATCTTTTATAGAACAGTAAACATACTCAGAGTCACACCACGTTTTTATGTAAATATGTCCTTTTTCTGTTCTGTTTTGCTGACCTTTTATAGCCTGAGCTGCATTCATCAAAATATTTAACACCACCTGTCCTATCTCTCCACGGTTGACATACGCATGACAATTTTCACCATACTCTTTAATTACCTCAACATCGTATTTTAGCTCGTTTCTGGCAATCAGCAAGGTTTCTTCTATAATATCGTTCAAATCTTCAAACGTCTTTTTATTCTCAAGACCACTGCGTGCAAATCTTTTGAGCGATTGAACAATCTGCGACACCCTTTGCAGTCCTTCCTGTGTCTCTTTCAGAAGCTGAGGTATATCTTCTAAAATGAATTCAATTCTGTATTTCTTTTTTAAATCTTCTACCTCATTGATGAGATTTCCTATTGAACTGACTTGTGTTTTAGGGTCATTCAGGATCTGGATAAATTTGTTATATCTGTTTACTATATCGACAATCTTGTCAAAGTATTTTTGGAGAACCTCTATATTGGTAATTACAAAGCCCAAAGGATTGTTAATCTCATGGGCAACACCGGCTGCAAGTTGACCAATGGCTGACATCTTTTCGCTTTGGACCAAAAAATCCTGGGTTTGTTTTAACTTAGCAGTAAGTTCGATAAGCTGGTTGTTCTTTTCTTTTAAATCTTCAAGTGACATTTTATAGAGGTATTGATAATTTTTCATTCTAACAATAGCCCTAAGCCGTGATGACAACTCAATAGGTTTGATAGGTTTTCTGATAAAGTCATTAGCGCCACGGTTAAAACTTTCTTCCAACACCTCATCGCTTTCAAGCGATGTCATAACAATCACAAAAACTTCACCGTAATCTTTGACTCTTCTTATAAATTTGAGAACCTCTAACCCATTTATATCAGGTAAAACAATGTCCAACAACACTAAATCAAACTCGTTTTGACTTACCATCTCAATAGCTTTCTCACCATTTTCAGCAGCAAATATATCACATTTCATCTCCATAGACTTAATAATACCTTCTATTTGCTTAACAATGAAAGGTGAGTCATCTACAATCAATATTCTCATCTTTTCTCACCTCTTAAAAAATAAACAAAAAAATAGAGTGAGGCGCTAAGTTTTCCCTCACTCTATATATACCCTTTATGAATTTTTTATAAACTCCTGTATATTTTCTTCCTCTTCCATTGTAAGCACATTTTTAAGGTCAAGAATGATAATCATATCATCTCCCACACGCGCAATTGAGTCAATGAATTTTCGCTTGATTCCCCTGATGCTCTCACTTGCCTTTTCAATCTTGTCATCTTCAATTTTGAGTATCTCAGAGACATCATCAACCAAAAAACCAAGCTGGAATTTAGAAAGCTCTACAATGATGATTTTCTGCGACTCTACTTTTGAGTCAATCTCAAGCCGTTTTGCAAGGTTGTAAACCGGGACAGATGTGCCTCTCACATCAATGATGCCTTCGACATGCTGAGGCATACTTGGTACCTTTACAATCTTGTTTGGCTTTATAATCTCAACAATCTCAAGTATGTCAACCCCAAAGCTGTAGTCTCCTACATTGAAAATGACATACTGCCTCACGCTACTTCCTCCTCGTTTCTAAATTTCTTGAGGTACGCATTTATGAAGACATCTATCTCACCGTCCATTACTGCCTCAACATTCCCTACTTCTGCTTCTGTCCTGTGGTCTTTTACCAAAGTATACGGGCAAAATACATAAGACCTTATTTGATTTCCCCAGCCAATTTCTGTCTGTTCCCCTTTTAGTTTTTGAATCTTCTCTCTTCTTTCCTTTTCTTTGAGCTCTAAAAGTTTTGCTTTTAAGATTTTGAGAGCAATTTCCCTATTCTTGTGCTGGGACCTCTCATTCTGGCACGTCACAACAATACCTGTTGGAATGTGCTTTATTCTAACAGCCGACTCTGTCTTGTTAACATGCTGGCCACCTGCCCCAGATGCTCTGAACGTGTCTATCTCAAGGTCTTCTTCCTTTATCTCAATGTCGGTGTCATCTTCAACCTCGGGCAGGACCTCAACCGCTGCAAAGGAAGTATGTCTTCTTCCTGCTGCATCAAACGGCGAAATCCTCACAAGCCTGTGAACTCCTTTTTCAGCTTTCAGATACCCATAGGCATTCTCACCAACTATGCGAACTGTGACACTTTTAATGCCTGCCTCTTCCCCCGGCAGAATGTCTAAAGTTTCAACCTTGTAGCCTTTTTTTGCTGCCCAGCGGGTGTACATCCTAAGCAGCATCTCTGCCCAGTCCTGAGCTTCTGTGCCACCTGCACCCGCATGAATTGAGAGTATTGCATTGTTTTTGTCATATGGACCGTTTAAAAGGACCTCTATCTTGAAATCCTCTATTTTCCTCTCAAGGTCCAAAAGCTCTTTTTCAAGCTCTTCTGCCATCTCATGGTTTCCTTCATCCAAGCTCAGCTCTGTCAGCACTTTTAAGTCTTCACACTGCGAATATAGTTTTTGGAACCTCTCTATTTTGTCCTTTAGCCTTTTTATTTTCTGTAAAACTTTTTGAGAGTTCTCTAAATCCTGCCAGAAATCAGGACTCGAAGTCTCACTCTCCAACGATTTTAGCTCACTTTCCAGCCTGTCGATGTCAAAGAGAAACCCTCATTTCCTTGAGGTCTTCTTCTGCCTTCTCTAACCTCTGCAAAATTTCTTCAAGCAAAAGCATATTTTAAGACCACTCCTCTCACTAATGATTTTTAAAAAAAATCACACTGCACCGCAGCATTTTTTGTATTTTTTGCCGCTCCCGCAAGGACATGGGTCGTTTCTTCCAACCTTCTGTGTTTTCACAACAGGTTTTCTCACAGGTGTGTCTGATGGCGCATTTTCATACATCTCTTTAACAACTCTTTCTCTTTGAGGCATATTTTCAACATTTGCATGAAGTATAATCTTTATTGTTTCCTCCTGGATTCTCTTTATCATTTCATCAAACATTTCAAACGCTTCGAACCTGAACTCAACTATTGGGTCTTTTTGACCAATCGCGCGAAGAGATATGCCTTCTCTCAGCTGTTCTACTGCATCTATGTGTTCCATCCAGTGCATGTCAACAACTCGCAAAAGCACAACCCTTTCAAGCTCGCGCATAAGCTCGCCAACTTCTTGTTCTTTCTTCTCATATTTTTCTTTTGCAATTGAGATGAGCTTTTCTTTTAGCTCCTGTTTTGTCATATTTTTTGCATCCTGCTCAGAAAGCTCACTATCCAAGAATATAAACTTCAAATCCTGCAAAAGACCTTTTATATCCCAGTCTTCAGGATGAGGACTTTCGCCTGTGTACACCTTTATCTTGTAATCCACAAGCTCATCTATCATGCCAAGGATAGAATCCCTTAAGTTCTCGCCTTCTAAAACCTTGCGCCTTTGTGAGTATATTATCTCTCTTTGCTTGTTCAAAACATCGTCAAATTGCAAAAGATGTTTTCGTATCTCAAAGTTTCGTGCTTCAACCCTCTTTTGCGCCTTTTCAATGGCATCAGACAAGAGCTTGTGTTCAATCGGCTGGTCATCAGGCAAGCCCAGCGACTCAACAAGGTTTTTAATCCTCTCAGACCCGAAAAGTCTCATCAAATCGTCCTCAAGCGATACATAAAACCTTGACTCGCCTGGGTCACCCTGACGGCCGGCTCTTCCTCGGAGCTGGTTGTCTATTCGCCTGCTCTCATGCCTCTCTGTACCAATTACTTTCAGCCCGCCAAGCTCAGCAACACCTTCGCCTAAAACAATGTCTGTTCCACGGCCTGCCATGTTGGTTGCAATTGTCACAGCACCTTTTTGACCAGCCTTTGCAATTATCATAGCCTCTTTTTCGTGGTGTTTTGCGTTTAAAACCTCATGTTTTATACCATGTTTTTTGAGCATCTCGCTCAGCATCTCAGACTTCTCAATTGACACTGTGCCAACCAAAACAGGCTGACCTTTTTTGTGAGTCTCAACAATCTCCTGAACAATCGCCTCAAACTTTGCCTTTTCTGTCTTGTAAACCTTGTCAGGATGGTCAATTCTTATCATTGGTTTGTGCGTAGGAATTTCTATGACATCAAGCTTATAGATTTCTCTAAACTCCTGCTCTTCTGTCTTTGCAGTACCTGTCATACCAGCAAGTTTTTTGTACAGCCTGAAATAGTTCTGGAAGGTAATTGTTGCCAAGGTTTTGCTTTCTCTTTCTATCCTCACGCCTTCTTTTGCTTCAATGGCCTGGTGAAGCCCTTCCGAAAACCTTCGGCCGTACATCAATCTTCCTGTGAACTCATCAACGATGATTACTTGGCCATCTTTTACAACATAGTCCCTGTCTCTTTTCATGAGCGCGTGAGCTTTTAGTGCCTGGATAATGTGGTGGTGAAGGGTTGCATTTTCCGGGTCAGCCAAGTTTGTGACACCAAAATATTTCTCGGCTTTCTTGATACCCTCTTCTGTGAGCGAAACTGTGTGTCTTTTCTCGTTTACTATATAGTCATAGCCAGTGGTATCTGGCATTTGCTTGTCATCATCACTGTTATAATAAAGAGGTTTTAGTCTTCTTACGAAATTGTCTGCTCTTTTGTAAAGGTCTGTTGACTTTTCAGCAGGACCTGAGATGATAAGAGGCGTTCTTGCCTCGTCAATCAAGATTGAGTCAACCTCGTCGATTATTGCATAGTTTAGCTCTCTTTGCACAAGTTCTTCTTTGTAAATTGCCATGTTGTCACGCAAGTAATCAAACCCAAACTCGTTGTTTGTACCATAGGTAATATCACAGCTATAAGCTTTTTTCCTCTCTTCATGTGTCAGGCCATGGACTATAACACCAACAGAAAGTCCCAAGAAATTGTAAATAGGTCCCATCCACTCAGCGTCTCTTTTTGCCAAGTAGTCATTAACAGTTACTATATGAACACCCTTGCCCTCTAAAGCGTTCAAGTACGCAGGTAGAGTTGCCACAAGGGTTTTACCTTCACCAGTTTTCATCTCTGCAATCCTGCCCTGGTGCAAAACTATTCCACCAATTAACTGAACTCTGAAATGGCGCATCTTTAAAGTCCGCCAAGCAGCCTCTCGCACAGCTGCAAACGCTTCTGGCAGGATATCGTCCAAAGTCTCGCCGTTTTTTAACCTCTGTTTGAATATGTCTGTCTTTTGCCTCAGCTCTGCATCTGTTAATCTCTCATATTCCGATGCAAGTGATTCTATCTTATCAACTATTGGCAAGATTTTTTTTATCTCTCTTTCGCTGTAGCTTCCTATCAGCTTTTCAATTATTTTTAACATGTTTCCACCCTCGATTTTTTCAAAAATTTTTGGACAGTTCAAATAATTATTTTATCACTTCTTGAAGATATATTCAAACAAAAATCCGCTCAAGACAAATTCTTGCCTTGAGCGGGGGCAGTGATGCTCTTAATTTTTTCTTTTGTTTAAAAAAACTTTTAATATTCAGGTTCAATTAAACCATACGCACCGTCGTTTCTTTTATACACCACATTCACCTTATCTGTGTCCTGATTCAAAAATACAAAGAAGTTATGACCAAGCAAATTCATCTGCAAAATAGCCTCTTCCACGCTCATTGGCTTTATTGGAAACCTCTTTGTCTTGGCAATTCTAAACTCACCATTTTCTTCTCCAGCTTCTTTTTCAGGCTCTTCTAATTCGAATGTCATGTATCGCAAAGACTCTGCATCTTTTGCCCTTTTTGCTATCTTTGTTTTGAACTTTCGAATTTGCCTTTCCAAGGTGTCAACAACCAAATCTATGGCACTGTACATATCGTTGCTTCTCTCTTCAGCTCTCAAAATCATTCCATGGAATGGTATTGTCACTTCAACTATGTGTGAAATCTTCTCAACACTCAAAGTTACATGAACATCAGTGTTAAGTTTGATATACCTCTCAAGTTTTGAAAGTTTCTTTTCAATCCTCTCTTTTAGTGCATCTGTTACTTCAATGTTCTTGCCACTGATAATAAAGTTCATCATATTGACCATCCTTTCTATGTAGAAGGTTTTGTTTTGATATTATATATATACCACCAAATTCGACTTATTTACACAAAAATTTTTTCCACAAAACTATCCACAATTCACAATAGCCAAATATCCATTCTGTTAAAACTTAAGCTGTGGATAATGTGGATAACTCTGTGGATATGTTATTTCCCAAGCTTCTCAGGGTGTTGAAAAGTTACTTTCTATTTTTTAAGCAAACAAAAAAGGCACACACATCTTCTTTAACATGCATGTGCCCTGAGCATGAATATTTTCTATAAATTTTGTTTTAAAAACTCAACAATCTCGTTTGACTTTGGAGGACATCCAAGTTTGCACACATTAAAAGCTTTTGTGCAGCTTCCAATTCCTATTCCATCCATAGCTTTTCCTTTATAGCCCTGGCCAATATACAGTTTTTTTGAAAGTTTTTTCAAAAGCCCTTGCTCATCAAGTCTCATAAGGCTACTTATTAAATTTGCATAGCAGACTGAACATGCATCTTTTTCTTCAATATACTTCGCGTATCTTGAAACAATAGAGGACCTCTTTGAAAATCCGGTTGGTTTTTTCTCAGGATTTATTTCTATGATATTATACTCACCGGCTTTTCCAACTCCCAATTTTTCTGCCAAGCTTATGTATTCAATGTCATATGGGTTGTATCCCAGATGCTCGGCGGCAAAGCTGTCAATCAGAACCGGGTCAAAGCCAAGGACTATAAAATCCTTCTCAACAGGATTTCCTCCCTCTTCAAAGTCAGGGTCTGGCATAATACTGTCTACCACTACAAGATGGGTCTTTATTGCTTTGTTCAAATATGCAATTGGTTTGTGAAGACCAAGTGTATGAAACCTTCTCTTTTCACTGTCAGGAATGAGCCCTTTGAGATTTTTCAAAGCACAGGTAAGTTGTGTCTGGCAGTGCCCTTTCAAAAGCGGAACGTTTATTAAAAAGTCATATTCATAAACCTTGCTACAAATGTTAAGTTCAAACCCATCAACATTTACCTTCAAAGGCCTATCGTCTTTTGTGTCAATGAGCTTTACACCATACTTTTTTGCAATCTCAGTATACCCACAAACTTCAAACGCCCTTTTTGTGGAAGCGCCAAGCCATGCACCCTCTAAAATTGCAATGTTTTCAAACCCATTTTCCCTCAAGTACTCTATGATTCCTTCAACAATGTATGGGTTTGTTGTCGCACCTGAGGTGTACGGCTTTGCAACAACCAAGTTGGGTTTTATAGCAATTTTGCTCTTTATAGGAATATATCTTTCCACATCGGCATACTCAAGAAGCTGTTTTGTCATAGATTTAGCATCTTTACCGTAGATAATGTAAATGTTGTTGTTCATATCGCTTCTTCCTTTCACTCTTTTACAGTAATCTCTGTGTCAGGAAAGATGTCCTTGAGCTTGTTTATTATATCCTGGTCAGATACAGCATCTTCCTTCAAAGGCTTTTCCTTTTCAACCTCAACAGAGACCTCACCTTCATATCCTACAATTCTTTTCAAAACCGATTTAAAATACTCTATGTTTCTGCTCAAAACATCTGCAAACACACTATCTTCCTGCTTGAAACATACCTTCACACCATTTTCAAACCTCAGGCTGGCATTTTGAAGAACATGTGAAAGTCCCGGCTTTTCCTCCTTGATAGCCTCTTTTATCTCCTGCCACCTTCTTAAAATCTCAGACCACGAAAAAGATGCACTGCTATCTACACCTTCTGCGCTTTTGTCAGCTGTATGCGCTGTCTTTTGCTCTTGTTTTGTGGATGAAGCCTTGTCAAGCTTTACAGCTTCAAAAGCTTTGGGATTTTCGGCAAGCTGTGATAGCCTTGTCTCAAGTTTTCGCACTCTCTCAATGAGCGTTTCAAATGAGGTGTCAAACTGGCTGTCGCAAAGCTTTATTGTGTTTATTTCAAGCAAAACCTTTGGAAATCTTGTCCAGCGTACCTGGTTGGCAGTGTCAATAAGCATCTTTATAATTGATACAAGCCTGTTTGAATCAATAAGGTTTGAGATGTTCATGACAAAATCTTTATCACTTTCAAGCATGTCAACTAAAACATCTTTTGCGCCAAGTCGCAAAATAAGTGCACTTCTCAAAAGCTTCACAGCCTCTTCTAAAAAGGTATTGACATCCATTCCTTCATCCCAAAGCCTGTTTACCACTTTAAGTCCTTTGTTTGAATCATTTTCTACAATAGAAGCAATAAACTCTTTTACTATCTCGGTTGATGTAACACCCAAAAGGTTTGCAACAAACTTGTAGGTTATATGTTCATCAGATGTATTTATGCACCTTTCTAATATGGTCAAAGCATCCCTCAGAGCACCTTCTGCCTTTTGTGAAATCAAATACAGGGCATTATCGTCAATTGATATATTTTCCATCTGAACAATCTTTTTTAGCCTTTCATATATGTCTTTTACAGAAATCCTTTTGAAATCAAACCTTTGACACCTGGACAAGATGGTTGCAGGCACTTTCTGGATATCTGTGGTTGCCAGAATAAAAAGTGCATGGGAAGGGGGCTCTTCAAGGGTTTTTAAAAGCGCGTTGAAAGCCCCCGTTGAGAGCATGTGAACCTCGTCTATTATATACACTTTCTTTTTGCACATAGAAGGTGGGTATCTGACCTCGTCTCTGATTTGCCTCACGTCATTGACACTTGTGTTTGATGCAGCGTCAATCTCCAAAACGTCAAGCGTCTTTTCGTCCAAGATACTCCTGCAAACTTCGCATTCGTTGCATGGATTTCCATCCTTGGGATTCAAACAGTTCACAGCTCTTGACATTATCTTTGCGGTTGTTGTCTTGCCAGTACCTCGCGGGCCGCAAAAGATGTACGCGTGTGCCACTTTGTCCTGTTTTATCTGGTTTTTTAATGTTTTGGTTATATGCTCCTGAGCAACCACATCTTCAAACACTTTTGGTCTGTATTTTCTGTAAAGTGCTATGTGCATACTCATCACCCTTTTCCTACATTTTGAGTTTTTCCACAACAGCAAACTCTATTTGTCTGAGTGGCACATTAGCGTCAATTAACATTACTTTGACCCTGTCACCAATTTTGTATACCTTTTTTGACCTTTCACCTATCAGCTGATATGTCTTTTCATTGAAGACATAATAATCATCTTCTAAAGAACTGACTCTTACCAAGCCTTCGATTGTGTTTTCAAGCTCAACAAAAAATCCAAAAGGCGTGACATTAGAAATAATTCCTTCAAAGACCTGACCAATCTTGTCCTGCATAAATTCAACCTTCTTGAGGTCAATCGTTTCACGTTCTGCTTCTTCTGCAACTCTTTCTCTCTGTGATGTCCACTTTGCAATCTCTGGCATTTTGAGTTTGAGCCTCTGAATCTTTTTCTCTGTCATTTTACCTTTTAAAACATCCTTCATAATCCTGTGTATCACAAGGTCAGGATATCTTCTTATTGGAGAAGTAAAGTGACAGTAGTATTCTGTTGAAAGACCAAAGTGACCAAGGTTTTCTTCACAGTACCTTGCTTTTTTGAGCGACCTCAAACACAGTGTATGAATAACCCTCTCTTCTGGCGTGCCACGGCTTTGCTCTAAAACTGCCTGTAAAGCTTTGGGATGTACCTTGTTCGAAATACCTTTTAGAACATAACCCATGTTGTATATAAACTCTGCAAACTGGTAAATTTTCTCAATATCAGGCTCTTCATGAACCCTGTACAAAAATGGAACATTTAGCCAGTAGAAGTGATTAGCAACTGTCTCGTTGCAAATTAGCATAAACTCTTCAATTATTTTATTAGAGATTGTAAGCTCATATCGCACAACATCTATAGGTTTGCCGTTTTTATCAAGTATGACCTTTGTCTCATCAAAATCAAAGTCTAATGCCCCTCTTTTCATTCTCTTTTCTCGCAGGATAAGTGCAAGCTCTCGCATTAGCTCCAAGTCTTCTCTTATGTGCTCATACCTCTTCAAAAGATCTTTGTCTTCTTCTTTGAGAATCTTTGTCACATTTGTGTAAGTCATTCTCTCCTTGCTTCTGATCACACTTTCAAAGATATCATGTTTCACAACATTTCCCTGCTTGTCAATCTCCATCAAAACTGAAAATGTCAGCCTGTCAACATTGGGGTTGAGAGAACAGATGCCATTTGAAAGCTTAAACGGAAGCATTGGGATGACCCTGTCAACAAGATACACAGACGTTCCGCGCCTGTAGGCTTCCTTGTCAAGATGGGTGTTTGGCTTTACATAGTGGCTCACATCTGCAATGTGAACACCTAAAAGATAGTTCCCGTTTGGAAGTTTTTTGATAGACACTGCATCATCAAAGTCTTTTGCATCTTCACCATCGATTGTAAAGATTGTCCAGTCGCGCAGGTCAACCCTTCCTTCTAAATCCTCTTCTGTCACCTCATCTGGAATATTCTCAACTTCTTTTAGTACCTCTTTTGGAAATTCCTCGTCAAGCTCATATTTCTTGATTATTGAGAGAATGTCAACACCTTTGGCATTTTCATACCCCAAAATCTCAACAATTTTCCCTTCAGGATTTCTTCTTTTTTCAGGATACCTTGTAATTTCAACAACAACCTTCTGACCTGTCTTTGCTTTATTCTTACCGCTCTTTGGAATATAGATATCGTATGTTATTCTCTGATCATCTGGAATGACAAAACCAAAGTTTTTGCTATCCTCATACCTTCCAACAACCTTGGTAATACCTCTTTGCAAAATCCTCTCAACAAAGCCTTCTACCTTTTTGCCCTCAACAGGCGGCAGAGAAAGGGCTTTTACAAGCACCCTGTCGCCATGCATAGCACCGTTCATGTTCTCAGGAGAGATATAAATGTCAGGTATATTGGGATTGTCAGGAATCAAAAAACCATAGCCGCGCGGGTTTACCTCAAGCACTCCTGCAAACAGGTTCATCTCCTCGGCAAGACCGAACCTGCCACGTTTTGTCCTTACAATCTTTCCTTCCTGCTCAAGTTCATCAAGAATCTTTTTGAGCAGCTTTTCATCCTTTTCCTGCCAGTTTAAAATCTCTAAAATCTCTGAAAATGTCATGGGATGATAGCTTTCTTCCTGAAAAAGATTTAAAACCTCCTGTTTTTTCTCTTCAAATCTTGCTTTTTTCACAGGCCTCTCACATCCTTTTGTCTTTTACTCTTACAAGCCAAGCTCATTAGATATTTTTTGCATTGCAGAAAGAGATATTCTCAAAAACTCTTCAAGTTCAAGCCCAAGCTCAGAACATGCTTTCATCTGCTCCCTGTTCGCACCCTTTGCAAAGCTTTTTTCATTGAATCTGTTTAGCAGAAACGGCACAGTCACATCCGAAAGTTTTTTTGATGGTAGAATCAGCGCACCTGCAACAATGAAGCCAGATGTTGGGTCAACACAGTAAAGTGCCTTGTCCAAAAGAGAAAGCCTTGGAAGACCATGCGCGTCGTTGTGAACCTTCACAGCATACACAATGTCCTTGTCAAACCCCAAATCCTCCAAAATTTTTGCGCCAACCAAGCTGTGCGCACTTGGGTCGTTTTTTGTATCCTCATAATCTATGTCGTGGACAAGTCCGCAGATCCCCCACTTGTCCATGTCCTGTTCAAAATAACATGCAAGCTCGCGCATAATAGCCTCGCAAGCCAAACAGTGTTTGAAAAGATTCTGTGTCTTTATTCTCTTTTTGAGCTCCTCCAGTGCAACTTCACGTGTGACGCTCATTTCAAAATTTTCCTCCTTTTGTATTTAGTGTTTTGTAAGATATTGTGAATATTTCTGATTAAAATAAAAACCCAAGGTTGACATTCAACCTCAGGTTTTACTTTATTACAAAGAACAAAACTATTGATACAACAAAGAAAGCTGCTGCAATTATCCATGTGTATCTTCCAAGCATAGCATCAAGAGTTCTTCCCTTATACTTTCCAAAAAATGTCTCAGCACCACCTGCAATTGAACCAGAAAGTCCTGCACTCTTGCCAGACTGCAAAAGCACAACAATTATAAGTGCAATTGCTAAAAGAAGCTCTAAAACGGTTAGAATTATCTTTGCCATTGTGTTTTAAAACCTCCTAAAAATTTAGTATTGACTGCCAAAACTACAGGTCAACTTCCCTGCACTTTGTCTCAACAAGTTTGATAGCACCTTCTTTGTCTTCACCCAAAAGCAAATCGCACATCTCTTTTGCCTTAGCGTTTGTGAGAAAGATATCTTCTACCTTTCTTCCATCTTTGTATTCAATCTTAACATAGAAGACTTTCAATGCATTCACCTTCCTTGCAAAAAGCCATAAAAACCATATTAAAATTATACCACAAGCTAAGAAAAATTCAATCAAAATGATGAGCTTCACTCTAAATATTCCCCAACAAAAACCTCCTCGGCAGGTCCTGTCATGAATACTGTGCCATCATCCTGCCACTCTATTTCAAGCGTGCCAAAATAAAGGTGAACGTTTACCTTTCTTTCTGTAAAGCTGTTTAAGTTAGATGCAATCACAGATGCGCAAGAGCCTGTGCCGCACGCAAATGTTGCACCAGCTCCTCTTTCCCAAGTTCTCACCTTTATATTATTTTTGTCAATCACCTGAACAAAATTGACATTTGTTTTCCTTGGAAATACCTCATGCCTTTCTATTTTAGGACCTAAAGTATAAATGTCAACCTTTTCTACATCATCAACAAACAACACTGTGTGAGGAACACCCATCAACAGAGATGTAATCTTATACTCTTTACCATCAACCTCTATTGATGTATTTATAGCATCGCTTTCTGGGTCGCCTTGCATAGGAATATCCTTTCTTTTAAAGCTTGGTTTTCCCATGTTGACCTTTACCTTCTCCACAAGCCCATATTCATTTAAAATAAGCTCTGGTTCTATTATTCCTGCCAATGTCTCAACCTTGAATTTGTCTTTTTTTACTATTCCTCTTTCAAACACATATTTAGAAAAGCACCGAATTCCATTTCCACACATCTCAGCCTCAGACCCGTCTGAGTTTATAATTCTCATCCTGATATCAGCAAGCTTCGAATCTAAAACAAGCAGCAGTCCGTCTGCTCCAACACCAATGTGTCTGTGGCACATCCTCTTTGCAAGAGAGTTGTAATCAATATCCTCTTTGCCTCTTGCATCTATTACAATAAAGTCATTACCAAGTCCGTGCATCTTGGAAAAAAGCATTTTTTGTACCTCCTTTTCAAAATTTTTAGTTTCTAAGCGAAATTATAGGTGGTGGAACTCTTCCTCCACGTTCAATCAACCTTTTTGGTGAGCTTCTATTTATTTTCATCACTTTTGAACCTCCCAAAAGCCCACCAAAGTTAACCTCGTCGCCTTCCTTTTTGCCGTATGCAGGAATCACACGCACAGCTGTTGTTTTGTTGTTGTAAACACCAATTGCAATCTCATCTGCAATCATAGCAGAGATAACTTCAGCTTCTACATCGCCCGGCACAACTATCATGTCAAGCCCGACAGAACACACACTTGTCATTGCCTCAAGTTTTCCTAAAGAAAGTGCTCCTGCCTCGACAGCTCTTACCATCCCAGAGTCTTCTGATACAGGTATAAACGCGCCTGAAAGTCCACCTGTGAAACTTGCTGCCATTGCTCCACCCTTTTTTACAGCATCATTCAAAAGCGCTAAAGCAAATGTGGTGCCATACCCGCCTACCTTCTCAACTCCTATCTCTTCAAGTATCTCTGCAATGCTATCACCAACTTTTGGTGTTGGCGCTAAAGACAGGTCTACAATCCCGGCTGGAATTTTAAGCTTTTTGCTTGCATACTGCAAAACAAGCTGACCGGCCCTTGTTATTTTAAATGCCATCTTTTTTATTGTCTCATAAATCTCATCAATTGAAGCGTCTTTCTTCTCTTCCAATGCTCTTTTCACAACACCAGGGCCTGAGATTCCAACATTGATGCTGCAATCTCCCTCGCCTGTCCCATGAAACGCACCTGCCATAAATGGATTGTCATCTGGTGCGTTTGCAAACACAACAAACCTTGCACATCCGAAACTGTCTTTGTCTTTAGTTTTTTGTGCAATCTCTTTTATTATAAACCCAAGATGGGCAATCACATCAAGGTTAATACCCGACCTTGTTGTCCCAACATCAACCGAAGAACACAGCCTATCTGTTGATGCCAACGCATCTGGGATAGAAGATATAAATTTCCTTGTATTTTCATCATAGTTTTTGTGAACAGCAGCAGAGTAACCACCTATCAGGTCAACCTCAAGTTCTTTGGCAATATCATCAATGGCAGTTGCAACCTTTATGAGGTCTTCATATGAATAAGAAAAGGTCAAAAGAGAAATAGGTGTTAGCGCAACCCTTCTGTTGACAATTGGAAGTCCAAACATATCCTCAATCTCATTTGCCACATTTTTGAGATTCCCCGCATATTTTATAATCTTTTTTCTCATGTTATCAATAAACCTTTGGGGAATGTCAGAGCTACAATCAAAAAGGCTTATCCCCACTGTGATTGTTCGAATATCTAAATTGCTTTGCTTCACCATATTGATGGTTTCAATTATCTCCTGCGATGTAAACATTCTGCTTTCATCTCCTCAAAAAAGTAAAATTACTATATCCTGTTTATGCTATTGAAAAGGTCTTCGTGCTGCATATTTACATCAACGCCTATTTCCTGCCCTTTTTTTATGAGAAGATCTTTCAGTTCAGAAAACTTCAATTTGCAATCTTGAAGGTCAACAAGCATTATCATTGTAAAAAATCCCTGCATAATTGTCTGGCTTATATCAAGAATATTTACATTGTTCTGGGCAAGTAAGCTCGAGATTGCCGCAATTATGCCAACTTTATCTTTACCCACAACCGTTATTATTGCTCTCATAATTCTTTCCCCCAAAAAATTTTTTAATAAAGGGCTTTTTGAACTTCAAAGCCTTTCTAAAACTTGAGTGTACTCAGGAATTGCAGGAATAGCACCTTTTTTGGTTGCACAGAGAGCCCCTGCTATGTTTGCCTTTCTTACAATTTTAATAATTTCATCTTCTGAAAGATTTTCAACTGGCAAAAACTTTGAAATTTCGTACAAAACCATGCCGACAAAGCAGTCTCCACATCCTGTTGTGTCAACCACATCAACTTTTATTGTATCAACAAAATATGACTTCTCCTTAAAGAAAACCATACTACCTTTTTCGCCAAATGTCACAAGAAAAATCTTTACCTTATCTTTTATTCTATTATAAAAGTTATTTACGTCCTTTTCATATAGCAAAACCTCTTCCTCAGACATCTTCAGAATATCAACAAACCCACTCTCAACAGGTTCAATCATGGTATCCAAAGCCTTTTTTTGGCTTTCCCAAAGGCTACTTCTGTAATTTGGGTCATATGAGATGACGCTGCCACTTTGTCTTGCAATCTTTAAAAGCTCTAAGGTGGTTCTTTTGTTTTGTTCATATGTCATTGTAAGTGAGCCAAAGTGAAATATATCAGCTGACTTTACGATATTCATATCAATATCTTCCACTCTCAGGTAAACATCTGCACCATATTTTCTTGAGAACGAAAAAGACCTCTCGCCCCTGCTATCAAGTTTTACAAACGCAAGTGTTGTAAAATACTCATCTGTCATTTTAACATTTGAAATATCAACACCACAGACAGAAAGGCTATCTATAATCATTTTTCCAAACATGTCATTCCCAACCTGTGAGATTAAATAGGATTTTCCTCCAAACTTTGCAACTGCTGCTGCTACATTTGCAGGAGCACCGCCCGGGTTTGCTTCAAACAGGTTATCTTTTACATTCAAAAAATCTATCAAAACCTCACCATAGCAGACAACTTTCAAAGACCAATAACCTCCTTTTTTCGGGTATAACATTATTATAGAACATTTAATATTCAGAAGTGAAGAAGAATAGGGTAAAATATAATATATCATCTACTCTTTAGAATAGAGGGATAAACAAATGTTTGAACTTAATAGAGATGTTCAGCTATTTTTAGATATCCTTAGTCAAAAAAAAGAAAAATTGGACTCCTTAAGACCTCTTCCTGAAAATTCCATAAAGAGTTTGAAAGAAAAACTTATTCTTGACTGGACATACCATTCCAATGCAATAGAAGGAAATACATTAACAATTTATGAAACAAAAGTTGTTCTGGAAAATGGCATAACAGTTGCTGGAAAAACATTAAAAGAACACTTAGAAGTTATTAATCATAAGGAAGCAATTTTATATTTAGAAGAGCTGATAAAAAACAACACATCTCTTTCAGAATGGGAAATAAAGAGTTTGCACAAGTTAATTCTCAAAGGAATTGACGACAAAAATGCTGGCGTCTATAGAAAAGAGAATGTATATATATCTGGAGCAAGTTTCACCCCTCCTGACTACACACAAGTACCTTATTTGATGAGCCAGTTGGTTGAAAGAATAAATAATCTCGAAGCACACCCGGTAGTAAAAGCTTCTATTCTTCATGCAGACTTTGTAAAAATACATCCTTTTATTGACGGGAACGGGCGGACAGCAAGACTTTTGATGAACTTAGAGCTTATGAGGAATGGATATCCTATTGCAATAATACCAAAAGAAATACGTGCATATTATTATCAAGCATTAGATAAAGCTTGCAGCGAAGAAGTTTATGATGACTTTATAATTCTGGTATGCGAAAGAATAAACAAAACCTTTGATCTGTACTTTGGTCTCTTAAGAGAGGCTTGAGAGAACTGAACAATAAAAAAATTGGTGCACAGAAAAGTTGTCTGTGCACCAAAAATATTTTTATTTAAGTAAAGGGGGTCTTTCTGTTAAATATTTTTCCCTTTTTGTATTCTTTCATACATCAAAAACCTCAAAATGTAATACAATTTAAAAAGGCATATCCTCCTTATAGAGTTCCCAGTTCCACATCCCTTCAAAACTTTAACACTACCTTCTATACCATCAACAAAAAGGAGGTATTATTACAGGTTTGCTACCTTGACAGGTTGTTCGAACAAACCTCTTTTTACCTCTGTAGTTGTCATGTGGCTTGCTTTGAGCATCTCTGTGATGTAGTTGCAAGCTTGCCATGGGTCAACTCTCTCGCCGCATGTAAATACGTCAACTGCTGCATAGCCAAGCTCTGGCCATGTGTGAATTGTCAGGTGTGACTCAGAAATCACAACCACGCCACTTACACCCTGTGGTGAAAACTTATGAAACGCAACCTCTCTTACCTCTGCACCTGCTTTGAGCGCTGACTCTACCATTATCTTCTCAATCAGCTCGCGATTGTTGAGCACTTCTTTGTCACACCCGTACAGCTCTGCTATTATGTGCCTGCCCAATGCGTGCATCTTCTCTACCTCCTTCTTGGAATTTACTCTTTTCAAATAACAGAATTTATTTTAGCAGATTTGTCTCAAAAGTC
Source organism: Caldicellulosiruptor acetigenus (assembly GCF_026914305.1). NCBI lineage: Bacteria > Bacillati > Bacillota > Caldicellulosiruptorales > Caldicellulosiruptoraceae > Caldicellulosiruptor > Caldicellulosiruptor acetigenus. Next base: position 645,182 of record NZ_CP113866.1, on the reverse strand, counting down.
AATATATTTTTTTAAAAAATATCATTTTCCTTTAAATTTTTAAATTAGCCCTCGTTTTCTTATCAACTTATCGGTTTTTCTCTTTCTTATGCTATTATATGAGTGAAAACTTAAAAATGGACATTGAATACTTTTTCAATTGCCTCAGCAAACCCGCTCTCATCACAGCTTGCTACTACAAAATTAGCAGCACTTTTCAAGCTTTCTGTGGCATTTCCAACGGCAACGCCCACGCCTGCATATTCAATCATTGAAATGTCATTGTCACCATCTCCAATTGCCATGACCTCTTCTCTTTTTAAATCGTAGTACTCTGTCAAAAACTTAAGAGCATTCCCTTTTGAAACATTGATATCTGTAAATTCCAAAAAGAAGGGCTTTGAAAACATTATGTTAAACTTCTTTGAAAAATCCTTGGGAAGCCTTTCTTTTAAAGCTTTCAATCTTTCATGCTCATCAAAAAACAAAACCTTTGTGACAGGCCTGTCTATAAATTCAAGAAAGTTCTCAACCCTGTGGGGTTCAAGCTTAGTAAGGTTTTTGTAATACTCTGTCTTTTCGTTCATCACTTCAACATACCATATATTGTCAATGTAAATGTGAACATGAATTCCTTCATCTTTGGCAAGCCTTACAAGTTCTTTTGCGTCCTCTGGCTTAATTTCACAGCCATAAAGCTTTTTGTCATTTTTCGGGTCATAAACAAGTGCGCCCTGGTATGTTATCATTGGGTAAAAATTTTGAAGGTCATATGCCACCTTTTTCACAGATGGATAGGGCCTTCCTGAAGCTAAAATCAAAATTATGCTGTTTTGCTTTAAAAATTCTATAGCCTTGAGATTTTTCTCGGTTACCGTCAAATCCTTTGATAAAAGTGTATCGTCAAGGTCTGTTGCAACAAGCTTTATCATCTTTTACGCTTTCTCCTTTCTCTTTTTTTGAACATAAAATACAAAAAACGGTTTGGACATTGAAACCTAAACTAATATGCCCAGGTATCAATATCCAAACCACTGACATTTTTAAAAGCTATTGTTCACTTTTGATGAACAAATATAACATTTCCTGTCATGAGCTTTGGATAAAAGTAGGTTGACTTTTGTGGCATTTTTTCGCCACTCAAAGACACTTCTTTTAACTCTTCAACAAGTGTTGGGTTTAGAATAAATCCGTATTTAGCTCCTTTATTTACAATTTCAATCAATTCTCTGTCCGACTTTGTGTATTTTAGATTTCTCTGATGCAGTATATCTTCATCTGTAATCTCAAGTACTTTATTTAAAATGAGCTTCTGCAGAACAACAACATCAAGGTTCTTGTAAGCCCTACTCCCTTCCACATCCTTTAGAGCATTTTCAGGGTCTTTTAGTGTTATCAAATAAAAGTTTTTGTTGTATGTGTACACTACAAACGCATATTTCTTTTTCTCTTCTAACTTTTTTTTCAGAACCTCGTACTCTCCCGTTTCGATATCAAAATCCACTTTTAGCTTTTCAACAAAAATATCCTCTTCAATGCTTGAGGAAAGCACAATCCTGTGCGTCGGTAAAATCACAATTCCCTCATCTTCCAAGGCAGTGAGTGTTATCATTATGTAGTTGTAATCTGCATCCTGTCTTATGCCTTCCTTTTGCTGCATCTCTTTTTTGAACTCAAGTGCAGTTTCATACCTGTGATGACCATCTGCGATGAATATCTTCTTGTCGCTAAATAGTTTTTTCAAATTATCTATGATATCCTCATCAGAAACAACCCACATTCTTTCATATGTGCCAATACCATTGTAAGCAACATCTTCTTTTTTAGATTTTATTGAATCCAAAATGCTCTTTACATCTTTTGTCTTGTCCTCATAAAGCCCAAATATGCTGCTTATATTTGCTCTTGTGTGCCTCAAAAGTTCAAGTCTTTCCTGTTTTGGCTTTGAAAGTGTAAACTCGTGGGGAATTACAATTCCCTTTTCAAACTCGACAAGCTCAAGAAGTACTATCAAACCTGTTCTTTTATACTTCTTTCCCTCAACTTCAAACTCCTGTTCAATAACATATACGCTCTCTTGAGGGTCAAATTTCAATATACCATTCTGAATCCAGCTACTTAGATACTCTTTTGCACGTGTAAACTTGTTGTTAGCTTCATCATCACCTTCAAACTCTTTTCCAAACTCCACTCTTACGATGTTATATTCGCATCTTTTATAAAGCTCTTCTCTCTCATCCTCAGAAATTATGTCATAAGGCGGACATATACATCTGTCAAGCTCAACTTCTTCTGAATATCTCAAACCTCTAAAACCTTTGATGTTAGCCATCTTATACCATAATCCTTTCTATTTTGTAATTTTTGGCTTTTTAAAATGCAACTCTTACAGTTTTGCCATCGTAACTCTCAAAATTCCATCTGTATTTTTAAGTTTTTCCACAGCCTCATCAGGCAAAGCACCGTCTATCTCGCATACCATAACAGCTTTTTCACCTTTTTTGTTGCGCGAAACCTGCATTGTAGCAATGTTAATTCCATACTCTCCAACAATAGTACCAATTCTGCCAATCATACCTGGTTTGTCTATGTTCTGGATAAGGAGCATGTACTTTTCTGGCTTGAAATCAACCTTGTAACCAAAGAAATCTATGATTCTACCTTCATTGTTGTAAACTGTTCCAGAAAGCTCTAAAACTTTCTCGCTGGTTGTAAACCTTGCGGTTATCATGTTCTTGAACTTTCCGCTTTCTTCTTTTTTGCTCTCAATAACTTCAATTCCCTGTTCTTTTGCCAAAAGCTGGGAATTTACATAGTTGACAGTGTCCTGTACCGAAAATTCAAGATAGCCTTTTAAAAGTGCACGTGTGAGCCATGTTGTTGCTTTCTCATCTATCTGACCGCTGTACACAATTTCTATTTTATTGGCAAAAGTTCTTTCTGCCTGGATAAAAATCTTGCCCATTGCCTCAGCAAGCTCCAAATATGGCATAATCTCTTCAAGCTTTTCCTTTTCAAATGCAGGAAGATTGACAGCATTTTTAGCAATGCCGCCTTTTAACACCGCTGCAACCTCTTTTGCAACAGATACAGCCACATTTACCTGAGCTTCCTGTGTCGATGCTCCAAGATGAGGTGTGATTACCACATTGTCAAGCTCTAAAAGCGGGTTGTAGTAGTCTTGCTTTTCAAGCTCAAAATTAGGTTCTTTTTCAAGGACGTCAAGTGCTGCTGCTGCGACTATACCCTCTTTTATCGCATTGTAAAGGTCATTTTCGTTTATAACACCGCCGCGCGCACAGTTTACAATCCTGACACCTTTTTTCATCTTTTTGAACTCTTTTTCTGAAATGAGGTTGTACGTCTCTTTTGTCTTTGGTGTGTGAATGGTAATAAGGTCAGACTCCTTCAAGAGCGTGTCAAAGTCAACCTTTTCAACACCGTATTTTTTAAACTTTTCGTCAGAAACGTATGGGTCGTATGCAATAACCCTCATCCCGCAAGCTTTGAGACGCTCTGCAACAAGCGCTCCTATCTTGCCAAACCCGATAATTCCCGCTGTCTTTTCATAAAGCTCAACACCTTTGAACTTGTTTCTTCTAAAATCACCCTGCTTACAAGACATGTACGCCTGTGGGATGTACCTGAATATGCTAAATATAAGACCAATTGTGAGCTCGGCAGCTGCCATAATGTTGCCATCTGGAGCATTCACAACAATAATCCCCTGTTTTGTTGCTGCCTCTACATCCACATTGTCAATACCAACACCGGCTCTCGCAATCACTTTTAAGTTCTTGCCACATTTTATCATCTCTTCGTTTACTTTTGTTGCACTTCTGACAATCAGAGCATCATACTCGCCGATTATATTGCAAATCTCCTCATGCGAAAGCCCAAGCCTTTCATCAACCTCAATTCCTTCATTTCTCAAAATCTCTATACCTTCTTTTGCAATCCTCTCAGTCACCAAAACCTTCATTTTAACTGTTTACCCCCTTAGCAATTTCCTGAAGCACAGCTTTTGTAGCCTCTCCAACCTCAAAGTTTTTATAGCCGCATTCCAAGAGTGCAAGCTCAAAGCACTCAATGGTCTTCAGAAGGTCAAACTCGTCAACATATCCCATGTGACCTATTCTTATAATCTTTCCTTTGAGTGTTGCCTGTCCTCCTGTTACCATTATATCATATTTCTGATTCATTATCTTTCTTACCTTTTCTATATCCACACCCTCTGGTGACTTGATTGCAGTGATGACTGCAGATGAGTATTCTTTCTTTGGCAGAAGCTCTAAGTTTAGTTTTTCAGCTGCAAGCTGGGTAAGATGTGCAAGTCTTGTGTGTCTTTTGAAATTGTTCTCAAGTCCATAGTCCAGAATAAGTTTTAGTCCCACATCAACAGCCCTAATTAAAGTAACTGCAGGCGTGAACGGAGTGTCCTGGCTCTCTTTTAAGAGGTTGTCCTGATACTTTTTAAAGTCCCAGTAAAATTTTCTTAGCTGAGACTTTTTGTAAAACTCCCATGCCTTTTCTGATACAGAGACAAAAGCAAGTCCTGGCGGGGACATCAAAGCTTTCTGAGAGCCTGTAACAACAACATCAACGCCCCACTCATCAGTCTTTAAATCAATTGCACCAAGTGAGCTTACTGCATCAACAATTAAAATCTTGTCTGTATTTTTGAGATACCTTGCAAGCTTTTCAATAGGATTTGTAACACCTGTTGATGTCTCGTTGTGTGTTATAAACACACCTTTTATATCCTTGTTAGATTCAATAATTTCAATTACCTCATCAATATTTGCTACATCACCATAAGGATATTTCTTTTCAATTACATTTAGGCCAAATGTCTTGCATATATTTATAAACCTATCCCCAAAAACCCCCACTGACACAACTAAAACAGTGTCGCCTTCAGAAAAGAAGTTGACAGCGCTTGCCTCCATCGCACCTGTCCCAGACGCAGCAAATGTAAGAACATTGTTCTTTGTCTGGAACACCTTTTTTAAATTTTCATTCACTCTTGAAAAGATTTCCCCAAACTCTTTTGTGCGATGGTGAATAATCTGCTGTGACATGGCAGCAATAACCTCAGGTGGAAGCGGAGTTGGACCAGGTGTCATCAAAAGCTTTGGTTTTCTCATATTTAAACTCTACCCCTTTCAAGCAAACTCAATGTGTTTTAAGTTGATTATATCCAATGTATCAGACAATGTCAATAATTTGACAATCTTATTATTATACATTTTGAACACATAAAAATAGAATATTTTTGTCTATTTAAAACAACTTCTCATGGCAAAAACTTGTAATATAAACAAAAAGCCGGCAAGAAGCACCGGCCAAAACCTTCTTTTGCAGAATCTCTATTTATCTTTTTTGTTCTCATCGTCCTCTTCATCTTCATATTCCTCATCGTACTCTTCATCGTCAAACTCTTCTTCAAGTTCGTCAAGATATATCACTTCGTTGCAGTTCGGGCATTCAATCTCGTCCTCGTTTAAGTACTCGTCTTCTTCTAAATAAAACGTCACTTTACAGTTTGGACAGGTCACTTCCACCAAGTCCTCGTCATCTTCCTCATCATAGTAGTCATCATAGTCCTCATCATAGTTTTCATACACTTCATCTTCTAACTTTTCCAAATCCTCATCAATTGAGTCAACAACATCTTCAAGCTCTGCTTGCTTGACATCAAGTTCGTTTATCGCATCTGCAAACTCGTCAAGCACATCAATGATGCTCAGAAGCAGCCTGCCTTCTTTTGAATCCTCATTTATGCCCAGACCCTCTGCAAGCCCTCTCAAATATGCAACCTTTTCATACAAATTTTCCATTAAAGTATCCTCCTAAAAAACAGAATAACCTTGTCTATACATAATATTTACCCATAAAAAATAGTTTATACACAAAGCATATAATTGAAAAAATGTCAAATCAATTACACTCGCGACAGATACTCTTCTGTTGATGTGTCAATCTTTATCTTGTCACCAATATTGATGAAAAGAGGCACTTGAATTACAGCGCCTGTTTCAACCTTTGCGGGTTTGGTTGCACCTGTCTGAGTATCACCTTTAAAGCCTGGTTCTGTGTCAATTACCTCAAGTTCAACAAATCTTGGCGGCTCGACACCGAACACGCTACCATTGTGCGAAAGTACAGTCACTGTCATGTTCTCTTTCACAAACTTTAGAGCATCGCCAACCATCTCTTGATTTAGCGCAATTTGCTCGTATGTCTGTGTGTCCATGAAATAGTAAAGCTCGCCGTCGTTGTAAAGATACTGCATCTCTCTTCTTTCAATGTGAGCAAGAGGCATTCTCTCATCCGGTCTAAACGTCTTTTCAATCACAGCACCTGTCTTTATATTTTTAAGTTTTGTTCTAACAAAAGCTGCGCCCTTGCCAGGTTTTACGTGCAAAAATTCAATTACCTGAAATATCTGACCATCATACTCTATTGTTAATCCTCTTCGAAAATCGCCTGCCTCAACCATCAGCTTCCCTCCGATTTAAAATTTTGCTCTTCTATTTTATCAAAAAAAACATATTTTTTTCAACCAAATTAACACTCTTTCACATCCTCTTTATCAACCTCATACACATCCAAAATCTTTCCTTTTGAAAGTGTTCCATACACCTTTTCAACCTTTGCATAGATGTACTTGCCAACAAGGTCAGATGCATCATCAAGCTCTATCTTGTTCTGGTTCACATACCCAACCGCATTTTTTGGATTGAACCTGTCTTCCTCCTCAACAAACGCCAAAACCTCGTCCCCTTCACAAAGCCAACCACACAGCGCCATGTAATGGTCCTCATCCTTGACAGGGCATATGGTAAACTTATTTATGTGAATATTTGAAGATGCTTTTACATAGATTTTCTTTTTGTACTTCTGCTCAAGCTCTTTTATCCTGTCAATTTCACCCTTTCTCAAAATCTCACATACTTTTGTGTGTATCTCAACAAAGAACTTGTCTTCTACCTTGTTTTTGCAATACCACTCAATTTCTTTCAGCACCTTAAACGCAACACTTTCTGGAGATAAAATCTTGCCTGTGCCCTCACAGTAAGGACAGCTTGACTGCATCACACACGAAAGTCTTTGTCTTATCTTTTTCCTTGTCATCTCAACAAGCCCAAGAGGCGTTATGTCAACAACCACTGTTTTTGTCTTGTCTCTCTTGAGAGCCTCTTTCAAAGCATCTAAAACTATTTTCTGATGCTCTGGATTTTTCATGTCGATAAAGTCGATTATAATTATTCCACCAATGTCTCTGAGTCTTAGCTGCCTTGCAATCTCATGTGCAGCTTCAAGGTTTGTCTTTAAAATTGTCTCTGCAACATCTGTCTTGCCAACATATTTTCCTGTGTTAACATCAATGACAGTTAAAGCCTCTGTCTCGTCTATTACTATATACCCACCGCTTTTTAGCCACACTCTTTTAGAAAGAGCCTTTGCAAGCTTTTGCTCTATCTGAAAATATTCGAATATATTTGTTGCAAGGTTAAAATACTCAACTTTACTCTTGAGGCTTGGAGCATAAGATGATAAAAATTCCATTATTTTGTTATATTTTTTCCTATCATTTATTACAAACCTGTCAACCTGGTTGGTGAACATGTCTCTGACAGCTTTGAACACAAGGTCATAGTCCTTGTAAAGAAGTACTGGTGCGCTCTGGCAGCTTTTCTGTTTTATTCTCCCCCACATATTTTTTAAAAACTCAAGCTCACTTTTCAAAATCTCCTCGCTCTTGCCTTCTGCTGCAGTCCTGACAATAAGTCCCATTCCCTCTGGTTTTAGCCTGCATGCTATCTCTTTGAGTCTCTGTCTTTCTTCTTCACTCTCAATCCTCTTTGATACGCCAACATATTCTGTGCTCGGCAAGAGAACCAAGTACCTTCCCGGCAACGTTATATTTGTGGTAACCCGTGGGCCTTTCTGGTCATACCCTTCCTTTATTACCTGCACAACTATTTCCTGGCCACACCTTAGGGCAAGCGGATTTGTTTTTATCTCATAATACTCGTCGGTATCACCAAACTCAAGCCTGTTCACGTCTCCAAGGTACAAAAAAGCGTTTTTCTCCTGACCAATATTGACAAAAGCTGCATCCATACCAGGCAGGATGTTTTCAACAACCCCTTTGTAGATATTTCCTACTATACTTTGGCTGTCTTCCCTTTCGATGTAAATCTCGACAAGTTCTTTGTCTTCCAAAACAGCAACCCGGGTTTGGTTAAAACTTACATCCACTATAATCTCACTTTGCATTATATCACCCTTTTATAGTTAACTTTTACCCTTTCAACCCTCACAATCCTACATTCAATATTATACTCCTGACAAAATTCTCTTAATATATCTTCTGGTTTTATATAACTTCCATTCACAACATTTATATGAAAACTTATTTTTATATTCCCATCCACTTTTTCACATTCATAGCTCAAAAGAAAATCATAAATTTTCTTGACTGTTACCTTGCCTTCCTTCTCTTTCTTTATAGCAGGACTTTTTTTCATAAACTCATCAAAGTACTTGCAAAATTCTTCCTCAGCTTCAACAAAACATTGATAATACATATCACTTACTTGTATTTTATCAGTAGCCAGCTCAACTTTCAACATTTTTAATCCTTCTGGCAAGATTTTATTGAGATTCTCAATGATACTGCTTTCAAGTTCCTGCTCGCATTCAACTTCAAATATCTCTTCTTTCGAACAAAGTCCAACTGGCATTGGAAGAATAAAAACTATCTTGGGATGTGGGTTGAACCCCTGGGTGAACTTGAGCTTTACATCCAGCCTCCTGAATAACCTTTCAAATAACCTTGTCATGTCAAGATGGGATATAAACGCTGCAGGCAAATCACGCGAAAAGTAAAACCTGTACCTATTTGCCAACACAAATTCCCCCTCGAAAAGAAGCTACACCGCAACCTGTGCATCTTTCAAAACACGAACTTGTGGTTTTTGCTTCATATGCCAAAAGACATTCTTTTTTCAAAAACTCCTTGGTCACGCCTGTGTCAATAATGTCCCATGGCAAAATCTCGTCAAAACTTCTTTTTCGGTCAGAGTAAAACCTCCAATCGATGTTTTCTTGCTGGAATGCTCTTTCCCATTTCGAAAAGTCAAAAAACTCGCTCCAGTCGTCAAATTGACAGCCAAGCTCAACAGCTCTTTTAATTACCTTTGAAAGTCTTCTGTCACCTCGCGAAAGTACCGCTTCAAGTTTGCTAAGATAAAAGTCATGCCAGCTATACTCAACATCCTTTACCTTTTTGAGATTCTCCTTTAAAAGTTTCATCTTTCTTTGCATGTTTTCAATGCTATCCTGTGCCTCCCACTGAAACGGCGTGTGTGGTTTTGGCACAAAAAATGAAGTTGATACTGGTATTCTGACCCTCTTTTTAAGTCCAAGCTCTTTGTAAATTTCTCTTATATTCTTTGCTATTGTATATATCCCCAGAACATCCTCATCTTCTTCAAGAGGAAGACCAAGCATGAAATAGAGTTTTATATTCTGAAACCCTCTTTCAAACGCAAGCTTGACTGTAGAGTATATATCCTCTTCTTTTATATTCTTGTTTATAACATCTCTGAGCCTCTGCGTTCCTGCCTCGGGCGCAAACGTCAGTGTAGGTTTTCTTACCTTTTCAACCTCCTTTAAAAGGTCTAAAGATGTTGAGTCAAGTCTCAACGATGGAAGAGAAATGTTTACTTTTTTGTTCTCTGCAAACTTCAAAATTTCCCTTGCAAGCTCATCTATATTCGGATAATCGCTTGTGCTAAGGGACACAAGCGATATCTCATTGCAACCACAATTTTCAACAAGCTCTTTTGCATACTGCAAAACCTTTTTGCTACTTCTGAACCTGACAGGTCTGTATATCACACCTGCCTGGCAAAACCTGCACCCTCTTGCGCATCCCCTGAAAATCTCCAAGGTTATTCTGTCATGTACAACTTCTATAAGAGGAGTTATCATTCTTGTTGGAAAATAACTTGTATCCAGATTTTTTACAATTCTCTTTTTTACTTTTGCTGGTACACTTTCTGATACAGGTACTATAGATTTTATAGTGCCATCTTGATTGTATTTAACATTGTAAAGAGAAGGAACATAACACCCTTGAATAGATGCACATTCAAATAAAAACTCATCTTTTGTCATACTGGAAAACTTATATTTTTTATAAAGGTCTATAAATTCCAAAATAACCTCTTCGCCTTCACCAATCACAAACACATCCACAAACTCCCAGAGAGGTTCAGGATTATAAGTGCATGGACCACCTGCAATTATAATAGGCATACCTTTTTCTCTCTTTTTACTTTCAAGAGGAAGTCCACAAAGCTCAAGCATTTTGAGAAGATTTGTATAGCTCATCTCATATGAAAGAGAAAAACCTATTATGTCAAACTTGTCAAGCTCGGTAAAAGTCTCGAGTGAAAAAAGTTTTATTCCCTCTTTTTTCATTTGCTGCTGCATATCAACCCATGGCATAAAAGCTCTTTCGCAGTACACATCTTCTCTTTCGTTCAAAAGATGATACAGAATTTTCAGTCCCAGGTTAGACATGCCAATTTCATAAACGTCTGGAAAACAAAATGCAAATCTAACATCTACCTTTGCAGGGTCTTTTTTTACCATATTTATCTCGTTGCCGATATATCTTCCCGGTTTTTCAACACCATAAAGCAGTTTGAACACCTTATCTTTTACACACACTTTTGTATTCTCACCTCGTCTCTTTAAAAATACAATAAGCTACAGGCTACCCTGTAGCTGAAAGAGTTTAAACCCTCAAATTTTATTATTCCTCAAAGAATATAAATGCAACCGTGCCAGGTCCCACATATGTGCCAATCACACTTCCAATCTGAGTGACAATAAGCTCGCCTGGTGAAAGCTCTTGCTTGACCATATTTGCATACTCGCTTGCTTCATCAAGAGACCCTGCATACGAAAGTCCGCAAAGCTGATTTTTAAGGTCAAGTCCTTTTTTCTTAACCTCTTCTATTATCCGCGGCAGTGCTCTTTTCATACCTCTTACCTTATCAAAAGGCTCAACAACTCCATCAACAAGATGAAGTATCGGCTTTATATTCAGAATATTTCCTATGGTAGCTTTTGCAGGTGAAATTCTGCCACCTTTTTTGAGATATTCCAAAGTCTCAACAGCAAAAAGATGCCTTATGGTATCTGTCTTTTTTGTAATTCTTTCTGCTATCTCTTTTGCGCTTTTGCCTTCATCTGCTAATCTTTTTGCCAAAATTGCCAAAATTCCAGTTCCAATTGACGCTGTTTTCCCATCAACAACAAAAATCTTGCTGCTGTCAAGCATATCCCTTGCAAGACATGCCGAGTTAAAAGTTCCTGACAGCTTTGATGAAAGATGAATTGATACAACCTCGTTACCATTCTCAAGCTCTTGTTTGAAGACATTTGCAAACTCTTCAGGGCTTGGCTGAGAAGTTCGAGGAAGCTCTGTAGCTTGAGTAAGCTTTTGATAAAAAGTTACAGGGTCAAGCTCAACCCAGTCCTTGTATACCTCTTCTCCAAAATACACGTTCAGCGGCACCATTTTGATGCCAAACTTCTTGAGCATCTGAGGACTCAAATCGCAGGTTGAGTCTGTAACTATCGTGACACCCATTCAAAAATCCCCCTTTTATTTCCCAATACTACACCAAGTTTGGAAAACCAAGCTGTCTTAATGCCTCATAAAGAACAATGGCAACCGAATTTGAAAGATTTAAAGACCTCACATCACTTATCATAGGTATTCTGTAAGTTCTGTGTATGTTCTGCTCAATCAACCACTGGGGAAGACCGGCTGTTTCTTTTCCGAACATAAGATAGCAATTGTCTTCATAAGGTGCCTGGGTATAATATTGTTTTCCTTTGGTAGAAAAATAGAAAATGTTTGCTCCTCTGTTCTTTTCAAAAAAGTCGTTTAAATCTTTGTATATTTTTACGTCTAAATACTGCCAGTAGTCAAGACCTGCTCTTTTTAAGTACTTGTCTTCTAATGAAAAACCCAGAGGTTCTATAAGATGGAGCTTGCTTCCTGTGCAAGCGCACGTTCTTGCAATGTTTCCTGTGTTGTATGGAATTTCAGGTTCATGAAGTACTATGTTTATTGGCATGCTGTGAGGAACAAATCCCCCTTTCGCTGTTTAGTTTTCCATGAACGCAACATCCATATCAATTTTATCACCGTTGTCAAGTAAAAGCGGCACACATATGTTGATCATCTTTGATGTACTGAGGGTCATGTTCTCGCCAATCAAAATTGAAGGGGGTGTTATCTCAACCTTTAGGCCTTTTTGTGAAAACAGTGTTGATGTATTTCCCATAATCATGTTTGCCATCTCTCCAATCGCACTTTTTGCAAGCTCATCAAAGTCTGATACAGGAAAACCTCCCATCATCATTGACGCAATGTTTTTTGCCGTCTCAATTGACATGCAAAAGTTGACCTGACCCTTTATATTGCCCGTCATGCCAATTATAACAACAACCTGGTCAACCTTATATGTGGGATCTTTAATGTATACTTTCCCAAGCTTAAAATCAATGTTTGCAACCTGTTTTAATACCTGCTGGCTTGCCTGGATAAATGGATTGATGTACTCAACATTTACACTTGTCATTGCCATTTGTCTTGTCACCCTGCCGCATTATTCTTGGCAGAATACAAGACTTTCCTCCTTTCATCATTTTAGTATCTTTTCGAACAAAACTGACCTTTTGATTTTTATAGCCTTTGCAGGACAAAGTTCGTGACAGCAATAACACCTTATACACTTTTTCAAATCAACATAAGCTTTTCTGCTCTTCATCTCAATAGCCTGAGCAGGACAAGCATTGAAACACTCTGCACAGCCTATACAGATATTTCTATCAAAAACTGGTTTTGGTGAAAGAAAACCATCCAAAAAACTTGCCAAAAAATGAGGAAGCCTTCCTTTCACAAAAGATATCTCTGGCCTTAAGACAAGTTCAAAACTCGATGGAGCAACATCTTCAATCCTCTCACCAACAATCTCAATCTTATCAGGATTTAAAAGCCCTTTCTCCTTTGCCACCTCCAAAAGAGGAACATCTTTTATATCAAGACCAATAATTTTGCAGGCAACATAATCTAACGCAAGAGCATCTTCAGATATTAGCAAAATCCCAAGCTTTTTGGGTCTTCCCGCCGACGGTCCTTCCCCCTCCATTGCAACAATTCCATCCATAATGTTTAGCATTGGTTTTGCTACCTTTAAAATTTCAAGCAACATCTCCATAAACCTTCTGACATCCTGGAACCTAAAATGCATCTCGGCTTTCTGCCCACCAGGGACAAGCCCAAATAGATTCTTCACAGCACCTGTGTACACTGCCATCTGATGAGTTTTGAGCTTTGGAAGATTTATAATTCCCTGACTTTCAAAGTATGGGGATATCAATGAAAGTTTCTTAAAAGTTGCACTTTCAACATTAAGGTCTTTGTAAGATGTATCATAGTTCAAAAAAACATTTTCAAGCTTTTCAAGCACTTTTATTCCTGCAGCATGGTATATACTCTCAAGCCTCTTTTTAGTGTACGGACCTCCTGGGCTGTCGGCTATTATAACCTTGTTTGCCTTTTCTTTTATGATTTCCACTGTCCCCTGAACAACAGCAGGGTGGGTGGTAACAGCATCCTCAGGTCTTTTTTTCATAAGAAGATTAGGTTTTACAAGCACGCATTCTTTTTTTGGAATTTCATACCCTATTAGATTAATACCCTTCAAAATTGCCTCTTTCACATCCTGCACTTCATATGTATCACACTTTACAATTGCTACTTTACACATTTACCGCTTCCCCCAGAACAAACTTTTCTATCGCTCTTGCCACCCCGTCATCTTCATGAGACTTTGTCACATAATCTGCTATCTCTTTAAGCTCTTCAATGGCATTCTCCATTGCAACACCAAGCCCGGCAAACTCTATCATCTGTAGGTCGTTTTCATTGTCACCTATTGCCATCACTTCCTCTGGCGCTATCCCCAAATAAGAACAAACAAATTCAAGCGCTCTCTTTTTGTTAACACCTTCTTTCATAACTTCCAAAATGTTGATGTCTGACTTTGTGGTCTCAACACCTGGAATCTCTCTTTCTATTATTTTTCTCACACGGTCTACCTTTTCTACATCTTTGTCAATAATAACAAATTTAGTTATCAAATCACCACAAGCTTTAAGGGTATTTTCAGAATTGTCAATTATGATATTAATTCTCTCTTCTTCAGGAAGCTCCTTATTCTTTTCATAGTAAAATTTAGATGAATAATCAAGCTTTCTTGCTATCATTGTGTCTTGAAAATAGTAATGATAATAGATGTCATTCTCTTCGCAAATTCTGGTAATTTCCAGACTTTTTTGGTTTTCAAGCCCAACATAATAGACATCTTTATCTTTCTTGAGGTCTCTTACTATTGCTCCGTTGCAGGCAACAACCACCTGGTCGCAAAGACCCAAAATCTTTGCAAAATACATCACGCCTTTGAGGATTCTTCCTGAGCACAGAACAATCTTCACACCTTTTTCCTTTGCAAGCTCAATAGCTTTTTTGTTCCTTAAAGAGATATTTTTGTTTCTGTCCAAAAGCGTCATGTCAAGGTCAATTGCAATAAGTTTGTACATCTTTCGCTTTCACCTTTTTTAATAGATTTTAAAAAGATTTTGTTACAATTTATTATATCAAAAAAAAATAAAGGCTGCCAATCATGGCAGCCTTTATTTTCGGAATTAGTACATATCAGGTGCTGGAGCTGGTGGATTCTTCTCCTTTTCTGGTTTTTCAGCAACAACTGCTTCTGTTGTCAGGAGCATTGCTGCAGCCGATGCAGCATTTTGAATAGCTGTTCTTGTAACCTTTGTTGGGTCAACAATACCTGCCTCAAACATGTCAACAAATCTCTCGTTGAGTGCGTCAAATCCAACACCAGCAGGGCTCTCTTTTACTTTGTTGACAATAACTGAACCGTCCAAACCTGCGTTTTCAGCGATTTGTCTGAGCGGCTCTTCAAGCGCCTTTCTTACAATCATTGCACCTGTCTTTTCATCGCCAGTGAGGCTTTCAATGAGCTTGTCAAGTGCCGGGATTGCATTAATCAGCGCTGTGCCACCGCCAGGAACAATTCCTTCTTCTACTGCAGCCTTTGTTGCAGCCAGAGCATCTTCAATTCTGAGTTTCTTTTCTTTGAGCTCGGTCTCAGTTGCAGCACCAACATGGATTACTGCAACGCCACCAGCAAGTTTTGCAAGTCTTTCTTGAAGTTTTTCTCTGTCAAAGTCGGATGTTGTCTCTTCAATCTGCTTCTTGATAGACTGAATTCTTGCTTTGATTTCGCTTGGGTCGCCTGCACCGTCAACAATGATTGTATTCTCTTTCTGAACCTTTACCTGTCTTGCACGACCAAGCTGGCTGAGTTTTACCTCTCTCAAGTCAAGACCAAGCTCTTCAGAGATTACCTGACCACCTGTGAGTATTGCAATGTCCTGGAGCATTGCTTTTCTCCTGTCACCAAATCCTGGTGCTTTTACCGCAACACACTGGAGTGTTCCTCTGAGCTTGTTTACAACAAGTGTTGCCAATGCTTCGCCTTCAACATCTTCAGCAATTATCAAAAGTTTTCTTCCCTGCTGAACTATCTGTTCAAGAAGCGGCAAGATGTCCTGGATTGTTGAGATTTTCTTATCTGTAATCAAGATGTATGGGTCGTCAAGCACTGCTTCCATTCTCTCTGTGTCTGTTACCATGTATGCAGAGATGTAACCTCTGTCAAACTGCATACCTTCAACTATCTCAAGAGTTGTCTCTGTTGTCTTCGACTCTTCAACAGTGATGACACCATCGTTTGTTACCTTTTCCATTGCATCTGCAACAAGTTTACCAATCTCTTCGTCACCTGCTGAGATTGAAGCAACATATGTGATGTCTTCTTTTCCTCTTACCTTCTTACTCATCTTTCTAATCTCTTCTACAACAACATCAACTGCTTTTTGGATACCCTTTCTGAGAATCATTGGGTTTGCACCAGCTGCAATGTTTTTAAGACCTTCTCTTATCATTGCCTGTGCCAGAACTGTTGCAGTTGTTGTACCGTCACCTGCAATGTCATTTGTCTTGGATGCAACCTCTCTTACAATCTGTGCACCCATGTTCTCAAATGGGTCTTCCAACTCAATCTCCTTTGCGATTGTAACACCGTCATTTACAATCTGTGGTGAACCAAATTTCTTTTCAAGAACAACGTTTCTTCCTTTTGGTCCAAGTGTAACTTTAACTGTATCTGCAAGTTTGTTAACACCACGCTCAAGCGCCCTTCTTGCCTCTTCATCAAACAATATCATCTTTGCTGCCATCTTTACATCTACCTCCTTTTCAATTCAAAATTAGTCTTCAATGATTGCCAAGACGTCATCTTGTCTGATTATTGTGTATTCTTCACCATCAATCTTGATTTCTGTACCAGCATATTTGCTTACAATTACCTTATCACCTTTCTTTACAACCATTTCAACCTTCTCACCATCAACAATTCCACCAGGACCAACCTCAATTACCTCAGCAATCTGTGGTTTTTCCTTCACAGTGTCTGGAAGAACTATACCGCTCTTTGTTACCTCTTCTCTTTCCTTGAACTTGATGAGTATTCTATCACCAATTGGTCTGATTTTCATTGAGCTTTCCCCTCCTTTTTCAAGTTTGTTAGCACTCACTTTCGATGAGTGCTAATCACAATAAATACTATAGTATATTCTTCCTTTTCTAATCAAGTTTGATTTTGCCCAAAAAAAGCGTACTATATTCAATTTTCACTGAATTTGATGGGAAAAGAATAAAATATCTTCTTCAAACTCTCATTTTCTCTTTATTGCTCATTTTTTTACGTCACATAGCTTACTCAAAATCCTGCAAAATCAGCTTACGATACTGGGTGGGACTCAGACCTGTGTACTTTTTGAAAATGTCGTTAAACCGCTGAAGTGATGAAAACCCACACATCATAGCAATATTGCTAATCTTTAGATTTGAGATGGAAAGATATTCTTTTGCCTTTTCTATCCTCTTTGAAAGCAGGTACTCTTTTGGCAAAACCCCAAAATGATTCTTGAATATTCTCGAGAGACTACTTTCAGACATGAAAAACCTCTTTGCAACATCACCCATTTTTATATCTTCCATGTAGTTATTGTCAATGTACTCTTTAATATGTTTTGCAATCAATGAATAGTCGTAATTTTTTATCATCTCAAGACTGTCAATTTCTCGGGTAATATATATGAAGAGCTCTAAACACTTTATATAAAGAAGAATACTATTTTTGTTTTCTTTTGCCTCATGAAGAATAGATTCTAAACAAAAGAAAATACTGCTTCTTTTTCTAACATGGAAAAAATAAAATCTATTTGTTATTCCTTCTAAAACTTTCAAAAACCCATAAATCTCCTTTAGTTCATCTACCTTTGCTTTACTCTCTGGTTTTAAATAAAATCCCATTACAACAAACTCAGCCTTGCTTGAGCTTGCAACCTCAAACTTGTGCTTTGTAAAAGGTTTTATTATCAAAAGGTCACCAGCTTTTAGTTCTATTTTTTCCCTTTCTACCCAAAAATCAATGTTTCCTTTTTTTACAAATATAAGTTCGTAGCTGTCATGGACATTGTAATCCATCTTCCAGCTATTATCATGAACTCTCTCAAGCGTCTTTACAATTACGGGCAGAATTTTATTAATTGCTTCTATCATCTTCCAACCCCGCTTGTTTTACTTATGGCTCTTATATACTGCCTCAAAAATCTCCTCATATGACATTGCTCTTGAAAATGTTACCTTTTTGCCTACCCAAAAGTCAGAAGCCAAATTTTTGTTCTTGAGAAACCTTTTAAACGACTCTCTGTCCTGGACAACTCCATTTTGGTAAAGAACATCTGCAAGGTTATCAATACTGTCAATATAAATGTCCACCGTATTATTGAAATTTGGTAAAACGTCTTTAGCACTTGAAATGGTGACAAAATACATCGCGCACACACCAAGTACCCATCCAACTCCTATCCCCAGCAGAAAAAACTTGTACCACTTCAGATGCTCTCCCTCCCAACTATCCTTATAGCAAGCTTTGCCTCACCCTTGCCAATATTTAAGCTCGATGCAATCTGTTCTACTGTATATCCCTGTTTGTAAAGCTCAACCGCTTTCTTATAAAGTTCTTCTTTAGAACGTTTTTTGTTCTCATCTTTCTGCATATCCTTGCCAGGTTCAATATAATCTTCTTTTCCTGCATAAGATTTTGTCTCAGCTGTCTTTTCAACTTTTTCCTCAGTCTTTAGATGTTCAGTATTTCCCTTAACTGGCGATGCTTCAATATCTAAAATCTCACTTTTTGCCCATTTTACCTTGTTTTCGATTCTTTCAATAATATATTCTCCAAAGCTATCCAATTCCTCAATTGTCTCAATGGCTCCATTCAAAAGCTGTGAAAGAGTTTTTTGAGCCTTTTCTGCCTCATGTAAAATCTTCTCGCCTCTTTCTATATCCCTTTTTATCGACCTGAATACCCACAATATTAAAATTAGTCCAAAAAATATAAACAAAATTACATAGGCATCCATTTTCTTCTTATCTTCTCCTCTACAGAACTTTATATTCTAATATCAAACCCTTTCTGTTGCTTTTTAGATTTTTTTGGTTCCTGTTTTTCTCTTTCTTGTTTTTGAGAAAGTCTAATCTCAGATGCATTGTCCTTTTCCCTTACTCTTCTCAAATCCTCATCTACTTTTGCCTGGTTTTTCTGGCTATTTATATGCCTTAGCATATTCTCTTTTTGCTGCTCACCAAGCACAACCTGCGACACCTCTGTCGATTTGGGATACAAAATCTTTACATCAATTGGTCTTATATTCATCTTCCACCATCTCCCTCTTATCTACAAAAGCAATAAAAATCCTTAGCTTCAAGCATACGGTGCTATCTTGATGTCAGCATCCTCCCGGTAAATCCTGCAGTATTTTACCGGCTCTTTTATGAGCTTGCACACATTTCCTATGGTTATCTTAACCCCAGGGTAAATGGTATCCTGAACCTTGACAACTCCCTCATTTCTCTCCTCAAGTCTTTTTTCAATCTCTTCAAATTCGCTCTGCAAAACCTTTAATCTTTCTGATGCCATAATCTTTGACCTTGTAAACTTTTGAAGCATCTCTCTTTTCTCGTCTGTCAAAAGACCTGCTGCCTCAACCCTTTTTAAAACTTCAATCCCTTGGTCACATTTTTTTATATTCTCTTTCAGCTCTGCCATCTCTTTTCTTATTTCTCTGTATCTTTCCACCATGAGAGGGTCAACCCCAACCTCTATCTCAGTAGTTGTGGAAAGATATGAACCTATCACTTTTGCTTCAACCTCTTTGCCAACCTTACAAGACCCACCGACAATGGAAGCTCTTCTTCCAACAAGAATAAGCTTATTTCCGCACTTTACATCGCTGTGAACAATTGCCTCTGCTTGAACATCCTCACCAGCAACAACAGTAGCGTTTTCAATGAACTTTGCAAAAACGCTCTTGCCTGCAACAACCTTGCCCTTGCCCATACCTGTAATTCCTTTGTGCAGCACAACGTTGCCTTTTGCCTCAATCTCAGCAGCCTCAACTATTCCATCAACCTCTACATTTCCTTCAGCAACAACTTTAAACCCAGAAAGCACACTTCCCTTTATATGGACATTGCCCACAAAGTTTATATTGCCTGTTGAATTGTCTATGTCAGAGTCAATTTCCAATGTGTTTAGAACTGTGACCTTGCCTTCAATGATGCACACCTGACCATCGCACGCAGCTTTTAATGTATGCCCGTCAGCATCTATGTATGTATTTTTGCCTCTCGGAAGATTTACCTTTCTTCCTTTTTGACCTCTTATCACCCCTCCAAAAACATCCCTACCATCTTCCCCGTCAACAGGGTCTATCATAGTAACAAGAACATCATCTTTTCGAACATTCTGGACAATTCCTAAGTCCTTGTAATCAACTCTTCCATCAGGAAGTTCTTTGGGTCTTATCTCACGCTTGATATCAAAATGATATATGAGCTTTCCATCAACAGGTTTGCCAGGAGGCTTTCCCTGTGCAACTACAACAGGTGTTCCAAAAGTAGGATTTTCAATAAGCTTTTTTATAGCTTCTTCATCTATCCCAAATGCAATTTTATTTTCTCTCAGTTTGTTCATTACATTTTCAAATGTCAAATCCACACCATTTTGATTTTGTACAAGCACTAAGCTTGCTTTTAATCTATCTGATGTCACCATCACCTTTATATCAACCTTTTGTTCACTTGACATCTCAATCTTTCCCCTTTCCCCGCAAAAGAATAAAATCCTATTTTTCTAAATACTTTTGCAAAGCAGCCTTAAGCTTTAAAAGCGCTCGTGTATGAAGCTGACTTACTCGCGACTCAGACACGCCCAGAACTTTTGCTATCTCTTTTATGCTCAGCTCTTCATAGTAATAAAGCACTATCACCATCCTTTCATTTTCCATAAGATTATCTATCTGCTGTCTCAACACTTCTTTAAGTTCTTCATTCTCTATAAAATGTTCTGGCTGGGACACAAAATCTTCAAGCCCGCCAATCTTGCTTTCGTAGTTCTGCTCTAAAAAACTATCCAGCGAAATAATCATGCCGCTCGATATTCTCTCCTTCAGTTTTTGAAGTTCATCTACTGAAATCCCAACCCTTTTTGCCACTTCCTGGTCTGTCGGGGTTTTGCCTTCTCTTTCTATCTCCACGTAAGCTTTTTCTATCTCTTTTGCTTTCTGTCGTATGCTTCGTGGCAAAAAATCCTGGCTTCTCACACAGTCAATTATCGCACCTTTTATCCTCGTATATGCATATGTCTCAAACTTGACTCCTTTTTGACTGTCAAATTTTTCAATTGCATCAAGAAGACCAATTGAACCATAACTTACCAAGTCATCATACTCAACGTTCCCGCCAAAATAAATAGCCATCCTGCCAGCCACAAGCTTTACAAGCGGCATGTATTTTATTATGAGCTGTTCTTTTATCTTCGGGTCTTTGGTCTTTATAAACTTTTCCCACAAAAACGCATCATCCATACCTATTCGTACCTCTCAGCTATTTAAGGATTATGGTCATTGCTGTCATTCAGTATATTCTTAACTAAACTTCCAAACACATAACCTATAATCGACACCACAGCAGTTGCAAAAAAGGTGTACTCTCCAGATTTCCTTGTAACAAGACATGCAATAAGGACAATACTTCCTCCCACAATTGCTAAAATCTCAGGTAATAGTTGCTCCCCTTTCAATTCTTAAGTCTTCTCCTTTAAATTGTTTTTGTTCCCTTGCCAATTGTCTTTATCTCAAGCCTGCCATCTTCCGAATAAAATATAATTGTTCTACCATAATTTCCTCCAGTGTCTTCTGCTACAATGGATATATCAAAATCCTGTAAAACCTTTTTCGCAGCATCAACATTTCTTTTTCCAATGTTCATAAACTCGCTTCTTGTAACCTCAAACATCTGAGCGCCGCCTGCAAGCTTGGCAACCATGTTCTTCTTTGCAGCACCAAGCTGCTCCATCTTCTCTATGAGCAATGGAATACCTGTATCTGCAAACTTTGCAGGGTTAGTATTATTTTTTACACCCCAGCTGTAAGGAAGCATAATATGTATCATCCCTATTATCTTTGTCTTTGTATCGTATATACACACCCCAACGCAAGAACCAAGTCCAAGGGTGGTAAGAGCGTTCGGATAGCTTGTGACATTCAAATCTGCCATGCCTACCTTTATAATCTCCATCATCTTTTATGCTACTCCCAGTGCTTTTAACATTTTTTGATATGACTCTATTGTTGGTATAAGGAAAAAATCAGCAACAATCCTGCTGCTTTCTTCAAAAATCTCGGTTTCGATATAAAGTGCAGTGTCACCTGTCTCGCCAAACTGAATGGCAGGAAAACTTAAAATCGCGCCTGCCATGTCTTCAGCAAGCTGCGGAACAGATTGAATCATCTTAAAACCTGTCAGACTTGAAAGTGCTGTTAAATACGCTCCTGCCAAGATGTTCCCAATCTCCATCAAGGCAGACTTTTCTATGTCTGTAAATTCGCTGTATCCATTTAAAGCTGTGCCCATTAACATGTTTACAAGAAGGTGGGCAGAAGCTTGAGACATGACAAACATGATAAATCCTTCGATGTCGCCTTCCACGTTCAATAAAATTCCAACTACAGGAATCTCTGCCCCGCCAAGTATCTCTGGAACTTCTTGGAGTTTAACCATCTTTACAACAGGGACTTTCATGTTTATTTTCCTGCCAATCATCATAGCAAGAGCTGACACTGCATTGCCTGTTCCTATGTTCCCAAGCTCTTTCAAGACATCTAAATACATTTCATTTATTTCACTGTTTGAAAAATTCATAAAATTTAACCCTCCTCGGCTTTTTCAAAAAGCACATCTTCAAGGTTTATTACATTTATGAGCATGCCATTATACTTTGCAATCGAAAACTTAAACTCGTTCCTATCCCTTGTTGCTTGGTCAAAATCTTCTTTAGAAAGATATACCACATCCAGAACCTCGTCAATTATCAGTCCTACCTTGAACTCGCCTTTCCAGTTGACAATCAAAATCCTTGTCTCTTCACCAAACTCCTTTTTTTCAACCCCAATCTTTTCACGAAGGTCAATAACTGGTACAATCTCGCCTCGAAGATTTATAACTCCTTTTACATACTCTTTTGTGTGAGGTACTCTGGTTATTGGCATAAGTTTTTCTATGTTCTCTATATTATTCACATTCAAACCATAATGCTCATCCGCAAGCCTGAAAACTAAGTACTGTTCCATCTTCTCTTTCCACCTCTATAACTTTTTTGTTACACAGTGAGCATATTAGGGTCAAGTATCATTGCAACAGACCCATCACCAAGTATTGTTGCGCCTGATATGAGTCTAATTCCCTCTAAATACTTTCCAAGCGATTTTATAACAATATCCTGCTGCCCTAAAAGCCTGTCAACAATGATTCCTGTCAGCTTTTCGCCACGCCTTACTATTACAACTGTAAATTTCTTCTTGTCAAGGACTGGCTCTAAACCCACAATAGAATGTAAGTGCTTTATTGGAATTACCTGGTTTCTTAGCATGATTATCTCTTTTCCTTTTTGCACAACCTTTATATCCTCTTTTGCAACATCCACAATCTCTCTGATTGATGCAACAGGGATTGCATATATCTCATCATGTACAGTGACAAGCAGTGCCTGAATAATAGCAAGAGTTAGCGGAAGTCTTATCACAAACTTGGTTCCTTTGCCTTTCTGGGTCTTTACCTCAACCATCCCACCAAGCTGTTCAATCTTGGTCTTTACAACATCAAGCCCAACACCACGTCCAGACAGGTTTGTAACCTTGTCTTTGGTTGAAAAGCTCGGCATAAACAGAAAATCTATTATTTCCTGGTCTGATAAATCTATTTGGTCCTCTTTTAAAAGTCCTTTTTCTATCGCTTTCTGCTTTACCTTTTCCAAATCAATACCTTTGCCATCATCTTCAACCTCAATGACAACATTGTTCCCGTCATGATAAGCTGAAAGTTTTATAAGCCCGCTTCTTGACTTGCCGTTTTTGACCCTCTCCTCGGGGTCTTCTATTCCATGGTCGGCAGCGTTTCTCAGAAGATGAATGAGCGGGTCGCCAAGCTCGTCCACAATTGTCCTGTCAACCTCTGTATCCTCACCAGACATTACAAGTTCAAATTCCTTTCCAAGCTCTCTTGCTAAATCTCTCATCATCCTCGGAAAACGTGAAAATACCCTTTCAACCGGCACCATTCGGACTTTCATAACAGCATCGTGCAAACTTGTTGTGATTCTCTCCAAATACTCAATAGACTCTTCGTACTGTCTATCATTATACTTTTTAGCAAGTCCTTCTATTCGGCTTTTGATAATTATAAGCTCGCTTACCAGGTTCATGAGAACGTCTAATCTTTCAATGTCGACTCTAACTGTCTTGCTTGTCTTCTGAGGTGCTTCCTGTTTTTGCTGCCTTACAACCTTTACAGTTTCCTGTACTTGAGACTCTTGCTGCACCTCTTCAATTTCTTCTTTTTCTTCTGCTCTGCCAACCTCGCCAGACTTTATCTCAAGTGCTTTTACTTCTCTTATCTCTGAAATTGAAAGAATTCTCTCTCTTATCTTTTCAATCGGCTGCTTGCTTATCACAGTTATAGAAAATTCAAAGTCAAACTTTTCATCTTCAATGTCCTGAACAGAGGGTTTTGAATGAATAATCTCGCCAAACTCCTCAACAGCTCTGAAAACAAGGTACGCACGCGCAGATTTTAAAAGACAGTTCTGGTCAAGCTCAACATCAAATTTGTAAACGTTAAAACCTTGGCTCCACGCCCGCTCTATTGCTCTTACAACAAATTCGTCGTACTCATATTTCTTACCTGCTTTTGATGTAGATGGTAGCGCCATATCTTCGGCAGGTTTTCCCAAAATGGCATTCAAAGCGTTGACAAGGTGGCTATTTGCTTCTTGCCCTTCTGTGCCTGTTGCAACTATAACATCTAAGTATGCTTCAAGCGCATCAACTGTCTTGAAAAGGACATCCATGATATTAGGATTTACTTTTAACTTTCCATCGCGTGCAGCAGCAAGAACATTTTCCATCGCATGAGTGAGTTTTTGCATGTTGACAAATCCCATGGTACCAGCCATGCCTTTTAAAGTGTGAGCTGACCTGAAAATCTCATTTACAAGTTGCAAGTCCTCCGGGTTTTCTTCAAGTTTTAACATATTGTCGTTAAGACTTTGAATGTGGTCTCTTGCTTCTTCTATAAACATTCCAAGGTACTGAGACATATCCATTTTTTCATCACTCTCCTTCTTTCGCACAAAAGGCTTTTTTGGGTTATTCTCTACAGCAAACCTTTTTGTCTCATCTTTTGTTGCTGAGCAAAAATAAACCTCACTATTTTGTCTATTTCATTCTGTCTTGCCTCAACAAACTTGCAACCGTACATAAACCTGTACGTCGGGTGCTGAACCCTCTCTTTTCGAAGTATCTGGGCTTTTAAGATAAGCTCTTCTTGTTCAATTGGTATCTTGGTCAAGATTAGGTCACCTATTTCAAACTCTTCTTGAGTTATAAAACAAACACCTCCACCGCTGATATCCTTTGTGAGGGCTTTTACAATCTTTCCTTCTGAAAAGTCATCTGCTGCTTCTTCTGGTGTATTCTCTCTTGACATTAGACCAGAATTTAAAAGTTTTACAAATATATCTAAGTTTATTGGAAGCCTGAAAAACATTCTTCTCTGGATTTTTCGAACGTCAGATATCTGCTTGACTTTTATCATGTATTCTGGTTCTTTAAACCTCTCCTCAACAACTCCATCAAACACCCACACACCGTCGCTTGAAACCTTGTACACCCTTAAAATCTCATCAATGTAAAATGTCACATAAACTCCTTCTTTTATTGGTGTGAAGATATAAAAATACTCATCTTTTATATCGGCAATTTTGGAAATATACTGCACGTCCTTTTCTTCCCATGTTCGCCTGTCTATTCTGACAATTTCAATCTTATCACCTACTCTGAAAATCTTGCGCATAAAAAGCCCCCTCTTCTACCTTTCACGAAGCCTTTTAATAATTGAGTCAATAAACCGTGAAAAACCACCCCGATTTTTTTCCTCAACACTCTCAGAAGACATTACAAGTTTCATTGCCACATTTTCAACCTGTCGTGAAATGTTGCTCTTTTCATATGATATCATAAATGGTACCTGTTTGATAACTGATTTTGAAACAATACTATTCTCTTCTATATACCCTATATATTCTACTTCTCTTTGCAAAAACCTTTTAATCACACCATTTAGCCTGAAAAAAATCTCCTCTGCTTCTTTTATGCCGTTTACCCTGTTTATCAAAAGGTTTATCTTGTGGTCAAAATCTCTCGCAACAATTGCCTTTATTATAGCATAAGCATCGGTGATAGAGGTAGGCTCTGGAGTTGTAATTACAATCACCTCATCTGACATCATAACAAACTCCATAACATTTCTTGAAATCCCAGCCCCTGTGTCAATAAGAACAATATCAAAAGATCTATTTATCAGCTGGGCACATTCAATTAACCTCAAAAGTCTTTCCTCATCCAAATTTGCAAGGTCAACTATCCCAGACCCACCTGATATAAATTTGATACCCAGCGGCCCTTCTTCAACAATTGAAAATATGTCTTTCTTGCCTTCCAAGACATCTTTTACATTATATTTTGGCGATGTTCCAAGTAGCACCTCTACATTTGAAAGTCCTAAATCAGCGTCAATTATGAGCACTCTTTTACCTATCTTTTTTAAAGCAATTGCCAAGTTTACAGTAAGATTTGTCTTGCCAACACCGCCTTTACCACTTGTAATTGTCACAACTTTTGATGGCGCACCTTGATAGACAGGAATATTTGCCTCAATGCCAGCTTTTCTCACAAGATTTCTTAACCCCTGTGCCTGGTCTCTCATAAAACCTTACTCCCTATGATGAGTTTTGCAAATTGTTCAGGGTTAAACTGTTCAATATCATCAGGTACATTCTGACCAGTTGTTATATACGCAATTGGCTTTTGTGTAAAGTAGCGTATATTTAATATATTCCCATAAGTTGATACTTCATCTACTTTGGTGATGATAACCTTGTAATCCTCTAAAAACGAATAGGTATTAACCACCTCTTTAAACACCGACGGTTGGGTTGTGGCACTAAGAAGCAAAAACACCTCATCTGGATTTGCCTTGGCTACAAACGCTTTGAGTTCGTCCATGTGTTCCTGGTTCTTGTGACTCCTACCCGCAGTGTCAACAAGAACAACATCTGAGTCAGCAAAACTTTCAATTATTCTATCATACTCGTCAACCTCATACCACACCTTTGTCTTGATATTCATAATCTCGGCATAGGTTTTAAGCTGCTCAACCGCAGCAATTCTGTATGTATCTGCTGTGATAAATCCTACCTTTTTCCCATCTTCAAACATGAGCTTAGCAGCAATCTTGGCAATTGTGGTTGTCTTTCCAACACCTGTTGGACCTACAAAAAACACAATCTTTGGAAGCTTTGAATTAAACGAAAGCGGCGCTGCTGCCCCTAACATATTCTTTATTTCCTTGTACATAAAGTTTACAACACCATTAATCGAAGCCTCTCCACTGACATTTGAAAGTAACATATCTACAATTTCATTTTCCACACCGTTTTTTATTAAAATCTCTCTCATAACATCAAGAAAATTTTTCTTGCTCAGCTCTTTTGTCTGGCTAATACCTTCTTCTTGCTCTTTCTTTATAACCTCTTTCAAAGTTTTTTCAAGAGAGTCAATCTTTTTTTCAAGTTCTTTTATCTGGGTCATCTGAAGACTCAAAGCCAAACTTTCTTGTCTTATAGCCTCTTCCTCTTTTTTGACTATCTTCTCATCCTCGCATGCGGCTGTAACTTCTATCAGAGGCTTTTTGAAAAATCCTAACAAACCTTTTTGCCTTACCTTTTTGGTCGAAAGTATTACCGCATCCTTGCCCAAATCTGCTTTTATTCTTATTAACGCCTCCTGCATATCATGTGCCAAATACCTCTTAATTCTCATCTTTAAACTTCCACCATCCCAACTGTTTTAATCTGCACATTCGGCAGTATCTCATTGTACGAAAGTACCACAACGTCAGGAAAGATGTTTTCAATGAGCCTTCTAAAATATATCCTAACTATCGGCGAACAAATGACTATTGGCTGAGCTGATGTACTTAGTAATTTTTCTAAAATATTGCTGAGATTGTTTATAAGTTTTTGAACATAATCAGGCGGAAGATTTAAAAAACTTCCCTGTTCAGTTTTTTGAATAGAATTCATTATCATCTCTTCAACCTCAGGAGAAAGAGTAACCGCTTCAAGCACATTGCCAGACACATACTTTTTGGTGATGTACCTTGCCATTGCCTGGCGTACATATTCTGTCAAAACATCAGTATCTTTTGTAGTAGGTGCCCAGTCAGCAAGCGTCTCTAATATGGTAACCATATCCCTTATTGAAATCCGCTCTTTTAAAAGGTTTGCTAAAACCTTTTGAACTTCTCCTACTGTCATAAGTTTTGGAATGAGCTCATCTACAAGCACAGGATTTGTCTCCTTGACATTATCAATCAGCTTCTGTACATCCTGCCGTGTCAAAAGCTCATGAGCATGCCGTCTTATTATCTCTGTGAGGTGAGTTGCTATGACAGATGGAAGGTCAACCACAGTGTATCCTGCCATCTCAGCCCTTTCTTTCATTGAAGATGAAATCCAAAGCGCGTCAAGCCCGAACGCAGGCTCTTTTGTTGGTATACCTTCTATCTGCTCTGTGACAAAACCAGGATTTATTGCAAGAAGACTGTCGCTCATAAGCTCTGCTCTTGCAACCTCAACACCTTTTATGTTTATCCTGTACTCGTAAGGCCTGAGTGCCATGTTGTCCCTGAGCCTGATTGTAGGAACAATAATCCCAAGTTCAAGCGCAAGCTGTCTTCTTATCATCACAACCCTTTCTAAAAGGTCTCCGCCCTGGTCTTTGTCAGCAAGAGGAATTATCCCATATCCAAACTCAACCTCAATAGGGTCAACATATAGGAGATTTACAACATTTTCAGGCTTCTTTAGCTCTTCAACCTCTTTTTGTTCAACCTGTTTTTCTTCAATACTCTCTATCTTTTTGAGACTGCTATCCATTCTAAACCCCATGGCAAACATAGCCCCAGATAAGAAAAACAATGAAAGCTTTGGCATTGTGGGAATTAGAGCAAGTGCTGCCAGAATACCCCCGACCGTGTAGAGTACTTTCGGGTGAAACTCAAACAACTGTTTTATGAGACTTTCTGAAAGCTTACTTTCATCTGCTGCTTTTGTCACAACAATTCCCGTGGCAGTTGAAATAAGAAGCGCAGGTATCTGAGCTGCAATACCATCCCCTACAGATAAAAGGAGATATTTTTGGATTGCTTCCGTGACATCTTCGCCTCTCATGGCAACACCTATTATAAGTCCACCAAGCGCGTTGATAAAGGTAATCAATATGGCCGCAATAGCATCGCCCTTGACAAACTTGCTCGCACCGTCCATTGCACCATAAAAGTCTGCTTCTTTTTGAATCTTTTTTCTTCTCTCTCTTGCCTCCTCTTCTGTTATTATTCCTGCATTGAGGTCGGCATCCACCGCCATTTGCTTGCCCGGCATTGCATCAAGTGTAAATCTTGCAGCAACCTCTGATACCCTCTCAGCACCTCTGGTTATTACTATAAACTGGATAATGATTATGATAAAGAATATTATCACACCAACAACGATGTTGCTACCTATAACAAAATTTCCAAAAGTATAGACTATCCTAACATTTTCACCTTGACCTGTTAATATCTGTCTTGTTGTTGAGATATTCAAAGCAAGCCTGAGCAATGTTGTAAACAGAAGAAGTGATGGAAATACCGAAAAATCCAAAGCTTCTTTTATGTTTATGCTGTTTAAGAATATAACAAGTGCAAGTGAAAGGTTGATAGCAATCAAAACGTCAAGCAAGCTCGGTGGTATGGGAAGTATCATCGATAACACTATTACTATTGCAAATACAGAAAAAGTCGCACCTTTCAAGTTCATCTTATATTCACCTTCTGGTAATTTTTAAGGCTGTACACGTATGCTAAAACCTCTGCAACTGCCTGGTAAAGCTCTGGCGGAATGAAATCGCCAATCTCACACATATTGTAAAGAGCTCTTGCAAGCTCTCTATTTTCAACAATTTCAATCCTGTGCTTAATTGCCTCCTGTTTTATCTTTAGTGCTATGTAATCTTTACCCTTTGCAATCACCCTTGGCGCGTCAAACTTTTCTGGTTCATACAAAAGAGCCACTGCATAGTGTGTCGGGTTGGTTATGACAACATCTGCCTTGGGAAGCTGCTGGAACATCCTTTGAAGAGAAATCCTTCTCTGTCTTTCCCTTATCTTGGACTTTATCTGTGGATTTCCTTCTGTCTGTTTGAACTCTTCCTTTACCTCTTCCTTTGTCATCATAAGCTTTTTTTCATACTGCTGGCGCTGAAAGATAAAATCTATCACAGCTATTCCAAAAAACATCACTGACATCCATAAAATCATATTAATAGCAGAATCAAAGGAAAACTTGACAATTGTAAGTACATTCATCTCGTACATTTCTAAAAGCTTTTTTGCAAAGCTCTGTGTGTAGCTGTATCCTGTATATCCGATTATCAGCACTTTCAGTATGGACTTTATAAGTTCAACAACAGAATTAATCGAAAATATTCTTTTAAACCCTTCAACAGGATTAATCTTTTGAAAACTCATTTTAAGCGACTGTCCTGTAATAAGAAAACTGCTCTGTGCCCACTCTACAATTGCTGCAACAAGCATAATTGTAAGGCAGAAAGGAAGAATCACTTTTAAAGAGGTTGTAATTATAAAACTCAAAAGCCTGCTTGCATCGCGCACATCTTCTAAATTATAATTCAAATTGCTAAAAAAATATTTGCTTCCTTGCTGCAACGGTTCAACAATTGAAGAATAAGCAAACTTTAAAAAAAGAACACTTATCAATAAAGCAAAAGCAGAGGTAACCTCTCTGCTTTTTGCTACCATACCACGTTTTCTTGCTTCCTGGCGTTTGCGGAGGGTTGCTTTTTCGGTTTTGGTACTTGCTTCTGAAAACAGCTGAATATCAAATTTTAACTTCACTTGACGCCCCCTCTCAAGAATTCAAAAGTGTACACAGCTATCTTGTCAATCAGTACAAATATCATCTTGTTCATGAAAGGAAGAATGATAACAAGCACCAAAAAACCAATTGCAATCTTTATAGGAAGCCCTACCATGAACACATTCATCTGTGGCACAGCTCTTGAAAGCACAGCTAAAATTATGTCTACAATAAGCATGCTCATCAAAATTGGCAGGCTTATCTCAACCCCTATCAAAAAAAGTTCTGAAAAAAACTTCAAAAAACTCAAAGCCGCTTCTCTTTTTACACTCTCATATCCAATCGGTACAAGCTTGTAGCTATAAACCACAGCTCTTATAAGAAGGTGATGAGCATCTGTTCCAAAAAACACAACAAGCATGTAAAGGTACAAAAAGTTTCCTAAAAGAGGTACCTGAATCTCGCTCATAGGGTCAATGACGTTTGCCATACCAAAACCTATTGCATTGTCAATAATTTGACCCGCCAAAAGTATAGCAGAAAATATCATGTATGATATATACCCTATCAAAAGCCCAACAATGAACTCTTTAATCACTACAAAGATATACTCCAGCAAATTGGCAGTTACACTATAAGAAAATCTGTAAGTTGTGACAACAAGCAAGCTCAAAAAAAAGGCAAAACCAATTTTAAAATATGCAGGAATGTTTCTTCTACCGAATATTGGTGAGGCTATAAAAAGACCGCTCATTCTTGCAAGCACAAGAAAAAATATGTATGAGCTGTTTAAAAATGTATTGATGATATCTGTCATAAGAGTTCTTCCTCAAAAATTTACTTTACAAACTGGTTGATATTGGTCCACAAATACCTCGTAAATTCTATCACCTTTGTGAGCATCCACTGCCCGAAAATCAAAAGCGAAAGTGCAATTGCAATCAGTTTTGGCACAAAAGTGAGAGTCTGCTCGTTTATCTGAGTAGTTGCCTGCAAAATTGATATAACTATTCCCACCACCATTGACACAAGCAAAATGGGCCCTGCAACATAAAATGCTGTCAAGATTGCCTGTCTTGCAATCTCAAGCACCAACGCTGTATCCATCTTTACATCTTCTCACTTTTCTTTTATTTAAAACTTCTCACAAGCGACTCTACAACTAAATTCCAACCATCAACCAAAATAAACAGCAAAATTTTGAAAGGTAGTGATATCATAACAGGCGGAATCATCAGCATTCCCATTGACATCAGAATACTTGCAACAACCATGTCAATTATTAAAAATGGCACATATATTAAAAACCCCATCTCAAAAGCGCTTCTGAGCTCGCTTATTATAAAAGCAGGAACAACAACTCTTAGTGGAAGGTCTTTTACATTCGTGTTTGGATTTACATTGCTAAGCTTTACAAAAAGGTCAAGGTCTTTTTTGCGAGTATTTTTCAACATAAACTCTTTTAAAGGCTCTTCTGCTCTTTTGAGAGCTTCCTGGGATGTTATTCTCCCATTTATGTATGGCTGATAAGCCTGGGTATAAATCTTGTCAGTCACAGGCGCCATTACAAAAAAGGTCAAAAAGAGTGCAAGCCCAATCAAAATCTGGTTTGGCGGCATCTGCTGGGTACCGAGCGCATTTCGAACAAATCCAAGGACAATAAGTATCCTTGTAAATGATGTCATCATTATCAGGATAGATGGTGCTAACGTCAGGATGGTGAGAAATATAATAAGTTGCAGGGCAGACGACACATCCTTTGGATTTTGCGGACTGCCAAGATTTATATTAATGCTTGCCGATGCAAAGGCTATTTCTTTTTTTGCACATGTAGTTATTAAAATTAAAAATAGTGTCGATATAATATAAAGAGACTTATTTTTTTTCATCATCCTCTTTACCTTCACTGTCTTTAATTAGGTTGTAAAGGTTTAATACTTTATCTTTCAGGTCAAAAGAAGAGTTTATTTGGTTATCAATTATCTTTTTGAAGCTATGTTCTTGCTCTTCAAAATTGAACAGCTGGTCTTTGGTAAACTCTTTCAAAAATGTTATGCTCTTTTGTGTCTTTCCAAGCAGAAGGATTTTTCCTCCAACCTCAACAAGCACAAGCATACTATCTTGAGAAAGGGGAAGCAGGTCAATTACCTTCAAAAACTCCCCTTTCCTGCCAAACATCTTTTTGTTCACAATCCTAAGTACATAATAGGTAATGTATATGAGAAAGCATATGGCTACAAGCGCTAAAACTATCCTAAATCCAAGTTCCATTTTTAAATCTTTTTCTCCTCAAAAATCTATTTTTATCCCAGCACCTTTTTGATTGCTTCAACAATTCTTTCTGCTTGGAACGGTTTTACTATAAAATCGCGTGCACCTGCCTGAATAGATTCTATAACCATTGCCTGTTGACCCATAGCAGAACACATGATTATCTTTGCCTGTGGGTCTATCTTTTTTATTTCTCTTACTGCTTGAATTCCATCCATCTCAGGCATTGTAATATCCATCATGACAAGGTCAGGTTTTAGTTCTTTGTACATCTCCACAGCCTTAGCCCCGTTTTCTGCCTCACCCGCAACTTCGTACCCGTTTTTTGTGATAATATCTTTTAACATCATTCTCATAAAAGCTGCATCATCAACTATCAGAATCCTTTTTGCCATCAATCTCTCTCCTTTTCAATGTAGTTCTTTTTTAATTGAATTTAAAAACTTGTTTTTGCTAACGAAAAAATAACTTATATATATTTTATAATCTATTTGATGGGTTGACAATATCAGTTATCCTCACACCAAAATTCTCGTCAATGACCACAACCTCGCCTTTTGCTATAACCTTGCCGTTTACAAGAATGTCAACAGGTTCACCTGCAAGCTTTTCAAGCTCGATAATTGACCCTGTTGAAAATTCCAAAATTTCTTTTACAAGCTTCTGTGTCCTTCCAAGCTCAACAGTAATTTCAAGCGGCACATCTAAAATGAGCTCAATGTTCTCAGGATACCTTCTCTCTTCTTCTTCATCAAAACTTTCAAACTGAACAGGTGAAACATTGTAGACCTGTTGTGGTTGCTCCTTCTTAGGCGGTGTATAAGAAGGCTGGGGTGCTGCCTTCTGGGTTTTAGTTGACTGAGAAGAAGACTGTTTTGGCACCTCTTCTTTTGAAGCTCCTTGCTGTTTTTGTGCTGATGCTTCTATCTGCGCAGGTGTACCAAGTGTGTTTTTGAGCATGGCATCCACAAGCTGTTTTGCAAAGTCAACAGGTATCAGCTGCATAATCTGGCTATCTATTAAATCTCCTATGGTCATTCGGAAAGCTACCTTGACAATTTCATCGGCTCTTCTGAGCTCAGGAATCATCTCTTCAGCATTCTGGGCAAAGTCAATCACAAAGGCTTCAGGCGGATTTATGTCAATCTTTAGATTTAACATGGAAGAAAGCGACGTGGAAGCAGAACCCACCATCTGGTTCATTGCTTCCTGTATTGCCGAAAGCTGAAGTTCTGTCAGCTCTTCGGTAAACTCAATCTGACCTGTACCGCCCATCATAAGGTCTGCAATGATTTCAACATCCTCTTTCTTGAGTATGAGAAGATTAACACCGTCAAGCCCTTCTTTGTACACCACTTTAATTGCAACATATGGTACGGGAAACTCTTTGGGAAGCTCTTCCCATTTCAAAATGCTCACAATTGGCGTTGTGATGTTTACTTTCTGGTTCAGTAAAATGCTCAAGGTGGTGGCTGCCGTGCCCATTGATATGTTTCCGATTTCACCCAAAACATCTTTGTCCTGGTCAGATATTGTAGGTGATGATGATGTCTCGCTCATCCCCCGCAAAAGAGCGTCTATTTCGTCCTGAGAGAGCAAATCGCTCATCTAAAATCCTCCCCCTCTTCTACTCGTGTAATCTTTACTGCAATCCTGCCTTCTTTTCGTCCTGGAACACCATAAAACTTTAACTTGTTCCCGACAAAAACTTCTATCTCCTGATTCTTTCTCCTGTCAAGCCTCAGCACATCACCCACCTGAAGCTCTAAAAATTCCCGAACCGTAACTTGTGTTCTACCAAGTACTGCTTTCACTGTAACCCTTGTTCTCTCAATTTTTTTCTGCAAATACTCTTTTGTCTCCTCTGATGTTTCCTTTGCAGAAGTTGAAAACCAGAACTTTGTTGATAGCCTCGGCATTATAGGCTCTATCACCATATGCGGAAGGCAAATATTTGCCATACCTTCTGCCTCGCCAACCTTCATGGCAATGGTCACAAGCGCAACTGTCTCATTAGGCGATACAATCTGGGTAAACTGAGGGTTTGTCTCTATCTTTTCAAGCCGTGGCCGAAGCTGGATAATATTCTCCCATGCCTCCTGGAAATAGTTAATAAGCTGTTGAAGCAGCCTTTCTATCAGTGCAAGCTCAATTTCAGTAAAAGTCCTCACCTTGTCTATTCCTTTGCCAAATCCTCCAAGGACTCTATCAATCATGGCAAACGCAAGCTCAGGTGCCATCTCAAACACAATACTTCCTTTGAGCGGTGAAAAATTTACAACGCCCATTACAACCGGGTTTGAAAGAGAATTGCTAAATTCATAATATGTTAGCTGTTCAACAGATAAAACGTCCATCTGCACAACTGTTCTCAAATACCCAGATAAAAAGGTGGTGACAATCCGGGCATAATTTTCAAATATCATCTGAAG
Organism: Caldicellulosiruptor acetigenus; assembly: GCF_026914305.1. Classification (NCBI taxonomy): domain Bacteria; kingdom Bacillati; phylum Bacillota; order Caldicellulosiruptorales; family Caldicellulosiruptoraceae; genus Caldicellulosiruptor; species Caldicellulosiruptor acetigenus. The sequence goes on along the minus strand of NZ_CP113866.1, from coordinate 609,649 downwards.
GGTTCTCAAATGGTCTTTTGCAAACTTACTCGGCCTTTTAAAATCATATACCCTTATGTTCTTTTCTTGTTTTGGCTTTTGAATCTCCTCTATTGAAAGCTCGCCAGATGTAAGTGAACGCAAAAGCTCATCTATTTCACTCTGCGACAGTATATCGCCCATATTCTTACTTTCACCACCTTTTTTTACTGGATGATAAACTCACCGAAATTGACGTTGTACACTTTATTCTCAAATATCTCATTTAACCTATCTTTAATCTCTTTTCTGACCTTTTCTTTCCCCTCGGGCTTTAAAAGCTCATCTGCTGTCTTGCTTCTCAAAACACTGTCGATTATATCAGCAATAACTATATTTTTCTCTTTCATGGTCTCAGGAAGCTTTTTGTCTGTTACCTCAAGCTGAACTGTCACTCTGATAATTCTTCCTGCATTTGTTTGAGTATCCTGCAGGTTGCTCATAAGAGCTTTACCATCATTTACGTCGTATGTATAAAGCTTTTCTGGTTTTTTCTCTACTGAAGTAGTTTTTGCAGCTGATGAAGTAGGTGATAGATTTTTTACAACTGTCAAAAACCCTATTCCCATCCCCACCATCATTAGAAGAAGCAAAACAAGTAAAATGAGAATGATTGAATTTAACTTTTCGCCTTTCATTGTTCATGCTCCTTTTGTAAAGGTTGTATATTAAATATAATACCCTCAAAAATCCTCTTTTTATATTCAATGACCTTTTCAATAACCTCATCCACAGACTCTTTCACAACAAGTTTTACACCGTTTGTGAGGGTTATAACAGTGTCTGGTGTGGATTCCACAAACTCTATGAAATCTGCATTTACCACAAACTCTTTGTTGTTTATCCTTCTCAATTTTATCATATACAATCAACCTCTTGAAGATATTGAAATGAAAAAGGATTATCAGTTCTTTTTCAAGGGAAGGAGAAAAAGACTCACACAGCACACCTTTTTCTCCCTCCCCCGACTATTTACCTACACTTTTACCTCTTAATATTTACCAAATCCTGCAAAAGCTCATCTGATGCTGTTATCACTCTTGCGTTTGCCTGATACCCTCTTTGGGTAACTATCATGTCTGTAAACTCTTTTGCCAAATCAACATTTGACATCTCAAGCGTTCCCTGAGATATTGTACCTCTCGAACCAGAACCAGGTGTTCCAATCTCTGGGTCACCTGAGTTTACGGTGTTTATATAAAGGTTATCTCCAATTCGCTGAAGTCCTGCAGGGTTTGCAAATGTAGCAATTGCAATCTGTCCTATCAGCTGGTTCAAACCATTTGAGTAAACACCTGTAATCTTGCCTGATGCATCAACGTTAAATCCCTGAAGACTCCCTGCGGCATATCCTGTCATTTGCGCAACTCTTATCGAGCTTTCCATATTACCAAACTGTGTTATATTTTTGAGGAAAAATGCAATATTTGTATTGTCATTTACATCAAACTCAGCACTGTTAACTTTTAATGTGATAGGATTTACAACATCGTTCTTAAATTTTATTGTGAAAGTTCCATCCCCACTATTTATAAATCTTCCCCCTGTAATAGTAATACCTTCAACCACATTAGCTGTATCTTCATTATCAAAAACTTTACCAGCTTGCCCAAAAGTAATTGTTCCTCTTGCGATGAAGTTGTCATAAGCATTGTTAGCATCCAGCATTTCATCAACATACACATATTTCTCGTCCGGATTTTGAGCAGTACCAAGATTTTTCTTTACCCTCGGAGCATCCACAAACCATTCCCATGTGTTATCGCCTGTTTTTACAAACGTAAGCTGCAATGTGTGTTCTTTTCCTTGCGAATCATAAATTTTAAAACTTGTTGAATACTTGCTGTCAGCGGGTACATTTAATAAGTCCTCGTAATTTGTTATCTGTCCTGAATATATCTTTGTATCAGCGCTCAAATTACCATCAAAACTAATCTTATCTGTTGCCTTGGGAGGCAGAGTGGGAAATGCAAGTATGTTTATCTTTGAAGGTGATTTTGTGGTGTCAATCTGATTGTTTACAGGGTCATACATCCACCCCAGCACATTTAAGCCTGTTGCTGTCACTAAATTTCCCATTTTGTCTAAGCTGAAATTTCCTGCCCTTGTGAAGCGCGGAGCTTTTCCATCCCCACCCACCACAAAAAATCCGTCGCCTTCAATTGCAAGGTCTGTGGGATTATCGGTTCGCTGAAGACTTCCTCTTGTCATGTTCATATCAACAGAGGCAACAGACACACCAAGTCCTATCTGCATAGGATTTGATCCGCCTCTTCCAGAGGCTGTATCAGGAGCTGATGCTGATTTTAACACAGAGGCAAAAACAGATGCAAATGTCACCCTGCTTGACTTGAACCCCACTGTATTTACATTGGCGATGTTATCACCAATCACATCCATCCTGGTCTGGTGAGCGCGAAGCGCAGAGATAGATGAAAACATTGACCTCATCATCTTTGACAAAATCCCCCTTTTTCGTTGACATGGTATCTCTCTCTTTTTTGGACCTTTCCTCTGTCAGTCAGAAAGGTCCTTCTTCGGGGGACCTCCCATCTTGCGGGTCCATCCCCCAATTAGTTTAAATCATCAGCACACCATCAATGTTTGTGAATATGTTATCTTTCAAGCCTGACACATCTTTTACAGTCACAACAACCTTGTTTTTAATATTTACTATATACGCCTTATTTCCATTTAAAACAAGTACATCGTTCTTAAGACCTTTTTGTTCTGCTTTCTTCACAGCCTGTTCAAGTTTGTCCAAAGTAGCTTCATCTAAATCTATATTCTGAAGTTTCAGCCTTTCGTTTGCGTGTTTTGAAATTTTAAGAGTTTGAGAAAGAATACTTGCAAAATTTTCTGTAGCTTGCTTAGTTACATTTGATATATAACCACTTTGACCACCAGTAATGATTCTTCTAACATTATCAATTGCCATATTCCTCATTCTCCTTTTTGTAAGGAGCTTAATATTTCAAGCAGTTCTTCTTTTGATGGTACTTTGCTGAGAATATCTGATAAAACCTCTTCAGAGTATGCGTAATAAATCTCTTTCACATTCTCAGAAGATATTTCTGTATTGTTCACCTTTAGATATACTTTGCTGCCATCTACTTTAACACTTTCAACTCTTCCTTCAATCTGTTTTGAAGAATCCTGTGGATTCGTTGCCACAACATATCTTCCTATCATGCTCTGGGCTTTTAAAAGTTCAAACGACTCATTTAAGTTTTGCATCTGTTCAAGCGCAGAAAACTGGGCAAGCTGAGCAACAAACTCTTTGTCTTCCATTGGTTTTAACGGGTCCTGGTACCTTAGCTGTGTAACCAAAAGATTTAAAAACTCCTGTTTGCCAAGCACATTTTTGGTAGATGAAGTAGCTAAACCTTGGGTAGAACTTGATACGTTTGTGCTACTACTTACCATCATGTCTGCCATCTTTTTTCACCTCAAGCTCTTAAATTAAGAATGCCCTCGCTCATTTCATAAATCAAACTCTCTATGCTTCTACTACTATCCTCATTACCTTGAACAACCATATTTCTTCTTTGTGAAAACCTCTGCTGTTCTTGATACTGCTGACCAGTAGAATTTCCTCCTAAGCTCACATTTAGCTGTGATATGTTTATGCCCTGGTCTTTGAGTATGGTAAGAAGACTACCCAAAGACCCTTCTATGATTTCTTTCACCTGCGGCGATGTTACAATGAGATTTCCAAAAATCTTCCCACTGCTATCTTTGCTCAGTTCAATCACAACACTTCCAAGCCATTCTGGTTTTATACTAACCTGTAATGTTGTTAAATTCTGTTTATGAATCATAGAGACTTTCTCTGCAAGTTGGCTAATTATAAACATTCTGAGTTCTTTTACTCTTTTGTCATCTTGGAAAGACATAGTATTCTCTATATCCTCTACCTTGTTCTGAAGCGAAAAAGCATGTTGTCTCAAATCTAAAATCTCTGTTTTAGCTTCACCTTTTTTGTCATTTACACTTGGGCTATCCCCTTTGCTCAGCAAGGTTGAAAAAACTTTGTTAAAATTATTGTCATTTGAACCTATACTATTAAAATTGCTGGTAACTTTTTCGCCTATTTCTACTTTCTCTGAATTCTCCAGATTAAAACTATTTACTATTTTTTGGTCATTTGATTTTTTAACAATATTCTCAAGCTCTTTTAAAACCTGCTTTAAAAACTGTGCTCCATCATCAGCTTCAGACAAGACTTTGAAGTTTCGACCTTCCTGTGCAAAAAGATTTCTCAAACTTTTAAGCAATGAATTATCATCCGATTTAACTTCAAAAAACGACTTTTGACCCTCTTTTCCAAATATGAGCTCTTCTAACAACTTAAAAATATTTTCTGTATTAACCCCATTGCCTTGGACAAAGCTAAAGCCAAGAACTTGCTGGTTTTGAGTTTTCTGCTCTATTTTCTGCACAATGTTTTGTAAAAGCTCAGAAATTGCTATTTTATCGCTTAGCTTGCCGTTTAAATTTAAATACTGAACCAAATTCATGTCTATCTGCCCAGAGCTTAGCTGCAAATCTAAAAAGTCTTTCCCTCGGATGCTATTCTGAAAAAGCTGTTCTAAGTTCAGCTTGTCCAGACTCTCACCACTTTGAAGCAAATTAAAAATTAGCTGCAAAAATTCTATCATCTGTGCTTGCAATACTTGAGATTGAACCTGGTTTTCTGACTCTAAACTTGCACTGTCTGGAAACTCTTGAGAAAAAAGTTTGTCTTCTTGGAAATTAGCTTTATCCTTTTGAGCTTGTCCTTGAGAAGATACAATAGCTGCTCTATAGCCTCCTGCCAAGACCTTTCTTGGTAAAATATTGTCTTTCTTATTTAAATCTTTTGCATTGTCAGTTGCATTTTTGAGAGCATCTTTAAATGATATGGTGCTTCCCTGCCTATCTTTTGTTTTAGATGTTGCAGAAGGTATTTTAAGTAACAGCATGCTGGCATTCACAACGCTCTGCGTGCCCACCTTCTCCTTTTCCCCCCTTTCTTTTTAAAAGTTTAAATTTAGATTATCTCAATGCTGAAAGGCTTGAGGTAACCTTTGCAGCATTTTCAGCACTCATGTTACTTATTATTTGCGAAGATGTTTTTGTATCAAGTGATTTCAATATTCTAATCACCAATCCGTATTTTGTATTATCACTCATCATATTTTCAAATATTGATGCTGCAATTTTGGGGTCAATGTTTTTATAGATGTCTATCAAAATAGAAATATCTTCAGAATTTGTCTTTTGATTTGCGTTTGAAATCCCTAATAATTTTATCGTCTTCTCAGGCGCAATATTTGATAGTATCTCTGATGCAATTTCGGATGGTATCGCTTCAAGCACGCTGTTTGCTACTTGAATATCTGTATCCAGCAAGTTCTCAACTATCTTTGCAGCTTTTTTTGAGTCCATATTCTGAAGCAAACTTGCAAAATATTTTGTTTTGTTTTGAGCCTCTAGCTGCTTTGAAGTAAGGTCGGTTATTTTCATAGTCAAATCTTCTATCTGCTTTTGCAAATTAGCATTTTGCTTTTCCAGTAAAGAAAGTTTTGACTGCAGAGCCTCTTTTTGTTTTTGAAGGTCTGCAATCTGCTTTTCATAGACCTTTTGCAAATCAATGCTCTGTGTCTTACTTGTACTTTTTGCAAATGGTGTTTTCTTTATAAGTCCATCTAAAACATTTTTTGCACCAAAAAGATTAAAGTACACAGCGGCAAACGACGCTCCGGCAACAATTAGAAATACTACTAAAAATATTAATAAACCCTTTCTCTTTTTCTTCTCTTTCTTTTTTGGCTTATTTTCAGCTGATAAAGCTTCTGCAAGCTTAGTCTCTGCCACTTCTATCACCTATACCTTTGTAGATTTTGTATGACATCACTCTGTCAAGTTCCTTGTTCTCAAGCTGTTTTATTTCATTCATCAAATTTAATAAATACCTTTCCTTTAGCTTTTCAAACTTTTTCTTTTCGATCATGCTTTCTATTACCTCTTTTTTCTTTTCATCAACCCTGAGTTGTTGATAGTAAATCAGCTGGTCTTGAACATCCCTTCTTTTTTTTAACACGGCGAGAAACTGAGAATAAAGTTTTAACTGCTGAGGCGAAAAACCATTCAGGCAAAGAGTTTTTAAATCCTCTTTGACTTTATTCATATTCTTTTCCAGTTCAAGTTTTCGTGCAATGTACTCTTTCAAAATCTGATTTTGCTTAGCAAGCTCACTCTTTTTTATCTCTTCAAACTGCGTTTTTATTCTCAAAAGCTGTTCAAACCTGAACCTTTCCATTTTCTTTTCAACCTTTCAAAAAGCGTTTTATGAAATTATAGCCTTTAGCATCTCAATCTCCTCTTCAAACTCAAATCTCTCGTCAACATCCTGTCTTAAAAACTGGTTTATCCGTGGCAAAAGTTCAATCGCCCTGTCAATCTCCGGGTTTGACCCTTTCGTATATGCACCGATGTTTATCAAATCCTCTGCTTCCCTGTACACAGCTAAAACTCGTTTTGTCTCGTTCGCAAGCTCCCTGTGAGAAGGCTCAACAATATCGTTCATCACCCTACTAATGCTTGCAAGCACATCAATTGCCGGATAATGGTTTTTATTGGCTATCGCCCTTGACAGGACAATGTGACCATCCAAAATACCCCGTGCTGTGTCAGTAATAGGCTCGTTAAAATCATCACCGTCAACAAGCACAGTGAAAAGTGCCGTGATAGACCCTTTTCTATTTTTCCCAGCACGCTCCAAGAGCTTTGGCATGATAGAAAACACAGACGGTGTATAGCCTCTTGATACTGGCGGCTCACCAACCGCAAGACCTATCTCTCTTTGAGCCATGGCAAACCTTGTAAGCGAGTCCATTAAGAAAAGAACATCAAGCCCCTGGTCGCGAAAATACTCTGCAATTGCCATTGCAACGTATGCCGCCTTGACTCTTTTTAGTGCCGACTCATCAGATGTTGCCACAACCACAACAGACCTTTTAAGCCCTTCTTCCTTCAAATCCTTTTCTAAAAACTCTTTGAGCTCTCTTCCTCTTTCACCAATCAACGCAAGAACATTTACATCCGCCTTTGCATTTCGGGCAATCATGCCAAGAAGGGTACTTTTGCCAACGCCGCTTCCTGCAAATATGCCAACTCTCTGTCCCTTGCCAATGGTCAAAAGAGTGTCTATAGCCTTTATTCCAAGCGGCATTATGGTGTCTATCCTGGGTCTTTCGAGCGGGTTTGGCGCCCTGTTTTCAACAGGGTATTTTATCTTTGACTTTATCTCCCCTTTGCCGTCAATTGGCTGACCTAGACCGTCAAGGATTCTGCCTAAAAGCTCTTTTCCCACTTTCACCTCAAATATGCTGTCCTGTGCAATCACCTTGCAGCCGGGAAACACGCCAACAAGGTCAGAGTACGGCATTAAAAGCACTTTGTTCTCTTTAAACCCTACAACCTCTGCTAAGGTCTCTGTCTTTGCAGCTTTTATCCGGCAAAGTGTGCCTATGCTAACAGCCGGACCCTGCGATTCTATTGTAAGACCTATCACCTGGTTAACAAACCCGGTGAACTGGTAAAAGTTTGCATTTTCAACCTTTGATTTTAATTTTTCAATCATTTCAATCACCAAGCAAAGACAAAACTATTTCCTGAATCTTCTCAAGTCGCATCCTCACACCTGTTTCAACAAAACCGTATGGGGTTTCAATCACCACATCACCGCTTCTCAAGGCTTTATCAATTTTTACATCTACTTTGTCAATTCCATCAATCCCACGCAAAATCTCATCAAGCTTGCTATTTACATACTCAAAATCTTCTTCACTCACTCTTATAGCCAAACTGCTTCGAATTGAAAGCTGCAAAATGGCGTTTTTAATGTACTGCTCTAAAAAGCTTTTGTCTTTTATCTCCCTCTCCAAAACCTTCTCTAGAATCTGAGGTACAAGGAGCAAAACCTTGTTTTCAAGGTCTTTAAGAATATATTCTCTTTCTTTGAGTATCATTGCCTTTTGAACTTCTATATTTTCAAGCATCTTTTCATATTCTTTTTGAGCATCAAGCAAACCCTTCTCAAATCCTTCTCTGTAGCCATCTTCCTGTGCCTGCTGTAAAATTGTCTGGGCGCGGACGTTTGCTTCATCTACTATCTTCTGCGCCTCTTCCTTTGCCTTACTCAAGATCTCCTCAGCTTCTTTTTGAAGAACCTCGGCTCTATTTTTTTGTTTTTCAAACTCTTCTTCTTGCTCTTTTAACCTTCTTTCATAGTGCTCAATCTCAGCCCTTGCCTTTATAAGCTTTTCAAGAAGCACTTTGTAGTTTGTCTCAACTGGATTTTGAATTAGTACCTGGTTATTTCTGATAACATTAGACAATTATCTCATCTCCCCCGCCACGAGAAATTACAATCTCGCCGGCATCTTCAAGCTTCCTTATAATGTTAACAATCTTTTGCTGTGCTTCTTCAACATCACGTATTCTAACAGGTCCCATATACTCCATATCTTCTTGAATCATCTCTGCCATACGTTTTGACATGTTGCTAAAGATAACTTTTCGGACCTCTTCAGTTGTACCTTTGAGAGCAATTGCCAGTGTGTTGTTCTCAACCTCACGCAAAATCCTCTGGATAGACCTGTTGTCAAGCTTGACAATGTCTTCAAATACAAACATGCGCTTTCTAATCTCTTCAACAAGTTCAACATCTTCAAGCTCAAGAGCTTCCAAAATCCTCTTTTCTGTACCCCTGTCAACAGCATTCAATATATCAACAATAGCCTGAATACCACCCACTACCGTGTAATCTTGCATGACAACAGATGAGAGCTTTTTCTCCAGTACCTTTTCAACCTCTCGTATGACATCCGGTGAGGTCCTGTCCATAAGCGCAATTCTTCGCGCAACATCAGCCTGTTTTTCCTGTGGCAGGGATGCCAAAACCTGAGCAGCCTGCTGTGGTTTTAAATACGATATAACAAGCGCTATTGTCTGTGGATGTTCGTTCTGAATAAAGTTGAGAATTTGTGATGCATCAGCTTTCCTAATAAAGTCAAAAGGTCTTACCTGAAGTGATACCGTGAGCTTTTCTATGACCTCTTTGGCCTTTTCTGGACCGAGCGCCTTTTCCAAAACCTCTTTTGCATAGTCAATACCACCCTCTGCAATGTACTCCTGTGCAAGGCATAAATTGTAAAATTCTTCTAAGATAGCTTGCTTCTGTTCCGGTGATACTGTTCTTATATTGGCTATCTCTAATGTCAGCTCTTCAATCTCCTCTTCTTTTAAGTGCTTAAAAATCTTTGCTGACCTCTCAGGCCCGAGCGCAATTAAAAGCATAGCAGCTTTTTGTTTTCCAGAAATCTCACTTCTTGGCATTGCAATTTATCACTCCCAATCTTCGTTGAGCCAGTTTCTGAGAAGCTGTGCAACTATTTCAGGCTTTTCTTTTAAAAGCTTGTCAATCTGTTTTTCATACTGGCTAACACCAAATTCCTCGACATTTATCTCTTCAACTTCTGCTTCTTTTCTCTTTTCGGCCTCGTGCAAAATCTCCTCAGCTGTGGGTTTTTCCTCTGAAATCTCTACAGGTCCAACACCCGCAAGCTCAAGCCTACGAGGTTTGCTCCTTGTTGCCTTTATCAAGAGGCTTGCAGCAAATGCCATCAAAAGCAAAAACGCAAGCGCAATATAGATGTAATCAACAGGAATTTGTCTTTGCGGCTTGTCAACAAAGGTGGGGATTTCATACCCTTCCACCGTTACATTTTGTATGCCTGTTGCGCTCTTTATAAGATTCACAATGGTTTCTACCTCTTTTTGGTCTGTCAAAAACGACCTTTTATTGTTCTGGTTTTGGAGCTTGAACTGCGCCCAGCTCATGTTTTTTGCCTGGTCAGATTTTTCAAAATCTTCCTGAGTATATGTAACATATCTGTATAGCACAACTGCTATTGAAGACTTGTCATAGTTGATGGTACCAGGTGCTTTTATAGTCTCAATCTTTTTTTCATTATTCTGGTAATTTACAGTCTCATCAGTTTTTATATATGTAGACTGCCCTCCCTGAGATGAAATGGGATACTGTGTTGTATTCTGTGTAGGATTTGTATCAGTACCAGGAACCCCGTTGGATGAAGAATTTGTGCTCTGAGCTTCCTCTTTTGTAGTCTTTTTAGACACAACTATTCCACTATCTTCTAAAACAGGTGAGTATTTTGTTTCGCTTATCTTTTGCATATCAAAATTCATATCTAAATTTACTGAAACCTTCACATCTTCAGGAGAACTTACATAGCTTCCCAGAAGCTCTTTTACTTTTTTCTCTATCTCATTTTTAGTAGCAATCTTGAGCTGAAGCTGCTTGCTCGAAAGTCCCTCTGTTGAATCGGATGAATTTTCTGAAAGATAATTGCCTTTGTTGTCTATTATAACTACATTTTCTGGCAAAAGTCCTTCAACAGAGGCTGCAACAAACCTCTGAATACCCTCTATCTGGTCTGAGCTTAAGCTCTTTTTCAAAGTAAGTTTTACACTCGCTGTGGGTTTTGTTGCCTCGCTTTTTAGCGCAAAAGTGTAGTCCTCAGGTACGCTCAGATTTACAACCGCATCCTCTATGTAATCTGACATCTGTTTTAGAGCCTCTTGAATTTCACTTTCTTTGAGTTTTATAAACGTCCTTCTTTTATCAGCTTCTGTTGCCGTCATAGAACTTGAAAGCTTTAGCGCATCTTCAAATGTGATACTGCTGTTTTTAGGATACCCTGCTTGAGCTGCTGCCATCTTTGCCCTGTCAACATCAGTATCTCTTACCAATATAGTTGTACCACCGTTTGCAGCTTTTGAATCAATCTTTTGCTCGCTTAAAATGTTTTGAATCTCTGCTGCCTCTTTCGGGTCAAGACCAGAAAAGATTGTGACATAGTGAGGTCTTGTTGTAATGTAAATGGCTGCAATGACCGATAATAGTATTATAGAAGAAGATACAACAAACATAATCTTCTGCGATTTGGATAAGCTACTCCATTTTTCTTTTATATTTTTCAAAAAATCATTTAAAAACTGAGGCAACTATAATACCTCCCCGCAAAGAAATAAAAAAGTTACACCTGCATGCGCATAATCTCATTGTATGCATCTAAAATCTTGTTTCGAATCTGCAAGGTCAGCTGCAAAGCTATAGAAGCTTTTTCAGAGGCTACTATCGCATCTTGCGGGTTTGCAGAAAGTCCCAGCAAAAATAGGTTGTTCTGATAATCTGCTTCTTTTTGAAGCCCATCTACACCTTCTAATGCCTTGTAGAGAAAATCGACAAACGAAACCTGGGAATTTTGAGTACTTGCGCTGTTTGTATTTATGCTTGAGAACTGCTTCTCAAAAACATTTGAAATATTATCAAAATTTACATTGCCAACCATTGTCTACAAAATCCCCCTCGTTTATTTACCTATCTCAAATGTTCTTGTTATCATAGACTTTGTAATGTTAAGAGCAGTGACATTTGCCTCATACGAACGTGATGCTTCAATCATGTTAACCATCTCTGTGACAATGTCCACATTAGGATAATTTACATACCCATTTTGGTCAGCATCGGGATGGGTAGGGTCATATACCTTTTTAAACGGACTTGGGTCTTCTAAAATGGCCTTTACTCTCACACCGCCATAAGATGAAGATTGAGCCTGACCAATCTTCTGATTTAATATGTCAGAAAAGCTCTGTTTTCTTTCTTCAAAAACGACAACCTTTCTTCTGTAGGGCTGACCATTTTCTGTTCTTGTAGTGTTTGCGTTTGCGATGTTTTGAGCAATTACATCCATTCTGACACGCTGTGCAGCCAAAGCCGAAGAAGAAATATTTATTGCATCAAACATTCCCATTCTTTATCACCTTCCTTCCTTGATAACCGTCTTCCACTTGTTTATCTCTCTTGAAAGCTGAAGTGAAACACCGTCAAAATACAGCGAATTTTGCAGCAGTTTCCCCATCTCCTGTTCTATGTCCACAGTGTTCTGGTCAAGTCTCATCTGCAGACTGCTGTCAAGCACTTCTATGGAATTGTCTTGGCTGCTACTGCTTTCTTTTATATGTCTTTCATCGGTTGTCACAAGTTCTAAATTCTCTTCTTGGTTCAAACTTTTTTGTAAGAATGCTTCAAAATTTAAATCTTTTGCCTTATAGCCAGGCGTGTCTGCATTTGCTATGTTGTTTGAGATTATTTCGTTTCTCTTCCACGCCCAGTCAAGTGCCTTTTTGTAAAGGTCAATTTTATCAAACATATTTATCATTTTTTACCCCTCTATTTTTCGACAATCTTTTATTTTATTTTACAAAATTTTTGATAAAAATACCATACAAAATTTTTTAGACTGAAAATTACATTAAAAAAGAGGATAGCAAGAGGCACGCATTATAATACCCCCTGCTATCCTCATCTTTCCCCTCACTTTAACTTTAGCTTCTCTTTTTGCTTTTCTATCTCATCCCTCACCATTTCATTTAACACCTTTATATATGTGCCTTTGAGACCAAGCGACCTTGTCTCTATAAGTCCTGCACTTTCAAACTTTCTGAGCGCATTTACAATGACAGACCGTGTAATTCCAACCTTGTCAGCAACTCTGCTTGCAACTAAAAGTCCTTCATTGCCTTTCAGTTCATCAAAAATATGCACAAGCGCTTCAAGCTCAGATACAGAAAGTGTCTCAATTGCAGATTTAATCATCTCTCTTTTTTTCTTTTCCTCTTCATCTTCTTCCTTTGAAAGATTTAAAAGTTCAAGTCCAATCACAGTTGAGGCATATTCAAGTACAATTATATCCTCTTCTGTAAAAGCGGAAAAACTTTTGAATGCCAAAACTGTGCCGAATCTCCTGCCCCCGCCAATCACAGGGACAGATGTGCAAAGCAGCTCTTTTTCGCTACCAACTTTGCTCTCGATTTCAGCAATCCTGGTGATGTCTGAAAACCTCATATTGGCTCTTGTATCCACAAACCACCAGAAAAATTTTTGAAGGTTATCACCTATCTTTTTCTCTTCAGAAAGCTTTATATCCACATTCACAAAAGGCATGATGTATTTGCAAATGACTTTGCCATCCTTGTCAATAAAAAATACACTCGAATCTGTCACATCACCAACAACAGAGCACAGCCTTTCAAAATCCAAGACTTCTTTGTCTTTGCTTTGAATTACCCTGTTGAGTTTCCTAATTTTTTCAAGAAGACTCTGCTGCATTCGCGTATTTATCTCCCTTCACCAATTCCTGATGGAAGACACTCATAAAGTTATATTATGAACCTGCTCAAATCTTTGTCCTTTATAATATCCGAAACCTTTGAATATACATAATCCTTGTCAATCACAAGGTCAATTGGTTTTTCAACATTTGCATATTCAAACGAAATATCCTCCATTATCTTTTCAACAACAGTGTGAAGTCTACGCGCACCGATATTCTCGCTCTGTTCATTTATCTTCACAGCAACCTTTGCAATTGCCTCTATTGCATCGTCTGTAAAGGTAATGTTCACACCCTCTGTCTTCATAAGCTCAATATACTGCTTTATAATTGCATTCTTCGGCTGTGTAAGTATCTTTTTGAAATCCTCTTCTGTCAAAGGATTTAGCTCCACAACAACCGGGAACCTTCCCTGAAGTTCTGGTATCAGGTCAGAAACCTTTGCAACATGGAAAGCTCCAGCTGCAATAAACAGAATGTGGTCTGTCTTTACAGGACCGTATTTTGTCATAACAGTACTTCCCTCAACAATGGGAAGAATATCTCTTTGCACACCTTCTCTTGACACATCAGGACCAACACTTGAACCTTTTCCTGCAATCTTGTCTATCTCGTCAATAAAGATGATTCCATGTTGCTCAGCTCTCTGAATTGCTTCCTTTATAACCTCATCCATGTCAATGAGCTTGTTGTACTCTTCCTGCTCTAAAACCTCGCGTGCTTCCTTTATTGTCATCTTTTTCTTTTTCTTTTTCTTTGGAAATAGCGACCCAAAAACGTCCTGGAAAGAAATCCCCATCTCGTCAGAAATTGTTCCCATAATCATCTCAAACGGTGGCTTTACAGTATCTTCAACCTCAACCTCAATCACCTTGTCCTCAAGCTCACCAGAGCGAAGTTTTTCGCGCAAAATCTCTCTTTGCGTTCTGATATAGTCATCTGTTGTCTGATAACTCTGCTCTGGTTCTTGTGAGGTGGCACCAAAAAGTGCTTCAAACGGATTTTTAAACCCTGCTTTTCTTGACTGAGGTTCAGGAATTAATATCTCCAAAATTCTGTCCTCAACAAGAGCTTTTGCTCTTTCTTTCATCCTTTCCATGTACTCGCTCTTAACTAAAGAAATTGCATTTTCAACAAGGTCTCGAACCATTGAATCTACATCTCTTCCAACATATCCAACCTCAGTAAACTTTGTTGCTTCAACTTTTACAAACGGGGCATTCACAAGCTTTGCAAGTCTTCTTGCAATCTCTGTTTTACCAACACCTGTTGGCCCTACCATCAAGATGTTCTTTGGCGTTATCTCATCCTGAAGCTCCTTTGGGAGCTTTGCACGCCTATACCTATTTCGAAGAGCAATGGCAACACACTTTTTTGCCCTATCTTGCCCAACTATATACTTGTCAAGCTCTCTTACAATCTCCTGAGGAGTTAACTCCATCATATCTTATCACCTACAATTCCAAAACTGTAATGTTGTTGTTTGTATATACACAAATAGACGCCGCTATCTCCAAAGCCTTTTTGGCAATCTCAGCGGCAGAAAGGTCTGTGTTCTGCAAAAGTGCCCTTGCAGCTGCCAAGGCATACGGTCCGCCAGAACCAATCGCAGCAATGTTGTCATCCGGTTCGACAACCTCGCCGCTTCCTGATACAACAAAAAGGTGTTCTTTGTCTGCCACAACCATGAGCGCTTCCAAGCGTCTTAGGACTTTGTCCTGTCGCCACTCCTTTGCAAGCTCAACAACGCTCTTCTGCAAATTGCCACTGTTTTGTTCAAGCTTTTCTTCAAACTTTTCACAAAGAGTTATTGCGTCTGCAACAGAACCTGCAAAACCAACCAAGACCCTGCCATTGTAAAGTTTTCTAACCTTTTTGGCTGTCGATTTCATTATCATGTTCTGTGAAAATGTGACCTGCCCATCTCCAGCTATAGCAACACTTTCGCCTTTTTTCACAGCCACTATTGTTGTTGCATGAAACATAGCAAACCTCCACTTAAATTTTTAATTATTCGAAAATTTTGCTTGCAACCTGTTTGCAAATGTCCAAAGATTTTTGTGCAATCAAGAGTTTTCTCTTTTCCTTGTCTTTAATCTTTGCAATTTCATCATCAATTGATATTATACCATAGTTAGCGTTCATGGGCTGAAAATCTTTTTTGGGAGTTGTAATATACTCTATCAGAGCTCCAATGCAAGTGCTCGACGGCAAACTCACAGGCTCTTTTCCCAAAACCTGCCTTGCTGCATTAATCCCTGCAATGATACCAGTTGATGCAGACTCTAAATACCCTTCAACACCTGTTATTTGACCTGCAAAGAATATGTTTGGATATTTTTTAAGAAAAAGGTACTTGGTCAGCACTTCAGGTGAGTTAATATAAGAATTTTTGTGCATCACACCATATCTTACAAACTCAGCATTCTCAAGGCCGGGAATGAGCCTGAAAACCCTTTTTTGTTCACCCCATTTGAGCCTTGTCTGAAACCCTACCATGTTATATAGCTTTCCATCCTGCGTGTCTTTTCTGAGCTGTACAACAGCATACGGCATCTTGCCAGTCCTTGGGTCAATAATACCAACAGGCTTTAGCGGACCAAACCTCATCGTATCAATACCACGTCTTGCCATCTCTTCAATGGGCATACAGCCTTCAAACAGCAGGTCCTTTTCAAAGTCTTTAACCTCAATAACCTCTGCATTAACAAGTTCCCAGTAAAACTTTTCATATTCCTCTTTTGTCATTGGACAGTTTATATAGTCATTTGAACCTTTGTTATAGCGTGAGGCAAAAAACGCCTTTGAAAAGTCTATGGAGTCTTTGAGTACAATTGGGGCTGCTGCGTCAAAAAAATAAAGGTTTTTGCTCTCACAGAGCTTTGAAATATCAGAAAGAAGACTTTCTGTTGTAAGCGGTCCTGTGCAGACCACCACAACCTTGTCCCTTGGAACTTCTGTCACCTCTTCATGAATGACCTCAATAAGCTCATTTTGTCTTATTTTCTGGGTTATATACTCCGAAAACTTGTACCTGTCAACTGCCAAAGCTTGTCCTGCCTCAACTGAAGTTGCCTCTGCTGCTTCCATCACAAGCGAACCGAACACCTTCATCTCTTCTTTTAAAAGCCCGGAGGCGTTTGTCAAAAGCTTGGATTTTAAAGAGTTGCTGCACACAAGCTCTGCAAAGGTATCTATTTTGTGCGCTGGCGAAAACTTTTTTGGTTTCATCTCAAAAAGCTTTACCTTTATTCCAAACTTTGCGATTGCATTTGCTGCTTCAACACCTGCAAGGCCAGCTCCAATCACTACAATTTCCATATCAATTACTCACCTTTTTCCCCTATTTTTTCTTCGTAAGCACAGTTTTCATTTGAACATACAAGCTTTTTATTCCCTTTCCTGCCCTTTTCAAACATGAGATTGCCACACTCTGGACAGTTTTTGGCCGGCTTTTCCCACAAAATGAGGTCACAGTCAGGATACCCTTCGCACGTGTAATATCTCTTGCCCTTTTTGGACTTCTTTTCTATTATCCTCTTGCCACACTTCGGACACAACACATCAAGGTAGTCGTAATAAGGTTTTGTGTTTTTGCATTCAGGATATCCTGGACATGCCAAAAACTTCCCGTACCTGCCTTTTTTTATAACCATCTTTCTTCCACAGTTTTCGCATACAATGTCTGTCTCCTCATCCTCAACCTTAACCTTTAGCATGGTATTTCTTGCTATTTCAAGTTCCTTTTCAAGCGGCTGGTAGTATTTTCTGACAACTTCAGTCCACTCAAGCTTTCCTTCCTCAATCTTGTCAAGGTTTTCCTCGAGCTCTGCAGTAAATTCAATGTCAATTATGTCTTTGAAATATTCTTTAAGTATATTTGTCACAAGTTTGCCCAGCTCTGTTGGTTTTAAAAACCTGTCTTCTTTGACAACATATCCTCTCTCCAGAATTGTCTGAATTGTTGGAGCGTATGTGCTTGGTCTTCCTATGCCCTTTTCTTCCAAAGCTTTTATTAAGGTAGCTTCTGTGTAGCGCGAAGGCGGCTGGGTAAAATGCTGTTTGCTATCAAGTTTTATAGGCTTTAAAATTTCTCCTTCTCTAATTTCTGGAAGCTGATTTTCCTCTTCTTCATCTTCTGTGTCTTTACCTTCAACATATACTTCCATAAACCCTGCAAACTTGAGCTTTGACCCTGTGAGCTTAAAAATATAGCCTTCCACTTCAAGCTCGGCTGAAAGAACCTCATATATGCTGCTTTCCATCTGCGACGCTAAAAACCTGTCATAAATGAGTTTGTACAGCTTGTACTGATCAAGAGTCAAAGAATCTTTTATGCTCTCAGGGTCCATCTCTAAATAGGTGGGTCTTATAGCCTCGTGAGCATCCTGCGCATCTTTTTTTGTTTTGTAAACTCTCGGCTTTTCGGGAAGATATTCTCTACCGAACTTCTGTAGGATGAGGTTTCTTGCCGCCTGCTGTGCTTCCTCAGAAATTCTTGTTGAATCTGTTCTCATGTATGTTATAAGACCAACACTACCTTCACCTTTTATCTCAACACCTTCATACAGCATCTGGGCAACAGCCATTGTCTTTGCAGGAGTAAACCTCAGCTTTCTTGACGCCTCCTGCTGAAGTGTACTTGTGATAAATGGTGGTGGCGGATTTTTCTTTTTCTCCGATACCTTTATCTTTACAACCTTGAACTCCTTGTTTTTTATCTTTTCTTCAATTCTTTGGACCTGACCTTGGTTTTTAAGCTCAATCTTCCCTTTCTTATCTCCATAAAACTTTGCTTTAAACTCTTGGGCATCTTTTTTAAATACCGCTTCTAACGTCCAGTACTCTTCAGGCTTAAAATTTTCTATCTCCTCTTCCCTTTCAACCACAAGCCTTGTCGCAACAGACTGCACCCTTCCTGCAGAAAGTCCACCTTTGACCTTTTCCCACAAAAACGGGCTGAGCTTGTACCCCACAAGCCTGTCCAACACTCTTCGTGCCTGCTGGGCATTAACTAAGTTCTGGTCAATTGGCCTTGCATTTTTCAAAGATTCCTGGACAGCCTTTTTTGTTATCTCATTGAATGTAATTCTCACATTGTCATTTACATCAAGCCCCAAAATAGTTGCCAAATGCCATGAGATTGCCTCGCCTTCCCTGTCGGGGTCTGTTGCAAGGTAGACCTTTTCTGCACTTTCTGCAGATTTTTTTAGCCTGTTTATTACATCTGCCTTACCTCTGATGTTGATATACTTGGGCGCAAAACCATTCTCTATGTCAACTCCCAAATCGCTCTTGGGAAGGTCTCTGACATGTCCCATTGAAGCTTCTACCTTAAACTCTTTGCCAAGATACTTTGCAATTGTTTTTGCCTTTGCAGGTGACTCTACAATGACAAGTTTCTTCAACAGAATTTTACCCCCTGTAAGTAGATTTTTTTAAAGTTTAGAAATTATATTTCCTCGTGTTCTTACAACCTTTGACTTTATCTCAAGCGAAGTAATTAAACTTGCAATCTTGCCAGGGTTCCACCCTGTAAGCGCAATCAAACTTTCCACATGCATCTCACCATTTTCATCTAAAAGCTTTATCAATCTTTTCTCATCATCTGTCAACTCTTCTTCCTCTTCTTTTGTATCAAAGCTTAGCTGGGCAGGTTTTAAAGAATAAATCTCCTTTATGTCCTCAAGAAAATCCTCATACGAACATATAATCCTTGCACCTTCTTTTATGAGCCTGTTTGTGCCACTACTCTTTTGCGAAAAGATGTTGCCAGGCACCGCAAATACCTCTTTTCCCTGCTCCAGAGCAAAGTCAACTGTCGAAAAAGTACCGCTCTTGGTTGAAGCTTCAATCACAACCAAACACGGTGAAAACATTGCAACAATCCTGTTTCTCTGTGGAAAATTCATTTTCTCGGGCAGAGTACCTGGCAAAAACTCAGACACAACACACCCATTTTCTATAATCTGACGGTAGAGTTTCAAGTTCTCTTTTGGATACACAATGTCAACTCCACAGCCCAAAACAGCTATTGTCTTCCCGTTTTCAAGTGCTCCTGTATGACAAAAACTGTCAATCCCCCTTGCCATTCCGCTAACAACCACAATTCCTAAGGAAGCCAGCAGACTTGCCAGCTCTTTTGCAACTTTCTTGCCATAGTAAGTAGGTTCTCGTGTGCCAACCATTGATATTTTATATGGGGACTTTAAAAGCTTTGAATCCCCTTTTACAAAGAGCATAACTGGTGCATGGTCAAAAACTTTGAACTCATCAGGATAAAGCCTATCGTCTTCAAGTATTATATTTATACTATTTTTCTCACAAAATTCAAGAATTTTTTCAGCCTCTGCAGTATCAGAGTTTTTTATCTCATCTTTAAGATGTCCAAAAACACCTTCTACTTCTAATTCTTTTCTGTTAAAATAAGCCTCTTTTAGACTTTTGTATTTATTTTTTATCTGCCTAAACTTTTTAGGACCTATCCCTTTTATGCTGTAAAGCCACAAAGAATAAATTAGTTCTTCTCTGTTCATTTTCTACCTCATCCTACACCATGTAATATTATTAATCTTTTCCCTTTATGACCCCAAGCGGCTCCATTTTGGCAACAGGAAGTGCCAGCCGCGATGTAATTACTGAATTTATCACCACTTCTATGTCTTTGTAACTCTGTGGACTTTCGTCTAAAAAGTCTTTGAGGTTTTTGGTGTTTATAAGAATCTCTCCATCCTGACCCTGTTTCAATGCCTTTGAAAACTCCTCTATAGAGATTGTCTTTTTTGCCTTTGTGCGCGATAAAACCCTGCCTGCACCATGGTTTACTGTGTGATAGCTTATTATGTTGTCCTCAATTCCTCTCATCAGGTATGAACTTGAACCCATGCTGCCCGGCAAGATTACAGGATGTCCTGTATCAGCAAATTTAGGATTTGGAATCAAATAATGGTTTGGTGGGAGTGCTCTTGTTGCCCCTTTTCTTATAACAAGCTTTTCTCTGTTTGCAAATCTCTCCATGTACGCAATGTTATGAGCAACGTCATACAAAACCCAAGCGTCAATTGAGTGTTTTTCTAAGACTGATATTATGAAATTGCTCATATAGTGTCTATTTATCTTTGCATATATAGCTGCTGACTGCATAGCTTTAATATAATCTTTTGCAACCTTGTTGTCAATTGGCAAAAAGGTAAGCTGCGGGTCGGGTGTTGTGATACCTTTGGATTTCATGACGTCTTTAAATTTCTTCTGATAATAATCGCCAATGACCGCTCCAAACCTTCGCGAACCAGAATGTATCATCACAACAAACTGCCCATCAAAAAGCCCCCACTTTTCTGCAATAATTTTATCTATAACATGAAGTTTTTGAAACTCTATAAAGTGGTTTCCTCCACCCAAGGTTGCAAACTGCTCTTTGCCAATCTCATAAGCCTCATCCGGTATCGTATCAAGGTCAAACTCATGAATGAGAACCATCTTGTCCGAAATATCCTTGTCAATCTCTGTATTTTGTAGATACTCTTCATACTTTGTCTTGGAAAGTGCAATCTTTTTGTTTTTCTTTCCAACACCTGTTGGAATCAAATCTTCTACCTCATCCATTATTCTCTTCAAAAGCGCTTTATCTATATCATCTGCAAACTTGTCTGTGAGTATCAATCTCATACCACAACCTATGTCAACACCAACAATTGTTGGTGAAATCCATGCCTTTGACATGTCCCAGACAATTATTGTGCCAATTGAGGTCCCTTTGCCTATGTGTGCATCTGGTGTGTAGCCCAAAAACTCTACATTTGGAATCTGGGATGCGTTTTTTGCCTGCTGGAGTACCCCTTCGTCAAGGTCTTTTAAAATTTCTTCTGTCATGAAGAATATCGCATAGTCGTTTGTATAAACACCATCTCTTATCTTTTTCATAAAAAACTTCACCACCGGTTTTGTTTTTTTAATCTTTATAAATAGCTCATATTGCATTAAAATATTATTAAATACCATGCTAAGGAAACCAATCTTTTGAAAATGAAAAAACAAGGAAGCATTCCTTTTTCGTATATTATCACAAAGAAGTTCTTCAATAAAGATATTACCCATTTTTATGACAAAAACCCAGGTGCCACAAATGCATTCAGAACATCAAGGAATAAAAAAAGCAAGCCATCCCTTTCTTGGGAAATAGCTTGCTTTAAGTTACAATTCTTTCGCCAACTTTAACTTTTGATCTCTTGAATCACAGATAAATCAACTTTGTTCTGAGGAATACCTTGTTTTCTTTGCTCCCAAAGCTTATCTGCAACCTTGCCCCAAGCTTCTGAATATTCAATAAGTTTGTTTGCAAGTTCTTCAGCTGTCTCTGTCTCACCACCAATCTGAGTTGGACGTGCACCCGATTCTTCAACAATCTTTTTGAGTTTGAGTGGATTGTCTATCATAGGACATGGTCGTAGATGATTTTCATTAAATGGAATATTCTTTCTGTATGCCATAAACAGTGGAGATTTTAAAGCCTCCAAAAGCGAACATTCTTTTATATTGACATTTGAAAAATGGATAAATGCGCAAGGTTCAACATCACCGTTTGCGTTGATATGAAGGTATCTTCTTCCGCCTGCAATGCACCCACCAGCAGGCTCACCATCGTTCCAGAAATCAAGCACAAATATCGGTTTTGACCATCTTATCTCTTCTATTCTCTTGTACATGTAAGCTCTTTGCTCTGGTGTTGCCATGTAAGAGATGTCTGCATCTTTTCCAACAGGAACATAAGTAAAGTACCATCCAAACTTTGCACCTTTTTCTATCAAGAAGTCCACATATTCATCAGAAGATACCTCTTCTACATTGTATCTGTGATATGTTGTTGAAAATCCAAACACAACGCCTGCTTCTTTGAGCTTTTCCATTGCAGTTACAACCTTCTTGAATACACCTTGGCCGCGTCTTTCGTCTGTTGACTTTTCAAATCCGTCTATACTAATTGCAAATGCCAAGTTGCCCACTTTTGCAACCTTTTCAATGAACTCATCGTCAATCAAAGTAGCATTCGTAAATGACAGGAATACTGTGTCTTCGTACTTTTCACAAAGCTTTAGAATATCGTCCTTCCTGAGAAGCGGCTCTCCACCTGAGAAGATTATAAAGTAAATTCCAAGCTCCTGAGCCTCTTTTACAACTCTGTCAAGTATTTCATAGTCAAGTTTTGCAGCCTTGTGATACTCTCCTGCCCAGCATCCTTTGCAATGCAGGTTACAAGCGGCTGTCGGGTCAATCAAAATTGCATATGGAATATTTATGTCATATTTCTTGATAAGCTCAAGCTGTTTTGGAACACCAATAAAACCAGCATTCAGGAAGAAATTGATAAGAATCCTCTCTCGCACTCTTGGATTTGTCTCCTTAATAATCCTCATTGCATAGTGATGCCAAGAACTGTTCGGGTCAAGCAAATATTTCTTTGCGTTTTGAATATACCACTTGTCCCTCTCACGCCTTACTATTTTCTCTGTAAGGTCCAAAATCTTGCCTATGTTCTCCTCCGGATTATTCGAAAGATATCTAATTACCTGCTTTAACACAGCTTCACCTATTATCTTCTTTGGAAGTTCCATATACTTCTCACCCCTTCTTTCTTGCTTGACATTAATTATAACTCTTTAGCTTTCAATGTGTCAATAGTTATATATGCATATGTGTATATAAATATGTTTATTTTTTTTCAAAAACGTGATATAATGATACTTGTCATAATTACTTCTTGAGCGAAGGGGAGCGAAAAATGACAAGGCTGAATGAAATACTGTATGCTCTTTCAGACACAACAAGGCTCAGAATTTTAAATATATTGGCCCACCGCGAACAAAATGTAAGCAGTCTTGTTCAGTTGATTCAGGAAAGTCAGCCAAAAGTGTCTCGTCACCTTGCTTATCTTAAAAATGTTGGGCTCATAGAAGCCAGAAACCATGCGCAAAAAAGAATTTATTCAATAAAAGAGGATGTTTTTGAAAAATACCCATTTTTAAAAGCTCTCATTCAAGACCTTGCGAAAGTAGATATATTTGCGAATGATTTGAGACTTTTGTCCTCTCTTACTTAAAAACTGTGCCTAAATAAAACAACAAAGAGGCCTCCTTGCAAAAATGTCTAAAAGGAGGTCTTTTTTATTTTTTGTACATCTTGATTTTTTTATCCACAGACTCTATAATGTTAAACATAGGTTGTTGCAAATTATTTGCAAGTAGGTGGAAAGGATGAAGCATCAAGATGTAAAGTCAATTCTAAACTCGCACAATATAAAAGCCACGCGGCAGAGAGTTGAAATATATAAGGTTTTGCAAAAGGCACAGCAGTGTTTATCTGCCGATGAGATACTGCAAGCTCTTGAAGCTCAAAACTTGAAAATTGACCTTGCAACGGTTTACAGAAACCTTGAACTTTTTGTTCAAAATGGTATAGCAGTAAAATCTACTATCAACAGAAAGCATTTTTTTGAGATAAAGAAAAGTAGCCATCATCACTATTTTGTATGTATAAAGTGCAATACAAAAGCCGAAATTGTAGACTGTAAGATAAATTTAATTGAAGAGGAACTAAACAAAATGAACTTTAAAATTCTAGAACATAATTTAGAAGTGTATGGAATATGCGATAAATGTTGTGGGAGGGAAGAATAATGAAGAGGATAAAGCTACTATTTATAGTTCTGCTTGTTAGCATTATAGTTTTCTTGAGTGGATGCAAAAATGAAGTTTTAACTACCACCAAAGGCACAGTCTACACTACCATCTATCCTTTGTATTCTATTACAAAACTTATAGCAGGACAGAAGATAACAGTTGAAAAGCTTGTAAAGGACGGTGCGGAGATTCACTCATTTGAACCATCTTCACGTGACATTGCCAAGCTTACATCAGCAAAAGCGGTGATATATCTCGGGCTTGTTGATGAATGGGTTAAAAAACCTCTTGAGGGCACAAAGGTCAAAATTTTTAGAGCATCTGAAGGTATAGAGTTTGTAGATAGTGACCCTCATATATGGACATCACCGAGGCTTTTAAAGAAAATAGCAAGAAACATTGAGTATGCCTTGACAAGCTTAGATCCAAAAAACAAAAGTTATTACCAACAAAATGCTTCAAAGCTGATTGCAAGTCTTGATAAGCTTGATAAGGAATTTTCTTCTGTTGTGAAAAATTCAAAAAGAAAAGAATTTCTAATTGCCCATCCCTCTTTTGGATACTTAGCAAAAGACTACAGCCTCAAGCAGTATTCAATTACCGGTGTGAATGAAGAAGAAGAGCCCTCGGCTCAAAAAATGAAAGAGATTGTTCAGCTTATAAAGGAAAAGAACATAAAGTACATTCTTGTTGACCCAAATGAAAATTTGCCTGCTGTAAAGACAATCGCAAAAGACACTGGCGTCAAAATTGTGAACATCTACGGAATGGGAATTGTAAGTGCATCTCAAGTAAAAAATGAGACAATACTCAGCCTTATGGAAAAGAACTTAAAAGCATTTGAGATGGTTTTAAAATAAATGTTGCGGGAGAGAAAACCAGAATGATTGAACTTATAGATGTAAACTTTTATATTGACCAGAAAAGAATTCTAAAAGACATAAACCTCAAAGTTCAAAAAGGTGAGTTTGCTGCCATAGTCGGACCAAACGGTTCAGGGAAGACTACACTTTTGAATATAATCTCAGGAATTTACACCCCTACAAGTGGAAAAAGACTAATATTTGGTAAACAGAATCTTACCCCGCAGGATAGGCAGAAAATATCCTTTGTTCCTCAAAAGGTCACAAATTTTAACCAGAGCTTCCCTTTGAGCGTTTTTGAAACTGTACTTTTAGGATTGGTGCCAAAAAAGGGATTATTTCAGAGATTTTCAAAGCAAGACTTTGAAAAAGCCGAACGCATTTTAGAAAAGCTTCAAATAAAGCAGCTCAAAAACAGGCTCATAGGCCAGCTTTCTGGCGGACAGCAACAAAGAGTGTTTTTAGCCCGCGCACTCATATCCGACCCGCAAATACTTCTTTTAGACGAGCCAACTGTCGGGATAGACAGTCTCTCTGAGCAGCTTCTTTTTGAAATTCTTGGGGAGAAAAAGAAAGAAGGAACCACAATATTGATGGTAACACACGATGTGTATGCTGTAACTCAGCATGCTGATACCATTATCTGTATGGGGGATGGTATGATTTACACTGCTTGCAGCGCAAAAGACTTTTCCCCCTCAAAGTTTGAAAGTTTGTACAAATACAAAATCAAGAAAATTGAGCACAGACATTCTTATACTAAAAAAGAATAAAATAACGGGATGTGATATTATGCTTCAATATGAATTTATGCAAAGAGCTTTTTTAGCAGGTGTGCTGGTTGCACTTATGACCTCGCTTGCAGGAAACTTTCTTGTTTTAAAGAGGTTTTCACAGATGGGAGACTCTCTTTCACACACAGCAATTGTGGGCGTTGCAGCCTCCCTTCTTTTTAATTTTAGTCCAACCATTGGCGCAATTATCTCAACAGTTGGATTTGCTGTAGTTCTCGAGTATTTCAAATCAAAATTTAAACGGTTTGAAGAAATATCTCTTGCACTTGTTTCAATCACTGCCTTGGGCCTTGCATCAGTTCTGTTTGGAATTTTAAAAAGTAGTAGCAACTTAATGAGCTTTCTTTTCGGAAGCATAGTCGCAATTGGAAATGAAGATGTATGGATTATCTTTGCAGTATGCCTTGTAACAGTCACTTTTATAGCTATGTTCAGAAAAAGACTTATTTTTGCTACATTTGATGAAGTTAGCGCAAAGGTCTCAGGAATAAACACAAAACTCCTTGACTTTTTGCTGAGTATTGTTTCAGCAACAATAATTGCTGTTTCAATCAAGATTGTAGGCGGTCTTTTAATCTCAAGCCTGATTGTATTTCCCACAGCAATCGCAATGAGGTTTTCAAAAAACTTCAAAATGCTTCAAATAGTTTCACTTTTAGTCTCTCTAATTGCAGTAATAGTGGGGCTCACTTCCTCTTACTATGTTGACATTCCACCTGGGGGTGCAACAGTTTTGACATTTTTGGTAATCTTCTTTATAGCCGAACTAATAAGTGTGGCAGGGAAAAGAAAAACTGCCACCATCTCTAAATAAGCTTTCTTTCCAAGAGCCTGTAAGAGATTGCCTCTTGCAGGTGCTCTGTCTTTATCTCTTCGCTTCCTTCTAAATCAGCAATTGTTCTTGCAACTTTCAAAATTTTGGTATATCCTCTAAGTGACAGTCCCAAAGTAGTAAACGCTCTTTCTAAAAGCTGCTTTTCTTTCTTTGAAAGTTTGCAAAATTTGTTTACAAGTGACCCTTTCATCTGAGAATTATAAAATATGCCAAGCCCTTTGAACCTTTCAAGCTGAATTTGCCTTGCTCTTTCTACCTCTTTTCTCATAGCTGCTGAATCTTTGCAAATTGAGGAATTGAAGTTTTCAAGCTTTACAGACTTTACTTCAACCTGAACATCAATCCTGTCCAAAATAGGACCAGAAATCCTGCTAAGATACTGCTTTATTTGAGCGGGTGTACACGTGCACTCCCTTTCATCAGACAAAAAATAACCACATTTGCAAGGGTTCATGGCACAAACAAGCATAAACCTTGCAGGATATTCAATAGATGCGTTGACTCTCGAAATTGTCACATATCCATCCTCAAGAGGCTGGCGAAGAACTTCTATAGTCTTTTTATCAAACTCAGGAAACTCATCCAAAAACAGAACTCCATTGTGTGCAAGTGAAACCTCTCCTGGTTTTGGAACCTTACCACCGCCAATTATAGCAATCGAAGAAGAGGTGTGATGAGGACTTCTAAAAGGTCTTGCAGTGACAAGCGCCTGCCCATCTTTCAAAAGCCCTGCACAGCTGTAAATCTTTGTCACTTCCAGGCTTTCTTCAAAGGTCATTTGTGGCAAAATTGTGGGTATGCGTTGAGCAATCATGGTTTTGCCGCTTCCTGGTGGACCAATTAAAAGAAGGTTGTGCATTCCTGCCACTGCTACCTCAACTGCTCTTTTGACATACTCTTGCCCTTTTACCTCTGAAAAATCAACGTCATACGTAAAAGATTCAAGAAGATTCATCTTATCTATTTCAACCTTATAAGGTGTGCTACTTTGAGGGTCATCCAAAATCTCAACAGCTTCTTTTAAAGTTTTCACAGGAAAAACATCAATTCCTCTCACAACGCTACATTCTGCCCTGTTCTCATAAGGGACAATAATCTTTTTGATACCATTTTCCAAAGCTGCGATTGTCATAAGTAAAGCCCCATCCACCCTTTTGACACTTCCATCAAGAGAAAGCTCTCCAATTATTGCAATCTCCTGCGGGCTGATTTTAGGGCTTATCTGCTCAGACGATTTTAACACAGAAATAGCTACAGGCAGGTCAAAAGATGAGCCTTCCTTTCTGGTACTTGCAGGCGCAAGATTTACAATTATTTTTCTGGTTGGAAAGTCAAAGCCACTGTTCTTTATTGCTACTCTTATTCTTTCTTTAGCTTCTTTAATAGTCACATCAGGAAGGCCGACTATATCAAAACTCGGAAGGCCATTTGACATGTCTGTTTCAACTGTAACAATATAGCCTTTTATGCCAAGGTAAGAAGATGTCAAAACTTTTGCAAGCATTTTTTACATAGCTTTCCCTTTCCTTTTTTATTAAAACTTTATCACAGCTTAATTTCTTTTTCAATATAAACAAAAAAAGCCCTTTTTTCAAGGGCTTATATTTTTGAAGATGGTGAGCCATCCGCGACTCGAACGCGGGACACCCAGCTTAAAAGGCTGGTGCTCTGCCTACTGAGCTAATGGCCCATATATAAGGTGCATTGTTATTATAGCTGATGTCTGCTGACTCTACAATACCAAACTTTTGTTCGTAATCTTAGGCTAACTGCTATAATCTCTTAAGACGAAAGATTATTAACAAAGTAGTACTTCCAAAATAGCACATTTCTCTTTCAATAATACCAATTTTATAGAAAATATCAACCATTTTGGATGTACTTTTTTATACAACAAAGAGGTTATGAATAGTGTTTAAAGTACCAAAAACTATTCAAAATTTTATTAAACACTATTCTTCGTTAAGCTATATTCAGCCTAACTGGGTGTAACCCCACACCCTCTATCCCCTCCGCAAACGCTTCGGGGAATACTTTTTTTATAATGTTATATCCGCTGTTTATATCAGCATTTATCAATATCCCTCTGTTGCTTCTAAATAGCCCTCTTCTTATCCTGCGGCTTGGATCATAATTTTCTTTGCTGACTTCCTCTCCATCTAAAAAACTGCATCCACTTGTATAGCTCTCTTCGGTAATTATTAGATTAATTCCCTCTTCTTCGCATTTGTACTTGAGCATATTAATAAACTGATAAAAAGGTACTCCAACAAAATTTTGATTATTTACTTTTCCTAACTCTATTTCCTGCTTCCAGTTTGGATTATATCCTATTACAAGGGTATCTATTTCATATTGCCTACACCAGTTGACTATAAAACGGCTTGCTTTGTGCATATAATCTTTAATCTTGTTGTTTCTCTTTAAAGTTAGCTTCTCTATTCTTCTGCTAATGCCTCTGTTGCCTACATAACTCATCAATTCTGCCTTTTTTTTGTTGTAATATTGATTTATTGACTTAATAACTTTGCCATTAATAACAATAGGCTTTATGCCTATGTTATTTACCAAAGTTACAAAGTTATTGAGTCCCAAATCTATACCTGCTATTCTTCTTGAGGCTTTCTTTGTTTCAACTACTTCTTTTTCATAAACTATTTCAACAACATAAACACTTCCTTTTGGAATCACTCTCACTTCTTTTAATCTGTCTTCCACCCTTGTTTTGAGCTTTAAATCTGTTCTGGGAAAAGATAAATATCCATCTTTGATTTTGCACTGTTGATTAGTAAATACAGCTATACTCCTGCCATCTTTTTTCTTATACTTTGGCAGTTTAGGCCTACCTAAGAATTTACTTTTATCTTTATTCCATTCTTCTATAGATCTAAAAAATGCTTTCCAATTTCTATCAAGAAGTCTTAAGATTTGCTGTGATGTTTGGGCAGGCAAGTTTTTATAAACCTCATGTTCTTTTAACATTATATCAAGTTCTCTATATCTTATCCACCTGCCATTGTTTATAAATTCCTGTCTTACAATGTAGTTAGAATAATTATATAAGTTTTTTGCTGCAAAACATGTTTCATCACAATAATTCCACAATTCATGATTTCTATTTATCTGTATCTGCTGAACTCTCCTGACTATTATCTTCAAACACCTCGCTTTCTAATTTTGCTTTCATATTTATATTACCCATAAATTTTTTAGCACCATATATTTTTTCAAGAATTTTAAGTGAAATAATATTTTCTCGTCCATTTTTCGAAAAATAACTCCTTTCAGTAAATCTCTTTACAAAGATTTCACAAACTCTTTATAAAATTCTTCCCTATAAGGCTTTATATCAAGATACTTTGAAACAACCTCTGTTTGAAAGTCAACCGTTTTTTCTGTATTGCTACAGTAAATTATCTTTGCAGTTTTTAATACGCCGTATCTCACAGACAAAGGTGCGCTATTGAGAACAACAAGATCAATTTCATCAGTTTTAAATATTTTCATAAGTCCTTCAAGAATTTCATTTTCAAGTTCTTCCATTATTTCTCTTGAAAGTCCTTTGGCAAGCAAAACTGCTATGTCTATGTCAGAAAGCGGAGTATATGTGCCCATTGCCAATGAGCCAAAAAGATAAGCAACAACTACCTTGTCACCAAATCTGCTGAAAAATGCCCCCAAATCTTCAATAGCTTTTTTAGCATGCTCAATGTCAATTTTATTTCTTCTTATCACTTTCAAAGCACCTTCTATTACCAAATTTTTATTCTACTCAACTTTATTTTACCCTCGTCTTACCCTTAAGTTTAGTTTAGAAAAATTGTAACACGGCAACTTATCAACTAATCTTCGAACGAAAACATACTCTTGCAGATATAGTGTGCAACCAACAAAGACAACAAAAAATCTGTTCCAAGACTGTTAGAATGCTGAAATACAAACACAACTATAAACATAAGAAAAAATGAGATAATAAGAATACCCAGTAGATAAGAGAGAGCACCTTTTTTGAGTTTCATTTTTTATCAATTCTCTCCTATAGTCATTCAAAGTATCTTTGAACTATTTTATCAAAAATTCCTAAACTGCGCAATAAAAGAGGATGTCTTTTCACAAGAGCATCCTCTTTCTGTTATTTTCAACTTACTCTTAAAATAGATCATTAGCTCTCAAATTGCGAACATGACACTTTCGATTTAGCTTTAGATTCAAATGGTTCAAAATTTAGATACTCTTCTTTTGTATTTATGGGATAAATTCACACCCGCAATAAAAATGGCTGTTATAGTTAACAATAATATTACTGTTAAAATATTTTTTATCTTTTCTCCTTTAGCAGCAGTTTCATACAAAGGTTTAAATGGACTACCACCTAAAGGAATCTTCTCCGGTGATTCTCTCAGCATTTTATTCAACTCTTCAACATAGTTTAGGAACTCCTTTGGTCTATTATTTAGAGCATCTTTTATGTCTTTGAAATTCCAGATTTGTTTTCTATACATTTCTGGATTTGAAGAATCTGCAGCATCAGTACACCACCAGTTGCCATCTTCAGAAACAACATATAATGACCTTTCAAGAGCGTCAACAATTTTAACATTTGGGGTTTGTCCTTTGCTTTTTAAAAATTCTTTCATATATTTAATTGCTTCTCCTAACCTATTGTATCCCATTGTTGATTCTGAAATAATATAATTATTATAATTTTTATCCCAATCAATTAGCATATATCCAACAGCTTTTCCGTCGTAAAAGATTATTCTTGCCCACTTCTTTTGAACAAACTCTGTCTTTAATGCATCATCCAACGTTTCAAATTTTAAACTTTTTATCCTCTCTTTTATACTACTTTCTAACTGATAAATAGTACGGCTGTTAGAAGTCGATTCTGGTTTAAATGGAAATACAAATAATCTATAAACCACATACTCATCACTTAATTTAAACTTTTCAGGCTCATAAGGACCTTTAAAACCAGTTACAGAAGATAATTGCTCTTTAAATGCTTCCTTTTTATTTATAAGCTCTGTTAAAATTTTTAAATAATGCTCAGCAGTAAGCTGCCTTTTGAGCTTAAAAATCTCTTCCTCATGGTTTATAGTAGAATCTGTATTTGCAAATGCCAATAGTGGTAAAGCAAATAAAAAAATTACCACTAAAATTAAAAAGAAGTTGACCTTGCTCATAACTTTTACCCCTCCCCCATCATTTTAATCAAGGTCGATAAACTCTTATGGCATCTATTAAATCCCAATAATAATTCTGATCTCTCAATTCTGAATCCGGTATAGTTATGACATAACCGACCCATGGATCCATAATTAATACTTCATTTCTTAAATAACCATTTACATCAAAATATTGAAACACGCCACTCAAAACAGCAAAATGGGCTGAAGGTGTTACAACACTTATTCCTATTGGACTTCTTAAATTGATTATTTGCTGACATATCTGACTGTAGGTTATTGTATTACCGCTTACAGGATACATACGCGAAGAACCAACACCATAATAGCTGAGCGCTCTTTGTATATCAGAAAGCGTTGCGCCTTGATTTACGTAACTTCCATAGATATATTTCACTATATCCCACTGTGTTGCCTCTCTCCCAAAACCTAAATACCTTAAACAATAATACAATATTGACTCACACCCTGCTGCCCAGCACCAATTTGAATATGCTTGCTTCACTTCTTTAACGGGAAGTGCAACATATGTAACTGTATTTTCTGCAAATACATTACTGTAGTTTAGCAAGATCAATGTAAAAAAAACTATAGCACTAATCATAATCCTTTTGTACCTTTCCTTTTTTAGAAATTCTTTCACCACATCTCCTCACCCTTTCGTTTCTTAATTTTACTTTCAGTTTAGAACTTCTAGTTATAGTCTATAATTATGGTTTTTAATTTCAATTAATAATATTGTTTTTTTTTGCAATATTTTGTACTCAAATTTGGATTATTTTGTCTCTGTTAAATGGCAAAAAAATTCACTTCAAATTTAATTGCTGTTGTTTAATTTATTAAGCAAAAGCAGACTATTTTTGTATATCTCATACATTTTAACTATATGCTGCTAAAACAATTATAAATCCAAGGGAAATACCGCTTGAAATGTCTGCAATGAATTGACTCAAGAAAATTTTTGAACAACCTAAATTGTTAGATTTAAACTTCATCTAACCTCACAAATAACCTTAAATTCTCCATATGTGTTCTTTGCACTAATTCAAAGATACCTTATTGGACATAATAAAAAACCACCTCACGCAAAGTTTTTTGACTTTGCGATTGGTGGTCGTGGCTTGTTTAGGAGATTAAATCCTGCATCCCTTTTAAAATCCTGTTACCTATTTTTGGTTTAAAATTGGCTGCAGGACTTATTGCTTACTTTTGTTATTTTACATTTTTTTAACAATCCTCATACCCCTTAATAACTCTCCATAAAACAAAAATGGCTGGGGTGGGTGGATTCGAACCACCGGAATGCAGGAGTCAAAGTCCTGTGCCTTACCGCTTGGCGACACCCCAATATAATTTAAATGGGGTGGATAATGGGACTCGAACCCATGACCTCCAGGGCCACAACCTGGCGCTCTAACCAACTGAGCTATATCCACCGCCTCTTTAACAAGCAAATCATATTATAAAGGCAACAGCTCAGTTAGTCAATAGCGATTATATGTTTGTAGTTATCAAAATGTAAAACGGCTTTTCACAGCCTTCATGTATGATTTATCAAATATCCATTGAAAATACCTCTATATCATCCCTTTTCTGAAAACCTATTTTAGACCAGAAAATTTTTCCTTTTTCATTATTTTTCATTACAAAGATATGACATTTATGTATTCCTTGGTTTTTAAGCTCCTGTAAAGCTTTCTCAACCAAACGTTTTCCTATGCCTTGCAATCTAAAATTTTCAGCAACCGCCAAATGATATATAAAGCCTCGCCGGCCATCATGTCCGCACATAATGGTAGCTACTATATTGCCGTCAATTTCACACACAAAGCTCATACCTTTATTTCTATTTAGGAATCTTTCCAATCCCTCTTTTGTATCACTTCTGCCAACGCCTATTCCTTCTGTTGATTGCCACAGGTTCATCAATTGATGCCAATCTTCTGGCTTCATTTGCCGTATTATCATTTACCTTCACCCCAAAATAATTGTTCAATCCAAAACTGTTAAACTCTTTATCAGCATTGTAGCAAAGGAACCCGCAGGAAGGTAGAATTTTATCCTCAGCTTATAATACCCTTCATAAAAATCATCCTCTTCAACGCTTGAAACCTCAAGCTTTTCTGGAAAGACTATGGCAGGTCTTAAAAATGATTTAAAATACCAACTTTTAATTTTCTTTGTATCAAAATCAGAAGGCTTTACTCCTCTCTCATTCAAAATTTCTAAAATAGCACTATTGACAATATCACTTACATATGGTATTTTTGGTGAAACAGTTGGGATCTGAAGGTTTTTTAAGCTATTTAAAGACTTTGTTGAAAGTGTAGTGTAAATCAAGTAGTCCATAATTTTTCCTTTTACAGGTTTTAATAAATCAGCATAATAAGGCAAAATGGAACTCAAAGTCCTGTTCCAAATATAGCTCTGGTAAGCAGAAAGAAAAATGGACATCTCTTCTTTGGGAATAAGATTGAGTGCTTCGATTAAATAGTGCCTGCTCTTGCCTTTTAAGAGAGTTTTTATAATATCCCTTTCTACCTTCGTTTTACAAAGAGGCAGTATCTTTTCAAAGTCTCCCCAAAGCTCAGATATTTTTTTCTTCCTTTGCTTTTCTTCCTTTTTATCTTCAGGATGAATGGTTGTAAAGTAAAGTTTGAGGGCACCGTTGTAATGTTTTTTAACTATCTTTTCGCCTATGAACTCATCTTCACTTTGGGTGCTTCCAAACCGCTGGTCGTCAAAGTAGTTGGGAAAACCAAACTGCTGTACTTCATTCAGTCTTCGTAAAACTTTTTCATCCTTATTTTTTAATTTTCTTATTGTTATTTCAAAAAAATTCCCTTCGAGAATCAAAGGGGATACAAAATCATCTGAATACCCTATAAACTCTACCTTTACATTTTCTTTATTAAAGTTTATGGTATATTCTCTTGGCACAGAAATATACTGAAAAGTGAGTGCGTGTCTGTCTTTTCTGCCTGCACAGCCAATCTTCTCAAGTGGAATCTTGTTTTCCTTTGAGATGAATCTGAGAGCATCAACCGTGTTCCAGTGCCTTTTTGTTAAAAGATAAATCTTGTATCTGCCCGACGATTTTATCTCAAGCTTAAGTTTTTCCCTCACAACAAAATCCTCTGGCAAAACCTTAATCTTCAAACTATTATCACCCTTTTAAATCCACAATTTTTCAAAACTCTTATTGACACCTTATTTTATTATGATATCATTATATATTGTTGTCAACAAACTATTTTGCTGATAAAATCGGGTAACAATAAATATTATGAGGAGGTGGCAGAAGTGGATGTATTAAAGGGTGCTGTGGATTTTGTACAGAACAAGACAAAGGTTGAGGTAAACCAAAGAGATATAGAAAAAATACTGTCAGCGCTGAACTCTACAAACCATTTTTGGGAAGTCATTTTCCTGTCACAAAAACCATTTGCTGTGGTAAGAGAAACAATCAACTATCTTATTTCAATAGATTTTGTCAAGACGGACGAATCTGGTAATTTGATATTAACAGAAAAAGGAAAAGAATTCATAAGCGCTAACAATATTCCTGTTGTAAAAAATTACACTTGTTCCCACTGTGAAGGAAGAGGAATAGTCTTTTCTGAAATCAAGGATGCTTATGAGAAGTTTAAAGAGATTGTCAAGACAAGACCTGATGCAATAGTTGAGTACGACCAGGGATTTGTCACAGAAGAAACAGCATATTCACGAATTGCGCTTATGATTAAAAAAGGAGACTTGGTTGGAAAAAGGCTAATAGTTTTTGGTGACGATGACCTTGTGTCAATCGCAGCAGCACTAACAAAACTTCCAAAAGAGGTCATAGTTTTAGAAATTGACAAACGCCTTGTTGACTTTATAAATCAAGCTGCAAAAGAACACAATTTAAACCTCAAAGCTATTGAATATGACTTTAGAAACAAACTTCCTGATGATTTTGTAAAAAGCTTTGACACATTTACAATAGACCCACCAGAGACAATTGAGGCTTTAGACCTTTGCTTTACAAGGACAATCTCCAGCTTAAAAGGTGCAGGCTGTGCAGGCTACTTTGGTCTTACAAACATCGAAGCTTCACTTTCAAAATGGCATGAATTTCAAAAACTTCTTTTGAACAAGTTCAATGCGGTTATTACAGATATCATTGAGAATTTCAATCATTATGTGAACTGGAACTATCTCTTGCCTTCGCTCGAAAGTAACCTTGCTTTTGTAAATGTTCAGCCAAAGCTCAACTGGTACACATCGAGCATGTACAGGATTGAGCTTGTAAAAGATGTAGATATTAAAAATGAGTATATCAACTGTGAGCTTTATATAGACAAAGAGGCAATCCTTTATAAAGAAAATTAATCCTTGCTCTTTTTCTCTTTTTTATGTTAAAATATTGTGTGGCTTTTTTAAGCTTCTGTTGAGAAAAGGGAGGGAAATCAGAGATGGCAATGTGCGAAGTTTGTGGTAAAAAAGTTGCTTTTGGAAACAAAGTCAGCCACTCAAACAAGAAATCAAGAAGAACATGGAAGCCAAATGTAAAGAAAATAAAAGTTCTTCTGCAGAATGGTCAGAGAAAGAGAATATATGTGTGCACAAGCTGTATAAAGGCGGGCAAGGTTGTCCGTGCTTAAAAATAGAAAAGTTCAAGATAAGCAATCAAAGTTTATCTTGAACTTTTTTCTTTATTTATCATCACTTATTTTAAACAACTTTTTTATTAACTTGCTCAAAAACCTTGGCATTTTAAACACCATGATTCTCATTTTACTTCCATCTCCCATCTTTAAAAAATAGATATATTCCTGCACCTATTAACAAGACTGCGATTATAAACGCCAAAAGCCATGGAGGCATCAGTAGCGATATTAAAATCCCTATACCAATTAGGAGTAGTGTAAGACCCAACCATTTTTTGTTTTTGTGCAAAAAATGCTTGCTCATACCATAAATATATTCTTTCAACATCTGGTTTTATTCTATTATATTCATTTAAAACAAGATGAGTGACAAAAAAGGGTGGAAACTTTTTTTGTGTCCACCCTTTTGTATTTTTTATCAATCCTTTAAAAACTCAACTGTTTTATCAAGGACCAATCTTTCCCATTCATACTTGTTAAATGTATGGTCAGCACCTTCAATCTCAACAAGATCAGCCCTGTCTCCTAAAATCTGTTTATACTTTCTGCCAACCTCGATGGGCACAGCTTGGTCATTTGTGCCATGCAAAATCAAAACCTTGCCAGGATATCTTTTTATTTCTTCAAAGAAATCATACTTTTGCAAATCGTAATAAAAATCCTGAGAAAGTAAAAGTCCTCCCAAGTCTATGTATCCCTTCTCTTTGATGGTTGGATTTGTCTCAACCACATTTTTTGCAATCTCTTTCATGTTACCTGCAGGTGCCCACAGAACAACCTTGTAAAGTTTTTCTTTATACTCACCAGCAAGATATGAGGATATTGCACCGCCAAGTGAAAGCCCTACTATCGAAACCTTCTGCTTGTCAACAAAATCAAGAGAAAATAGATACTCTAAAATACAGCGTGCATCGTCAATCTCACGCGTAACTGTCATGTCGTAAAACTCTCCGTCTGACTCGCCAGAGCCCGCAAAGTCAAACCTCACACTTGCAATCCCATGTTGCTCTAAAAGGCGCGAGAGCTTTACAAAGATAAAATGCGGTTCCATTTTGTTCCCTGTAAACCCGTGAAATATAGCAACAGCAGGGATTTTCCCCTCGTATTCATTAGGGATATGCAAGTATCCTCTTAGCACCTGACCTATTTTGTTTTTAATCTCTACATGCTTTTGCATTCAAAATCCCCCCTGTTTTTATATAGCTCTGCAGGTCTCCCCCTCAACAATTGAGTGTTCAACAATCAGTCTTTTGTATGTCTTATAAGGCTCTTCAAGTTCTTTTATGAGCATCTCAGCTGCATAGTATCCTAAATAAAATACGTTGGTGTTGATGGTTGTCAGCCTTGGCGAGGATAGCTTCGAAAAAATTGACTCATTAAACCCTATCACAGACACGTCATACCCAACTTTCAAGTCAAGCTCCCTGCACGCTCTTATTGCCGCATATGCAACAACCTCGTCAATACAAACAATAGCCGTCGGCCTATTGGGAAGCTTTAACATCTGCTTTGCCTTTTCATACGAGCTTTGCTCATCAAACTCAGTAAACATGATATACTGGTTCTCAACTGGAATTTTGTATTTACTAAGTGCACTTTTGTAACCCGAAAGCCTATCTTGAGTCAGAACAAGATTTTCCATTCCGCCCAGAAAACCTATTTGAGTATGTCCGAGTCGAATTAGATACTCTGTTGCGTCAAATGCAGCTTTTTTGTTGTCGTTGTCAACCCAGTTTACATAGTCTTTGTCCTTGTCAGGCGACCCTATCAGCACAAAAGGAAATTTTAGATTTCGCAAGTATTTTATTGCATAGTCGTTTATACGCGATGTCAGAAGTATAAATCCATCAACCTTTCTACTTTTAATTAGCCTCTCCAAACTCTCTTTTTCCTTTTCTGGAGGAACAATCGAAAGTACTATTTCATATTCAGTGTTGTTTATATAGCTGCAGATACCAGACACAACCTGGTCAAAAAATGTGCTGGTCAGCGTCTGCTCAAGCCTTCTTGGCATGAAAATGCCCACCGAATAAGCCTTTTTCATAACAAGACTTTTCGCACTTGCATTCGGAATATATCCAAGTTTTTCTATGGCTTCCATCACTCTTTTGGTTGTCTCGGGAGAAATCTTTGCTTTACCAGACAACACTCTTGACACTGTGGAAGGTGAAACACCTGCTTCCCTTGCTATGTCTTTAATTGTTACCATCTTACTCTCATCCCAACTCTTTTTTTGCATTTCTCTTCTTAAAGCTTAATTTCAATAGTACCAAATATTCAGAAAAATTGCAAATTATACTGAAAAGCTTGATTAATTTTAACTCTCACTTTATTTTATCTGTGGCAAAGTCATCTCAATAACAAAATGATTGTCACCAGTTGAATATGTTAAAAGATATGTACCTTCTGGATAATACAGCGCAAACTTGTTTTTGAGAATATTCATCACTTCTTCAATCTTCTCATAGTTTTTTATAACGTCATTGTAATATATTCTTATATTCAGCATCCCTGATAGTTCAAATATCGAAAGCTGTATTACACTTTTAATTGGAAGCTGCCTTTCTGAACAACTGGTAAAAAGCTTTGCTATAAAACTCAGCGTCCCATGAAGTATAAATCTTTCTTTCAAACTATCGTCGTGGAAATTTACAACTATTTCAAAATTGTTCTTAAGTGAATAAACACAACCAGAAAGAATTGTTTGAAATAATGTCACCTCATACCATAGCGGAACAAATATGCGGTTTGAATACACGCTTGCTTCTAAGGTGTCTAAAAGTGATCTTGCAAGCCCTTCAATTTCCTTTTGCCCTTTTTCAGCTGCTATCCCATATATAAGCTGGATATTTCTAATTATCAGCTCCTTGTAATCAGAAATAAATTGGTTCTCAGACCTGCTTTCTTCTTTTAGCAAATGAAGTTTGTTCTGTATTGTCTGCACAGCACTTTCAAATTTCATATTATCTTCAGTAGAAAACTCAAAGTCACTGTTCAATGCCTTCAAAACATCTTCTATTTTCTTAACTCGTGCACCAAATTCATTTATAATAGGCAAAATCCCAAAAACATATCCTGCAGCCACAATCAAGCTCAAACTTGTACAAATCAAAATCCATGATATTATGCTGTATGTATGAGTTTGAAACTGAATATACAAAACAAGTCCAAAAAATAGTAAAAGCTCAGTAAATGTAACTATTCCATATACCTTGCCAAACTTTTCTCTCATAAATTTCTCACCAACTGCCAATCCCTTTCTTGTATTCTTTTAAATATATACCCATATTTTTGAGGTATATGCACAAAAAGTTTAGCTTTTGTTTGCAAAATGTTCTGCAGGTTAATTCAATTTTAATATTATTTAGACGGTATTATCAACTCCTTTTTGATTGTAAAATTTCACAAAAATTTAAACACAACCTTTATACTCTTTTCACTACCCTTAGATGACGCAACCTCAATGGCTTTCTGATAATCCTCAAGTCTAAAATAATGGGTAATAAGCTTCTCATAAGGAATTCCGTGCTGCTGAATAAGGCTTAGGGCAAGCTGATACGTGGACATTCTATATTCATTTATGTTTTCTGTGCTATAACAGTAAGCACCTTTGACATTCAGTTCTTTAAACCAAATTGGAGTCAAATCTAAATCCTTCACAGTTGATGCAAGCCCAACAAGAATATAGCTTCCTCGCTGTTTTGTAAGCCACATGCCATCCCTAATGGTCTTTTTCGACCCTACACAGTCAAATACCTTGTCAAACCCGCCAAGCAAGACCTTATCACCAATCATTGGCTGAAATACTTTGGCGCAAGCTACTTTCGCAAGCTCATCTAAATACCCTTCCTTTGGCTTTACCACTCTGTTTGCACCAAACTCTATTGCCAAATCTGCCTGAAAGTCATATTTTGCAATGGCTGTGATATCTGCTGAGCTTCCAAGCTTTCTCAAGCTCCAAATAACCAAAAGACCAATTATCCCAGCTCCATAAACCAAAACTTTTTCGCTATCTTTTGGAAAATTTCTCATAACAGGATGCAAAGCCGAGGCTAATGGGTCAACCAAAATTGCCTCCTCATCTTTTACAGTAGCAGGTACCTTTATAACCTGCGATTTGTGCGCAACAAAATATTCACCCCACGACCCGCCTGTTGAGCTGCACGCTCCCATAATTGTGCCAGGTGAAAGTTTTCCTTCTGTTATATTAAGACAGGTTGAAAACTCCTCTTCCTGGCAAGAGCTGCATCTTGGAAGTTCTCGTGCATCACAGTCAAGCACCGGGTCAACAATGACTCTGTCACCTATTTCAAACTCGGAAACAGCTTTGCCTTTTTCAACTATCACTCCAAGATTCTCGTGCCCTATGACGAAAGGAAATGAAGCAAAAGGTGAGGTTGAGGGTGAGTCGTGCAAAAATATGAGATTTAAGTCAGAGCCGCAAATTCCTGCATAAGTGGTTTTTATTTTTACATAGTTTTCTGAAGGAAGCTGTGGTTCAGGAATGTCTTTCAGTAGAATACACGAAAATCTATTGTAAAAAAACTTCTTGGAAATTTTACCAAGCAAAAGAGTTCTTATGTACTTTGCAACATTTGCATCAAACACAACTGCTTTCATTTCACACAACATCTCCTTTCTTCTCTCAAAAATTTGTTTCTTTTAAAAACTTTAAGAGGCTGCACCCTTCTACGGCAGCCTCTTTATTGGATGAATAGCCTATATATTTAAATTATACCGTATTTCTTGCCCAAGTGTTCAAGAACATCTAATGTTCTGTCAAGATGCTCTTTTGTATGCCCAGCTGTGACAGACATTCTAATTCTCGAAAGTCTTCTTGGCACAGCAGGATAAAACACAGGATTTACATATATCCCTGCTTCATGAAGCTCTCTGCACATCTCTTTTACCTTATAATCATCCCCTATAATTATTGGGAAAATAGCAGTTTGCTGGTTACCAAGGTTAAATCCAAGCTTTAAAAGGTTTTCCCTAAAATACCTGATGTTGTCCCAAAGTCTTTGGCGAAGCTCTGGTTCCTCTTCAATTACATTTAATGCTTCAATCAAAGAAGCTGTTGCCTGCGGCGTTGGAGCTGTTGAAAACATGTATGCTCTTGAGTAAAAGTGCAAGTAGTTTACAAGCTCTTTGTTTGTTGCAATAAATCCACCGACAGCACCAAGCGCTTTAGATAAAGTCCCTGCAACTATATCAACCTTGCCTTCCACGTTGCAATGTTCAGGTGTTCCTCTTCCATTTTTGCCAATCACACCTGTTGCATGAGCCTCATCAACCATGACAAACGCACCATAGGCGTGTGCTATCTCAACAATCTGGTCAAGCGGCGCAATGTCACCGTCCATGGAATATACACCATCAACAATGACAAGTTTTGTGTTGTACTTGTCCTTAACCTTCTTCAAAACCTTTTCCAAAGAATCCATATTGTTGTGTCTGAAAAACTCCACATTTGTGTTTCTACACCCATCAATTATGCTTGCGTGCACATACATGTCAAGTATAGCAACGTCCTTTTCGTGCAGAATTGCTGAAATTGTCCCCAAATTTGAGCCATAACCGCTTGTGTAAATTAGAGCATCTTCACAGCCTTTGAACTTTGCAAGCTTCTTTTCAAGCTCCACATGAATGTCAAGTGTTCCACCAAGAAGCGGCACAGACCCTGCACCTGTACCATACTTTTTGACAGCTTCAATTCCTGCTTTAATTGTCCTTGGATGTTTTGTAAGGTTGAGATAATCGTTTGATGCAAGGTTTATCATCTCTTTAACCTGTCCTGTGTAGTGGTCGATAATCTTCATGGTTGGACCTGACCCTGTGATTGAAACTCTTCTGTATTGATAATGTCTTCTTCTGACATAATCTTCCTTGTACTCCCAGAATTCCTTTGCAAGCTCCATAATGTTTTTATCTTCACTCTTCATAAAATCTGCAAGTGAAAATTTTGTGGTATCAATCATCTTTTTTCAACCTCCTTCTGAACACATTTTTGTGCACATGTATGACCTAAAAAAAGAATTACTTAAAAATTGGATTTCCGCTACTGTCGATGTCAAGATGAAGAGCTACAAAGTCTTTTCCAAGCCCCGGCATTGCTATTATATCACCGCACATGACAACCACAAATCCAGCTCCATTTTTTATTTCTATATCTGTGACATTTAGAACAAAATCCTTTGGTCTTCCAAGCGCTTTCGGGTCATCAGAAAGCGAATACTGAGTTTTTGACATACAAACTGGAAAATGTTCAATATTGAGATTTTTTATAAGCTCAAGTTTTGACACAG
Source organism: Caldicellulosiruptor acetigenus (assembly GCF_026914305.1). Classification (NCBI taxonomy): domain Bacteria; kingdom Bacillati; phylum Bacillota; order Caldicellulosiruptorales; family Caldicellulosiruptoraceae; genus Caldicellulosiruptor; species Caldicellulosiruptor acetigenus. The sequence goes on along the minus strand of NZ_CP113866.1, from coordinate 567,070 downwards.
CCGCTTTAGAAAACTGTACATCTTTTGCACCATAGATGATGGTTGCAACTTTTTTAATTTTCTCTTCAATAGAATCGCTATCTTGGTAAACAAAGTTTATTTTTTTTCTTTTATTGCTCAGCTCTATAACCTTTTCAGCAAGCTCAAGCACACCTTCTGACCCGTGAGTATATGCAGTTGATACTGAAAATTCCACACCTTTTTGTTCACAAAAAGACCTGATAAGCACAATCTCTTCATCTGTATCATCCGGAAACCTATTTAAAGCCACCACTGTCTCAAGTCCCATGACTTTGAGATTTTCAATGTGCTTTTCTAAATTCTCAAGCCCTCGTTGAATAGAATTTACATCACTCTGCAGACCACCATTTTCTTCAATTCTCGCATGATGTTTTAAAGCTTTTGCTGTCACAACCAGAACAGCAGCGTGCGGGTATATTCCAGATTTTCTTGCAACAATATTAACAAATTTTTCTGCTCCCAAATCAGAACCAAAACCTGCTTCAACAACAACATAATCAGAAAGTTTTTGAGCAATTCTTGTTGCAACAATGCTGTTTGTACCGTGCGCAATGTTTGCAAACGGTCCACCATGGACAATTGCCGTGGTATTTTCAGAGGTCTGCACAAGGTTTGGTTTTAGCGCATCTTTTAACAAAAGAGCCATGCTCCCATGGACGTTCAAATCCTTAGCATACACCGGTTTTTTGTCATAGGTAAAGCCTATCAAGATATTTCCAAGTTTCTCTCTAAGCTCATCATAACTCATCGAAAGGCACAAAACTGCCATAACTTCAGAAGCAACAGAGATAACAAAACCATCTTCTCTTATAGCACCTTTTTGGTCATTTGAAAGTCCAACTATGATGTGCCGAAGACTTCTATCATTCATATCCATTGCTCTTTTTATGGTTATAGACTTTGGATTTATTCCAAGGCTATTTCCATGATAAATATGATTGTCAATGGCAGCACAAAGAAGATTGTTGGCAGTTGTCACAGCATGAATATCTCCTGTAAAGTGAAGGTTTATATCAATTGAGGGCAAAATCTGACACGCACCGCCCCCTGTTGCCCCACCTTTCAAACCCAAAAACGGGCCTAAGGAAGGTTCTCTCAAAGTAACAATAGATTTAAATCCCAGCCTGTTTATTGCCATCGAAAGGCCAATTGCAGTTGTTGTTTTCCCCTCTCCAAAAGGTGTTGGATTGATAGATGTCACTAAAATAACCTTGCCGTCTTCTACTTCTGCTTTTTTCTTGAGGACATCCAAACTGATTTTTGCCTTGTACTTTCCATAAAGCTCAATGTCATCCTCATCAAGGCCTATTTTTTCTGCAATCTTAGATATAGGCTCAAGGGTGGTCTCCTGCACTTTTGATATGCTTTTCATAGGTAGATTTCACCTAACCTTTTGATATGCTTTGTTTAAAAATCTTTCGCGATTTACAATAAACCTTTCGTGAACTCCTTCCCCAATCTTTTCAAAGCTGTCATACGCCTCTACTTTAAATGTGAGTTTTCTGTCTTCAATGGCAATCAGCTGAGCAACTGCTTTCACTTTCATTCCCTTTGGAGTAGGCGCTAAATGCAAAATATCCACTTTGCTTCCAACCGTGGTATAACCTTCTTCTAAATAGTTTTCAACACAAAGAAGTGCTGCCTTTTCCATCAGCGCTATCATTGAAGGAGTTGCAAAGACATCCAAAAGTCCGCTTTGAAAATGAGAAGCAAGCATGTTATCACTTACTACTTCCTCAATCTCAAATTTAAGTCCAACTTGAAGTTCTGGCTTTTTCAATTTATGCGCCTCCTTTGAATGCTCCTGTACTTTCGGGACACCATTTAAAAAATGCTATCGTGGTGCACAATTTTGTTCACAATATATGCTTTAATAAATATATTACTTCTATTTTGTGGAATTGTCAATTATAATATGAAAAAGTTTGACTTGAAAATGCTGATAAGATGAATTATAATTGATTTTGCAAAATGAAAAAAGGCGGAGAGATGGCCGAGTGGTCGAAGGCACACGACTCGAAATCGTGCGCACCCCCAAAAAGGGTGCCGTGGGTTCGAATCCCACTCTCTCCGCCATTTTTTATTTAATTTTTCTACGCGCTCAATTTTCCACTTCTGCAATATATGCTTTGAAAATAGGCAGACTGTTTAAGATTTGTGGTATAATAATATTCAATTCAACATTTTCTCCCCAAAACAGTTTACCAACTTGCAAAGGAGATGTATACAGTGATTGCAGAAGTATTTTTTGTGTCAATTATTGCAGGATTTGTAGGTTCTCTTCTGGGAATTGGTGGTGGGCTTATTGTCATCCCATTTTTGTCAATTGTGTTCAAGTTTAATATGCACCAGGCTGCTGCAGCCGGGCTTGTGTCAGTCATTGCAACATCGTCTGGTGCTGCATCTGCCTATGTCAAAGACAGGCTTACTCATCTTAGAATAGGAATGTTCTTGCAGCTTGCAACAGTTATTGGTGGTGTACTCGGAGCAATTCTGAGTGGTTTTTTGCCAGCAAAAGTGTTGTCGCTCATATTTGGAATTCTGCTTTTATACAATTCATTTTTGATGATAAAAAATAGAAAGTCTGATGAAAAGCCACAACCATCAAGCCTTCAAATATCCAAATGGGCAAAGAAATTAAAACTTTATGGAAGCTATTTTGATAAGATTCAAAACAAAGAAATAGAATACAGTGCACAAAATATTACAGGTGGCTTTCTGATGATGACACTCGCAGGGATACTTTCAGGGCTTTTGGGCATTGGCAGCGGTATTTTTAAGGTTTTAGCTCTTGACACCATAATGAAACTGCCTTTCAAGGTTTCAACTGCAACAAGCAATTTCATGATGGGTGTGACTGCTCTGGCCAGTATTAGCATATATCTTGCAAGAGGCGATATTGTGTATGATGCATGTGGGGCTGTTGCAGTTGGCGTGCTTGTAGGTTCTGCAATAGGTGCGCGGCTTATGCCTTACATAAAATCAAAGTACCTTCGCATAGCATTTGCCCTGATTTTAATTTATACCTCTATTGAAATGATTAGAAAGGGGCTGTTTTAGATGGAAAATAAAAAAATAGCAGCAATGGAAGATATAATAAGTATTGTTTTGAGAGCTGGAGTGCTGCTTAGTATAACTGTTATCTGTGCAGGGCTTTTTATGCACATTGTGCTAAAGCTTGCTGCGGGGAGCCTGATTATAAAAATAGGGCTTTATATTCTTTTTCTGACTCCTTTTGCAAGGCTTGTTGTCTCTCTTTTTATCTTCCTTATAGAAAAAGATTTGATATACTTTGCCATTACGTTGGCTATAATTGTGATTATAGTGGTAAGCAACCTGCTTGTATCAGCTAAAATGTGAAGTCTTCTGAAGAAAGGATGGTAAAAAGATGATACCACTATGGGAAAATCAAAATGATATTCCTCTTTTTGACCCTGCAAACCCGTTTGTGCCTCATCTTGTGCCTTACATACCTGAAAGTAGCAAGCAGCTACCTTGCATAATTGTCTTTCCTGGTGGTGGGTACACACACAGAGCACAGCACGAGTCAGAACCCGTTTGTCTTTGGCTAAACTCAATCGGAATTTCAGCATTTGTACTAAACTACAGAGTACAGCCTTACAAACACCCTGCTCCTCTTTTGGATGCAAAAAGAGCAATTCGACTTGTAAGATACTTTTCTAAGAAGTGGAATATTGACCCAAACAGAATTGGTGTTTTAGGATTTTCTGCAGGTGGGCACTTGGCATCTTTGGTTGGCACACACTTTGACAGTGGCGACAAGAAAAATGATGACCCTGTTGAAAGAGTTTCCTGCAGACCTGACTGTATGGTCCTGTGCTATCCCGTTATAAGCCTTGCTGAGTTTGCCCACGAAGGCAGCAAAAAAGCTCTGCTTGGTGAAAACCCCGACCCAGTTTTGGTGTGGACACTTTCATCACACAACATGGTTTCAAGCAAAACACCACCAACATTCTTGTGGCATACAAGCGATGATAGTAGCGTACCTGTCGAAAACTCTCTTTTGTTTGCAATGGCTCTAAAAAAACACGGGGTACCGTTCGAGCTTCACATTTTCCCTCACGGAAGACACGGACTTGGTCTTGCCAGCGACACTTTATATGTTAAAGAGTGGACAAAACTCTGCGAAAAATGGTTTGAAAGCATAGGGTTTATAGGATATAATGTTTGATAAGAGAAGATGTAATTTAGAATTTAAAAGAAAGGGATTGTAAATGCTTCTTAGAAAAGAAGGAAGAAGAGCTCAAAAAAAGTTAATCAAGGAAAACAGGCTTTTAGATGCTGCGTACAGCCTTTTTATTGAAAAGGGAATAACAGCCACTGCAATAGATGAAATTGTTAAAAAAGCTGGCGTTGCAAAGGGAACTTTTTATCTTTATTTCAAGGACAAAGAGGATATCCTGGAAAAGTTAATTCTCAAAAAAAGTAGCGAGATTGTCAAAAAAGCATTGCAGGAAGTCTCAAGCAAAGAATTTCCTTCGCCTGTTGACAAATTCTTGTTTTTTCTTGAGTACATTATAGATTATCTTAGTAAAAACAGAGTGCTATTTAGATTCTTAAAAAAGGATTTTTCATGGGTGTTTTATAAAAAGATTACCGAAAACGACCAGCTTGTTGAGATCAAAAAAGCAAAAGAGATGTTTTTGAAAAACCTCAATACAAACTATTCTCAAGAAGAACTTGAAATGGTAATCTTTATGATACTTGAACTTGTAAGCTCACTCACTTACTCGAGCATTGTCAACAGCGAGCCTGCTCCAATCGAAAAGGTAAAACCACTTCTTCTGGCCACAATTCGAAAAATTCTTGAAAATTGAATTTCACAATTTTTTAATTTCATTTCACAATCTTTTCACAATTTGTTCACACACCATCTCTTTTTTTGCCTTATAATAGATATTACAAAAACTGCACAGAAGGAGCTTGATTGACAGCAATGGACACAGCCTTGATTTCAAATGAGACAAAGATTATAAAATCAATGTTTGCACTTGGCACAGACATTCATTTTATTTTTTATCAGCCAAACTTTGAAAGTGCATTTGACAGAGCCTACAGTCTTATTTTAGATATGGAAAATAAATTGTCCATTTTTAAGCCGAAGAGTTTGATATCAAAATTGAACAGATATGGAAATTATATCCCCATAAAAGTCTGCCCAGAGGTTTATCAGCTTATCAAAAAGTCGGTTGAGTACAGCGTACTTTCAGAAGGCTATTTTGATATAACAGTAAAAAGACTTATGGACCTTTGGAAAGAGGCAAAACAAAAAAATCAGATGCCAGCAAAAGAAGAAGTAGAACTTGCTCTTCTTTATACAGGCTCAGAAAACATACAACTTTTATCAAACTATAGAGTAAAGCTTAAAAACAAAGTCAAACTTGACTTTGGAGCTATTGCCAAAGGCTTTCTTGCAGACAAAATACGTGAGATTTTTGAACAGGAAGGTATAAATTCAGCAATTGTCGACCTTGGCGGGCATATATTGACAGTTGGGAAAAAACATGATGAGAGCCTTTGGAAGGTGGGAATTCGTCATCCTTTTAAAACAAGAGAAGATGTGCTGGGTTTTTTAGAGCTTGGCAGTATTTCAGTTGTAACTTCTGCAAGTTATGAGAGGTATTTTACCATTGACAGTAAAAAACTTTCACACATAATCAATCCAAAAACAGGCTTTCCTGCAAAAGATGACATTGCAAGTATAACCGTTGTTGACACAAACTCGACATTTGCAGATGCGATATCAACTGCTCTTTTTGCTATGGGATTTAAAAAGGCCATAAATTTCATACAGGACAGCAAGACCACTGAAGCTGTGGTTGTCACCCCTTTCCGTGAAATATATATAACACCATCGCTTGCACAAAGGTTTACCCTGTGTGACAGCTCATTTAGAGTTATCAAGACAAATGAGGTGATTGTTCTGTGACAAAAAAGGTAATGCCAACACAAATACTAAGGTTTTTTATCCAGCTTATTTCATTTATTTTCTTTCCTCTTTCTTTTGCAATGCTTCTTTCTCAAATAAAAAGCCTGTATTTAGCCTTCTTGGGCAAGGAAAACTTTCAATTTAACCAGAACTTTATAATGCTTATTGTAACCCTGATTATCACAATCTTTTTGGGAAGGTTTTTTTGCGGCTGGGTATGTGCATTTGGAAGCATTTTGGAATGGATATATTTTTTGGGTAAGAAAATCTTTAAAAAGACATTTGAAATGCCTAAAAAATTAGATGACCTTCTTAAAATGATAAAATACCTTGTGCTTATATACCTTATTGTAATGGTATGGACGTTTGGAAAAACTTTTTATGCTGACCCCTGGGATTCCTTTGACAACCTGCTTTCTTTGAATTTTGATATAAAGACATACTTGCCAAGCTTTGTATTTTTCGTGTTTGTATTAATATTGAGCCTTTTTGTAAACAGAGCCCATTGCAGATACTTCTGCCCACTTGGTGCAATCTTCAATATAATCTCCAGAGCAAAGCTTTTATTTGTCAAAAAGGCAGACAAAAACTGTGGAAAGTGCAGTATATGTAATAGCACGTGCCCAATGGGAATAGATATGAATAATGTTGAAAATTACAAAGGTGAGTGCATAGCGTGTGTAAAATGCGTTGAAAGCTGTCCAAGATTTAATATTCAGCTGAACATCGCAAAGACCAAAATAGACCCACGGTATACTTCCGCCGCAGCCATTGCAGGCGTGTTTTCAGTTGCAAGCTTTTTTGCTACTGCTTCTTCTATTGAACCATTGAATCAAAAAATTACATCTTTAAAACCTTCAACAACTTTTTCGCAGAGTACTCAATCTGAAAATAACTTGGATTTTCAAGAAAATCAAACTGAATCAGAAAATACAAGTCTTGCTACACAAAATTCTCAGGAATTCAATACACAAAAATCTGCCTCTAAAATTTACAAAGATGGAACATATACAGGCGAAGGTTTTGGATACAGACCAGGGCTTGTTGTTCAGGTTACAATCAAAAACGATAAAATTACAGATATTCAAATAATCTCTCATCACGAAACACCAAGCTTTGCACAGCTGCCATTTGAGATTATTCCTAAGGAAATAATAGAGTCTCAGTCAACAAATGTTGATATTATCTCTGGTGCGACAAGAACGTCTTATGGTATTATCATGGCAGTTGAAGATGCACTCAGTAAGGCAAAGATTGAAAATACTGAATCGGCACAAAATTAAAAAGCACACGGGCTGCTCAAAATTAAGAGGGTTTAGCAGCCCATTTTGTTTTTTATTTTCAGCATACCCACGGACGATTAAAGGTTTCTATACTCACTAAATATTCTGCAAAACTTCTCTGTTTAAACTCAATGTTTTCAATCCGCAAAACAGGAAAAATACCTGCTATGCTGCTTGTAATAAAGCACTCATCCATATTCTTAATATCTTCTATTTTCAAATAAGCCTTCTTTACCATGTATCCTAATTTCTCTGATACCCTTATCACCTGTTTTCTTACAACACCTGGAAGCAGTCCGCACAAAACGTGAGGTGTGTAAATAACCTTATCTTTTCTGAAAAAGATGTTGGCAAACGCTGCCTCGCATATAAAATCATCTTGATTGAGAAAAAGACAGCTGTCAAATCCTTTTCTCTTGGCACTTTTTTCTTCTATCAAATTGACACCTATATTGGTAGTTTTTATATAGTTTAGTATATTAGCTTTATCTTTTCTTGTCCGTGCGATTTTTAGCTCAAAACCTTTTTGGAAAAGTTCTTTGCTATACCTTATTTCCTTTTGCTCTAAAATCAAATTGCCATCAACATATAAAATCCTCACCCCACCATAATCTTTCCCACAACAAGCTATATACCTCTCTAAAGTCTCCTTGAACTTTTCAAACTCCAAATCAAACCTAAGCCCAAGTATCCAGAAAGCTCTTTTAAATCTTACAAAGTGTTCATACAAAAAATGCGCACCCTTTTTGTCAAAATAGATTGTTTCGAAAGGAAATAACCCAAAGCCATATGACCGGAAAAACTCTTCCAAATTTTGAACCTCCTTTTCAAGCACCTGCAAAATCATTTATTCCCAAAATTTCTAAAAACGGCCTCCCTTTGTGGATTGTTTCCCACCATTCATCCTCTTCTTGAGAGTCCCATACAATTCCGCCGCCAACACTAAAGTATGCTGTGTTATCTTCTACAACAAGCGTTCTTATTGCAATGTTAAAATCCATGTTGAAATTATTTGAGATATAACCAATAGAGCCGCAGTATATCCCTCGCGGACACTTTTCAAGCTCCTCTATAATCTTTATAGCATTCAGCTTTGGTGCACCTGTTATTGACCCGCCTGGAAAGGTTGCTTCAATTATCCTTTTTAAATCCATTCCCCTTAAGAGCTTTCCCTTTATGGTGGAGACAAGATGAAAAACTGTTGAATATTCTTCAATATCAAAGAGTTTTTCAACCTCAATGGACTCTGGCAAACATATCTTTGCAAAGTCGTTTCTCTCAAGGTCAACAATCATCAAAAGCTCTGACCTGCACTTTATATCGTTATATAATCCATCTTTCAAAGCTCTGTCTTCTTCCGGGGTTTTCCCGCGCTTAGATGTACCTTTTATTGGTTTGGTTACAATAGTATCCCCTCTTTTTCTCAAAAAAAGTTCAGGCGATGTTGATATTATGGATGCTTTCGGAAGTTTTATATACGCATGGTAACTACCATAGTTTCTTTTTCTGAGGTCAAAATACAAAAAGTCAGGGTCAAATACACCTTTTACAAAAAACCGCTGTGAAAGATTTACTTGGTAAACATCACCCTCAAAAATATAATCCTTTATTCTTTTCACTGCCTGCATGTATTCCGACTTTTCAAAGTTGCACCAGGCTCTTTCAACCCAAGACTCTTTAAAGCTTGGCAGGACAAGGTTTTCACTTTTCAGTATCCCTTCAAATTCCCTTGCCAAGGCTTTGGATGTAAAAGAAGCATATGTCTTTTTTTCAAAGTGGTCAATGACCACAAAATCTTCAAAATACCCAAAGAATGCTTTGGGTACAAAAGAGGTATCTTTTCTCCTTTCAACTTCAAAAAGGTCAACACCAAAGTTATAAGAAAAGTATCCTGCAAAACCCCCATTGAAGACAAAGTCAGAAGGGTTATGTTTTCTTGCTACTTTGTTTGAAAGTTGGTTTAAATATTCAAAAACATCATCGTCTTCACTCAAGATATAAACTTCCTTGGGCTTTAAAAACAAAAAAGAATATCTCCCATATCTTCTACTCAGCATACTGCTCTCAAGCAAAACTGAAAAGTCGCTTTTCAAATGACAAAAAATCAAAAATGGGTCAGGTACTATGTTGTAAACTAAAATCTGCACTTTTAATTCTCACCCTTTTAAAAAGTTTTTAAGCATCAAAAGCCCCTGCTGCGTCGCAATTGACTCGGGATGAAACTGCACACCTTCTATTTTAAATCTTTTGTGTCTTATACCCATAACCTCTCCCTCTTGCGACGTTGCTGTGACGGTAAGTTGTAGAGTGTCAATATCATCTATTACAAGAGAGTGGTATCGCACAACGCGCAGAGGGTTTTTGAGGTTTTCAAATACTCCTTTTTGGTCATGAAATATTGTATCCACAATCCCGTGCATAGGTCTTTTTGCTTTTTTTAGTTTTGCTCCAAAGAACATGCCAATTGCCTGATGTCCAAGACATACACCAAGAATACTTTTTGTCTCTTTAAACTTATCTATGATTTCAAACAAAATCTTATCGTTGGAAGGCCGTCCTGGTCCAGGAGAAAGGACAATGTGAGTAGGGTTTAGCTGCAGGATTTTTTCTATGGTAATCTTATCTCTGTTTATCACAGTGGTAGACACCTTGAGTCTTAAAAAATAGTTGTAGAGATTATACGTAAACGAATCAAAATTGTCAACAATCAAGACCTTCATTGCAAAAACACCCTCTTTAGCTTGCCGGAGACTATCTTTGATAGTATCCTTTTTGATACCTTATATCAAAAAAGTGCATTCTTGTACTCTTCCACTTTTCACTATTATACTATAACTTGCAAAACCACACATCAACATTTTGCAACCTTCTGTTAAAATTGAGCTATTCACAAATCTCAAAAAAGGATTATAATTTTACTTACCCGAAAATTTTGAAAGGAGTTGAAAAGGGAAAATGGCAAAATCAAAGGTGTATTTCACAGACTTTAAAACCAAACCAGGGTATAATATGCTTGATAAGCTTGAAAACCTTGTGAAAAAGGCAGGGATTGAAACAATCGATTTTAAAAACAAGTTTGTTGCTATCAAGGTACACTTTGGAGAACCTGGAAACCTTGCGTATATAAGACCAAACTACGTTGCAAGGATTGTAAAACTCGTCAAAAGCCTTGGCGGGAAACCGTTTGTCACAGATGCAAACACACTTTACACAGGAAGAAGAAGCAACGCTTTAGACCACTTAGAAGCTGCGTATGAAAATGGATTTAACCCTCTTGTGCTTGGCTGTCATGTAATCATCGCAGATGGTCTGAAAGGAACAGAGTACAGAGAGATTGAAGTGAACCTCAAGCATACACAAAAAGCAAAGATTGGATCTGCCATTGCAGATGCTGATATTATAATCTCAATGAACCACTTTAAAGGTCATGAGATGACAGGGTTTGGTGGTGCTATCAAAAACATTGGAATGGGTTCTGGTTCTCGCGGCGGAAAGCTTTTTATGCACTCATCCTCAAAGCCTGTTATAAAGGTTTCAAAATGTGTCGGGTGTGGAATGTGCGTCAAAAGCTGTGCGCAGCTTGCTATAACTTTGAATGAGAAGAAAAAAGCAGTTATTGACTATGAAAAGTGTGTTGGATGTGGTCAGTGCGTTGCTGTGTGCCAGTTCGGTGCAGCAACAGTCAACTGGGATGAGGCAGCGTCAATCGCAAGCGAGAAGATTGCTGAGTATGCGTATGCAGTTTTAAAGGATAAGCCTCATTTTCACATAAATTTTGTCATGAATATTTCACCTGACTGTGACTGCTGGTCACACAACGATATCCCTGTTGCACCAGACATTGGTATTGCAGCGTCATTTGACCCTGTTGCGCTTGACAAGGCATGTGTTGACCTTGTAAATAACTCTACGTTCACACCAGCTGGCTCTGTATTTGAAAAGGCAAAACACATAGAGGTTGATGGTAAGATTGATAGGTTCAAGAGCATTCATCCTGACACGGACTGGAGAGTTGCACTAAAGCATGCTCAAGAGATTGGACTTGGAAGTTTGGAGTATGAGCTTGTGAAGGTATAGACATTCTTCCTTGCCAAACTGCCGCTTTTCTGGTATGATAAAAATCATAATAAAAAAATAAAATTAAAAAAAGCTGAATTCCTGTGTAAAAAAAAGCACAGGATAGGGGGGACCCACTTTTTTGGGGTGAATCAAGGCATTTTTGCCTTGTAGGGCAAATGTCCCTTTCTGCCCGAACCCGTCAGCTAACCCCCGAAGCTTTGAAAGGGAGGTTATTGTTTTATGAATGTTAAGTTCAATCAAAAGACTCACATTCTCGAGATTGAGTATCAGTTCAGGGACATTGAGGAGCCAAATCTTTTTAGGAACATCTATCCTTACAATGAGGTACCAAGGCTTGTTTTTAACCACAGAATTGTGCCAATGAATGTTCCTGAGCGGCTTTACATCACAGACACAACCTTCAGAGACGGCCAACAGTCACGCTCACCCTACACTGTTGAGCAAATCTGTAGGATTTATGACTACTTGCATGAGCTTGACAATGGAAGCGGTGTTATTCTTCACACAGAGTTCTTTGTCTACTCAAAGCAGGACAAGGAAGCAGTTTTAAAGTGTTTAGAAAAAGGCTATGATTTTCCAAAAGTGACTGCTTGGATTCGTGCAAAAAAAGAGGACTTTGAGATTGTAAAGAGCCTTGGTATCAAGGAAACAGGAATACTTGTCTCATGTTCTGACTATCACATTTTCAAAAAACTAAGGATGACAAGAAGTCAGGCAATGAAGCAGTACTTAGAGATTGTGTCGGCAGCTTTAGAGGCAGGAGTAATTCCAAGATGCCATTTTGAAGACATCACACGTGCAGACTTTTATGGGTTTGTTCTGCCATTTATCAACGAGCTTATGAAACTTTCAAAACAGGCAAACATGCCTGTGAAAATCAGAGCTTGTGACACGCTGGGGCTTGGCTCACCCATCCCTGGTGTTGCTCTGCCAAGAAGCGTTCCACAGATAATCTATGGCATTGTGAACTACGGTGAAGTGCCATCTGAGTGGCTTGAGTGGCACGGTCACAACGATTTTTACAAGGCAGTAATAAACTCAACAATGGCATGGCTATACGGTGCTTCAATGGTAAACACATCACTTTTGGGAATAGGTGAGCGGACTGGCAACACTCCCTTAGAGGCAATGGTGATGGAATATATTCAGATAAGAGGGTCAGCAGACGGCATGAACGTTGCTGTAATATCTGAGATTGCTGATTATTTCAAAAAAGAAATCGGGTATGAGATTCCTCCAATGACGCCTTTTGTTGGTGAGAACTTTAACGCAACACGGGCTGGAATTCATGCAGATGGGCTTATGAAAGATGAGGAGATTTACAATATATTTGATACAGGAAAGATTCTGGGAAGGCCTCCTAAGGTGATTATAGATGCATACTCAGGCATTGCAGGAATTGTAATCTGGATAAACAGGTACTTCAAAGATAGCGGCATTGACATCCAGGTTGATAAAAAAGACCCAAGAGTTCAAAAGGTCAAAGAGTGGGTAGACAATCAATATGAAAATGGAAGAAATACATCTATAAGCGATGAAGAGTTAAAAGAGGTTGTAAGTAGAATATTTGGACTGTAAAAAAACAAGCAAGGCTGCCATTTGAAAACGGCAGCCTTGTGTTGTGTATATCACAACCTTTTTGTGCTGGGGGAGTTCAAAAAAACTTTATTTCTGTCCGTACTTGGTCATGTACCTCTCATGAGCTCTTTTTACCTCTTCAGGTGGGATCTCGATAGGCTCGCCCATCATCTTTGCAATAAACACTGTTTTTGCCACATCTTCAACCATAACAGCCGCTTTAACTGCCTCATCAACTGTCTTGCCTATTGTAAAAACTCCATGGTTCTGAAGAAGGATTGCGGGTGAGTCTCCTATATACTCCACTATCACCTTGCCTATGTCCTCACCACCAATCTGAGCATACGGTCCACACGGAATCTCACAGCCAAACTCATCGGCAATTGCTGTCAGATACACTTTAATGGGCTGGCCCAGCGCTGCAAATGCTGTTGCATAGTTAGAATGTGTATGGACAACAGCATTTATGTGTGGCATGTGTTTGTATACATAAAGATGTGTGAGGGTGTCTGTTGATGGTTTTAAACTTCCTTCAACAACATTTCCGTCCATGTCAACCACAACCATCTTATCAGGTGTCAAATCGTCGTACATAACACCGGATGGTTTTATGACAACAAGGTTTGTCTCAGGGTCGCGAGCTGAGACATTGCCAGATGTCCATGTGACAAGGCCATATTTTGGAAGATACAAATTATATTTGCAAACAAGCTCTTTCAGATTTTCCAACATACTTATAGCCCTCCTTTTGTGGAATTTCTAAAGATAATCTCGCATTCAACCTCTTCTTTAACACCTCTTCTGCTCTTCTTTATCATGGCAACTGCTGCTTTTGCTGCCATCTCTCCAAGCTTTTCTTTCGGGTGCTCAACTGTTGTGAGCTTTATATCTGTCAGTGTAGAAAGAAGTGAATTGTCATATCCCGTAACTGATATATCCTGAGGAATTCTAAATCCCATTTCTTTTAGCTTTACACAAAGAGGAAGAGCAATCTTGTCGTTGTAGCAAACGGCTGCATCAAATCTTTCTCTTGATATGACTTCAGCAGCTCTATTATGAACAAAATTATACTCCTCACTTGTAAAAAAGATTGCATCAAACTCTGCCTGTGCCTCCTTGCACGCTTTCTCAAAACCACTGTATCTTTTTATCCCCTGCAAATCGTCGCCTTTGAAAATACCTAGAAGCTTTTTGCAACCGCTTTTTATAAGACTGGTTGTGAGCTTGTAAACTGCTGATTGGTCTTTGGTTATTATGTAGTTTTGAGCAATGCCTTCTAAAATAGTGTTGATGAAAATCACAGGAATGTCTTTTTGTATAAGTTTTCTGTAAAGCTCTTGATTTTTGGAAGGCAAGGCACTTTTTGTCGGCTCTATTATGACAGCATCTATGTTTGGGTTGTTTATTATACTCTCCAAATGATACCTTTCAAATTCGTAGCTGTTGTCAGTCGAAAACAGCAAAAGACCATACCCTTCATGTGCTATCACCTTTTCAATTCCTCTTATAATCAGGGGAAAGATGTAGTCGGATATAAATGTTGTCAGAACAGCAATGCATTTAGAGCTGTCGGCAGTTTTCTTTGCAACAAACGTACCTCTTCCTTTTTGAGAAACAAGAAGTCCCTCAAATTCGAGCTCCATTATAGCTCTTCTTACCGTGTGCCGCGAAACTTTGAATTTTCGTGACAGCATATTCTCTGAATAAATCTTCTCGCCCTCTTTGAACTTGCCAGAGCTAATCCCTTCAATAATGAAATCTTTTATAATCTCATATTTGGTTTTGCTCATCTTATCATCATCTTGTCCATACAAGTTTATTTTTATCATACCACTTAAAAATTTTTAAATCAATACCATTATTTAACTTGCAGGCCACCCCTAAAAAGCAAAGGAAGTTTTAAAAGGGCAGCCTGCTTTTGAAGGGTTAAAAGATTTAAAAGCTTTACATCCTTGAAACTTCTTCTTTTATCTCTTTTAGCCTCTTCATCACATCATTTGCTCCACGGCCAAAGTAGTCGTGAAGAATTCTGTATTCTCTGTAGAGTTTTTTGTAAATCTCGTGGTTTTGCGGATTTGGTTTGTAAGAATAGTCTTTTAGTTTTGCCATCTTCTTTGCAGCCTCGAATATGCTGTCATACCCACCTCTTTCTTTTCCTGCAGCAACTGCACCAAACATTGCAGAACCGAGTGCTGGAGTCTGAGGTGATGCTGACACTTTTATCTCAAGCCCTGTCACATCAGCATAAATCTGCATCAAAAGCTCGTCTTTTTCAGCAATTCCACCGCACGCATAAAGCTCTCTTACCTCAACGCCATGCTCATTGAAGTTGTCAATTATTATCTTTGTGCCGTACGCCGTTGCCTCAATCAGTGCCCTGTACATCTCCTCTGGCTTTGTTGTGAGTGTCATGCCAAGCATCATTCCTGTCAGGTCTGCATCAACCAAGATTGACCTGTTACCATTCCACCAGTCAAGTGCCAAAAGACCGCTCTGACCAGGTTTTAGAGCCTTTGCTTTTTCTTTGAGTAGCTGATAGATATTTAGTCCTTTTTGCTTTGCTTCATCATAGTATATTGGTGGCACGCAGTTTTCAACAAACCATTCAAAATGGTCTCCAACACAGCTCTGACCCGCCTCATACCCATAAAAACCAGGCAAAATTCCATCTTCAACGTACCCGCAAATACCAGGCACCATCTTCTCTTCGTTCCACAAAAGCATGTGGCATGTAGATGTTCCGATTATCATTAGCATCTTGCCAATATCAGTAATCCCAACAGCAGGAACTGATACATGAGCATCCACATTTGCAATTGCAACAGCTGTCCCAGGATTGAGTCCCATTAGCTTGGCCATTTCTTCTGTGAGCTCTCCAGCTTTCTGCCCAATGGGGTATATATCACGTGAAAGCTTTTCATCAACAACATTTTCAAGCCTTGGATGAAGTGCTTTGAAAAACTCTTTTGAAGGATATCCTTCCCTCTTGCTCCAGATAGCTTTATATCCTGCTGTGCATGAGTTTCTCTTCTCAACACCTGTCATCTTAAATACAATCCAGTCAGCAGCTTCTATAAACTTGTCCGCCTCTTCATACACCTCAGGTGCTTCTTCTAAAATCTGCATGATCTTAGGGAAAAGCCATTCTGATGAAATCTTTCCGCCATATCTTTGTAAAAACTTCTCTCCTCGCTCTTGTGCTATTCTATTTAGCCTATTTGCATACTTTTGAGCAGCATGGTGTTTCCACAGCTTAACATAGGCATGAGGATTTGATTTGAACTTGGAAAGCTCACAAAGCGGTGTCCCATCCTTTTTGATAGGAAGCATTGTGCAGGCTGTAAAGTCAATTCCTATTCCAATCACATCGTCTTTAGAAACTCCTGCTTTTTTCAAGATATCTGGAACAGTTGTTGCCAAGACTTCTATATAATCCTGTGGATGTTGAAGTGCCCAGTCGTGAGGAAGTTTTGTGCCATCTGGCAAACTTTCGTCCATAACTCCGTGAGTGTACTCTTTCACACTTGTGGCAACCTCTTCACCTGTCTCAACATTTACTAGCACTGCCCTTCCTGACTGTGTTCCAAAATCAATTCCTATGCTGAACTTTGCCATAAAAATCCCCCTTTTCTCCTTTGCTTGTGCATACATGTTTCTTTAAAAATATAGTAGCATATATGCAAAAAGAACAAAAGAGAAGGAGTGAAAAAAGTTGTACGTGAACAATTTCACATCCTTCTCTTTTAGAGCCTAAAATATTCGGGATTTAACACAAGTATAACATTTCCTTCATAGTCAATAGTTGTCCCCAAAAGGAGCTTGTTTTTTTCCAGTGCTTTTGGAAGTGGTTTTAAAACAAATTCCTCATTTTGCATAAGTTTATCTACACATACTGCTATCTTTACACCTTTGACATTTAAAATCACAACAGAAAGTTCACCATCTTTTACAAACCTTTTGATAACATCTTCATTGCATAAATCTTCTTGATACAGCACGTACGAAATAGGGTAAAGAGGAATTGGCTCATCTCTTACATCAATGAGAAGCTTGTCTACACAACCATACACATTTTTTACATTTATCTTTACAGTTTCTTCAACATACTCAAATGGAATTATAAATTTTTGTGAATTGTAAACAACTACAATGCCCTGAGAGACGGCAGCAGTTGTCGGAATCTCAAGGATGAACTTGCTTCCCTTCCCTTCCTCTGTTATAACTTCAACTTTTCCTTTTAAGGACTCTACGATGTTTTTCACAACGTCCATACCTACACCTCTGCCAGAAATCTCATCTGCCACATCCTTGGTAGAAAAACCAGGTTCAAATATCAGCTTTATAGCCTCATCTGCAGTTAAACTACCCGCTTGTTCTTCTGATATAATTCCTTTTTCTACTGCTTTTCGTATAATCTTGCCAATATCCATTCCCCTGCCATCATCAGATATCTCTATAACAATGTTCTGTCCCTTATAATACGAAATAAGTTCTACTTTTCCATGTTCTGGCTTGCCCAATTTCTTTCTTTCAGAAGCATCTTCAATGCCATGGTCTATGCAGTTTCTTATTATATGCATAAGAGGTTCGCTCAGTTTTTCTGCTATGCCTTTGTCTATAACCACGTCGCCACAAGTGTACGAAAATTTTACCTTTCTCCTTGTCTTTTTAGCAGTTTCTCTTATAAGCCTGTTAAACCTCTTTACCACCATCTCAAAAGGAATCATTCTAATTTTCATTATGTGGTCCTGAAGAATCTCAGAAGTCCTTTGGATAGAACGGAAAAGTTCACTGAATCTCTTTGAAAGGTCCATATCGTACTTTTCAAGCTCTTTTACAAGATAATAGAATGTACTTTTGGTTGTTATAATCTCACCAACAAGCCCCAGCATCTCATCAATTTTTTCATAGCTTATTTTTACCTCGTTCAGCTCTGCAGACAATGCTGATGTTGTTGAGGCAATTACCTGTTCAATAGTATCTTTCCTATCAAGTTGATTACTTGATGCATCCTGCAGACCTTGTTCTTCATTTGTAAAACTCTCTTCCTCAACAAATTCTATTTCTCTTTCTCTACCTTCACTCACACTTTGAGCCTTCAAAATCTCCCTGTTTATGAGTTCTTCTTTTTCCTTTGCAAACAAATCTAAATCAAATTCCTCTTCAACCTCAATATATCCCTTTTCAGCTTTACGTTCATCACCTATTTTAAAAACAACTCTTTTTATTATATCGCTGCCTTTTAACAAAAAATCAATAACATCACTGCTCACTTTTATTGTCTTATTCCTGATCTTTGCTAACACATCTTCAATAATTTGACAGAGCAATGTAAATTCACCCATGCCTTCAAAAAAACCTGATAATCCTTTCATAGAATGATATTTCCTAAAAAGACTATTGACAAGCTCTTCATCATCTTTTCTTTCCTCTAATGCCAGTATCTCCGCTTCTATGTTGTTGAGATACTCATTTGACTCTGATAAAAAATCCTCCAGAATTTCAAGTTCATCCTCTTTTACCATAACTCTCATCAAATCACCATCCGCTTTCGCACTCTTTATAGTAGAAAAAGGAATCGTTTATCCTTCTTACACTGAATCTATCAGAAAGTCTGCCAACAGATTCTGAATGACCTAAAAATAGATATCCTCCACAGTTTAAAATCTCATACATCTTATCGATGACCTTTTTCCTTTGCTCATCACCGAAATAGATAAGCACATTTCTGCAAAAGACAAAATCTGATTTGGAAAAAATAAAATACTTGCTAAAATCAACTAAATTGTGATGTAAAAACTTTATGTTCCTTTTTAGTTCTTCTTTAATTTGGAATTTGCCTTCTTTTGTAATATCAAAATATTTATTCAAATAATAATGGTGGACAAATCGAACATTTCTCGCTTCATACACGCCTTTTTCTGCTGCCCCAAGCGCATTAGTATCTATGTCAGATGCATATATTTCATACAAAAAATCTTTTTCTAAAAACTCACTTAGGATAATAGCAATGGTATATGCTTCATCACCTGTTGCACATCCCGCAACCCAGATTTTTATTTTATTTTCTCCACTTTTCCTCTTAAATTCAACAACCTCAGGCAGTATTACTTCTGCAAAAGCTTTCAGCTGCTCGAATTCTCTGAAAAAATATGTTTCATTGACAGTCAAAAAATTTATAAAGTTCTGAAGTTCCCTGTCGTTTGTTATGAGGTTATAATAAAAATGATTTAAATCCTTTATAGCACCCTCATTTATCAGTATTTGAATCTTCTGCAAAATCATGTTTGCTTTTTGCTCATTTATCAATATTCCGGTTCTTTCCAATACAAGCTTTTTTATTTTGTCAATCGAAGCGGCATCAATATCTTGCTTCATAAACTACTCTTTCCTCCATACGCTTATATTAACACCTATCGTTCCTTTATCTGTTGCAAACTTTATATCCACAGCCTCATACCTTGTCATCATTATATAAATTTCATTACCCATCACAAGAGTTGGAGGAGTGATGTCTACCCTTTCACCTCCAAGATCAGCAGACATGTTGTTTGCAATATAGGCAGACAGCATATTACCAAGCTCCAAAATGGTACTCCTTGCCATTGGGTCGTCTAAGGTGTTCAAAAAACCTCCTGTCATAATATTCACAAGCTCTTCAGCTATAAACTCATTTAACCCCACAATCACATACCCATTTACCTTTCCCAAGAAACCTATGGTAACATTTACAGGATAATCACTTTCACTGTTTTCTTTCCTTTGATAAAAAGAAAGCCTTATATCACTTACACCGAACTGCTGCAGAATTGACGTCACTGCATTCTTGACAGCTTCAATAACGCTCTCATTCACCTTTTATCTTCCCCTTTCAAACCCAACCTCTATGAACATTTTTCCATGCTCAAATACATTCTCTATCCTTTTTCTTTCTATCTTCGGTGAAACAATGAGCATATTCTCGCCAAGAAAAATGGAAGGAGGAGTTGGACGCAATCCGATATTATAGCTTTTTTTGAACTCAACCAATGTATTTCCTACAATCATGTTGAAAATTTCGTATGACACATCAAGCATATCACTGTTTGTCGCAACATCTTGGTCATAAACTGATTTTACAAGATGTGTGGAAAGGTTAAAATCAACTCCAATTATAACTCTTCCCTTCATATCGCCCATTACACCCAAAACTCCAACAACACCAGAGTATTGAAATTCATCTAACTCAGGCACAAATTCTTTGCCATCTTTTGCTGCAAGACCAAAATTTTGTAACAAAAGACTTTTAGCAACATCATCGGCTATTTTCAAAACCTCATCTATCACTTTCTTGCCCTCCAAATGCCAAATTTATAGCCTTTTGAATATCCTCGCTTTTGAAAGGCTTTTTTATAATTGTCACAATATTTGATGTATCAGTAACATTTAAAAGTTCCTTATCCCCTATTGCGCTCAAGAACACAACCTTGCACGATTTGTCTTTTTCACAAATCTTGTTGTATGCCGCATCACCTTCTAACACCGGCATTGTAACATCCATAAAAATCAAATCCGGCTTTAACTCAAAATACTTCTCAATAGCTTCCTGCCCGTTTGTTGCACAGTAGCAAACTTCATGTCCTAACTTTTCAATTTCTTTTTTAAGAAGCTTGTGAATCATAGGTGAGTCATCAACTATCATAATCCTTTTCATGACCTTTTACACCCTCCTTTTTCAGTCCTCTTCTCCAACAAGCTCAATCAGTTTTTCTGCAATCTTGTATGATGGAAGCACATAATCCGCACCGCCTCGCAAAATTGCCTCGCGCGGCATCCCAAATACTATTGCAGTCTCTTCAGACTCTGCAATGGTAACCCCACCGCTTTGTCTTATTTTTACCATTGCATCAGCACCGTCATCGCCCATGCCTGTCATGAGCACTCCTATAGTATTCTCCTTAAACTTTTCCAGCACTGACAACATACAAACATCTACAGACGGCATGAACCTGTGCTCAGGCTTTTGTGTGAGTCTTATTCTCAAATCGTCAATGCTACTGCCATATAAAGTAAGATGATATCCGCCTTTCCCGACATAGCACTTTGACTTTTCCACCTTCATTCCAGCTGACGCTTCTACAACTTCAAGTTGAGAGTTTTCGTTCAATCTTTTTGCATACTGAGCAGTAAAGGTAGGTGGCATGTGCTGGATCAAAAAAACACAGGCGTTTAAATTCGCCGGAAGATAAGGTATAACATCCATAATTGTCTTTGGTCCACCAGTTGATATTCCTATTACAATGGCTTTAGACGGTTTTTGCCCCAAAGGTTGAGTAGATGGTGGTGTTTTTTGGGATACTTTAAATGAAGCTTTTTTGACAAATGCTTTCTTCACTACAAACTTGTGAGAAGATGCAGCTGCAGCTTTGACCTTTTCTATTATATCTTGTTTTACCTTATCAATATCAAGTGAGATAGTTCCACCCGGTTTTGGAACAAAATCAAATGCTCCCATCTCAAGAGCTTTTAATGTAATCTCTGCACCTTCTTGGGTAAGAGAGGATACCATCACAACAGGTGCAATCTTTTTCTGCATCAAAATCTTCAATGCGGTAAGCCCATCCATCCTCGGCATGTTAATATCAAGAGTTATTACATCAGGCAAAAACTCTTCAGCCTTTCTGATGGCATCCTCTCCATCTCTTGCAGTTGCAACAACCTCAATATCAGGGTCACTTTCTAAAATCTCTGTCAACTTTTTTCGCATGAAAGCTGAGTCGTCAACAACCAAAACTCTTATCATGAAAATTCATTCTCCTCACTTCGGCATGGTAACAACATTTACTCTTCTATAATTATTTCAGGGTCTATTTGAATAATCAGGTCATCATTTTGTTTTATGATAGCTTTGATGTACTTGATATCCAAATTGCTAAATTTTTCTTTTATCTCCTCATCTTCAAAAGACTGGTCAACCTCAACAATGTTCTCAATAGCAACCTTTGATACACTCAAAACCTTTTTTGCCAAAATTCCAAATCTTTCTCCTTTCAGCTCAACTATTATCACTCTTGATGAGTCATTCAGCTGGGTCTCCTCGCCGTACAAAAGCAAACAAAGGTCGACAATGGCTATCACATCGCCACGCAAATTCGCAATTCCCTTTAAATAACCTTTTTCATTGGGAACCTTAACAATATTAGGTATACGGTTTATCTCTTTTACCTTTTGAATGTCAATTGCAAATTTTTGGTTATTTAGTTCAAATAACACTACCTGTTTTTCCTCATTGGTCCTCACCATTTCCAAAGCCTCTTCTCCCTGATTTTTAAATTCCTCATAAATGGCACTGCTCACTTTGTCAAAAATCTTTTTTACATTAATGATAATAAACATTTTATCGTCTGATTTGATGCTACCTTCAAAGATATCCTCATAGTTTGCAATGGTCGGCAATTTTTTTATGTCCTCATCATTTACAGATATTACAGATAAAATCCTGTCTACAACAAACCCAAATTTCATATTGGAATGATTTGCAATGACAATCTTTGTCTCATCATCCGTTTCTTTGTTTTGTACCTTTAACAACTTCTGAATGTTAACAATGGGAATTATCTCATTTCTTAAATTTATAACACCTAATATCTCATCACTTTCAGATGGAATGGTTGAAAAGTCTGCAAATCTTATAATCTCTTGAATATCCGAAATATTGAGTGCATAATTTTGGTTATCAATTGCAGCTAAGATGTACCTTTCCTGCCTTGAAATTTTAAGCTCATTTTCTTCGATTTTCGAGCTACCTGCCTCTACATTTACCTTTTGAAAAACTGCAAGCTCATAGCTCTCCTCAAAAATCTTATCACTATCAATGAAGGTGATTAATTTCTCTTCTTCTTTCTGTTTTATCACAGCTTTTATCTCGTCAAGTGTAGTGATTTTGCACTCACTCAGCTGAGATTGGTCAATGCTGCTGATGTTCAGAACCTTATCCACCAACACTCCCATTTTAAAGCCACTTTTCTCTATCACAATTATTCTTGCATCCTCACTTTTTACATAACTGTCAATTTTATATTTTTCCTTTAGGTTCAAAACTGGTATGACTTCTCCTCTCAAATTTATAAGTCCTGCTACATGATTCTTGGTAAGTGGAACTGGAGTGATAGATGGAACCTTTATGATCTCCTTTACATTGTCGAGACTAAATGCAAAGTTCTGCCTACCTATCTGAAATACAATGACATTAAGATCCAGCACCCCTATCTTGCTCATACTCAATCATCCTTTCGCTACATGGCTAAAATTTCTTCAGCCAAGCTTGCCACATCCTGTATTGCCGAAAGCAGCTCGTCAGCCCCAAGTCTCTGCTCATTTACAGCTCTTGTTGCCTCTTCAAGCGATGCCAAGTTCTCTTGTGCTGCAGCTGAAATGTTCTCTATTCCTTTTGTAAGCTGCTCTAAAGCAGACTGAATTTGAAGAATTTCCATATTGATAGCATTTGTTGCTTGTTTCATATCTCTTATTAAGTTCATTGTCTGGTTTAAAAGCTCTATATCCCTTTTTGACCTCTCTACCATGTTGGATGTTGAAAGTGTGAGGTTTTCTATATCACCTGTAAACCTTAAAACCTTTCTTTGAGTGCTCTTTACAATGTCTTTCATCTTTTGAGCATTTTCAGAAGACTCATAAGCCAAATTTCTTACATCATTGGCAACAACAGAAAAACCTCTTCCATATTCTCCTGCTCTTGCTGCTTCAATTGAACCATTCACTGAGAGCATATTGGTCTGAACAGTTACCAAAGATATCTGCTCTATCAGCTTTTCCAATTCAGCTATATAATTATCTAAGCTTTCAATGAATTCTAAAACCTTGTTGTTTGATGTCAAAACGTTGGACAGGTCAGAAATCAGCGCAACTGTCTTGTCAATCACATCATTCATCTGGTCATTAAATGTATTGATTATGCCGTTGAGTTCATTTGAAAAGTCTTTATTTTTCCTTGACTCTATCACTATCTCATTTATATTGTTCTTAGCAAGGTTAGCGTTTTCAACCTGAATTTTAGAACCAGTCTCTACCTGGGAAAATGCCTCGGCTATCTGCGCTAAAGACTGAGAAATCTCTTCAACCGCTGATGAAAGCTCGTCAGACGATGCTGAAATCTTTGTGGCATCTTTTTCCAGAGCAGTTGAAACCCGCATCTCTTCTGCCAATTGATTTAAATCTTCAGCCTTTTCGCTTGCAATTTTGTACGCCTTTACCTGCTCATTCACTGTCTGGCTAATCTCCTCAATTGCCGCTCCTATCTGTTCTGATGCCGTTGCGATATTTGTCATGAGCTTTAAAAACTCATCCATTGAGTTAGAGGTCTTCTGCGACGACTTTTGAATTTCATTTGCATTTGTCAAGACCTTTTCAAAAATCTTTGTTGTTTCTAAAAGCTTTGTAAGAATTTCCTCACCCACTGCTGCTTTTGCATTCTCATACTCAACAGACTCTTTTATTTCCTTATCAATATTCTGAATCTCCTCATTTATTTTGGCAACATTTTTTTTAACACCATCTGTTAATCTTTCAACCACTTCGGCTAAATTTCTTATCTCATCAGCAACAACTGCAAAGCCTCGTCCGTACTCACCAGCCCTTGCAGCTTCAATTGCAGCATTTAAAGCCAAAAGATTTATCTGGTCAGCAATTTTTCCTACCGAAATCACAATATCGTTTATATCCTTTGCAGAGTCATTCAGTTGTTTCATGAACTCGCTTGCCTGAAGTTTTTTGTAAGCAGAAAGTTTTACCTCTTCGATTATCTCCTGGATTTTGCGTGTTGTGTCCATAACAGAGATGTTCAAGGTCTTTGCCTTGTCAACAAGCTCAATTGCGTTTTGATATGCTACATTTGCTGATTTTTTAATCTCATCTGTTGCGGTCTTTGACTCTTCAACAGAAGCTGCTGTCTCCTCTGCAGCTGCTGCAAGTTGCTCAACATTTTTGTTCAGCTCTTCAACAGCTGCAGTTGACTGTTCAATCCCCGCCATAAGCTGGGCTGCGGCTGCCGCAAGTCTTTCAGAAAGCTGTTGCTGACGAAGAAGTGCCTTTGTTTTTGCCTTTTCCTCTGCTTGCTTTTTGCTTTCAACCTTCTTTGTTGTAGTAGGGTCGTTCTTCAAAAGCTTCTTTTCCATATACAAACCTCCCCACCTACAAAAATTTTTGTTGACAATTTATTTAAAATCATTCCTACTTACAAATATACACTTTTTCTAAGTATCTGTAAACTTTTTTTTTTTTTTTTTTTTTCATATATGTTATTAAATGGAGTTATGCTTTTTACTTTTCCTTATCTCCTATCTATTTAGCCCAGCTATCTCTTCTACTCTCATCGGCCTTGAAAAATAATAACCTTGAAATTCATCACAGCCAAGTTCCTTTAATATCTCATACTGTTCTTTCCTTTCAACACCTTCAGCAATTGTTTTCAAATTCATTTCTTTTGCCATGTGAATAATACTTTTGACAATAATATATTCATTGCCGAAAAGCTCAAGTTTGTCAATAAACTTTTTGTCAATCTTGAGGGCATGAATTGGAAGTTCTAAAAGCAGCTCAAGAGAAGAATAGCCAGTGCCAAAATCATCTATCGAAATTTTTATGCCCCTCTCAAAAAGCCTGTTGAAAATCTGTCTTGTAAGTTCCAGATTACTCAAGATTACCCTCTCTGTTACTTCTATCTCAATATCCTCAGGCAAGATATCGTGCCTCTTTAGGTGCTCATTTAAAACTCCTATCATGTTGTACATCACAAACTCTTTGCCAGACAAATTTATAGCAACTGGAACATTTTTGAAAACATTTTCTTTCATATATTTTATATCTCTGCACACAATGTCAAGCACAAGCCTGTTCAAATCATACACAAGTCCGCTCTCTTCTGCTATTTGAATAAATTTGTCCGGAGTCAAAATTCCTCTCTGGGAGTTCCACCTCAGAAGTGCCTCAAAACCGACTACCGTTCTACCATCAGAAGATACTTTTGGCTGATATACCAAAAAGAATTGCCTATTTTGAATTCCTCTTGAAATTTCAGACTCTATCTCAACTCTTTTTAAAATCTCTTCTGTCATTGACACTGAATAAAACTCATACAAGCTTTTGCCCATATCCCTTCCATGCTTTTTAGCCGTCGTTAAGGCAATCTCTGCATTTTTTAAAAGTAAATCTACAACCTCTCCATCCTGCGGATAGCCTGCAATTCCAATGTTGATGTTTGCATACAACCACTTTCCCATTACGTTCCAGTTCCTCGAAAATCTTTCTATTAGATTCTCTGCAATTCTTTCAATAGAACTCTTTTCAACATTTGTGGTCAATACCACAAACTCGTCTCCACCAAACCTGCAAAAAGTCCAATCCCTTGGCAAAAGCTTTTTTATCTCCAGTGCTATTGATTTTAAAAATTCATCTCCTACAGTGTGCCCAAACAATTCATTGATATATCCAAAGTTGCTAACTTCAATAAATATTATCCAAAACTTAGAACTAATTTTCTTGCTCTGGTCTATCTTCTCTCTTATTCTTTCATTCAAAAAGTTTCTATTCGGAAGGCCGGTCACTTCATCATAATATGCGATAAGTTCGACATACCTGCTGAGCCTCAAATCACAGGAAACATGTGGTGTTACATCCTCAAATGTGCCAATTATTCTAAAAGGACTTTCCTTCTCATACAGAATAGTAGCACAAACAAAAATCCATCTACCATCTTTGAGTTTTACCCTGCTCGAAAAACCATTTTGTTTGCCATCTATACTTTCCTTTGCAAGATTTACAAGATGCACGAACTCATTTTCAGCCATCAGCTTTTGAAGAAACCCGCCTATGTTGCTGTGCTGCATTACAAGATACTCAAAGCCGTCAGAAAGATAAATCTTTTTGTGTTTTATATCATACAGCCAAAATCCTCTCTCTGATTTTACTGCTCTCTCAAACCTCTCAAACTGGGTATGTGAAAGCTTCTCAAAATTATTTATCCACAAATTAATTGAAGATTCATTCATACATCCCTTTCATCCTTTCTAAACGAGAATTTATTTCCCGCCCCTTTCGTTAGTCTAATTTTATCCTTTTCCATTTTCCAATTCAATGGTTTTCAAAAAAGACAAGCAATTTACTTGGAAATCCAATTGATGTTCTTGATTTAAAACATTAGTTGACTATAATATTTTTTTATGTATACTTATTATGTTTACTAAATAAACATAATACGTTAAGAAGGCTACTCTACTCATTTTACTCACACCTTAAGCTGTCGCAAATTTAGCAATAGAACGCAAAATTTTTGTAGGTGTCCATCTAACTGGGTTTTTTAGCCCCCTGTGGCTGTTATACTAACCTTGAACTATTAGATTGTTTGTGAAATGGGGGTTTGATATATGCATGAAATTA
Source organism: Caldicellulosiruptor acetigenus (assembly GCF_026914305.1). Taxonomy (NCBI): domain Bacteria; kingdom Bacillati; phylum Bacillota; order Caldicellulosiruptorales; family Caldicellulosiruptoraceae; genus Caldicellulosiruptor; species Caldicellulosiruptor acetigenus. Next base: position 539,728 of record NZ_CP113866.1, on the reverse strand, counting down.
ATGAAAAAGAAGCAGCGCTTGTGGAAAAGTTCAAAAAACTGCTGGAAGACGCACCAGGTATGCTTGAAAGACAGAAAGATTTAGATAAGTTTGCTGAAGAGGTGAGCAAAACCCTCTACAGGCTTCTTATTGAAATTATCGTATATTCAATTGAAAAGCTTGATGATAAAATCAAAGAATCCGAAGAGGTAAAAGAAAACTGGAAAAACATAAAAAGAGATTATAGAACAATTTTAATGCCACACGCTGTTGTGGTCTACAAGAGACGTTACTATCAGCACAAACAAACAGGAGAGTATGCATACCTTGTGGACAAATTGTTGGGAATTGATAGTTATCAACGTCTTAGTCAGCACTACGAAGAAAAGATTAGAAGCCTTTTTAAGGTTCATAAATCTTTCGCAGGTGTTTTGAAAGAACTTGCCAAGGCATCAAGTACTACTGAAATCAGTGCTCAAACAGTTAGAAATAAAATTTCAAAGGATAAAAAGAGGGATGACAAAAAACAAAACTGATAGTCATTTTTTTCGAATAGTGATATAATATTATTAGAATATACCTATTCAAAATTCTCGGGGGTGAAACAATGAAAAGAACTGCAAGGGTACTTTCAGTGATTGTGACAATTTGTTTTATAACCTTTTTGCTATCATCTTTAATTTTTGCTGCACCAAGTCAGCAAACCCAAGCATCTTTGTTAGAAAAAACTTTCAAAGCAGAGCTTTCGAAAATTTTAAATCCTGACTCTCCTCTTTCGTGTGACATAATCACCACCTCAACCGGGCAAAAGTCAGTCGGATATGGTTTAAATCTTATTGTCAATGAGACAAAAACTTACAAAGTTGCTTTTGACAGAAAAAATAAAAAATTCTTTGTACAGACGAAAAAGGATAATACAAGTCAAGTATTTTTCATGGACGGTCAAAATATTTACAAACAAGACCCAAAAGATAACAAGTACACCCTCAGCAGCATACCTACCGGTTTGTGGATGAGCATCAATATGCTTGACAGCTCGATTTCTCAGTCTATGAGCAAGTTTTACCAGACCATATTGAACTACCTAAACTCTCAATCATCTTCAATTGTAAAAAGCGCGTACAAGACAACAACATCTGTTGGTTCAAAAAAGATAAGCTGCTGGCAACTTAGCGCTACCCTGCCAAGCAAGGTTTTAGAACCTGCGTTTAAAGAATTTTTATCTACATCTTCAAAATCTGTACTTTCTCAGCTAAGCATTATGCTCGATGTTTATTTAAAATCTTTGACAGACGATGAAAAGAAAGCTTTGAGCTCTTTAAACATCGATGTAAGTAAACTCTCTTCAGCTGAGATTTCAAAACAGCTTGAAAGCAATCTTTCCAAGTTTATTAGTTCAATAAAATTGGATGATTACAAGATAAGCTTTTATGTTGACGAAAAGACAGGAAAAATAGTAAAGATAATAATTAAAAATGCACCTGCAACCGGTGGTGGAGTTTCATCAAGAGTTGAAATGACAAATATCTTGACAGGAAATGATGTTAAGTTTCTACAAATATCTCAAAATATGATAAAACAACAGTTCAGTCAGATTGATATAGTTGGCCTTTTGAAATTGATTGAGAATTTTGTTGCTAAAATGCAGCAAATAAAATAAACATATAATTATGTAAATGAATATCTTGGACTGCCGCATAATTGATATTTGAAAAAAAATGCGGCAGTCTTTTTTTATCCTTTTTACCTCTCAATCTGCCTTACCTAACTTTTGTAACATTCTTTTAAACAAAATCACACAAACTACATTTATAATTTTGTTATTGCGACGTCTTATAAGTGTGCTCAAAAGAAGGTGATGTAGCATGAAAAAAAGATTCTGCATTTTAGCACTAACTTTAATAGCGTTTGCGCACGCAGTAGTCTTTCCTGTGCAAACTCTTGCACAGCCAGAACAGATTAAGATTCCCGTGCTTGTATATCACTATTTTGCAAAAGACTCAAGAGAAGCTCAAGAGTGTAATTCCTCTGCGGTTGTGGATATTCAGAATTTTGAAAAGCAGATGAAATATCTTTATAAAAACAACTTTAAAACTTTAACAATGGAAGAGCTGTACAAATTTTTAAAAGGTGAATATATTCCACCCAAAAAAGCCATTGTAATAACAATGGATGATGGATACAAAAATAATATTACATTGGCATACCCCATACTAAAAAAATATGGCTTCAAAGCATGTATATTTGTAATTGGAAAGTTTTTGATATCCAAGAATACTTCAAATGAATTTGAATACCTTTCACTGGAAGATACTTTTAAATACACTGACGTTTTTGAGTTTGGTTCTCACACATACGACATGCACAGGCTACTAAATGGAATGCCGCTACTGCCTCAAGCTAATATGCTGGATATAATTTTTGATTTTGCAAACAATCAAATGCTCATAAATTCTCCTTATTTTGCTTATCCGTTTGGTGCATATGACGAAAGAGTAATAGAAGTTTTGAAGTCTTTCAACTACAAATTAGCTTTTACTACTAAAAAAGGATATGTTACGTCTTTGACAAACCCATATGAGATTCCACGGTTTACTATCTCACAAAAAACTACTTTTAAGCAGTTTATAAAAATTGTAAATGGTGAATATCCTGATATCTATGTTCACAATCCCGGTCACAAAACCTCCAAGGAAAAACAGCCTGTAAAAACGTTGACCGAAAAAAAGACAAAACAAACCTTATTGCAAAAAAGAGGCTAAAAAGCCTCTTTTTTATTTGCTAAATTTTAAATATACCAGGGTAGCTGCAACTGCCGCAGCTGCGCTTATGAACTTGTTCAGAAGAAAAAGCGAAACATAGGCAGGAGCAAACGTTGCCACAAATGCCAGCTGAGGACCTAAAGTCGAAGCTGCCGTCATGCACAGGGCAGATGCTAAAATTTTTGACCTTTTGTCCATCTTATCAAAAAGGTAAAGTGTAGGCACACAGTTCACAAGCAGCATCAACATTCCTTCCAGCCCTGCTTGATCTGAAGTATAAGAACTTTTCAAAAGCCTGAATCTACTTATTAGAAAATTGTACATAACTGTAAAGAATACATAGCTGCCACCAATTAAAACAGCCATTTTAAGTGGAAGGACTATACAGTCTTGCAAAGCTGTTTTTATAGGAAATAAAGCTTTGCTTGTTAATATTTGGTATCCCAATAATGCAAGTCCTACAAGGTTAACAAAGGTCATTGTACTACCCAAAAATTTCATTGCAGTTATCAAAAAACGCCATCCTCTTGAAACCCCAATGGCAAGTACAAAAGTAACAATCACAACAATAGCTACCAGTTTTAATGTCCTCAGTACATTATATCCCCAAAGCAGGCTTGTAAACACAACTGCAATGGGAATACATCCAATTCCAATAAGACTTCCTTTTATAAAATCCTCTTTTGACTCACCTTTCAAAATTCCAAATGCAACAGGGTATGTAAAACCAATGGTCGCCCCCAAATTTGAGCTAAGTAGAATACCGCCTATTACCTTAGCCATTTCATCTTTTGATACTTGTTGGGATATATGATACCCGCCCATGTCTATGGGTAAAAAACAAGAAATTAATATTGCACTGTCGGTATGAAAAAGCTGCGCTAAAAACTTTGAAGGTTTTACCAACAACATACCCAAAAATGGATATAAATAAAGAATGCCCAGCATCGAAAAAATGGCTTTTGCCATGATTATAAAGCCTTCTTCAATTTTTGAACCAAGTTTGCGCTTGTCGCCAAAGATTTTATCGATAACACCTGTTGCAAAAGCTATTGAAAATAACATAAACAAGATTTTGCTCAGTTGCATCTTTAAGATCACTTTTCAAATTTCATTTTTAAAGTTATTTTATCACAAAGCTAAAATTTTGTGTTAAAAAGATAAGCATCCTATCCATACCCTCATCTCACCAACTCCTCTGTTTGCCCAGGCATAATAAGGAATGAGCTTTATTTTTACTGGTACAAACTTTGGCTTATAGCTTCTGTAAAGCTCTTCTCCAAAATCATCTTCTGCCATCCTAAAACCATCAACTTTAGCGGTGTACAAACCTCCTAAAATATTGCTATCAAATTCTAACTTGCACTTGCTATTTGCATCAACAAAAAGCAGATGCAAATTCTTGCCATTGTCTGCTTCTTCTGCACAAAATACAACCGGCCCTTTCACAACTGCCACTTTACCTACATTGCTCCTCACTTGCGGGTGTGAACTTACCATCTTAACCTCTGTTGGAATCTTTAATACAACTTGGTCATTTTCTTTCCACAACCTCTCAATGCAAACATAGCCACTGGGCAGCTTATGCATCTCTTCTTTCTTCCCATTTACATAAACCTCATAACTTTCACACCAACCTGGAATCCTAAGATAAAGCTTAAATCTTGCTTCTTTTGAAGGTTTTAAATCTATCTTGACCATGTCTTCAAAAGGATAACTTGACACTTGCTGGAGCAAAACCTTAACACCATCTAATTCAACCTGAACACTGCTGCCAATGTATAAATTCACGTAAATTCTATCGTGGCTGTAGCTATAAACATACCTTCCCAAAGATGCTAAAAGCCTTGCAACATTTGGTGGACAGCATGCACATCCAAACCACGGCTGGCGCTCAGGTTTTACATGGTGTCTGTCAAACCTCTTTTCCACTTCTTTTGGATATACCTCAAGAGGATTTACATAAAAATACTTCTTACCATCCTGCGACATAGAACCAATAACGGTGTTATAAAGAGCCCTTTCTACAGCATCGTAATACTTAGCATGCGGCTCTATTTTGTTTAAGCGATATGCAAAAAAGATAAGACCTACAGATGCACAAGTCTCAGCATACGCTGCATCGTTTGGCAAGTCATATTCAAATGTAAATGCCTCGCCATGAGCAGACGAACCAATTGCACCGGTGATATACATCTTCCTCTTGACTATATCATCAAAGAGAGTCTTGCACACATCAAAAAGCTCTTTATCCTGTGTATATGCTGCAACATCTGCCATACCAGAATAAAGATAAACTGCTCTGACTGCATGACCAACAGCCTCTTTCTGCTGCCGAACAGGTTTGTGAGCCTGCAAATACTCTCTGCCAAGCCTTTTGAACCCTTGCCAGTGCTCTTTTCTACCTCTTTTCTCCCATTCGATGTCAAAGTAATATGGCTCTTGACCTCTTTCATCAACAAAAAACTTTGCAAGCTCTAAATATTTTCTGTCCCCCGTCACTTCATAGAGCTTTACAAGCGCAAGTTCAATCTCTGGATGACCATCATACCCAGGAATTTTACCTTCTTCTTTGCCAAAAATGCTGTATATGTGGTCGGCAAGCTTTTTTACAATCTCCAAAAGGCTTGTTTTACCAGTTGCCAGAAAATGTGCAACACCGGCTTCTATCATGTGCCCTGCAGTGTACAGTTCATGACATTCTTCTAAATTGGTCCATCTTTTGCCCTTTTCTTTGATGGTAAAATATGTATTGAGGTATCCATCTTCCCACTGAGCCTTGCCAATCAGCTGTATAACCTCGTCAACCTTCTTTTCCAAATCAGGGTTTGGATACTTTTCAAGGACATATGAAGCTGCTTCAAGCCACTTTGCAACATCGCTATCTTGAAAAACAAACCCTTTAAATTCTCCTTCCTCAAGTCCTGCTGCTATCCTGAAATTCTTTATTGCATGGCTTTTGACTGGAATATCAACATTATCATTGAGTATCTCCCATTGATATGGAACTACCACATCTTTGACAAGGTCTATGTATTTCCCCCAAAAAGGATCTGTGATTGAAACATCTTTTATTTTGGGAGAATTCAAATAGCTTAAAAAATCTTTATCATTCATATTTTTCACCAACCTAAAATAATTTTTGTTTTTATAAACTAATTTTATTTTCTAATATTTTTATTCATTTTTCAAGATGAAAAATCTAAAATCACCTAAGAAAATTACCTAAAAATGGAAAATATAAATTTTCACCAAATTGTCTCTTTTGTTTTTGTACATATTTTTATTACCTTATTTTGGTTTTTATTTGAAAAAGATAAGTAAAATCAAGCCCTTTGCTCGTCTTTTGAAACTATTTATTTTTAGTGCAAAATCTCTACAATTCATTGTATTCCTCTCATTTTAAAACATCAAAATAACAATTGAAATAAAGCTTTCAGGGGAATATAATTTTGTAATCATCTGAAATAGGCTTAAAATCACCAAGTTAAAGGAGGAATTTTAGCTTGTTTGAGAAGCTCAAAAGAATTCTCATAGGTAAACCTCTGCCAAACGAAGCTGAAAAGACAGAAAAGTATGGTGTTCTGTGGGGCCTTCCCATTTTGTCAAGCGATGCTATATCGTCTGTTGCATACGCTGGACAAGAAATTTTGTATGTCCTTTTGCCTGCAATAGGATTTCTTGCTTTTAAAGAAATATCTGTTGTAACTGCCGCAATCATAATACTTCTTTTTATTTTAATGCTTTCCTACAGGCAAACTATTGAAAACTATCCAAATGGCGGTGGTGCTTTCATTGTCGCGAAGGATAACCTTGGCGTATTGGCAGGCATTGTGGCAGGAGCAGCTTTGTCAGTTGACTACATCTTGACAGTAGCAGTTTCTATCTCGTCGGGTGTTGACCAGATTGTAACCGCACTTGAATTTTTAAAGCCTTATAAGATTGCTCTATGCCTCTTTTTAGTTTTATTTTTGATGATTGGAAACCTTCGGGGAATAAGAGAGTCATCCAGAATATTTGGTATACCTGCTTATGCTTTTATGTTTTCAATCTTAGCTTTAATCATAGCCGGGTATATAAAGCTAAAGATGGGATATGTTCCACCAGAGCCAAAGATAAACTATCCAACACATCCTGTTACTTTAGTTTTGTTACTAAAGGCATTTGCAAGCGGGTGCACAGCACTGACTGGTATTGAAGCTGTGTCAAACGCTGTTCCAAATTTTAAAGACCCGGCAACAAAACATGCTAAAACTGTTTTGCTTTTATTATCTTTGATAATCCTCGTGTTATTTGGCGGAACAACACTTTTGGCAACACACTATCATATAGTTCCTACTGAAGGTGCTATGCTTGTTTTGATGGCGCAAGAAATTTTTGGCAAAAGTTTTATGTATTATATCGTTGCTGCAACAACGTTTATAATCCTTGTTTTTGCTGCAAACACTGCGTTTTCAGGTTTTCCAATGCTCGTTGCAGTTATGGCAAAAGAAGAATTTGTGCCAAGGCAGCTCAGCCTCAAAGGTGATAAGCTTAGCTACTCAAATGGGATTATCATCCTTGCTTTGGTATCCGCCCTTTTGATTGTAGCATTTAATGGTAACGTCACAGCACTCATTGGACTTTATGCGGTTGGTGTTTTTATATCATTTACACTATCTCAATCAGGTATGTTTGTAAGATGGCTTAAGAACAAAGGCAGTCATTGGCATATAAAGGCATTTATAAACGGGTTTGGCGCCCTCACAACATTTGTGGTTGTCATTATAATTGCAATAACTAAGTTCAGAGAAGGTGCATGGATTGTCGTTTTATTAATCCCTCTGCTTGTCTTTGCAATGGTAAAAGTAAAACTTCACTATATAGCAGTTGCAGACCAGTTAAGAGTAACACCTGCTGACAAAGAACTTTTAGATGTTGAGCACAATATCTACAGAAACAGAGTTATTGTACCAATTGAAAGTCTAAATAAGGCAAGCATCCGTGCTTTGAGGTTTGCAAGAACAATTTCAGACAATGTCATAGCTTTCAATGTATCAATAAATGAAGAGCAGGCAAAAAAGCTTCAAGAAAGGTATAAAATGCTCAATTGTTCTATTCCGCTTGTAATAAGGTACTCACCTTATAGAAAAATATTAGAACCGCTTTTAGAGTATATAAAGTCAGAAGAGTACAACTATCAAAAGGGTGACATGATAACAGTCATCATACCCAAATTTACTGTACAGCGCTGGTGGCAAAAGATTTTGCACAACCATACATGGCTATTTATAGAAAAAGAGCTTTTAAAGCACAAGCACATTGTTGTATCTGTCATGCCGCTGCAGTTAAAAGATGATGATGTGGTTTTGAAGAAAAAGAATAAACCTCTATGGAAGGTGTTAGAGGAAGACTAAATAATAAAAGAGGACATAGCCAACTGCTTTGCGCAAGCTGGCTATGTCTTTTTATTTTTTCTGCCATATTTCTGCCCACATTTATTTATAAGCCTTTCTCATAATTCCTACTGTCTCCTCAAAACTCAGCTTATACGGGTCAACCTCAAAAAGTCCGCCCATTGTTTTTATGGCGTTGTCAGCAAGCTTTTCAATCTCATCCTCTTTAATTCCATAGTCAGACATCTTCAAATTTCCAACACCGCACTCTTCCTGAAGCTTTTTCATTGCCTTGACAAATGCAAACGGTCTTTCATCCTCTGGCAAAGAATCTACATCAACACCCATTGCTCTTGCAAGCTGGATATACCTTTGAGGCACTTTTGATGCAAAGAATGTGTGATAAGCTTCAGATAGCATTATAAGCCCGGCACCGTGTGGCAAATCTGGGTAAAATGCAGAGAGCGCATGTTCCATTGAATGCTCTGATGTACAGCTGGAAGTCGACTCAACAAAGCCTGCCAAAGTGTTCGCAAGTGCAACATATGTTCTTGCTTCTATATTTGTCCCATCTTTTACGCAAAGCGGCAAGTACTTTGCTATAAGCTCAACGCTCTTTAGTGCAAACATGCTACTGACTGGAGTTGCAATCTTTGCAATAAACCCTTCAACTGCATGGAAGAAAGCGTCAAACCCTTGATATGCAGTAAGATGCGGCGGTACACTCAGCATAAGCTCTGGGTCCACAATCGATAAAGTTGGGAATGTGTACTGGTTGCCATAACCTATCTTCTCGTTTGTCTCTTCATTTGTGATAACAGTCCATGGGTCAGCTTCAGTACCAGTTCCAGCTGTTGTTGTTATTGCAACAATTGGAAGTGCGCCGTTTACAGGTGCTTTGCCTTTGCCTGTACCGCCTACTATATAGTCCCAGTAATCACCATCGTGTTTTGCCATCAGAGCAATGCTTTTCGCAGAGTCGATGCTGCTTCCACCTCCAAGACCAATTACAAAGTCACAGCTCTCTTCCTTTGCTAATTTTGCCCCTTCCATAACATGCTTTTTGATAGGATTTGGCAAAATCTTGTCAAATACAATATACTCAATTCCCTTTTCTTTTAATATTGCTGTGAGCCTGTCTAAGTATCCATACTTTTTCATAGACGTTCCAGCAGATATTACAATCAGAGCCTTTTTGCCTGGCAAATTCTCATCTTTGAGCCTATTCAAACTTCCTGGTCCAAATAAAATCTTTGTGGGTATAAAATAATTGAAAACCAAGTTTTCCATTTTCTTAACCTCCGTTAAATCTTGATTTTAAAATTGAAATTACAAAACTCCTTATATTTAGTATAATATTTTTGTAAACCATTACAAGAGCGCACTTTTAAGATATGAAGTATCATATTTGATACTAAAGGAAGGTGTTAAAGAATATGACTCAAAAACAGAAAGCTAAAGAAGCAACGTGCGAAATAGAAGTTGCTTTTGAAGTTATAGGTGGAAAGTGGAAACCTCTAATTATATGGTATTTGGGAGAATATGGAACTCTGCGTTTTGCTCAGCTTCAGCATCTAATTCCCGACATCACTCACAGAATTTTAACAAAGCAACTTCGTGAACTTGAAGAACATGGACTTGTGGTAAGAAAAGTGTACCCTGAAGTTCCTGTGAAAGTAGAGTATAGCCTTACTGAAAAAGGAAAGGAAGTCTTGCCAATTTTGGATATGATGTGCGACTGGGCTGACAAGTATGATTATTTTGGGTATAAAATAAAGTACAATTTATGCAATGAAGAGATGTGCAATCTGCAAGAAGAGTAGTTTCTTTAAAATACAAAAAATCTTAACAAAGAAGATTTGGGGGTAGTACACAAAAATGTACCTTTTTGTATACGGCTCTCTTCTTTCACATAACAGTAATAATTATCTGCTAAATGGCTGTAAATTCATTGGAAAAGCGGTTTTAGAAGGCTATGGACTCTACAAAGTCAGCTGGTACCCTGCAATAGTGCCAAAAGAGGGCTCAAAAGTAGCAGGAGAGGTATATGAGGTTGATGAGACTCTAATTAAGGAAATAGACGACTTTGAAGATGAAGGTGAGCTTTACAGGCGGCAAGAGGTAGATGTCATTTTGAATGATAATAAAGTCATAAAGGCGTGGACATATGTGTATTTACTTGATGTTGATGAAAAAAACTACATTTCTTTCGAAAAGCAGCCGTGGAGAGAATAAGCATATATCTTATTCTCTCCTTTTCATTCTCACTGGTATTTTCTTTTTAACATACTCATTTTCAGCTCTTTCAGAGATGATGCTTATATTACCATCCATTTCAAAAACGGCAAGCTCAACATCGTCAAGCGAAGCAACGCCATGTTCTCTTACCGCTTCAAGTAGTTCGTCTTTTGTAATTTTTGCTTTAGCTAAATTTTTTTCATTGATTTTTCCTTTATAGACCAATAATAGAGGCTCTCCCTCAATCAAACGTTCTATCTTGGGAAACCTGTACACAATGAGCTTAATAATGTAGTTTGCAACAAACAAGGAGGTTGCAGCAACAAGCCCGCCTGCCAGGCTTGAATCTGCTCCCACCATGGCATTTTGCACAGAATTGCTAAGAAGCAGAACAAAAACTAAATCGCTAATTGAGAGCTGCGAAACATCTTTTTTGCCAAACAGCCTAATAGCAAGGACAATAAAAAAATATACTGATACAGAACAAAAGGCTATGTAGAGATATCTTAGCATCTTCTTAAAACTCCTTTTTCGACCTTAAACGGCTATATTTTTTCTAAACTTTATTTTGGAATTCTTTCTCTTCTAATTTATCAAATCAAATATCAAATCTCAATATTTTTAAAAACTTTTTAACAAACAACTTTACAGATTGCAAAAAATCATTTATAATATAACTGTATTAATACTCATAGTACAGTTAATACAGAAAAGTGGTGAAATGAATGTTTGAGATTGATTGGAAGAGCAGAGTACCCATCTACAAACAGCTTGTGGAGAGGATAAAAGAGCTAATCTTAAAGGAGGTTTTGAAAGAAAATGAACAGTTGCCATCTGTGAGGTCTCTTTCAAAAGAACTCACCATCAATCCAAATACAATCCAAAAAGCATATCAAGAGCTTGAAAGAGAAGGTTATATTTACTCAATCCCTGGCAAGGGCAACTTTGTTGCCCCTGTAAAATCAAAGATAAAGGCTGAAAAGGAAGAAAAGATAAAATCTGAGTTTAAAAAAATTGTTTCTGATGCATTTTTCATTGGAATTTCGAAGGATAAACTTATCAAACTTATTGAGGAAACTGAAAAAGAGTTAAAAGGAGGCGATAAATCTTGATAAAAGTAGAAAGCATTTCAAAAAGATTTGATGATGTCATAGCATTGAAAGAGGTAACTTTAAATATTCAAAAAGGTTCCATCTTTGGGACTGTTGGAAGAAACGGTGCTGGCAAAACTACCTTGTTAAAAATTCTGACAGGGGTGTACAAACCAGATAGTGGTTCTGTTTTCTGTGATGGTGAACCTGTCTTTGAAAATCCGCTTGCAAAGTCAAAAATATTTTTTGTACCAGACAATCCCTACTTTTTTGGAAGCTTTTCAATTTATGATATGGCAAATTTTTATAAAGGAATTTATAATAGCTGGGACAGCCGCTACTTTGAAAATCTTTTGAAGATTTTTAATCTTCCACTGAAAAAAAGAATCTCAAAATTCTCAAAAGGTATGCAAAAACAATGTGCAGTTCTTTTTGCCCTCTCATCACGTCCAGAGGTGCTTGTGCTGGATGAGCCTTTTGATGGTCTTGACCCTGTTATAAGGCAGAGTGTAAAAAAGCTTTTAATAGAAGATGTTGCAGATAGAAGTACAACAGTAATTATATCATCTCACAATTTAAGAGAACTTGAAGATTTCTGCGACACTATTGCAATTCTTCATGAAGGAAAAGTGGTGCTTTGCAGCAATATAGAAGAGTTGAAATCGGATACTTGCAAAATTCAAGCTGTGTTCAAAAAGAATTTTCTACCTGAAAGTTTGAGTAGATTCAAGGTAATCTCTTACTCTAAAAAAGGTAATATTGAGGTAATTATTGCAAAGGGCAACAGAGAAGAAATCTTAGATACATTAAAAGGATTTGAACCGGTGGTACTTGATATTCTGCCCCTTTCGCTTGAGGAAATATTTATCTACGAAATGGGAGGGTTGAAAGATGAGCTTGTCCAAATCTTGGATTAATAAAAGATTCTTTTTTGTGACTCTTAAAAGGTTTTGGTTCATAGGAGTAATATATTTTTTGGCTTTATCAGTTATTCCTTTTTCAATTATTCTGTTTGATTTGCCTTTAATCTCAAAGTACCCTGATAGCCATATAGTTTCCAAATCTATTTTAACAAACAATCAAGGATACTGTATTTTTGTAAGTTTACTTACCTGTTTTGCTCTTAGTGCATTTGTATTTAATTATCTACATTCAAAAGATGCCGCAGACCAGCTTCATAGTCTTCCTCCAAAGCGAATAGCACTTTATATCTCCAACACTTTAGCTTCTTTTTTATTACTTTTACTTCCCATTATACTCAACACAGTAATTTTATTAATCCTGAAATTAAACTTGGCAGATAAATTTGAAATACAGTTAAAAGAGATATTCTTCTGGGGCTTAAATATAACTGCTGTCTCAAGTTTATTTTTTTCAATTGCAACGTGTTGCGCAATTATTACGGGCATACCATTTGTCCAAATTTTCTTGAGCTTTGTTGTACTAATGCTGCCATCATTTTTATACTATACCTTCATTTCAAATCTCAAAAACTGGTTATATGGCTATTATCCCTCACCAAGCAGTGCTGTTATTGAAAGAATAAATCCTCTTTTAAGAATGTTTACACCTGTACCACCATCTTCTCCACTAAAGCCTATGGAATATACCGGCTTCTTTAGTATTGCCATTTTTTTGATTGTCCTCGGTAGCATATTATACAATTTTCGTAAAATCGAAAGTGCTGGGCAATCCATAGTATTTGAGTTTTTCAAACACATCTTCAGATATGGTGCTGCCCTTTGTGGCGCACTTTTGATAGGACTTTATTTCCCTTACATTGAACATGGAAAATCTTACAGCTTGGCAATATCAGGATATTTGATTGCTTCTTTTGTATGCTTTTTAATTGCTGAAATGATTTTGAACAAAAAAATCAATGTTTTTAATAAATCCCTTTTAAGATATGGCTATTTTGTAATATTTCTGTTCTTAGCAATAGGGATTATAAAACTGGACCTGTTCGGATTTGAAAAGTATGTCCCGCAGGAAAGAGAAATAAAAAGTGTTGTGTTTAAAGACTACTTTTTTATAGGAAATTATTCTGAGGATATAAGTACTTTTGAAAATCCTGAAATAGTAAAAATGGTTGTAAACCTTCACAGGCAGATTATTAAACAAAAACAAGAAATCACAAATGAAAAAGATTCAAATCTTCAATACAAAACTACCCTTTATATAAGTTATAATTTGAAAAATGGGAAAAAGATACAAAGAATATACGATGTTGATATTCAAAAGCTTTCTCATTATTTAAAACCTCTTTATGAAAATCGTACTTTCAAATACAAACTTTACGGTATTTTTAAAATATCTCCTACAAATGTTAAATCAGTGTCATTGAGCAAATACGGCAACTATTCTTCAACACCAGATAATTCTTCGAAGGCTTTTGTTAAATCTTCTGACATACCTGAACTATTAGAGGTTTTAAAAGAAGAGATATACAATAAGAAATTTGAGGAGATGATAAACAATACAAAAGACCCGTGGGGATACATGGACATCGTTCTTAAAAATGTAGTTTACACTGGTAAAATTCCTTTCTCTCATTTATCAGTTCCATTTGAAAAAAGCTTTACAAAGTTAGAAAAGTGGTTGACTAAAAAAGGATACATTAGATTTGCTCGCATCATGCCAGATGAGATAAGTTATGCTATCATAGGAAAGTCAAACAACCCAGATAAGCTGAAAAATACACTGATGAGTGATATAAATCTGGGGAAAATTAAAGACGGGGAAAAGATAAAAGATAAAGCCTTGATAGACAAATATCTGCGCATGTGTGAAAATCCATATCATTTTGGAAGTTATATGACTTCAAAAAAGGAGATATATTACATTATATTTTTCGGAAAATCGCAGAATGTTCTTCAAGTAGGGATTCTAAAAGATTTATAAAAAAACCGGGCTTTTTGCCCGGCTTTATTTTATCCTCTCAATCTTTGTCCCCTGAGGGGTGTCAAGAACGATATAGCCCAAGCTTTTGAGCTCATCTCTTATTCTATCTGCCTCGGCAAAGTTTTTCGCCTTTCGTGCCTGGTTTCTTTTTTCAACCAGCTCTAAAATTTCCTGTGGAATAGCCTCTTCTTTTGCGCCATACTGCTCCAAGATTCCCAGTATACTGCAAAGTTCTTTCAATGTATCTTTTACAAAAGTTAAAGTTTCTTTTGAGCAAGAATTAGCATGTGTATTGATTTCTCTTACCATTTCAAACAAATACCCTGTTGCCTCGGCAGTGTTGAGGTCATCTTCCATTGCCTCTATAAATTTTGCTTTTAGATCTTCAATTGCAGCTTTTAGCTTATCATCATTTTCAGATGAAGAGGCTGCATTTTGAATCAAAAACTCAAGGTTTTCATAACAGGTATAAATTCTTTTGAGTGCCACCTCTGCCTGTTCAATAAGATCTATACTGAAATTAAGAGGCTTTCTATAGTGAGCCTGAAGCATGAAAAGTCTCAGAGCCTCTGGATGGTACTTTTCTATGATTTCACGCACAGTAAAGAAATTCCCAAGCGACTTTGACATCTTCTCATTGTTTATACTCACATACCCATTGTGAAGCCAAAAACGCGCAAAAGGTTTTCCTGTTGCAGCCTCGCTCTGGGCAATCTCATTTTCATGGTGAGGAAAGATCAAGTCCTGCCCGCCTGCATGAATGTCAATGGTCTCGCCAAGGTATTTCATTGCCATAACAGAGCACTCTATGTGCCAGCCAGGTCGACCCTCACCCCAAGGTGAACTCCATGCCGGCTCACCTTCTTTTTTAGCCTTCCACAGGGCAAAATCAAGCAGGTCTTCTTTCTTTTCATTCGGGTCAACGCGCGCACCAGCCATCAGCTCTTCAATGTTCTTGTGAGAAAGCTTTCCATACTCAGCAAACTTTCTTGTTCTAAAATACACATCACCATCAACAACATATGCATAGCCTTTGTCAATCAGCCTTTGTATCAGGGCTATCATATCTTCTATCTCTTCTGTTGCCCTGGGATTTTTGGTTGCTCGCTTGACATTTAATCTGTCTGCATCTTTGTAATACTCTTCAATAAACCTCTTTGCAAGCTCAAAGACGGTTATACCCTCTTTGTTTGCCCTGTTTATCATCTTATCTTCTACATCTGTAAAGTTTTGAATATATATGACCTCGTATCCTTTGTACTCAAAATATCGTCTCAAAGTGTCAAACACAATCAAAGGTCTTGCATTGCCGATGTGGATAAAATCATAAACAGTTGGACCGCAAACATACATCTTTACTTTGTTTTTCTCAAGAGGTTCAAACTCCTCCTTGGTCTGACTTAGAGTGTTGTAAAGCTTCATACTCTTTTAATCTCCTTTCGTACTCGGCAAGTTTTTTCTCCAAAGCCTCTATCTTGGCTTCAAGCCTGCAAATCTGCATTGCAATGGGGTCAGGAAATCTCACCTGGTCAAGCTGTTCTTCAACAGTCGGCTTTTCCTTTTTCTCTTTTCTTACAACCCTTCCCGGCACACCAACAACAGTTGAGTTCTCTTCAACCTCTCGAAGAACAACTGCATTTGCACCAATTTTTGTATTGTCTCCTACCTTGAACGGTCCTAAAACCTTTGCACCAGCACCAATTAAGACGTTGTTTCCAATTGTAGGGTGGCGCTTACCTTTTTCTTTTCCTGTGCCGCCCAACGTCACGCCCTGGTAAATCAAAACATTGTCGCCAATCTCAGCTGTCTCACCAATGACAACACCCATGCCATGGTCTATAAATACCCTTCGACCAATCTTGGCACCGGGATGTATCTCAATACCAGTTTTGTGCCTTGCACGCTGGGAAATCCATCTTGCAATGAAGTACATCTTGCGGTTGTAAAACCAGTGAGCTATTCTGTGGTATATAATAGCCCACAGGCTTGGATACAAAAGAGTTTCCAGCCTGCTCTTGCAAGCCGGGTCCTTTTCCATGATAACATCCATCTCTTCTTTAATCATCCTTATGAATTTAAACATACTTCTTCATAACTCCTTCTAAAAAGCTCAAAATAAATCTAATCTAATTATACCACGTTTTGAAGAATTCCAATCGTTTTAGTATGTTTTCTTTCCCCACAATCTCAATTATCTCAACAAGCTCAGGTCCGTGAGTTTTGCCAGTCAACACAACTCTTATCGGCATAAATAGGTTTTTGCCTTTATAGCCAGTCTCTTTTTGAATCTCCTTGAAAAGTGCTTTGATGTTTTCAGAACTCAAGTCATTTAGCTGAGTTATCTTATTCTCAAAGACATTAATCAAATCTTTCACATGCTCCCATTTTAGGACCTCTTTTGCCTCATCATCCTCTATTTTGACTTCATTGTTAAAGAAGATATCAACCCTGTCCTTTATCTGAGAAAGATAATCCAGTCCTTCATACACAGATTTTACTATCTTCTTGAGCCATTCAAATTTGGACTGCGCCTCATCTTCTTTGACATATCCTGCTTCAACGAAGTATGGTATGCACATTTGAGTCAGTTCATCCAATGATTTTAGCCTAATATGATGAGAGTTTATATAGTTTAGCTTATCAATGTCAAATATTGCAGGGTTTTTGGAAACTCTGTCTAATGAGAAATTCTCAATTAGATACCTCATATCAAATATTTCTTTATCCTCTGGTGGTGACCAGCCAAGCAGAGCCAAGAAGTTTATAAGCCCTTCTTTTAAGTACCCTTGTTCTTTGTACTGTTCAACCCAAGTAGAACCGTGGCGCTTTGACATCTTTGTTCTGTCTTTTCCAAGTATAAGCGAAACATGAGCAAACTGCGGAAGTTCAAACCCAAGCGCATTGTATATCAGAATCTGGCGCGGAGTGTTTGAAAGATGCTCTTCTCCTCTTATAACATGCGAAATCTTCATTAAGTGGTCATCTATGACAACTGCAAAGTTGTATGTTGGAATACCATCAGACTTGACAATCACAAAGTCGCCTATGTCATCTGACATAAACTCAACATCTCCACGCACAAGGTCATGGACAACTATCTTAACACCTTCTGGCACTTTGAACCTGACAGTTGGTTTTCTCCCCTCCTGCTCAAATCTTCTTTTTTGCTCCTCTGTTAAATTCCTGCACTTACCAAGATATCTTGGCATCTGCCCTTTTGAGAGAAGCTCCTGCCTTTGGCCTTCTAACTCCTCTTCTGTGCAGTAACAATAGTATGCGTAGCCTTTTTCAAAAAGAACATCAACATACTTTTTGTAAATATCTACTCTTTCTGTTGATCTATAAGGCCCATAGGGACCTCCTACCTCAACTCCTTCGTCCCACTCAATCCCAAGCCATCTTAAACTTTCGATGATAACCTTTTCAGACTCAATAGACGATCTTTCTAAGTCTGTATCTTCTATTCTTAATATGAACTTTCCACCATATCTTTTGGCAAAAAGGTAGTTGAAAAGTGCTGTTCTTGCACCTCCAATGTGCAGGTGCCCTGTCGGGCTTGGCGCAAACCTTGTTCTCACTTCCACTGTATTTCTCAATCCTTTCTTTTTGAGATTTTTAAACTATCTCTATCTTAAAGCTATGATGAAGAGGCTATTTCTCCTGTTTAGAACGTGAAAAAATTATTCTCTTTTAAAAGTATAAACCTTGAAAAATCTGTAGTCAATCCAAAAAAAGCTGACCTTGTGTCACCTCAAACTCAGTTAATTTCTATCTTGTTAAGTGGTCAATAACTTCGGAGATTTCGTCCTTAAGTTGTATAATTTTCTCTAATACCTTCTGATTGTATGCCATTTTTCTCTCCAATTCACTTTTGTTTTTATTAAAATCCTCCCTTGTACTTCTCAAAAGCTCTGATATGAGACTGCAAACCTGTGATATTTTGTCTTCCATATCAGTTTTAAAAGTCTCAAAGCTTTCTTCCATTCTCCTTAAAAGGTCATACCTAATTCTTCCAATGTTTCTATCAACATCAATTTCAACCCTGTCAAGCACTCTCTTTAAAATAATCTTTTGAGCAAGTTTTTTGGGCAAAAGATAAGTAAAATACACAGGATCAATCTCAAGCGCACCAACTTCATAGCCTATCTTATAAGTAAACTTGCTCTGAACCACAAACCTTTGCAGTCCTTCATAGTAGCCAATCTCAATAGAAAAAAGCTCTTTTGCCGTGTCTTTGATACTCTTTATCAGCTCATTTATCTTCTCGCAATATCTTGAAAGAAGAATGGCAAACTGACCTTCAACATACTTTTCAAGACCTCTTTTTTGAAACTCAAACTCTTGCACAATAGCCTCCTCAAGATACCTTTCGAGATATTCTTTCTGTTTGAGTCTTTTAAACCTTGCAACTGATGGATAATAATCTTTTATCTTTTTTGTAATATTCATTATGAGTTCTTTCTTTATCTTTTCCATCTGCTCATCAAAACTTGTCAGAATATCATTCATCTCAACCCTAAATAGCTTATAAATCTCAATCTTGTTCCGATTTATCTTATCTAAAAACTCATCAAACTGTTTAATGTTTTCTTCAAGCTGTTTTAATGGCATAACCCTGAGTTTCATATCACTTTCCAAAAAGGTTTTACAAACTTCTAAAAAGCTATCTAAACTTTTCAGATTACTCAAAACTTGCACTTTTTCTTTTTCCTCTCTTAAAAATCGTTTTAGCTCCTCTTCAAAAATTTCTATGCCACTTTTTCTGATAACTTCTCTACTATTTAGCACCTTGCCTTCAAGGGCCATCTTTGCTGAAAAAGGAAAGATATTTATATTTTCTTTCTTTGTAATATCCATAATTACACTTTTTGTAAAACTTGCTATCTCCTCTAATTCATTTCTGCTTATCAAATCACATTTGTTAATTACAAAGAATATCTTATCTACACTTTCAGCAATCTTGAGTAAAAACCTTTTTTCAACTTCAGTAATTGGTGGGTCAACAGACAATACAAATATGACTGCATCTGCCTTGTCTACAAATTCATATGTCACATCTGTGTTGTGCTGATATATAGAACCAATTCCCGGTGTGTCAACAATTACAACATCTTTGTTCAAAAAATCAAACGGATACCCTATCTCAATTGTATCAACACCTTTTTGATTCTTAGGATTCCCTTTTTCTGTGCAGTAAAGCTCAAGCTCATCAACTGGAATTTCTTTTTTTACACCATTGTAAAAAATTACATCTATTTTAACCTCAGGACTGTAATAAATCTTTGTTATACTCGATGTCAAAGGAAGAACTCCTGTTGGTAATAAATTTGTTCCAAGCATGTAATTTATTAGCGTAGATTTTCCTCTTTTGAACTGACCCAACACAACAAGGTAAAATGCATCTTTTTCGATTTTTTCCTCAATACTACTTGCTAATCTCTTAATAGATTCTGAATCAATCTCCTCTGATAACTTTTTAATTTGCTGGAGAAAGTTTTTAATATTCTGCTGCATGATATCATACGCTGTGTCCCTCATCATATCTCACCTCATTTTGAAATGTCAGCTCAAATGCACTTACTCTTTAGACCCTGCAACAAACTCGACAGCCATGTGCCATGCTCTTACCTCTTCAGGCGTATAGCTTTCATGAATGTTTCGATAGTCGTTCTTTTCTTTTATCTTCTCAAGATGATGCAAGATTATATCAATTTTGTGCTTCACAACTGACAAGAGGTCTTTTTGAACTGACATTGAGGGCATTTTTTCTAAAACTTGATTTAGGTGTCTTTGACATATGAAACCTCTTTCCGCAAATGCAGATTTAAACTGAGACTGTGTTGCCCAGTAGTAAGAAAACGCTCTTGTGTAGGTGTCTTCAAAGCCTTGTTCCTTCTCACAAAAGACACACATATTTTGCTCTTGAGTTTTCCTTTTACGAGGCAATATTTCAATATGGTGGTTGTTTTTAAAACTACTTAGCAAGTCTGAATATATAATGGCATGGGCAAGCACATCTCCAAACGACTCTAACTTTCTTGCATGCTCCGGGCATATCCCCCCTTTTCTGATTCTATCGCGCAGCCTATGGTCGTTTACAGATTCATACAGAAAATCATCAAAGAATTTGTCCATCGCCTTGTTTTTGAGATAACAAATTATACACTTGTCTTCTTTCAAGTTTTCTATCATTTCAAAATACATAATATCCAAGGTCCATCCCCCCAAATCCTTCTCAAAAAGCTTATAACCTTTTAAAAAAGCAAAAAACTCCTGCCCGCACTTATACGGACAGGAGTTATCAGCCATCCAGGGTATTCCCTGTGGCATTTAAGGCGAACTCCATCGCCCTGATATTTACTTTTTTCCTTCTATATTAATTATATGAGTTTTTGAAAGATAAATCAATATGGGTATTGGATTTTATTGCGAATTTAGCTTCAATATTTTCTTAACTTCCTCTATTTCTATTCCTTCCCCTTTAGCAATCTCATCTTTTGCCAATTCTATTTGTTGAATTTCTTCATCTGTTAGTTCTTCATCTGAAGTGACTATCCTCTTTATTATGTGCAAAAGGCTAATCACATCTTCAGTTGTTAGCTTGTCAATCAGTGAATAAAGTTCATCTCGGGGATTTCTCATTTATATACATCTCCTCTATATCCGATTGTCAAAATATGTACTTCATTACCTTTAACCGTAAATATTACTCTTATATTCCCTACACGTAGCCTTAACTCTTCACGTCCCTTTAAAACTTTAATATCTCCCTTGAAAGGCTTCTCACTCAAATTATTTTCAATCGCATCAATTATTCTTTTAGCTGTTTTAGCATCTTGGAGGCTTAAAAATTTGAGAGCTTGCTTAGAAAAAATAATCTTCATCTATTTTTGACTCCAAATAACTTTTTTATAATGTAAATTGTTTTTTGCGTAATTTTATTATATCACAAAAATAAAGCTATTTCCATTAAAATTAACAAGAGGTGACTTTCTAAATAGGTGCAAATGCATTTCCTACATCGGAAAAACGTGTGAAACCAGTATGGTAATTAAGCAGCAATTTCTGTGTAGTTTGCAATAGTTATTTCTGTCTTGTTTTTGAGAAGTTCATCAACTAACTTTTCTATTTTTATAGCTGTTTCATTGTCAAGGTAATATTCTCCACATTGATGACATATCATAGCTGGAACATTTTTGATAATGACAATCTGAGATTCAGTATCAACAATATGGTTTACCTCTCCATGAATTAATTGTGATTTACACAAAACACAGTCCATCTTTTCTCTTAGTAGAGTCCCTTATCTTATTTTTTATCCTCTTTCAATTTTCTTATTGATAATTATACCACAAACCTAAGTATTTTTGCTATAGAAAAAGAGTCACTTCACCAAGAAGGTGAAATGGCTCTTTGAGCTTTTTAACTTCTTTGCTTTACTTTATCACATTGACCTTATAAAGCACATCCACATTTAGTTTCAAAATTTCAGACCAAGATAGCATATTCATTTCTTTGCAAGCTCCTCAAAAGCTTTTTTATACTTGTCAATAATTTCATCCATTAATCTTTCAATCTCTTTTTCCCTCTCTTTTTTTTTGAGTTCAATAAACTCCAATACCTCTTTTTGCAGTTCTTCGGGTAAGTTTACTATATCCTCTAAAATTCTCCTTGCCAACTCCATCACAATCCCTCTCTTTGATGACACTTTTTAACTTAACTCTGCTATTTTCATTATCCACCCAGATCAAAATATTTTTCAATTATTCCCTTGACATATTACAGTTTGTCTTTGATGGATTTTATTGCGAATTTAGCTTCAATATTTTCTTAACTTCCTCTATTTCTATTCCTTCCCCTTTAGCAATCTCATCTTTTGCCAATTCTATTTGTTGAATTTCTTCATCTGTTAGTTCTTCATCTGAAGTGACTATCCTCTTTATTATGTGTAAAAGGCTAATCACATCTTCAGTTGTTAGCTTGTCAATCAGTGAATAAAGCTCATCTCGGGGATTTCTTATTTATACACATCCTCAAAATCGTATACATCACCGTTTTCTAAATCTTTAAGACCTCTTTTAATTGATTCCATTAATTCTACATCATTAAGGATTTCGTTTTCTTCTTTTTCATCTTTAAATTTCAAATACTCTATAAAATTAACAACTTCTGTAAGCTCGTCTTCACTAAGATTATCAATAACTTCTTTCAACCTGTTTTTTAACAAATTACTCACTTCTTTTCACCACCATCTTTCTTACTCATTTTTATTATAACTCTTTTTATTGCAAGATAACATCATTAACTTTTATACAATCTTAACCTATTACAAAAAGAGCCCCTTTGCCCAAAAGGCCAAGAGGCTCTTTAAGAAGCATTTTAATTCACTTACTTAATCACATTAACCTTATAAAATGCATCCACATTCTGTTTTGTTACAACCATTGTACCTGTATCGACATATGGTGGGAGTGGATTAATGCCATATTTCTGCCAATTGTCAACCGGGTTAACAATGCCATGTTTTAAGTAGAACAGGAATGTCATGCCCCAGAATCCCATGTTCCATGTACCCTGTGCAATCGACGCATCAATGATTCCCTGTTTGATAAGGTCAAGTGTTCCCTTGTCAGTGTCAAAGCTTACTATCTTAATCTTGCCAACTTTATTAGCCTCCTTGATAGCTGTTGCAGCACCAACACCACCAAGAGCGTCTGTGCAGAATATTCCTTTGATGTTGGGATGAGCTTGGAGCATAGCAGAAATCTGTCTTGCAGCTTTTGTCTGGTCATTTTCATCATTTACAATTGCAACAACCTTAATTCCTGGGAACTCTTTTTTGAGAGTATCAATAAACCCTTGTTTTCTTTGCTCATGGTTGAGCTGTGCAGCAACTGTTGAGATACCAACCTCGCCTTTGCCGCCCAAAAGCTTGCCAAGATATCTTGCAGCCATTGCACCTGCGTTATAGTTTCCTGTCTCCAAAACAGAATATCTGCTTGACTTTGGCGAATCTGCGTCAAATGTTATAACAGGAATTCCTTTCTTGATTGCCTCATCAATTGGAGCTTTCAGAGCATCAGGGTTTGCACATGTTACCAAGATTCCTGCGGGTTTTTTAGCAATAACCTGGCGAAGTACTGTAACTTCCTGGTTAAC
Source organism: Caldicellulosiruptor acetigenus (assembly GCF_026914305.1). Classification (NCBI taxonomy): domain Bacteria; kingdom Bacillati; phylum Bacillota; order Caldicellulosiruptorales; family Caldicellulosiruptoraceae; genus Caldicellulosiruptor; species Caldicellulosiruptor acetigenus. Next base: position 516,223 of record NZ_CP113866.1, on the reverse strand, counting down.
ATCAAATTGTGGTGCACCTGTGTAGATAGCCTTTACACCGTACAGATCTGCTGCTGCCTTCATTCCCTTGAAGCAGCCTTTCCAGTACTCAATACCAGACACAAAGGTTACCATGTAATACTCTTCATTTGGACTTCCTTTGAGCTTTGGATTGCCACTGCTTGCCTGTGTGACATCCTTTGAACTTGGAACAAGCGCATAAGCCAAAGACACAATCAGCGCAACCGCCAGAAAGATTGAAAGATACTTGTAGAAATTCTTCTTCATAGCCTATCAAACCTCCTCCAATATAGTTTTTATTTATTTTAACCTCTGCCGCCTACAAGCTTTTCTCCAGGCAGGCGACAGAAGTTAAAACCAAGCTTTTACTTTGAAAATCCTTTATGATTTTTTCTGATGTGTCAGGTAGTCAATTGTCACAGCCGCAATCAAAATCACACCGCTGACCAAGTTCTGCCAGTAGACAGAGACGTTCAAAAGTACAAGCGCGTTGTTGATAATACCAACCAGGATTGTACCAAGAATTGCTCCAAGGACAGTTCCTTCACCGCCTGCCAGTGACGCTCCGCCAATGACACATGCTGAGATTGCGTTCAGCTCTGAACCGTTTCCTGCTGTTGGTGCTGCAACTGAAAACCTTGAAAGTGTGAATATCCCTGCAATTCCCGCCAAAATTGACATCAAGACATACACAGAAATCTTTACTTTTGGAACATTTATACCAGAAAGCCTTGCAGCGTTTTCGTTGCTTCCCACATAGTACACAAGTCTGAACGGTGCTGATTTTCTCATCAAAAAGTCAAAAAGGATTATTAGGATGATAAAGAACAGGATGAAAAATGGAATTCCCAAAACCTTGCCCTGACCAAGAAAATCAAAGCCTTTCAAGTTCCCATAAAGCGAAAGAGGTGAACCTTGAGTCAGAACATACGCAGCACCTCTTGCAATCCCCATCATAGCAAGTGTAACAATGAGTGGTGGAATCCCAATTCGCGCTATGAAATACCCGTTGAAAAGCCCAATCAGAGCACAGATAACAAGAGCTATCAATGAACCTATCCAGATGTTTACCCCATAGCTAAGATAAAGCCCGCCTGCAATGACAGCCGAAAGCCCCAGAACAGAACCAACAGAAAGATCTACCCCACCAGAGACAAGCACAACTGTCATCCCTATTGCCAAGATACCATCTGCTGCAAGACCCAGAGCTGTTGTTATCAAATTTTCTGCTGTCAAGAAGTTTGGGCTCAGGACCGATATAATCGCACTTATGACAATTATGATGAAAATCAAAGTAATTTCCCTAAACCCCATCAATTTTTTAAGAAAACTTCTATTTGCCGCCTGATTTGAAGATAGTGTTGACATTTCAAACCTTCCCCTCCTTTTGCGCAGAATTATTTGTGTGCAGCAAGCTGCATAATGTTTTCTTCGGTGATGCTACTTCCCGAAAGCTCTCCAGTTATCCTTCCTTCTCTCATGACAAGTACCCTGTCACACATTCCAATTATCTCGGGAAGCTCAGATGAGATAAGAATAATCCCTATTCCGCTTTTTGCAAGCTCTCTTAAAAGACCATGAATTTCTGCCTTTGCACCAACGTCTATTCCACGTGTTGGCTCATCCAAAATCAAAATCCTTGGATTTATAGCAAGCCATTTTGCTATCATCACCTTTTGCTGGTTACCACCAGAAAGACTCATAACAAGCTGAACATACGATGAAGTCTTGACATTTAGCTTTTTGACAAACTCCTGGGCAAGCAAAAGTTCTTTTTGCCTGTCAATCAAAAGCCTTTTGTAATCATATTTGAGATGTATTGCCGAGACATTGTGCGCAACAGGAAGCTTTAGAAAAAGACCATACTGTTTTCTGTCTTCTGTAACATAACCGATTTTATGCCTGATGGCATCTTCGAATGAGTTTATCTCAATCTTCTTACCTTCAAGATAAATTTCCCCACAATGCTTTGGTAAAATTCCGCAGATTGTCTGGGCAAGCTCTGTTCTTCCAGCACCCACAAGCCCTGCAAACCCTAAAATCTCACCTTCTCTGAGCGAAAACGAAACATTGTAAACCTTGTCAGAGCTAATGTTTTCCACCCTGAAGATCTCTTTGCCAACAAAAGTGCTCTTTGGCGGATACATTTCCTTGATTTCTCTTCCCACCATCAGGCTTACAACCTGGTCGGGGTTTGTCTCAGCTGTATTTAGCGTTGTGATGTATCTGCCATCTCGAAGGACAGTGATTCTGTCTGCAAGCTCAAAAATCTCACGTAGCCTGTGAGAGATGTAAAGAATGCTTATACCCTTTGCTTTTAAATCTTTTATGATTTTAAAGAGCACTGCTGCATCAGCTTCAGACAAAGCCGATGTTGGCTCATCCAAAATTAAAAGCTTGCAGTTGAACGTAATTGCTTTTGCAATTTCAACAATCTGCTGCTGCGCAACGTTCAAGTCTGCAACCTTGTCAGTTGGTTTTATGTTCACCTCATCAAACAAAGACAAAACTTCTTGCGACATCTGGTTGAGCTTTTTAAAATCCACTATCTTTGCAGACTTTTCAGGAAGTCTTCCTATGTATATATTCTCAGCAACAGTAAGATGCGGGCAGAGCGCAAGCTCCTGGTGAACTATGCTAATGCCAAGATTTTGAGCATCCCTTGGAGATCTGATATTGACCTTCCTGCCCTCAAGGTATATCTCACCTTTGTCTGGAAGAAGGCTTCCTGATATGATGTTCATCAAAGTTGACTTTCCAGCACCGTTTTCACCAACTATTGCATGTATCTCTGCTTTGTTTACCGAAAACGAAACATCAGAAAGTGCAACAGTGCCTGGGAAAATCTTTGTAATTCCGTTTAGCTTTAAAAGTTCGGCATCTGTGGAGCTTTTCATGCAAATCTCACCTCGCTTTGTTAAAAATTATAGTAGTCTTGGTAAAACTATTTACTTGCATCTATCTTTTGCTTTTCTATTTATATATATTCTACACCAAAATCAAAAATCCTTCTTTTTTAATCAAAAAATTTTTATTTTTTTGAACGATGTTATCAAAAGTGTTCAGCTTGTTGACAGGCCTGATAAAATGTAATACACTGAAGAAAAGAAAATATATCAAACTTGTTCACATACAACTTTTTTAGTGGTATAATAGCATAAGAGTTTGCAAAAGTGGTGAATATTGATGCTTGTTGCAGAGAGGCTGAAAAAGATAAGAGAGATACTTCTTCAGAAAAAGCACATTGACGTTGCAACACTTGCAGAACTTTTGAACGTTTCAGAGGTCACAATCAGGCGTGACTTGGACAGGCTTGAGAGCGAAGAGTTTTTGATAAAAACATATGGCGGAGCAATCTTAAAAGAAGAGGCAGCAAAGATTCTATCACCTACAATCTCAGAAGACTCTGAAAAAGAGGCAATCGCAAAAGTGTGCTCTTACATGATAGAAAGTAACCAGGCAATTATCCTTGCAGGCGGAAATATATTAAGGCTTGTTCCAAAGTATATAAAGGAAAAACAAAACATTATTGTGCTCACAAACGACCTTCTTTTGGCAATAGAGTGTGGAAAGCTTTCCATCCAGACAATTGTAACAGGCGGCTATATTGTTGGAAACACCTTCACCCTGGCAGGGCCAATGCTTGTAAATCCAAACCTTGATATATTTGTTGACAAGGCGTTTATTGAGGTTGACGGTGTCTCACTTGAGCGAGGATTTACTGTGAACAATGTTGAGTTTGCAAATGCATACAAATATTTTAAGTCAATTGCAAAAGAGACAATTATTGTTGCAGATTCATCAAAGTTTGACAAGATTTCTCTTTTCCAGATTGCAAGGGTTGATGAGATCAAAAAGGTTATAAGCGATACAAACGTGCCGGATGAGTACAAGTCATTTTTCTTTGAAAATGGCACCCAAATATTTTGCAGTTTTGACTTTTCTGACCTTGAAAGAGGGGTTTGAAAATTATGGCTATTTTGCTGAAAAACATCTCAAAAAAATTTGATGATTTTTATGCCTTAAAAGATATAAACCTTGAATTTTTTGAAGGTCAGGTGAATGTCATCCTTGGCAAAAACGGCTCTGGCAAAACAACCCTGACAAAGATTATAAATGGAAGCACAGCGCCAACCAGCGGAAAGGTCTTGATTGACGGTAAGGAATTTTCAAGTCTCAATCCTATGCTTGCAAAATCGCTTGGAATATTTACCGTGCATCAGGAGCTTTTGTACTTTCCTCACCTTTCTGTTGCTGAGAACATCTTTATTGACAACAAGCCAAAAAACAAGTTTGGATTTATAAGCCACAAGGCGATGATAAAACAGGCATCAGAAATTTTAAGCAAAATGGGCGTATATATAAACCCTGAAGCGCTTTGCAAAAACCTGGGGCTATCTCAGCTTCAGGTGATTGAGATCTGCAGAGCGCTTGTTCAAAACGCAAAGGTTTTGATTTTTGATGAGCCAACAGCAGGGCTTACAACATATGAGATAGAAAAGCTTTTTAAAATCATAAAAGAGCTGAAAGAAAAAGGAATTGTGATAATATTTGTAACAAATATGGTGGAAGAGGCGCTATCTATTGCAGACAGGGTAACAATCCTTCGTGATGGTGAGGTTGTTGCATCTGATAGCGTTACAAGCTTTAACTTAAGCAGGGTAATCTCTTTGATCTTTGGCAGTGTAAACAGGACATATCCAAAACTAAAGGTTGAAAAAGGCTCTACCATCTTTAGCGTTAAAAATTTAACAAAACGTGGAATTATCGAGGACATTTCATTTGATGTAAGAGAGGGAGAGGTTTTTGGGATTGCAGGGCTTGTTGGGTCTGGGCGAAGTTTTCTGGCAAAGGCTCTTTTTGGTGCAGAAAAGCTTGACTCAGGTGAGATTTATATGAATGGAACTCTTTTGAAACTTTCAAGCCCAGCCGATGCCATAAAAAATGGTATTGCGTTTATGAGCGAAGACAGAATTGGTACAGGCCTTTTCAAAACCCTCAACATCGCAGACAACATCATCTCATCTAACATCTGGAACATTGCAAACGGCTTTTTTGTAGACTCATCCCGTCAGGAAAAGATTGCAAATCTTTATATAAAAAAGCTTGGGATAAAGCCAAAGGAGATTACTCAAAAGATTGCGTTCTTAAGTGGTGGGAACCAGCAAAAGGTATTGATTGCAAAATGGCTCTTTTCACGTTCGAATGTGTTTATCTTGGATGAGCCCACAAAGGGCTTGGATTTGGCATCAAAGGTAGAGGTTTATAATATCATCAATGAGCTTGCAAGAATTGGTTGTGCCATTATTTTCATTTCCTCTGACTTTTCAGAACTGATTGGCATGTGTGACAGAATCCTGGTACTCCACAGAGGCAAGGCAGTCCATGAGTTTTCTAAAAAGGAGATGGATTATGATAAGATTTTGAAAACGGCAATGGGGTTATAAAAGAAAAGATGGCACAGCGCCATCAGAAAAGTAGGTGAATAAAATCATTTTTTCTCAGGTTTTTTCAAAGCTATTTTAAGGTCACAAAGAGGTATTTTCAACCTCAAAAACCTCACCTTCCCAGTTTCTAAAAACCACTTTCCCTTTGCCAAAGTAAAGAAGATAATTTGGCATGATTGGAGTTTTTCCTTTGCCTTTTGGAGCATTTATGATGTATGTGGGAACCGCCATGCCTGAGGTTCTTCCTCGCAAGCTTTCAATTATCTCCATACCCTCTTCAATTGTCACCCAGAAGTGCGATGTTCCTTTTACTCTTTTTGGATGAAAGATATAATATGGCTTTACTCTGATTTTCAAAAGTTCTTGATTGAGCTTTCGAACAACAAACTTGTCGTTGTTGACCCCATTTAACAAAACCATCTGGTTGCCAAGTGGAATGCCACTGTCTGCCAGCATTTCGCAAGCCTTTTTTGATTCTTTCGTTATCTCACGTGGATGGTTAAAGTGGGTGTTTATATAAATAGGATGATATTTCTTTAGCATATCAACAAGCTCTTTTGTAATTCTTTGTGGCAAGGTTACAGGTGCTCGTGTGCCAATTCTGATTATCTCAACATGAGGAATCTGGCGCAAAGACCTCAAAATCCACTCCAAAATCTCATCAGAGAGCATCAGGGCATCGCCACCTGTGATGAGAACATCTCTGATGTTTGGGTTTTGTGCCACATATTCAATTGCATCCGTAATGTCATCCAGCGATGCGTGTGTGTCAGTCTCACCGATAAGTCTTCTCCTCTGGCAAAACCTGCAAAACATCCCACATATATTTGTAACCTTTATAATGAGCCTGTCTGGGTATCGCTGCGTGACTACCTTTGTAGGTGAGGTGTGCTCTTCGTCCATTGGGTCAAGCTCACCTTTTTCTATTAGCTCAAATGAGCTTGGGACCGATTGCTTTTTTATTGGGCAGTTTGGATCATCTGGGTCAATTAGCGATAAATAATAAGGGGAGATTGCAAAGCGGTAAACCTTGGCTACTTCTTCAATTTGTTGGGTTTCTTTCTCGTCAAGGTTCAAAAGTTCTTTTAGCGTCTTGGCAGATAAAACCCTATTTTTTAGCTGCCACTTATAATTTGCCCAGTCTTTTTCGCTTGCACCAAAGTAGGAAAGAATCTTTCTCTTTTGATATTCAATCTTTTCCTCATCCTCTATGCCAGTTTTGATTGTGTCTTTTACTTCTAAGTAGTCTTTAATAGCTTCTTTTAACTTTTCAAACCTTTCATTGTTGTTGATAACATTTAATTTTTCCATATTCTATAAACCTCCTTTCAAAATATTTGCCAAAAATAAAAGCAGCCAAACTCCATAACCTCGGAATTTGGCTGCTTTGAAATCAAAAGGCAAAGGAATGCCTTCCCTTTTAAAAAAGGGCATAAAAAAACCCCTTTTGCCTCCCCTTTCAAAGCTTCCGAGGTTAGCTGACGGGTTCGGGCCGAAAGGGTTAGCCCTACAGAAGCTTTTGCTTCTGATTCACCCCAAAAAGGTTGGGTCCCCCGTATCCCAGGTCTTTACCCTGGGAATTCAGCTTTTTAAAAGGAGTGCTCTAAGCTTTATTTATTTGTATCTATTGCAATGCAATTGCACTCCTTTATTTTCTGTTGTAGTCTTCCCATGAATCTCTCTCCTGACTAATATACGCGTCGGCATCTACATTCTCCCAAATTTTTGAACCGATTTCTATTAATGCTTGAGTGTATGACTCAGGTTTTTTAAAAATAATAATTTCTTTCTTTTCTTCATCGTATGTCCAAAGTACATTGTCTCCTAAAAAATTTTTCACTGTGTCAAATATCTCTTTTTGAACTTTGAGAGTAACATACTGCGTTTCTGGATTCAATCCAATATCCATTTTTTCCATAATATATCCACCTCATGATTAATAACTATACCATTTTTAATATCTTCTTTTTTAATTTTTGTCTGTTTTTATTATACCACATTTGGAACTATGATAACAATAAACAATATTATAACTTTGTAAATATCTTGCAATACACAATTTTTTCATGGTATCATTAAATAAGATTTTCATATGGAGTTGAAAAGACCATGCTAAACGTAGATAATAAACTTCCCGATCTTGTTAGTTTTTTCAAAGCGCGGGACGATATAGTAGCCGTTTGGATAGTGGGTTCATACGGTACAAAATATCAAACAGAAAACAGCGATATCGACCTTGCGATTTTATTTTCTAAAGAAATTAGCTTTTTTGATGAACTCGATTTAGAAGTACAGATATCCGACATTCTTCAAACAGACAAGGTGGACATTATAAATCTCAATAAAGCTCCGTTGACTTTACAGTTTAAAGCCATCAGCGAAGGAAGAGAGGTAATTAAAAAAGACCCTATTAAAGTAGCAGACTTTGAAGAAGTAGTCCTGGATTTGTATCAAGACCATGAGTACTTTTACAGGACATTTTATAAAGAGTTAAGGGAGAGAAATCACCATGACTCTCAATATAGATTATGATAAGGTATTTCAAAAAATAGAATTTATCAAAGGAAATCTTGCAAAGTTAAACCAATTAAAAAAAATTGAATTAGAAGATTTTTTAAATGATTTTAGGAATACTGAAAGTTGCAAATATCTTTTGCAAACCTCAATTGAAGCAATAATTGATATTTGCAATCACATTATTGCTCGAAATAATTTAGGGAAACCCTCAACTCACGCTGATGCTATAAGAATTCTTGTGAAAAATAATATAATTTCTCAAGAGATAGCAGCTCAATTAGTAAAAATGGTTAAATTCAGAAATAGAATTGTTCATTTGTATTTTGAGGTTGATAATTTAACCTTGTATGACATACTTCAAAACAATCTTAGTGACTTTGATAAGTTTATAGATGAAATCACTGGAAAGCTTGCTCAATAAAATGGAGCGATATTAAAAATTGTTTAAAGGAGGATTTTTTGAGGTGGTTGACATATTGCTGATAACAATCCTGCTGCTTGTCTTCATATTACCGTTTGTTTTTCGCAAGATTGAGCACAATTTAGAGTTATTTTTGCTTGTAATGGGTATCTTAGCAATTGTGGTTTCTAAAACTCTATCATTTCATCTTCTGGGACATGTATTTAGCAATTATCTTCTTTATCTTGTTACAGCAGTTGTTCTTGTAATGGGTTTTGTGTTTAACCTCACAGTCAGCAAACTTAAAACTGCAATAAACTCTATTTTGAGCAAGATGAAAATAGAGCTCTTCGTGGCTCTTGTGATTTTACTTCTTGGCTTTGTATCAAGCATCATCACTGCAATTGTTGCGACATTGATACTGGTGGAAATCATTCACTTGCTGCCCCTGAAACACAAAACAAAGGTTAAGGTAGCAATAATAGGCTGCTTTTCCATAGGATTTGGCGCAGCATTAACTCCCGTTGGAGAACCACTTTCAACAATTGTTGTTAGTTCGTTGAACGCTGAATTTTTGTATATACTTAAAAATCTTGGAATGTATATAGTACCCACAATAATCATCTTATCACTTTTAAGCTACTTTATCCTGCTGCATGAAAGAAAAAGAGGGTATATCTTACCTACTTATGAACAACTGCTGACAGAAGAAGAGGCTATTGTGAAAGCTGAAGAAAGAGCTATTTTAGCTGCTGAAGCAAGGAAAGATGTAATACTGCGTGCTGGCAAAATTTTTATGTTCATAGTTGCATTGGAACTGCTGGGCAATGGTTTTAAGCCTTTCATTGATAAATATGTTGTAAAACTGGGAGATAAACTTCTGTTCTGGATAAACGTAATATCAGCAGCCCTCGACAATGCAACCATTGCAGCTGCTGAGATAACACCAAGCCTTTCAACTGGTCAAGTAAAAGCAATACTTTTGAGCCTTCTTGCAAGTGGCGGTATTTTAATTCAAGGCAACATTCCAAACATAATTGCAGCAAATAAATTAGAAATAAAGAGCAAGGAATGGGTACAGCTGGGACTACCACTGGGATTAATATTGCTCCTTGCATTTTACTTGATCCTTTTTGTAGTTTAAATGGTAGAGAATGGTTTAAAAAATATAGAGGCTGGCATTAAGCCAGCCTCTATTCTATCCTCGCAACCTCATACCCTGCATCATCAATTGCTCTTACAAATTCTTCATCTTTTACATCTTTACTTAGCTCAACAGTTGCAACTTTGCCTTGTAGGTCAACCTTAACAGAACTTACACCTTCTATGGCTTTTAGGCTGTTTTCCACTCTTCTTACGCAGTGGTCGCAGGTCATGCCTTTAATATAAATTTTCTTTGTCATTTCAAAACCCATCCTTTCTTTCAAATTTTTTAATTTATATTAATTTTAATTTACAGGCGTGAATCTTTTTAACCTCAGAGCATTTGAAACAACCGAGACGGAAGAAAACGCCATAGCTAAGGCTGCTATTATCGGATTCAAAAGCGGGCCACCAAATATGTGTAAAACTCCTGCTGCAATCGGAATGCCCAATGTGTTGTAGAAAAATGCCCAGAATAGATTCTGTTTGATGTTCTGTATTGTTTTTTTGCTAAGCAGTATTGCATTTACAACGTCCAATACATCATTTTTCATAAGAACTACATCAGCAGACTCTATTGCAACATCTGTTCCAGACCCAATTGCTATACCCACATCAGCTTGAGCCAAAGCTGGTGCGTCGTTGATCCCATCGCCAACCATCGCAACCTTTTTGCCTTCTCTTTGTAGCTTTTTCACTTCATTTGCCTTGTCTTGTGGCAAAACCTCTGCTAAAACCCTATCTATTCCAACCTGTTTTGCAATTGCTTTTGCTGTTTTGCTATTATCCCCTGTAATCATTGCTACCTCAATGCCCATGCTATGCAAAAGTTCAATTGCCCTTCTGCTATTTGGCTTTATCACGTCTGATACTGCTATGATCCCAGCAAACTTTCCATCTATTGCTACAAACATAGGCGTCTTTGCCTCAACTGTTAGTTTTTCTACATCAAGTAGCATTGGTATATCAATGCCTTTATCTTTCATGAGTTTTATGTTCCCAACAAGAACTTTTTGTCCATCTACCACTGCCTCTATTCCATGCCCTGAAATTGCTTCAAACTGACTTGCTTCAAAAAGCTGCAGATTCTTTTCCTTTGCTGCCAAGGCTATTGCTTCACCTAAAGGATGTTCAGAGAGCCTTTCTGCCGAAGCTACTATTTGCAAAAGTCTTTCGCTTTCCCACCCATTTGCCGGAATTATATCAGTTACTTTTGGCTTACCTTCGGTAATTGTTCCCGTTTTGTCGAAAACAACCATTGTGATCTTGTGCAAGGTTTCTAATGCGTCACCGCTTTTTATCAAAATCCCATGTTCTGCGCCTTTTCCTGTTCCAACCATAATAGCAGTGGGTGTTGCAAGACCCAAAGCGCACGGGCATGCGATCACCAAGACGGTAATAAATATTCTCAAAGCGAAAATAAATGAATTGTCAACAAAGTACCATGCAAGGGCTGAGATTACAGCAATGAGAATGACAACTGGCACAAAATACCCTGAGATTACATCTGCCAACCTTGCGATTGGTGCCTTTGAACTTTGAGCATCCTCAACCAGTTTGATAATCTGCGCAATGACTGTATCCTTGCCGACCTTTGTAGCTTTTATCTTTAGCGTGCCATTTTTGTTTATTGTGGCACCAATAACCTTGCTTCCAGGTGTTTTTTCAACAGGGATACTTTCACCTGTCAGCATTGATTCATCCACAAAGCTTCTACCTTCAATTACTTCTCCATCAACGGGAATCTTTTCCCCGGGCTTTACTAAGAGTATATCGCCTACTTCAACTTCTTCTATTGGAATGACTATTTCATTATCACCTTGAACAACCACTGCAGTTTTTGGTGCAAGTCCCATTAATTTTTTTATGGCTTCTGAGGCTTTGCCTTTGGAAACTGCTTCTAAGTATTTGCCCAGTAACACAAGGGCTATAATTACACCTGCAGTCTCAAAATACATTTCTTTTACATACTGGTAGTTACCTATTGCAATTTGGTATATAGCAAAAAGCCCATACAAGATAGCAGCTCCTGTCCCAACTGCAATTAATGAGTCCATGTTGGGGTGAAACTTGAAAAGCCTGCTAAAGCCTACCGTGTAGAACTTATACCCTGCAATGACAATTGGAATTTCCAATATCGCTTGTACAAGCGCAAAATTCAAAGGATGTTTTTCAGGCGAGATTATCTCTGGCAGCGGAACTCCCACCACATGTGCCATAGCAATCAATAAAAGTGGAACTGCGAATATGCTTGCAATGACAAATCTCCTAAAAAGACTATTTATCTCCTTTTGCTTTCGTTCTTGATGCGAATCTTCATAGGATGTCTTTTCAATCTCAAGTGGCGTATATCCTGCTTTTATTATCGCATTTTTTATTTCAGACAGCCTTACCTGAGACGAATCATACACAACTCTTGCTTTTTCACTTGCAAGGTTAACACTTACCTCTTTTATTCCATTAAGCTTTGAAATTGATTTTTCGATCGCTCTTGCACATGAAGCACATGTCATGCCTGAGATGGGAATGCTTACCTCTCTAATAGTTTCTTCTCTATCGTCCAAAACACCATAGCCGGCTCTTTCCACAGCTTCTTTGATCTTATCAATGCTGGCTTTGCTTTCATCAAACTCAACTATGAGCTTCTCAAGCGCAAAGTTAACCGAGACATTACTTACTCCTTCTACTTTGCTAACACTTTTTTCAATTGCCCTTGCACACGAAGCACATGTCATACCTGTTACACTCAAAGTTTTTTTCTCCACATGTAACACCCTCTTTTTTTAGCATTTGCTAATCTAACTTTATTATACTCTACTATTCCTATATGTCAAGTAGGAATTATTTAAAAAATAAATTTTTCTCTCAATTTTATTATACCCACCTACTAAAAAATACTATCAGCTATCTTTACCTCTATCACCACCCCCCGTGGTGCCTAAAGCAGTGTCCTCTTCCTTTTCCTCTGTGACATACAACATGAGAAGAGTGGCATTCTGGGCACTCATCCTTTTCTGATTCAAAAACTTTTCCGCAATTTAAGCAGGTATACTTGCAATTTCCAAAAACGTAGTTCCCACCTTCAATTCTGATAGCTTTGCCGTTAATAAGAGCATCGGCAATTTTTTTTCTCGCCTCTTCTAATATGAGCTGAAATGTCTGGCGGGAAACTTGCATCTTTTGTGCACATTCTTCCTGCATGAGCCCTTCTAAGTCTTTAAGTCTTATTGCCTCAAGCTCTTCAACCTTCAGCAAAACCTCATCATTTGAACCCTCACGTGGTGAAAAATATTTAAACCTTGGCAAAAACTCAACTCTTCTGCATCTTATAGGTCGTGGCAAAGTGAATGCCTCCTTTGTCTGAAATTATTATGAACAAAAAGGCAGGATTTTAACCCTGCCCGTGTTCTTTAACGGTAACCTTTGTTTTAAATATACTTTTAAGAATATTATATCACAAATCTTAGCAACTTGCGCCTCAATAATCTTACCTACTTAGAAGCAATTTATACGGCTTACTTTCCATTATGATGGTGCTGATGAGAATGTCTATGGGTATGATGATTGAGTCCCTCTTCACGCTCATGAATCTCATTTGCAAGGGCTTCGTTTGACTTCAGCTGGCCTTTTAATAGCTTTTCAACTGCTTCGTCTGGATCTCCCAGCACACCAATGAAATATTTTATTCCAAGAGTGTCAAATATATATCTTGCCCGCTCACCTATTGAGCCTGCAATTACAACATCTGCACCTTTTTCTTTTATAAATTTTGCAAAAAGTCCTGCTCTGTGCTCTGGCATGTCAAAATATTCTTTTGCTACAACATTGCCATTTTCAATTGTATAAATACAAACTTTTTCACTTCCCCCAAAGTGGGGACTTATCTGATTGCCTACCATCATTACTGCTATTTTCATAATTTTTCCCTCCAAATTCTTTATTCTTCTTTTTTTATTTTTATGCATACTCTTCATAACAATCCACCAAATTTGAGTAGCAGGCTTGATCTTATTAAAGATAATTTTGGTTTAACAAATTGGGGGCACATAACATGTAAAAATATTCTGCTGTGCCCCCTTCTATGAAGTTTCTTTAAGTTCTTTTACTCTTGCTTTTGTTCATTATCTTTCAGAAGCTTATCAATTAGCTTTAGTCTTTGCTCTAAAACTTGTTTTTCAAACTCCAAAGCATCCTTGACATAAGGTGCGTAAGAAGTGCTACCTAAGAGAGCCCATTTGCAAATTCCTAAACCTCTGCCAAAACCACCACCAAAGCCTCTTGCAAAACCTCTACCAAAACCTCTTCCTGCGCTGCCGCCTGCAAATCCTGGTCCAAAACCCCAAGGCATCATTTTTCACCTCCAAAGCTATTTTTGTTTTTTGTTTCTGGCATATGCTAATTATAATTATACTCTATTTTTGGCATATGTCAATAACTTTTTGAAAAACTTTTACCCTTGCTTTTCACAAGGGTAATCACCTACCAAAAAAGAAATTATTGTTCTGTCACAGAAATGTTGCAGTTCTATAATATAAAAGTGTCAAAAATTTTCTTCCCCTTCTACAACGTCCCTTTTTAAAACCTCTATACAGGAATCCAAGTACAAATTCCTCGCCTTTTCAATTTCGCCCTCATCGCAAAGTTTAGTCAGTTCTGGATCTATTGGAATCCGTCCTAAAATCCTCAAATCTAACTGCTCAGCTACGCTTTCCAGCTTGCTTTTACCAAAAATATCGAATTCTTTTCCACAATGAGGACATATCGCATAACTCATATTCTCAACAATACCTACAATTGGTATATCCATTTGTTTTGCCATGTTATAAGCTTTTTTGACTATCAAAGAAACAAGGTCTTGAGGCGATGTTACAATAATGATTCCGTCAATTGGCAAAGATTGAAAAACTGTAAGTGCAACATCACCTGTTCCGGGGGGCATGTCTATAAAAAGATAATCTAAAACACCCCAGCCAACCTCTGTCCAAAACTGCTCTATTGTCTTTGCAATGAGCGGTCCTCTCCAAATCACTGGAGCATCTTCTTTATTCAAAAGTAGATTCATTGACATAATTCTTATATCATTGTGAGTTCTCACAGGATATAGTGCCTTTGAGTCTGACTCAATCTTAGCACCACTTACACCAAACATCTTTGGGATAGATGGTCCGGTAATGTCCGCATCAAGGATTCCAACTTCAAATCCTTCTCTTCTCAAACCCACGGCAAGCAAAGATGTAACCAAGCTTTTTCCTACTCCGCCCTTGCCGCTGACAATGGCATATATCTTTTTTACATCTGTAAATTCATTTTTTGGAATTGGGTGCATTGTATTTTGTCGCAATTTTTCTCTCTCCCTTATTCGTTTTTCTCTTTATTTTACTCTCGTTTTTGGCATATGTCAATAATAATTGTTGTCTCTTTTTATAATGGGTAAATTTTTTGTGTTTCGAAATTAATTTGGGTATATAATTAATAGCAGGATAAAAATTTTCAGTAAAGGAAATATCAATTTTGGAGGAGAAAAAGATGCTTTCAAACATCATTAACCATGATTTTATAAAGCTTTTGCCGACTGACACAGTCAAATTTGCACTTGAGCAGATGCAAAAAAGAAAAAAGAGCGTGGCAGTTGTTGTGGACGAGAATGACTTTCTCAAAGGAATCATTGTAAAAGTAGATATTTACAGGTTTTTGAGCCAGCCAGGACATTATGAAACATACCCTGTTGAGCTTGCCATGACAAAAGCTGTTATTACAGCTGACAAAAATGATGATATTAAAGATGTTGCAAAACTCTTGCGTGAACATGATATCTCTGCTGTTCCTGTTCTTGACAATGGTAAGGTAGTTGGCCTTGTTGGACTTGAGGATATTGTTGATTATTTTATAAAGATGTAGTATTAAATATTCATAGAAGCCATTGCAAATTCAAGAGTAATATGTTGGCAAATTGCAATAAAGGAGGAAAGGGATGGAGCAGTCGTTTGATACAAAGAGAGTAATCATAGGTCCAGAAGGGTTCAAAAAGGTTGTTGACATATCAGTGCCAAAAAGAGTTAATCTTCCAACAGGATATATTGAAACAGACAAACTTGCAAAAATTTCTCCTGGCGGAAGCTTTTTTGCAAATGATGTTGAGTATTATGTCTTTCCTTGTGACACGTTTGACTATGTTATGCACTTTTTGAAAAGACATACACAGATAGTCTATCCAAAAGACGGAGCATATATTCTGATGAGACTTGACATACACCCCGGAAAAAGAGTTGGTGAGGCCGGAACAGGCTCTGGTGCGTTTACGCTTTACCTTTCGATGGCTGTTGGTCCGGAAGGGAAAGTGTATACATATGAGCAAAGAGAAGAGTTTTACAAAATGGCTGAGAAGAATATAAAAAATTTTTCAAAGTTTGACAATGTGGTTATGCACAACAAATCAATCGTAGAAGGAATTGAAGAGAAGGATTTGGATGCATTCTTTTTAGATATCAGAGAACCTGAAGAAGCAATTAGCGCTGTAAGAGAGGCTCTAAAGCCTGCAGGGCACTTGGGAATACTTGTTCCAACAACAAATCAAGTGTCAGAGACCCTCACAGCCTTGCAAGCACACAGATTTTATGTCTCCGAAGTTGTTGAAATAATGATGCGCCAGTACAAGCCTGTGCCAGAGCGTCTGCGACCTGATGATAGAATGATAGGGCACACCGCTTATATGATTTTTGCAAGGAAGATTTTGTGATACGGTCAAAAATAAAAGCCACAGATAGTTTTGCCTGTGCAGCCTATCTGTGGCTAATTTTTTGTCAGAATTGTTCAAATTCTTTATCTGTCATGTTTTGCCTCAATTCTTTTATTTTCTCAATGTCAAGTCCTGTGACCTTTGAAATAAAGCTGTCTTCTGCTCCTGCCAATATCATGTTTCTTGCTATTCTGATTGTAGCTTCAAGTTTTCCTTCAAACTTTCCTTCCTCATACCCTTTTTCTTTTCCTTTTTCCTCTGCTTCTTTGTAATATTCCTGCATCAGCCGCTGAACATTAAATACAAAATCACCCACATCAGCCACCCCCTCTTGTTCTATTCTTCCAAGAAGCTCATCTATTTCCCCTTGTATCTCTTCCATCATCTGCGGTCTTATCACCCTCAAAAGCCACATCGCAAATACCTTCACCTGTTCTGTCGGCAAACAACTAATGTACTCTGTCACCTCTTTTAATTTCTCTATAAACTCCTTTGCTGTTTTCCTTGACCTATCCAAATACAATATTACACTCAAAAGGTCAAGCCTATTTTTAAGTGTTTCATCATCAAGATTGTTCACATCAACAAGAAAATAGTTGAACATGTCATCTTTGAAAATATCCCAGCCTTTGAATATAAGCGTCGGTACGTTCCAATTGCTTCTGCCGTTGTATAAAACTATTGGTACAACTGGTGGCAGAAGTTCATCTTTTGTTTCTTCGATATGCCTTTGCCATATCAGGTTCATATACTCAAAAAGTCTTCTTGGCATAGTTTTGTCTGCTGTTGACTGGGCTTCTAAAAGAACATAAAAGTATATGTCAGTATCCTCAATCTTTGCCCTATAGATGACATCTGCCTCTTTTTCAACAAACTCATCTTTAACAAAGCTTCTATCTACAAACTCAAGGCTCTGCAGGTCTATTTTATCAACCCATGGTCTTTTGATGGTTGATTTTAGAAAGTTCAAGAATACTTCTTTGAAACTAAATATCCTTTTAAAAGTCAAATCGTATTGGTTGTGAGGAGGTTTTTGTTCCACTTTCATTTACTCCCATCTGCAAGTAATAAATTGATAAATTGAAATTAAACGCTGGATAATAGTCTTAAGCTGCGTTGGAAAGTTTGTTTGTGCTTTTAATTTTATTATACCACACTTTCCTGCTTTTTGACATAGCAACTTAACAATTAACAGCAGTGAAAGTTTACGTAATATCATTTAGCAAATCAAAACATTACCAGCAAAAAGTGACAACATAATTAAAATTTTGAAAAGACCATATTGAGAAGTTGTTATATTTAAAAATTTTGACATACATGGTCTTTTTGAGAATCTGACAAATTGCCTATTTTCTAATGTGGTAAAGAACGAAAAGTTTGTGGTATAATTATTAAAGAGAAAAGTCTTGTGTTTTAAGCAAAGGTGAGTATAAGGTGGAAGTAAGCTTTTCCAATAAATATGAGTATTACACATACGAAGAATTTTTGAAACTTCAAAAAGAGGAAACCCAATTTAAAATTGAATATGACAAGGGCTTTATCTTTTCTATGGCTCCTGCTCACCCAAACCATGATAGGGTAAAGAACAAAATCGCAACAGCGTTTATTAATCATCTTGGGTTTGATGGCATGTGTGAAGTTTTCACAAGTGATATTGCTGTTGTCTTTGAAAGTCAAAATGAAATTTACGAATTTCAGCCAGATATAATGGCATGCTGCAATC
Organism: Caldicellulosiruptor acetigenus; assembly: GCF_026914305.1. Taxonomy (NCBI): domain Bacteria; kingdom Bacillati; phylum Bacillota; order Caldicellulosiruptorales; family Caldicellulosiruptoraceae; genus Caldicellulosiruptor; species Caldicellulosiruptor acetigenus. Next base: position 498,257 of record NZ_CP113866.1, on the reverse strand, counting down.
CTAAACTTTTTCACGGACCTAAATACAAGGGAATTCCCCGCTTGATTGTTGAAATACTATCATATTCGACAGAACACCGCGACAGAACAATCAAACTGTCTGTGTATGAGAAATTTCAAGTACCTGAGTACTGGATAGTGGATATTTCGAATGAGTGCATTGAAGTTTACAGCAACAATATCAATGGAAAGTATTGCTCAATAAATAAATACAAAAAAGGTATGACAATAAAAGTATTCGATAACCTTGTTTTAGATGTTGATGAAATATTTAGCGTGGTAAAATAAATGTAAAAAAAATAGAAGGGGACTTTCCTAAGCTCAACTGCTGCTTAAAACGGAGAGTCCCTTTTTTTGAATTAATCTACCTGCTCTCTTAAAATCTCAACTGGCATAAGTTTTGACATCTTTCTTTTTACTAAAAGTCGTGAAATAACATATACAACCCCCAAGATTACAAACGTACTTGTAATACTTTGCAGGCTCAAATCAAGAGACATTGCAAAATCTATGTCCTTTGTTGCTTGTGCTATGAGACCATCCATTGTAAGTTTGGATAGTGGAATACCTAAGATAAATCCTATAATAAATGAGATATTGTTAAATCCAAGCATCATTTTGAATATGTCATTTTCTTTGAATCCAAGCATCTTGAGTATCCCAATATTTTTCTTATTCTCATTCAAAGTGAGGTTTGAAAGAACATAGACAATCAATAGTGCTATGATTGCGGAAAACAATGCTATGACTCCTATGCTTTTAGATAAGTCTTGAGCCGATTTTTTGAAGCTATCCACAAGTTCTGACTTTGAAAAGCTTTCAAATACCATGTTTTTGTCAAGATTTAAGCTTTCTTTTGAAAAAATCCCAATATAATCATCCTTGCCAAACCCAAACATGCTGTTAAAGCTCTCTATCTCCAAATATCCATTGTTTCCTGTAGAAAGGGCTGCTATCTTTTGAATTTTTAATGTGTATCTTTTATCATTGAATTTGTTCTTTATAGCAATACTGTCCCCCTCTTTTAAGCCAAGCTTGTTTGCAAGCGGTCTTGTGATAATAAGGTTATTTGAGACATCGAGTTTCCTACCCCTTTCATCAAATAGGTTTATAAGTCTTGAGTCTTTTTTGATGCCATATATTATAATGCTAATCTTTTCCCCTTCTACATCAAAAGACATCATGTTAAACTTCTCTGCATCGGCTGGGAGATTTATTTCAGGGTGATTTGAGGTAGAGTTTAAAATATAAAGATATTCATACTTGAAATTCTTCTGGTATGTCTTTTCTATTGCAGACACAATCGAATCCTTTGCAACAAGTCCATACATCATCAGTATGGTTGAAAAAATTATACCAATTAATAATATTAATTCCCTTGCAAAATGTCTTGTTCCGTATTTGAGCATTATTCTTGTCTTGAAATCAAATTTATCAAATAACTTTATATTTGGAAGCTTGCCAAACTTTATCTCGTCTGTGCCATGCAGCATCTGAACAATTGTGAGTTTTAAAAAGCTTCTCAATGCAAGATAACAAGACAAAAATATGAATACTGCAGGCAAAAACAGTGCCACAAAAATATGCTTTAGAGGAAAGATTGCTTTTAACTTTGGCAGTGTAAAATATGACCTGTAAAACTCTGCAAAAGGTGATGCTTCTAGAAGGCCAAAACAAATACCTAAAATTGAGCCAAGGATCCAGATGTAAAGTGCAAATCTCATAAAAACACCAAAGACATCTTTTTGTGTATAACCCATGGAATATAGCGTACCAATCTCTGCATGCATTGAGTTTATAACTCTTCTCATGACTATGAAGAGGATAAACGATGACACTAATACTATAAATAAGCTCAGCGGCATTGTCATTCTCTTTGCATTTTCAAGCTTCATCTCAGTATAAATTATCCTCGGATTTTCATTTTTGGTCATAAATTTTAGCAAAAACCAGTGAGAGTTTACATAGCTTTTAAAATTTTCAAGTTTTTTAACGTTTCCTTTGTAGCTATAATAGTGTACTGGCAAAGAGGGAAAAGTATTTTTCATATCCTCTTTTGTCATAATCACAACTGCAAACCTTTGTGGGTCTGGCAAAAAATCTTGGTCGTTTTTAATAAGGTAGATATAGTCAGGGAGGTATGCCTTGCCAGCAATTTTGAAGTTTTTACCTGCAATTTTTATGTTTTCTCCAATTTTTAAATTGTGTGCCTTTAAAAAGCTTGGATCTATAAAAATTTCGCCATTTTTTAAATCTTTTTGAGGCTGAGTATAAGGCAGATTGATTTTCTCTGGCAATGAAAACACTCGAAAAGTAATCTCATCTTCTTGGCTGTCATAAAAAAGCCTCTCTTCCAATTCAATTCCAAACTCTTTTTCAACCAGCTTAGTATCTACAGGCTGTGAGGTTATAAAATATCCATCTTCTTGAACATAGTCTTTTATAAACTGTTTGTAATTGCTATCAACATCTTCCATTGAGACAGAAAATAATGTGTATATCATGCTTGCCATTGCAGTCAAAAGGATAATAGAAATAAACTGAAGAAGTTCTCTTTTGATTACTCTCAGTGGAATTTTTTTAATTACCATTACCACGTTACCTCCTCAGCAGAGATTTTCTGAGGATTGGGCAAAAATTCAATAAGCTTTCCTGATCTTAGTTTTAATGTTGCATCTGCCATTTTAGAGATGGCAAGGTTGTGTGTTATTATCAAGATGGTTGTACCAAACCTTTTGTTTATATCTTCTAAAAGCTTCAAAACAAGCTTGCTACTTTCATAATCTAGAGCTCCAGTTGGTTCATCGCATAAAATCATCGCAGGGTTTTTGACAACCGCTCTTGCAATTGCAACCCTCTGTTGCTGACCGCCGGACAGTTCAAACGGGAATTTATCTTTTTCTGAATATACATCCATCATTTTGAGCACCATGTCAACATCCAAAGGATTTTTGCTTAGAATCGCACTGGACAGAACATTTTCATACACGGTAAGACCGTTTATGAGGTTGAAAAACTGAAAGACAAATCCAACATAGTCTTTCCTGTACTCAGATAACTTTTTCATGTCCATTGCAGTAATTTCTTTCCCATCAACAAAGACTCTTCCTTCATCTGCCCTGTCAAGCCCGCCAAGGATGTTAAAAAGGGTTGTTTTGCCAGAGCCAGACGGTCCAATCACTGTGTAGATTTTTCCTCTTTCAAGCTCAAAGCTCACATCATTTAGGGCTCTTATCTCGTTTTTCCCAATCCTGTAGATTTTAGAGAGATTTTCAACCTTGACAAACACAGAATACCATCTCCTTAAAATACATATCCTTTTTGTTTTCAAAATACTGATACATGCTCCCCTTAGCTACTCTGCACTCCTTTGCAACATCCGATATATCCACAAGATGGTAGGGTTTTGTTGCAAAATGTTTAATCAGTATCTCTGTGATAAGATTCTTTTTCTCTTCTGGCAGATTTAAAAATGTAGCCTTTGGCATTGACATCACCTCAAGATTATTATGACTCACAGGTCACAGAATGTCAAAAATAAAATCCTTGATGGTAGAGTAGCCATCAAGGATTTTTCCATTTGATTTGCTTCTTTAATCTATTAGCTTTTTCACGATATAATCATATTTTTCTCGAATTGCATCCTCTGAAAATTTATTTTTCTTTATCTCCTTTACTCCTTTTATAACCTCTTCAACAGAAGGTTTTTTTGAAAAATAATTTTCGTAAGATCTAATGTAATACAAAATGGTTGAAGCAAGCTCCAAATCAGTATGGGTAAAATTTTTGAATACTTCAATTATTTTATCGATTGTATCTTTATATTTATTAACTTCATTTTCGTATTTCGCAATTAAATAGTCGCCATTTTTTGCCAGTTTATAGCTCGATTTTTCTTTTTTTTATCTTTAAGACACTCATCTATAATTACTTCATCGGCAATTAATTCATCCATCTTATCATACAGTTCAAAGGAAAAAGGACCATAATTGTAAAGTTCATAAGTAAAGTTGAATGGTACTCCTACGCTCTTCAAAAAATAACATATTTTTTGAATAATAGTTCTTCCCAAAGGAATTTGTGAAGCTTCGGTCCATTTTTTTATTGTATATGCCACTAAAGCATCCTCTGCACTATCACATAGATACAATTTTACTTTCTCCATCATCAAATTGACCTCCCTATTTTTTCAATTGCCATCTTCAAATCTTTAATTTCTTCTTCTCTTAGCTTTTCAAACTTTTTTTCTTTGTGGCTGACATATATTCTTATATTTGGAAAATTTTTTTGGCATATTTTTAATTACGTGTGACTCATCAGAAAGCAAATAGGGTTTATTATTTCTAATCACATAGAATCCCTCTCCTGCTTCCTCTTCATCTGTGGCTTCCCTTGTAATAAAATTATGGATTCTTTGCTTAGTTTCAAGTAATACAAAATCATATTGAGGAAAACTTGTTTGAAGCCTTTCGTAAAGTACTTTTATATTTTTCTTCTGAAGAGAATCGCAAAAGTCTGAAGTTTCATATGACTCTTTTAAACCCAAACACTCTATCAATCTCTGATAATTGTATCTTCCGTATTCAACTCCACAGTATAGCGAATCTCTTAACAGATAATCCATCCTGTCTGCATCAATAGCACCCTAATTATTTTCTTCAGTATCATTAAATTTTTAATAGTCTCTTTTTTACTAATCACATTTATAATCCTTTCGGTAATACCATTGAAAAAAATCCTGTCTAATACATCTCTTAAGCTAAGAATGATGCTAACCGTGACATCTTCATGTTTCTTCCCTTGTGGCAAAACCTCTTCCCCAGCATGTGAGAACGGAAGATGTCCTATGTCGTGAAGTAGGGCTGAAAGCCTCAAAATTTGTCTTGCTTCATTAATATTTAGCCCTATCTCTTCAAAATTCTTGCTAATTAGTTCTTTATGCTCCTTGCACAATTTATCAAAAATTCGAGTTGCTAATTCCATGACGCCCAAGGAGTGTTCAAATCTTGTGTGAACTGCCCCTGGATAGACATAGCAGCTCAACGCAAGTTGTTTTATGTAACGCAGTCTTTGAAATTCATATAAATCTATGACTTTTCTTTCATTTTCGTTCAGTTCAATAAAGCCCAATACTGGATCTCTTATTCTCATCGCTTAAATCTTTTATACTTTTTGGAATTATTATACCTCAAAGTTTGTTTATTGTAAATCATTAAGATGTTTTTTAAATGCCCTGTTATTTTTCAAATTTAATTATACCACAAATCAAATTTTTTATATTGAATAAAAACAAGGGACTGTGCCCAAAAATCGAGGACAGTCCCCTTAGCATAGCATAAGCAGCCAATTAAAAGACACATTCTTTATGGGTTTACCATGCTAACAACTTTGCCGTCATAACCTAAGATGAGGTACACTCTCTGACCAACTTTGAATGTATCTGCAAGAAGCACAGACGGGTCAAAGTCTTCACTCACCTCATATGTCTTGTCTACAAGCTTTCCTGTTGCCTGGTCGTATACGCTCACAACAATAGACTTTGGTGTGAACCTTGTTGGCTGGTAGCTCTTGATATAACCCTCAACCCTGTCATCTACAACAAGTATAAACTTGTTGCCGCCCCAGATGTCTGTCACAGCGTAGACAACATCGTTCTTCTGAATATAGCTGTAATCCACAACATCCCCGTCTTTTATAACCTTATTGCTGCCGCTTATATCCAAATCACCTGCTTTTAAGGTCAGATATGTCTGCTCGTTTGCAAGGTACGGTTTGCTGTATACCGGGTCAAATATTACACAGTAGTCATACCCGCTCTTCTGTGTTGATATCCCAAACACAAGCGATGTTGCCCTTTGCATCTTCTGGAGGGCTGTTGAGTAGTCAATCTTTGTGCCGCTGTAGTAGTAGGTTATGTTCTGTGGCAAGGTCATTTCAACCTGTGTTCCACCCTTGTCAACTGTTACTTTGCTTCCAAGAGCATATACAACTGTCATGCCATCTGTTGAATTGAACTTTTTGTAAACAAGAGTTATCTGGTTGTTTGTATCAACATAAAGTCCGTATTTTGCGCCAAGCTCCAGGTTTACGTTCTGGTTTGACGGCAGGGTCAAAATGCCTTTGTCTGTCAGCACCTCATTGTCTGCAAGACCTTTTGAGACTTTGCTTGTACCCATTACAATGACTTCCATGTATGTTCCATACTCATCATAGTATGGGTCCTGGATGATCGCGTACTCATAAGAACTTCCTGTCTGGTTGTAGCCAAAATAGATCTTCTGACCTGTTTTGAGAATGCTCTTTAATTGATCATAGCTAAGCTTATTCCCATTGTAATAATACGTGGGTTTTTGAGGAAGAAGCATTGCATTTTCAGTGCTACCTTTTTTGAGTTTCACGGATGTAGCACTCACAACCGCAGTGATCTCTGCTGACTCCACGTTGTTGAGCTTTTTCACAACCTTGGTGATTGTATCATTTTTGATGTACACACCATACTTTGATCCAACTGTCAGCTTTCCTGCACTGCTGCTTACAACATATATGCCCTTGTCTGTCAGAACCTCATTTGTTGCAAGTTTGCTTGATGAAACTGCATCTGCCATCACTATGACCTCTGTGTATGTGCCATACTCAAGAGAGTATGGGTCCTGAATTACAACATATTCGTATGTCTTGCCGTCCTTTGTATAGCCAAAGTAGATTTTCTGACCCACTTTTAGCACATTTTTAAGCTCAAGGTAGTTTGTTTTTGCACCATTGTAATAGTAAGTTGGCTTTTGAGGTAGAATGATGTTCTCCTGCCCCTGCGCACCTTTTAGCTTGACATTGGTGTCGCTGACGACATCTGTCACTTCATACTGCGCAGTGTTATTTAACTTCTTCACAACAAGGGTTATCTTATCGTTTTTCACATAAAGCCCGTACTTTGCGCCAAGTTCAAGCTTTGTGTCAGCAGATGGAAGGTAAAGGATGCCCTTGTCAGTCATAACCTGGTTGTTCTCAAGGCTTGAATTTAAAAGTGCATCCTGCAAGATTATTGCCTCAATATAGCTTCCATACTGGGTGCCGTATGGGTCCTGAATAACGTATGCCATAACCTTGCCTGTGTCAGGGTCTTTTGATACATAGAGTATCTGGTCTTCTTTTAAAATGTTTGGTAGATTTTCATAGCTCTGTTTTGTCCCCTGATAGTAATATAAAGGCTTGCTTGATAGCTGAATCTTCTGTGTCTTGCCGTTTTGTTGAACATCAAGTGTGTAATCATCTATATTTTTGATAGTAAACTTGTCGGATACCCACACTTTTTGCAAAGCTGCAGTGATTGTATCATCTTTTATATACACTCCATACTTTGTGCCAATTTCAAGGTTTTCAGGTTTTATTGAAGATGCAACAAAGTATATTCCCTTGTCTGTCTGAACCTGGTTTGCCTCCAAAGACGATGATGTTTTAGGAGTTGCCAAAATCAGCACCTCATCGTAGTTTCCATAAACCTCTTGTGCATATATTTCTTTAATTACAACATAGTCCACTTTGCTCCTATCTTCAGAATAGATAAAGCTTATTTTCTGGTTCGGTTTTAGCACATTTTCTATTGCATCATAGCTTTGCTTTGTCCCATTGTAATAGTATGTTGCTGAAGATGGCAAAGTGATTGATTTTGTCTTTCCGCTTTCCTTGTAATATACAGTCTTGCTGCTTACCTTTGTACTGACAATCTGGAAAGAGTCAGCTTCAGTGCCAAACACTTTCGTGATTTTGTTGCTATCGACCTGAAGCATGTACTTTTTCCCAACTTCAAGTTGCGTTTTTGTTGTGTTCACAAGCACTCCGCTGTCTGTCAAAACCTCATTTGAAAGAAGCTTTGAAGAAGTTTTGCCGGTATCAAGCACCACATACGATTTGTAAAGCCCAACATACTCAGAAAATTTTATGCCGCTGTTTTGGGATGAAGCTGATACTCCACTTAAAGCTGACTGAGCAGATGAAGCTTGATTTCCACCGCTTTTGACATAAGTATCAAGAAGCCTTGATAGCATCAAGGCAAGAGCCCAGCGCGGAACTTTTTGCGATGCAGAAAGGTTTATTCCTTTTATAAGTCCAAGCTCAGACGCCTTGTCGATGTAGTTTTGTGGCCAGATGCCAGAAAGATCTGAGTCAGAGTACCCAAGCATCCTTACAATAGCAGTTGTTGCCTGGGCAAAGGTAAGCGGGTCGTTTGGATGGAACTTATTGTCTGCCATTGGTGTCATATACTTTTTCTTTACTGCCCAGTTGACATATCCGCAAAGTGTGGTGTTGGGCTTTATATCAGGATACTGTGAATATCCTTTTTGAAGGTTTGCCTCATCCTCTGCGTTTGAAATCTTGACAATCGCAGCTGCAAACTCACCGCGTAAGACCGCAGCGTTTGGCTTGAAATAATCTTTGTAAACAAGAATTCCAAGCTTATTTAGTTTTTCCACTGCCTGCCTGTAACTTGCATTTGCTGGAATGTCCTTGTATGCAGCAAAAGCAGAAGACAAACCAAGATTTGCAAGCACAAAGCACAACGTCAAAATGACTGCCAAAAACCTTTTTCTCATCTTTCATATCCCCTCCAAGCTTATTCGTATCTTAGCGCTTCTATTGGGTTGAGGCGCGATGCCTTTGATGCCGGGAATAGTCCAAAGACTATCCCTATAGCAAGCGAAATTGTAAATGCAAGAATGGCCCATGGTATTGAGAATATGGCTGTTGCAATATTAAGTTTTGACATTACTCTTATTGTCACAAATCCCAGAATTATACCTACCACTCCACCAAGTCCTGTCACAACAGATGCCTCTATCAGAAACTGAACAAGTATATTTCTTCTCTTTGCGCCGATTGCTTTTCTGATTCCAATCTCTCTTGTCCTCTCTGTCACAGACACAAGCATGATGTTCATGATGCCAATTCCACCAACGATCAGCGAAATTGCAGCAATCCCGGCAAGCATTAGCGTGAGCGTCTGGGTTACACTGTTTAAGGTGTCAAGCAGCTGGGCTGTGTTGAAAACTCTAAAAGCTGTAGAATCATTGTAAATCTTCATGAGGAAGTCGTTCAGATAGTTCATCACAGCTTCACTTCTGTTGCCATCTGTGATTTTTATCGCAAAGTTTCGGATTATTGCATTTCGTGTGAGCCTTTGTGCAACTGTTACAGGGACTATCACCTGGTCATCGTCTGACTGCTCTTGCGAATTCGCACGCTCTTCTAAAACACCAACAACCGTGAATATCTGCCCGTTTATCTTTATCTTTTTCCCTATTGGGTTTTGCCCGTTAAATAAATCCTTTACGATGTACGTCCCAACAAGCGCAACCTTTTGACGGTAGTCCACATCAATGGGCAAAATAAATCTTCCGCTGCTGACGTTGACATCTCTCACAAGGCTATAGTCTGCTGTTGTTCCAATCAGAGTTGTATCGTGGGTGTTTGTCCCATACTTGAGCGTGACAGAACTTGATACAGTTGGTGCGATTGCCTCAATGTCGTCTTGGTGCTGCTCGGCAAACTGCTGAAGCTCCTCATATGTGACGTTTCTGTTACTGTTTCTTCCTGTGATGTTTATTTGAATGAGATTTGTTCCAAGCCTTTGAAGCCTGTCTGTTATGCTTTTGGTGCTTCCCTGGGCAAGCCCAACAACCGCAATCACTGCCCAGATACCAATGATAACACCAAGCATTGTAAGAAAAGACCTTAGCTTATTTGAAAGGATACTCTTTATTGCCATTTTAAAAGCCAAAGCAAACTGAGCCACCTGTCAGCTCACCTCCTTGTCCTCTATTATTTGACCGTCTTGAATCCTCACAATCCTTTTTGCCTGCATGGCAATGTTGTTGTCGTGCGTGATTAAAACAATGGTGTTTCCTTGAGCGTGAAGCTCCTTGAAAATCTGCATAATCTCAGCACCTGATTTTGAGTCCAAATTTCCCGTTGGCTCATCAGCCAGAATTATCGGCGGACTTGTCACAAGCGCCCTTGCAATTGCAACCCTCTGCTGCTGACCGCCAGACAGCTCTCTTGGTCTGTGATGCATTCTATGTTCCAAGCCGACCCTGGCAAGAGCTTCTTTTGCAAGCCTGTGACGCACAGAGGCTGGAACACCTTTGTAGATTAAAGGAAGCTCAACATTTTCAAGAGCTGTGAGCTGTGGTATTAAGTTAAAGTTTTGAAACACAAAGCCTATCTTGCTGTTTCGAATCTCTGCAAGCTGGTTGTCGTTGAGTCTGCTGACTTCATGACCATCCAGTATGTATGTGCCAGATGTTGGCGTGTCAAGGCAGCCTATGATGTTCATAAGAGTTGATTTTCCTGAACCGGATGGCCCAACTATTGCAACAAACTCGTGAGCATTGATTTTCAAGTTGACACCGTTTAAAGCATACACCTCATTTTCGCCCATCTTATAGATTTTGTAGATATCATAAAGTTCGATCATAGCAAGCTTTCACCTTCTTTTTTTATTACCTGTTTGTGTTACTTCCCTGTGAGCTAGAAGACTGATTTGTTCTGCCAGTACCACTTTGGTTTTGCCTAAACTGCCTGAACTCGCCGGGCATTCCACCACCAGGTCCACCAAACCCGCCCATTATGTTAAAGCCCTGCTGAGATGTAGTTTGTGTGCTTGTTGAGCTTGTTGAAAGCGGTGGCAGGACAACGATATCTCCTTCGTTAAGTCCGCTTACAATCTCGATGTATGAGTCATTGTTTATACCAACCTCAACAGGTCGTAAAACTGCACCTTTGTAGTAACTGTTGTTAAGTAAACTTGCCATCCTTCTTGTTCCAAACTGCGAAGAGCTACCTGTGCCTTGGCTATTTTGCGACCATGAACCTCTTGACTGGCCACTTGTCGACTGCTGTGTATTTTCTGTGCTGCTACCTTCTTGCTGCCATCTCTGTCGCCAGTTTTGTGAGCCTTGGCCAGAACTTTGCTGATTATTTCCAAAACCTCCCTGCGGGAAAAATCCGCCCGTTTGTTCTTGCTGAGAACTGCTTTGGGCTGATGATTTTACAAACACAAAGTACCTGTTACCAAATTTCTGGACAGCTTCAAGTGGTACCATCAAAACATCCTGTTTCTGGTTTACTATTATCTCTGCGTTTGCGTTCATGCCAATCTTGAGGTTCTTGGGATTGTCAATTGAGATTGTAACAGAGTATGTTGTAACACCGTTCTGGGTTGTTCCCTCAAGCGGGATTTTGGCAACTTTCCCTGTCAGCGGGTTTGTCTGTGTCTCTGGTAGAGCATCAACTGTTATATTTACTTTTTGCCCTACTTTTATTTTAGCAATATCAAGCTCGTCTATGTCAACCCTGAATACTAAATTTTTGTTATCAAATACAGTTGCAAGTACCTCTCCCGCTTTTATGTTATCGCCTTTTTTGAAATTTATGTTTGTCACAACTCCGTCAAACGGAGCCTTGATGTAGTAATTTTCCAGATTCTCTTCTGCATCCTTTAGCTGGTCCTGCAAGTTTTTAAGCTGTGTCTGGTAGTTCTTGAGCTGTTTTGACAGGTCATCGTTTGAAAGTTTCAAAAGCACAGCACCTTTTTTAACAAACTGGTTGTTTCTTGCAAAAATCTCTTCAACCTCACCGTCAACCTTTGCCTTGACATTTTCTTTGTCCACATACTCCAAGGTTACATCCTGCGTGCTAAGATATACATCACTTCCAACCTTTATCTCAGCACTTGCCTTCATGCCTTCCTGAAGAGCACCGGGGTTTGAGATTGTTATCTCAACATCAAAAACTTTGCCACCGTAGTCATTTGTGTAAGTTGTGTTCCCAAGATAGCTTACTGTACCCTGGATTGACTGTGAAATGTCAGGAATGTAAACAACTGCCGGCGTGCCTATCTTGACCTTGCCGAAAAGCGCTGCTGAAAATGGCAATGTAACTTTCAGCTTTGATGTATCAATTATTGTCAATACGGTTGAACCTTTTGAAACCCTGTCTCCCTCTTGAACGTTCAGATTTTTAATATACCCGGAAATGGGTGCTGTGATAACAAGGTTTTTTATGCTCTCCTGAACATCTGCAATTGAAGAGCTTACATCGTCAATCTGACTCTTTATTGAATCAATCTTGTCCTTTGCATCCTGATTTTCAAGCTCAAATATGACATCCCCTTTTTTGACAGAATCACCGTCTTTGAAAAACACATTTGTGATGGTTGAGCTCACTAGCGATGTGAGATCTACGCTCTGAGCAGACTCAATAGGACCAGACCCGGTGACACTTACTGTTATATTGCCGCGGACTGCTCTTGCAGTCCTCTGCTGAACAGTTTGATTTTGATCTTTTCTACCCTGGACAAACCTGTATATTCCAAACCCTGCCCCTGCCAAGATTGCAACAATTACTATGGATATTATAACCCTCTTCAAAACCTTGCTTTTTAAACTTAACTTAAACTTTGGAGTTTTTAGCGGTTTTATTTTCTCTGCCATATGCACACCCTTCCTTTCGCTTTTTTACTGCTTTATTTTGAACTCTGGCTGTATGTTCCCATAACCATAATCCTTTTTGCAGTTGTCTTTTTGCTGTCAGCATACCAGATGTACAGTATGTTGTTTGTTTTTAAGTCCTTCGTGGATAGCTTTTTCTCTGTTATTTGACCATTCTGAAATACTCTTGTTACAATTGATGTCTTGCTTGAAACTGTAATTGTCTGTGTCTTGTTTGTCAGTTCAACTCTGCTTCTTCCAAATCCTCTGCCATCGCTTTGAGATGAGAGCTTTGCGATGTAGATTGTGATTTTACTGCCTGAGAAGTTCTTTACAACACCAATCAAGTCTGGCTGGGAATTTTGAGCATTATTCGATTGGGCAAGTGATGTATCCCATGGTAAGATTAACACTGCAGCTATAAAAGTTAATATTAACATAAGGCACATATAAGCTTTTAGGCTTTTTGGCATTCTCATTTTTTGTTTTCTGCCTCCTTCTATGAAGATTTTTCCTCTTTAAATATGTTAGCAATAATTTGTGAATAAATTTTTAAATTTTTATAAACAAATTTTAAAGAAGTGTGAAAAATAAAAAAGAGTGGATATTAAAAGTATCCACCCCTACTCTTATTAAAGAACTAACTGAAAAGTTAGAAATTCAAAATACCTACCCCATTTCTTGACAAAAAGCCCAAAATTAAAGGGGCTGCCCACTCCTTTTGGGGTACAGCCCCTTTAATTTTATACAAACTTTTATTTTGCTGTCACAGTCATATCTGCAACATACCCAATCTTATTAGGACTAGAAGCATTATCTTGTATATCTGAATCTACTCGCACTGTATAAACCTTATTTGATGTGAGACCATTTATTACAACTTCATAATATTTCTTTGAATCTGAACCCGTGCTCCATCCTACAGATGAAATTGCAGGACTATCACCTGTTTGCAATCCAGAAACAATCTTAACTTTTGAACCGTAATCAGCAGCTACAATTGACACTTCTTCACTGAATCTTAGTTTGATTGTTCCAGCTGTATCACCACTAACAGCAACTACTGTTGGAGCACATGCATCAATAACTGAATAAAATTGTGGTGTTGATGGAACTAAAGCATTACCAAATATATCTTTTGTAGCCGTCCCCACAACTTTCAAAGAAATTGACAACCTCTGTACAGTTGAATCAGAATCTGTAGCAGTTACAGTTGCATCAGTATTTACATCTTTGTTAAGAGTCAAAGTAATTTTATTCGCATTTACATCATAAGATGCAGCTGTTGCATAAGCATAATCAACTTTTGATGTATCTGATTTCGCATATACAACAACGAAATCTGACGGCGAAACATATTGAAGTTTTGCATTATCAATAGCAATCTCGATCTTGTTCTTTGAAACCAGCTTAACACCTGTTGAATTAATAGATGCAGCTGTAATAGGATTTAATGTCTTTATAATACCTCCTATTGCATTACCAGACAAATCTGCTACGTTTGTTATCACAAGCTTATCAACACTTGTATTTAGTTGTGGACTTGTTCTAAAATCAATTTTTACAGTTCTCCCATCTGCAAGAAGCGTGATATAAGCTGCAGAAATAGAAGCTAAACTCTTTGTTGTATTATCACTGTAAAGTATAGAATAATTTGATGGATTTGTAGCTGACGCAACATTAACCTTTTCATCATATGCAACATAAATCTCTGTAATATTGCTATCTACAACTTTCTTGTAAACAGTTGCCCCTGGAGGTGTTTTATCTAATATAGTCACAGCTACATCTGTTGGAATAATTTCATTTTGTAATGGCGTTCTGTCCTTCACTCCTGAGATTGATAGTGTGTATGTGGTACCTGCACTTAATCCACTAAATGTTACTTTTATTTTATTGTAAACTCCTGATTCAGCATAATCCTTACTTGTTGCAGGATAAATATTACCACTACTGTCTTTCATAGTATATGTGCCCGTATCTTTATCAACGTCCTTAGAGAACACAATTACAATTTCGCTTTCAGAATTTACTGTATGACTTACGTATGCTGGTCTTATTACATCTATAGTTGGTGTAACAGTAACACTCAAACCAGTTGTTACATTACCAGATGCATCAACAACATCAAACTTAATAGTTGCACCAGATACTGGTAACGCCGTTGAAGCAGTTGTTCCAAATTTTAATGTAACAATATTACCTTCATATTTTGTATTTTCACTGTCCCAAGTTCCTTGTGGTGACGCACTCACATTTTCAATTCTTGCTATATCCTTATTAAATTGTAATTTTACTTCTGTTTGAGTTGCAGACAATACTGTTGGTGTTGTAACAGGAGTATTATCACCTGACAGCACAAATGTTTTTACTGGTGTCACAAGTCCATATCCAGCATAATCAGTAACATTATTGAATTGAATTGTATGAGTTCCAGCCGATAACGGACTATAGAATGTTATTGTATATACTTTCTTCGTTGCATCAGAAGTAACTTTTGCAGCTGTGTACGCATTATCAATTAAGCAATTTGCAGGATTATCTGCATTTTGAACTGGTTCACTAAATGTCACAATTACTTTCATTAAGCCAGAACCAACTACACTTTCAATTACAGGAGCCTTGTCGTCAATAAAGTTTGTTATTGTTGTTGTATAATCGCTTGCAATACCTACAGCCGCTTTAACTGTTACTGTTACAGTATCATCTTTTGTAAACTTATCATTGTCACCCAATAACAATGTTACTGACTTCTTATCAGATGCCAAAGCTGCATTTGAAACTGATACTGTTGCTGTTCCTACCTTTACAGTATAGTTACCAGTTGTTGTCGCATATGTGTCATTGTCAACCGCTCTGTTGAATGTAACCTTTATCTCTTTGTAGTTGAGTGCCTCAACCTTTGTAACTGTGAGTGGCACTGGAACTGCTACAAACTTCAAACCTGTGTCTTTACCCTTGAAGTAGAGTTTGTATGTTGCATTTGCTGTCTGAGCAGCTGTTTTAAGAACAATCTTGCCGCTTGCAAAGTCGGACTTTTCTGTATCAATCAGAGTTACTGCAACTGTCTTTGTCTCATCAGATGCATCTTTAATTTCGAAATCAAGAGGAATTACATCTCCATCTTCAAGTGTTGCAGGTTCATTATTGAGGTATACATCAACTGCAACCTCAATTGTATCATTTGCAAGAGCTTTAACATCTTTCACAACAACTGTCTTCTCTGGTGGGAAGAATGCATTTGCGAATGCTACTGCTGCTTGACCTCTGATTACAACATCGCCAATTCCGACTTCATCTTCAATTCCATTGAAGAATCCAAGTTCAAGGGCTTTTCTTACATAGTTGAGAGGCCACTTTCCTGCTGCTGGGCTCTCGCCTTTTGCAGCAACAAGCATCTTGCAGAGCTCTTCAAATTTTACTGGTTTGTCTGGCTTGAATGTTCCATCCGGGTAGCCATTTACAATGCCGAGGTCTTTACCTGCCTCAACATATGCAAATGCCCAGTGATCCTGTGGAACATCGCTGAAGGATTGTTCTGCATAGACATAGTCTTTTACAACATCTTCCTGACCTGTTGCTCTGATGATCATTGCTAAAATCTCTGCTCTTGTAAGTTCCTTGTCGAGCATCAGGTCGCCTTGTTCATTACCTTTCAAGATACCTTTGTCTTGGAGAATCTTTGCTGCCTGGTCATACACAGAACCTGTCTCTTGTGTAGCTTCGTCCTGTGCAAACGCAGGCGCAATTATTGAGAGGGCAAAGAGTAAAACTGTTACGATAGCGATGAGTCTTTTGAATTTTTTCATAACTACTCACCAAACCTCCTTGTATGATTTTTTAGTGATGAGGCTATACTATTTTTTATAGCCTCATCACTTACAGCTAAAATTTTAACAACAGCATTTTAATAAGTCAATAGGGGTTTAGCATTTGTAACCAAACTGTAAAATTGGTGAAATAATTTTATTACACTTTGAAAACCTGCATTGCCTCTTTTAAATCTTGCGCAAGCTTGTTAAGCTGCTCTGCCATAGCTCTGAGCTCTTCAATTGCAGCAAGCTGCTCTTCAGTGGATGCAGAAACCTCCTCAGAAGATGCAGCAGTCTCTTGTGATATTGCCGAGATATTCTCGATACTCTGAACAATAGTATCTTTTTCTTTATCAATTGCCAAGATAGACTGATTTATATTTTCTATACCGCCAATTAGTTCATCCATTGCAGATTTTATGCTTGAGAATGCCAAAGAAACGTTTCTGACGGCTTCATTTTGCTTTTCAATAACATCTTCTACTTTATCAGCGACATCCTGAGCAGCTTTTGTCTGGCTGACAATCCTCTTTATCATATCCTCAACTTCTCTTGTTGACTCTTTTGACTGGTCGGCAAGCTTTCTAATCTCGCTTGCAACAACAGCAAAGCCACGTCCAGCATCTCCTGCTTTTGCCGCCTCAATTGATGCATTTAGAGCCAAAAGCTTTGTTTGCTCTGATATGCTGCTGAGTACCTGAATAATCTTGCCAATTGACCTTGAATATTCTGCAAGCTGGTTGATTGTTGAAATCATTGTATCTGTAATTTGCATAGTATCGTGTGAAACAGAATCCAAAGTTGAAACTGTATTTTCTCCTTTTGTTGAAAGTTCAGCTACATTCTTTGAAAGCTTCTCCATCTTATTTGAAGCATCAACAATTGTTTCTATCCTCTCACCAAACTTTGAAACTATCTCAACAACGTTGCTCGCCTCTTTTGCCTGATTAGATGCACCTTCTGCAATCTCTGAGATTGCTTTTGCAACTTCATTTGATGCTGCAGCAGTCTCACCGGCAATGGTCGAAAGAGTAGAAATAGAGCCTGTGACCTGATCGCTAAGCTTTACTCCCTTTTCAATGAGCCCTTTTATGTTCTTTATCATGTTGTTAAAACTGTGTGAAAGAAATCCTATCTCGTCGTTTCGCTCAATGTTCAGGCTTACTGTCAGGTCACCTTTTTCAGCAACTGCAAATGTGTTTGTAACAAGCTCTAAATCCTTTACCATCCTGAGCGCAAAGAAAATTCCAACTGCAAGCGCAGCAAGGGTGAAAATTATTGTAAGTACAATCACAAAAATCTCAAGTTTCCTTGCAGAGCTAAGTAGCATCTCAATAGGAATCATGCTTACAATTATCCATTCTTGCTCGGGTATGCGCGAATATGTAATCAAAAATGGTTTGCCGTCAAATACTGTGTTGAAAGCTCCTTTTGGATTTTTCCCCTTTGCCTCAGCCAGTATCTTTTTTATAAAAGGTGTGTCTGCTTTTGGCGAAAGCTTTCTTGTTGTTTCCCATTCGCTTGGCAAAATAACTTTTCCAGATGGTGAAACAGCAAGCATGTACCCGCCCTGCTGGGAAATATTTGTAGACTGAAGAGCAGATCTTAGCCACTGAAGACTTACGTCGATTAGCAAAACACCAAGTGTTTGAGAAGATGAAATGTCTTTAAACGGCATACCTATAGCAAAAGCATACTGCGGTATTGTCTGGCTCTTTTGGTTTGCTACCTCATCTAAAGCCTGATAGTGGTTGTCCAAAAACACAGGTCCGTCTGCCTGCATTATCTTTTTGTACCAGTCAGCCTGTTTTAACTTGTTAAAATCTATGTATTCTGCAGAAAAGTATGGATACAAAAGTGAATTATCCTTGTTTACCAATATATACGCTGCAGAAAGCATGATGTTTGTGACAAAAACATTTTGAATCATCTTGTCAGCATCAGTTTTGAGTCTGTATTTGTCATAATCTTCTAATGTCATCTGACGCGACTCTGAATAGAGTTTTTGGATAACATCGTTTGACATAAGCTGCAGTGCCTGATCTCTGACAGTGTCAAAGACAAGCTGAAAATAGTGGCTGTTTGCCTCTGTCGCTGCAAGATACGACATTTTGCTCTCGTTTATAACTGAATTTACAGACATAGAGATTGAAATAACGTCAATTATAATAATTGGAATGAGCAAAACCCCCACAACAAGAAGACTGAGCTTTCTGCCAAGACCTTGTTTTAATATGGATTTTTTGAAAAACGATAATGGGTCTTTTTTAGACAATTTCCTCACCTTCTAAATTTTAATTTTTATATCTTTGATTATACATCATTTAACAGAGAATGTGTCAAGAGAGTTTTAGGCAAAATTGCAAAAATAACATTAAAATCTCACAGTTTTATCCCAAACAGGTTCCAAATTTTTTCTTCGTGCTTTAAACTGAAGCCAATATCCTTTCAGAACAAGATATATCCAGAATTGAGCATAAGTAAAATACATTAAAAAAGCATACATTATATTTCTTATATTTATCTCCTTCTCAACTACGGCAGAAGCCACTATTTGGACAACATATATGAATAATGTTTCAAACCAAAGTACAAACAAAGGAACAGAGAATTTTATATTAACCAAATTTAGAATCCCCATTACAAACCATATATCGGAAACTAATACGAGAGAAACGAATAAATAGTAAATAGATATCATTTGAACAACATTGAATATATTCATTCCTCTAATCAGGCTCTTTTCGGAAAGAACTTTGGCTATAAGATAGAGATTCCCCTGCATCCACCTTGTCCTTTGTCTAATCCACACTCTCAGAACTTCAGGTTCTTGTTCCCATGTTACAGAATCAGGTACTATTGGCAATAAATAATGTGCTGCATATATTCTCAAAGATAATTCAGCATCTTCAGCCAAGGCATAAGGGTCCCAACCATTTATCCTTTCCAAAACATGTCTTTTCAAAAGCATATTTGTACCTGTTAAGGTTCCTAATTTAAATAATTTCCATCTTCCAGATTGCATAAGCAATTGAAATATCATAAATTCTAACCCTATCATTCTTGTTAGTGAATTCTTATGCATATTAATTGTTTTCACATAACCTACAGCACCTGCATATTCCTCTTTCTCTAAAGCTTTTTGAACAAGTTTAATTAAAGCAAATCTCTCTGGTTGATTGTCTGCATCATAAACGGCTATCATCTCTCCTTTAGAGATAGACATACCATAATTTAATACTCTCGCTTTGCCTTTTGGTTTTCCTGGTGGCACCTTTATATGATGAACATTTGTATAAAGCCTTGCAAAGTAATCTGCAATATCGCCAGTATTGTCTGTAGAATTATCATTAAGAACATAGATATTTAACTCACCAGGATAATGTAAATTTACCATTGCATCCAAAGTATCAAATAGCACTTTGCCCTCATTATAAGCTGGTATCAGAATATCCACGCTTGGATACTCCTTTAAATCAACTTTTGTCTCTTTATATTGAACTTTAAATATTAATCCAAACACTGTTAATATAGAATAGTAGAAAATCAACAACCAGAAGAGTATTGCAACAATTATCACTATTTTCGAAACTATCATTTTCATATCACCTAATCTATAAGGATAATTAACTATTGGTATTATTTGCTAAATTTTGTATGTATTCTTTAAAAGCAAGAAAGTCATTGTTGAAACTCTCTATTTTTATATCAATATGTTTTTCTATAATCTCTGGATTCAAATATCTTATGGTGCGAAGATTTCGTCTAATTCTATCTACAACAAGCATAGCACCCTGTTTATTGGTATTTTGTAGTAAAACTAAAAAAATAGTGTTTTCTATGTAACAAATTATGTCATAATTTTTTCGTACTGAATCTATTAGGACTCTACCTATTGTATTTATAAAAGTTTTTGAGATTCTATTATTATCATCTATGTAGCTTACTTTTATTACCAGCAGCTGAGCCTCTTCACTTCGTCTTCTAAGACCAGTAAAAATTATTTCTGCTCTCTCTAAAAACTCATTAAAAGTTAACACTCCCGCTTCAGGATGTAATTTTTCTAATTGTTTTACTTTTTCCTTTAATTTTTCGCTGTTGTCTACAATATTTTTTAGATACAACGATTCAAGCCAAATTGAAATTGATAGAATTATAATCAACATTTGCTGGAAAACAATCTCAAATTGGTTTATTCCATATTCAATTCTTATCCACGAAGATATAACTATGTAGAACGCAGTAATTAACATTCCTGATACTAAAAATACAAAACTTTTGAGGGAATCGTATAAAAAGGTTAAAAAAACTAGAAGAATAAAAAAAATAAGATAGTACTTTCTTATTTCCAACGGCACAAAGGTAGTAAAAAGATAATAGAAAAGGAATTGAACAATTATTGCTATTACAAAATTTGCATAAAGAAGTCGTTTTTTCATATTTCGCACTCCATTGCTCTAAATTTTACAAAGAATTAGCAGAATAATTAGTAAAAGCATTTCAACAGTAACATTATAACATAAAATACACTCATAATAGTACATAAGAATTCCAAATATTTGCAATTAAAAATTTCATCTTTAAAAACTTTCCAACCAAAGTCTATTGTAAAATTTTAGTAATAAATACCTTTGAGGCATATTTAGTTTTTATCCTCAGTTGATAAGCTCTTTTTTAGCTATGAGCAAAAACATTTCGCTATTGTCAATACTGAGGACTTCAATTAGCTGAGCTTTTCGGCACAGGTGTATTATTTCATTCATTTGTGGAAGAAAATGACCTTTTACTGGTTCAGGAAGACTCTTATGAAGGCTATTTATTTTCTCTCTTGACTGTGAGTGAGCAATCACAAGTTTGCCATCTTTTTTTAGCATTTGAGAAAACTTTTTTATTGCATTTTCTTTGTCTTCAATATGCGGGAATACTGAGTAGCATATTATAGCATCAAAAAAGTCTTTAAAATCAAGATTCATCACATCGTTGTGTAAAAAATTTACATTTGTTATCTCTTTATATTTTTCCTTTGCCTTTTCAATCATTTTCTCTGAAACATCAACACCAATGATGCAGCCCTCTGGTCCCACAAATTTTAATATGTACTCCACCAAAACCCCCGTCCCACAGCCAACATCTAAAACCTTATCACCTTTTTTGAGTCCAATTTGCTCTACTATTTTATTTAGTTTTTGAGGATCATGCCATACAATCTCATCCCATTTCTCTGCAAGCATGTTAAAATACTTCCGCATATTCATGTTTACTTTCCCTCCTCTTTATTTAAAAGATTTTTGAGTAAAACTATCACATATCACAAAAAAACAAAAGCCCACAAAAGGAGAATTCCAAAAAGTACATCCCTTCGTGGGCTTTATTATCTTTATTATTTTTCATTAAGCTACTATAAATGTACTACCATCTTTATTACTTAAACAACGTCAACAGCACGCCTGCGGCAACTGCTGAGCCAATAACCCCTGCAACGTTCGGTCCCATTGCATGCATCAAAAGAAAGTTTGATGGATTTTCCTTAATTATATCCATGCCGTTTTCAATGGACTTTCGGACAAATGATGATAGCGGTTTTACTATCCTCAGCAGTCATGAACAAAATAATCTATTTCATCCTTATAATTAATTTTTCTCCAGCTTTAGTTTTTTTCTTCTGTTTAAAATTATACCATAAAGACAAAGAGCATACAAGCAGCATCCTGCAACTAATATTTATTTAGTTAACCTTACAAACCTGTTTGTGAACATTTCACAACGAAAGTTTTATATCTGCACCTATCACACCCAAAAGCTTGCCAAAACTATCATATACAGGCATAGAAATTGTGATGCAGTAGTTTCTTGTGATAGCTGAGATGTAAGCACCAGATACATATGTGTGACCTGCCATTGCTTTTGTGAACCACTCTCTAACCTTTGCATTTTCTATGCCCTCTGGCGGATTTGAGTAGATGAACGTTCCATCAGGGTTGTTTGTCCACAGAGCTTCAAATATATTAGAAAACTTTTGAAGACTCTGGTCTATAACCTCTTTATGATTGAGCTCACTCTGCCAGTTTAAAACAAGCTGCGGTATCACCTCATTTTCAATGGTCTCAATAGCCTCTGCAACACGCTGCTGGTTTACCTCTATCTCTACTCTCTTTGTAATCTTTTCTGAGATGTCATTTCTGACAGACTCAAACTCCCTGCACATGTCAACAAGCCTGTTCATAAGCCGCATAAGCCTTGCTGCAGTTTTTTGGCTCACCTCTACAGAACTCAAAATTCTGCTGGTGCTCCTATCGACAGCGATGTAGTCATTCTCAAGTCTTGATACATAGTGCTTAAGGTCGTTCACAATAGAGTACTGGACAGAAAGCTTTTCTGATGCCTGGGAAATCTTTTTGTTTATGTAGTTAACAAGCTGAGATACCTGATTTAGTTTCTGGAAAGTAGTTTTGCCATACTCAACTTGTGCTGATATTATGTCCTTGCTTTTCTCGCTGAGGCTTGAAATTCCATCAACTATGCCAGAAATCTCAATGATAAAGTCTCCAATCTCGTCTGCAGTTGATTTTGTGTCATTTGAAAGTCTTCGGATTTGGTCAGCAATTACATGAAAGCCCGTTTTGAAATTCTCGCCAAGCACACTTTCAAGCTTTGCTGACTCAATAGAAGCGTTCAGTGCAAGGATGTTTATCTGCTCTGAAATCTTCACAATTGTGCCAAGAAAATCTTCTACCTTTTTGAAAACAGTCTTGAGCTTGGTTATTTGGTCTGCCATTTTCTGGGTGTACGCGGTATTTTCTGAAACCATATTTTCCAAATCGCTTGACACCTCTGCAAGCAGCTTTTGAATGTCTTCTTGAATATTCTGGTTTTTTTCTTTGAAATGAGCCATGAATTCTTCAAGGCTTGAGACATTTTCATAGGCGCTCTCAATGTGCTCAAGAACAAGCTTCAAGCCCACCAGAAGTCCTGATATAGAATTTTGAATGTCCTTGCTATTTGAAAGCACAAGATTGGATTGCTGCTGGTTCCTTTCTGCGCTTGATTCAATGTCATAAGCAACTGACAAAATTTTGTTGTATGCAAGGTCAATCTCTTTGAATATGTCACTTAGAAAACCCTGAAAAGATGCTGCCCAGTCTTTCACAGGTGTCAAAAAGAGCTTTTCAAATGCGTTGAGGTTGTTCTTGCCGTGCAAAATTGAAAGTATCTTGTCAACAAAGATTTTTAAAATCAGAATGGAAAATATAACTGATAGCACAAGCGCACCCAAGATAGTCAATACAACCTGCATCTTGCAAAACCCCCCTGAAAAAAGTTTTACAAAAAAATTAAAGGCGCTTTGAAGCTTTCGCCCCAAAACGCCTTTGTTTTGGATACAATATTTTTTATACATTATAGCATAAACTATCAAAAAATACAAGAGGTCAAAATAATTCTCTTCCAATTCTATATGCAAACCAGTTTAAAACCTCTTGCATGGATTGAACAGGACTTTTATAATTATTGAACTTTATCATATCTTGAATGATTTTGTCGCCCTGTGTGATAGTTATCAATTGGTACCTGAATGCTTCGTATAATATCCCTAAACTTCCTTTCAGTTTTAACCCATTGGCTTTACAATAATTCTTTACACCTGTCATATCATCGCTTATAACAATAAAATCATTAACTTTCGCAATTGCCAAAATTGCTCCTTCTCCTGGATGAAACTTTTTTCGTATTCTGGTATGTTCTATAAACTCCCTGGGAGTTAAAGTATATGAAATAACAAACTCTTTCAACCAGCCTTTCGAAATAGCGTCAGATATGTAAGGTCTAAGTTCTGGTTTATCTTCACATTCTTGTATAACAATAGTTGGCATATAAAGTTTTTTCCCGTACAGAATTTCAAGTATGTTAATGTTACCCGTTAGGGCAAAGTTTGAAAATACATTCGTATCTATTACTGCAGGGGGATTAGTCATACATCCAGTCCCCCTCTTCAACAGATTGCCCCTCTATTACATCATTTAGGTTAATATTTACTGCGTTTAAATATTCTTCTGCTTTTCTTTGGCTTATCTGTTCTAATTTGAAAGCATCCATAACTAATTCTACATAAGCTTTGGAACAATAAATATCATTTGTAGGTTGATAGAGCTGAGTGTTATAACCAAGGACTTTTGCCAGTTTAGTTATTGGAACATTTAAATAGTAAGAAGGGTCTTTTATATATCCCAATTCCAGCAATTTCTTTATAATTGCCTTATAACTTACACCAAAATATTGCTGAATAAAAAGCACATCTGTAACATCCAAGACTCCTTTTTTATTTTTCCGGTTTTCTGCTATTTCCACCACACCTTCATCTGGCATTAAAAAGTGGGAAGCAAATAAATCTGCCATAATTTCTTCCTGTTTTGAACCAGGTGAATTAACCACACAAATTCTGCTTGTGATTTCAGGATTGTATTGGTAATGATACAATTCATGGGCAGCTGAAAAAATCTGATGGCCAAGAGTTCGTGCTGAGTTTATAACAATCAAACAAATGTCTTTTCTTTTCCTATAAAGTGCTGAGATGTTTGTATCAAGAAATGGTTTTTTAAAAACATAGATTCCAACACTTTCAAGGAGCGAAAATACATCAGGAATAGGTTTTAAAAGTCCCAATCCTAACATGTCTCTCATTTTAACAGCATACATTTTGGCTTTAATATTCATATTCTTCAACTTCTTGCACCTCACTGAGTATTTCTTTTAATGCCTTAATATTAGACAAGAGCATATTGCTCCACGCTATTATTTCATAGTCTTTAAATTCACCATTTGGTTCAATAGACCTGAAAAAAAGTTCATCCTCTTTTTCCTCAGCTTCCTCAATCCCAGCTAAATATTCTAAGGAACATCCATAAAGTTTTGAAAGCTTTTCAAGCATGGTTATCTCATAATCATCGTCGCCTTTTTCCATATTGATTATTTTATTTCTGCTAACATTGAGTAGCTGCGCAACCCTTTCCTGAGTAAGCCCAACACTTTTCCTTGCCTTTTGCAACCTTTCTGCTATAATTTGTTTCATAAAATCCACCCCAACTTGTTGAATAACTTCAACATTTCTTTAATATTATTATAACACTTTGTTGCTTTTTGTAAACACAAAATTGCTTCTTTGATTCCAATCGGGAGTTAAAACAAAAAAGAAATATTCACTTTACTAAGAAACACAAATTTCTTTACAAACCTCTGAATAAGAGCATACAAGCAATATCTGAGTATAAAACTTGAAATTACTTTAATTTTCAGTTATAAAGCGTGATGTTGTCGTATCAAGTTCCACTGACAATTTCCTAAGTTCCTCTATCATATTCTTAAGTTCCTCTATTGAAGCAAGCTGCTGCTCAGTTGCAGCCGACACTTCCTCAGCTGATGCAGCTGTTTCTTCGGAAATTGCTGAAATACTTTCTACACTATTGAAAATTCTATCCTTTTTGTAGTCTATATCTTCCAATACATTTAATGATTTTCTTAAATTTTCATATAGCTCAGAAATTGCATTTTTCATCGCATCAAAAGAAAGCTGGACATTATCCAACGCATTTTCTTGTAATCCTATCAAATTCTCGACATCAGCTGCAACTTTATCAGAAAATTTGGCTTTCGATAGAATATTCTTAATAATATCTTCAACATCTTTTGTCGACTCACGTGACTGCTGCGCAAGCTTTCTTATTTCAGTTGCTACAACCGAAAACCCTCTTCCAACCTCGCCCGCTTTGGCAGCTTCAATTGATGCATTCAAAGCCAAAAGCTTTGTCTGTTCAGAAATACTTGAAAGCAGATTCATTATTTTACCTATCTTTTCAGTCCATCCGATGAGTTCTCTTACATGGAAAATCATGTTTTTGGTTGTCTCTTGAGATTTTCTCGCAACTTGGTGTAACATCTCAATAGCTGAAAATCCTTTATTAGTTTGAATTAATACATTTTCTGAAAATTGATTCATACTTTTAAAATCATTTACCATAACACTAATTTCTTTAGTGAACTCTGCCATCTGCTGAGAAATCGCAGTAGCCTCATTTGCCTGCTGAGAAGCACCTTCAGCAATTTCTGAAACTGCTTTGGTCACTTCATGCGAAGCAGCTGTGGTTTCAGTGGCAACACTGGCAATTAGTGATATTGATTTGTTAACTTTTTCTGAAAGCTGTTTTATCTTTGTAATTAGCTCTTTTAACTGCTGTACCATACTATTAAAACCATCCGATAACATACCTATTTCGTCATTTGAAGAAATGTTAGTTGTCATAGTTAAATTGCCATTAGCTGCTTTGCTCATTGATTCTAACAATATCTTTACATTTTTTGTTATTTTCAATGTTACTATAAGTCCAGAAACAATTCCTAAAATACCAAATATTAGACTTATCATAATTATGAAAATTTGTAATTTTACAGTTTTAGAATTTATGTCGCTGATAGGTATTAATGAAACATACAAAAAGCTGCTGTCTGGACTCTTCGAATAGCTTACAAGCCATCTGCCTGACATGTTAAGCTCGAAATTATCAATCTCTTTCTTTTCAGCCTTTTTCAAAAGCTCAGCACTGAGAGCCTTCAAATTCTTTACCAATTTTTCGTTTATATTAGTTGGCAAAATAATAAACCCATCAGGTGTAATAACAAATGATGTGCTGTTTTTAGTCACTTTTACATTTGAAAGCATTTCATCAAAAACATCCCTTCCAATATCTACTACTATTAACCCAACTCTATTACCACTTGATGAATCATACAACACTCTTACCACTGATGTAGCATAATCTCTTACTTCGGAACCAACCTCTTTCAAAACATCATTGAAATACTGATTGTGATTAGAACACCATACAAAACCTTGATCACTTTCAATAGCTGCTTTCGCCCAACTACTACTCATTAATTTTTTGAAGTCAATGTTCTCAAAACTTATTGTTGGATAACCCAACGAAGTTTCTTTATCAACTAAAATATATATGCTCGACAAAAATTTATTAGCAGAAACAATACTTAACAGAGCTTTTTGAGCATTTTTCTTCCAGTCTAATTTCTCATAATCGTCAGTGCTTGTCCTTTGCACATTTAAATATTTTTGTATAGTTTCATTCGTAGCCAATTGAAAAGACAAATCTTTTGCACGCTCTAAGATCTGATCAAAGTATTTTCCCGACTGGAACACAGATGTTGAAATACTGCTTTGAAGATTTTGTCTCAAAATAGATGTAGATATTGCCACAGCAAACACATCTATGGCAAACACCAAAACCAGAATCACAGTAAATATGAGCAGCGAGATTTTTCCAGGCAGTGTAGATAACAATTTTCTAATTTTTTGAACATTTAAAACCATCTAACCCCTCCTATATCGCAAAATATAAAACTGGGCTATCTAAAAGGTGATAAAAGCTCCCATTTATATAATGTTGCAAATCGTCATAAATCCCTTTTAGACAGCCCTGCTGCACCATTTTTATTCTTTCACAGCACCAGCAGTGAGACCCGACACAATCCTTTGCTGGAACACAAATACCATAAGCACAAGCGGAATCATTACTACAATTGCAGCTGCTGAAATTTCATCCCAGGGAATCGTGAACCTTCCCTGGAACATGACAATTCCAACAGATACTGTTCTCCATATATCGTCTGTGTTGATAACCAGGGCAAATAAAAACTCATTCCATGCAGAGATAAAAATCAAAATTGCTGCGGTAAATATTCCCGGTGCGATGAGAGGTGTTATGATTTTATAAAAAATTTGGAATGTGTTGCACCCGTCAATCTTTGCTGCTTCATCAATTTCATGAGAGACACCCTGGTAAAATGTTGTCAGATACCAGATTGCAAGTGGCAGTGAAAATGTTGTGTATGGAATCAAAAGCCCAAAAAAGCTGTTTCTCAGTCCAAGGTTTTTTACCATAACGTAAATAGGAGAGACTATTGTTATCTGTGGGAACATGGACACAGCTAAAGACAGACTCAAAACAAGGTTTTTTATCTTTGGTGAGATATTTGTCTTTGCAATTGCATATGCTGCAAAGCTGGCAATCACAATTGATATAATTGTTGTCTCAAGACCAATTACAAAGCTGTTTAAAATGTATCTGGCAAATGGTCTTTCAGTAAACACCATCTTGTAGTTGCCAATATGAGGCTTTAGCGTTATCAGTGATGAAATATTGAATATTTCACTTTTCGGTCTTATTGATGTAAGAAGTAGCCAGTAAAAAGGAAACAAAATTACAATCAGAGCCAGCACAATTATTATGTTCATAACAATCCTTGCAATCTTTTCGCCTGTCAGTTTCTTCTTGTTTTTCATTTTATCCTATCACCTCTTTTGATGTGAGAATACCTCAGCACCAAGGATTTTTATATAGATAAAACTGATGATTGTCACCATTATAAAAATCAAAACTGCTAAAGTCGAACCTCTTCCAAAATCAAGCTGGTTAAATAGAGTTTTGTAAGTGTAGATAGAGACTGTCTCTGTTGAGTTTGCTGGTCCACCACCAGTCAAAACATAAATCAGGTCAAATACTCTAAACGCATCCAAGGTTCTAAAAAGCAGGGCAACAAGTATGGTTGGTTTTAACATTGGCAATGTAATCCTGAAAAATTGATACACCGCATTTGCTCCATCCACTTTTGCAGCTTCATACAGCGATTCCGGAATTGTTTGAAGTCCCGCAACAAGCAAAATTGCAATATAGGGTGTTGTTTTCCAGATGTCGGCTGTCATTGCAGCTATCATTGCGTTTGTAGTGCTTGATAAAAGGTCTGCCGGGCTTTTGATAAGTCCAATGTCTGCAAAAAACTTTGCCAAGATGCCAACCTGACCATCATACATAAACTTCCACATCAAAGCTGATATAACTGTTGGAATAGCCCAGGGCAGAAGAACAATGCTTTTGAAAACATTTTTCAGGTTTGCTACTTTGTGCATAACAACTGCAAGCATCAGACCAAATACAAGTTCAAAAAACACTGTTACAACTGTGAACAAAAGTGTATTTTTCACAGCTGACAAAAGCCTTGAATCTTTTAGATAGTAGCTATAGTTCTGAAGACCAACAAAGTTTGGTTTAACTATCACCTGGTCGAACGCTAAAAGTGCCTGTTTTAAATCATTCATCTCCTGTGTGTTTGGCAAAGAGTTTGTAAGGTTTATGATTTTATTCACATATGCATTATATTGATTTATCTCCTTAGCAGATACTGGCAGATATTTTAGTTTACTATCTACCGGCTGAAAGTTATTTAAAAGGTCATTTACCTTGTTGAGCCTGTCTATTCTGGTCTTTGTGTTAAAAATGCTTTTCTCCATCACAGGCAAGAGAGATTTTATTCTGGCAATTGTCTTTTTTTGACTATCATTCAAAGCCTCAAGATTGATACCATCAATTATTGAAGAAGCTGTAAAAAGAGTGTTGGCATAGTTTTCAACATCTATCTTGTATGAAAGAGAAACCTCACTCTTTGTTGGGTTATTGAGCTGAATGTCAAATAAGCTGAAGATAAAAACTTGAACCAGTGGAATCACAGCAACAAATATGAATATCAAAACTGCAGGTAGCAAGAACAAATACCCAAATAGTTTTTCCTTTCTGTCCATCTTTTCCCTCCCCTTTAAACTTGATTGGCAGGCTTAAAATCCTTTTAAGCCTGCCAACTTACAATATTGAGATTGCCTTTTACCTTTGAGTCTTTACAAGTTCTTTTAACTTCTTGTCCATATCAAGGACAGCTGTCTTTACATCTTTCTTGCCATTTACAATGTTTGAAAGCTCAATCTGCATAACATCCGAAATCTTTGGATAAATTGGTGATACAGGTCTTGGAACAGCAGCTAAAATAGCTTCAATAAACTTCTTATCACCTATCAATGGATTTGCTTTTATAACATCCTTGTCATTGAAAAGTGGTTTGTAAACAGGAACATTTCCATTGTAAATAGCCATAAGTTTTTGTCCTTCTTTCTGAACAAGGAACTTCAAAAGTCTCCAAGAAGCCTCAGGATTTTTTGTGTATTTGTTAATACCAACCATCCAGCCACCAAGAGCTGCAGCTGAACCTTTTGAACCTTTTGGAAGCGGAAGAATTCCAACTTTGCCTTTTACTTTTGACTGCGGACTGTTTACCATAGCCCACATATACGGCCAGTTTCTTGCAAACACTGCAAGACCGTTTATGAAAGCTGTATGTGTTTCAACCTCTGTGAATGTGTTGATGTTTGGTGGAACAATCCCAGATGTTATAACCTTTCTCATCATGTTAAGTCCATCTATTGTTCCTTGGTTGTTGACTACAATGTTTCCACTCTCATCGACAACCCTGCCGCCATAAGATGCAATATACTCTATCGCATCGCAAACAAGACCTTCATACTGCTTTGCCTGCATTAAAAATCCATATTTTGTTCCATTTTTACCTTTATATTTTTTAGCAACTTTAATCAGCTCATCCCATGTCTTTGGAAGTTCATTTGGTGGAACAATGTCTTTTCTGTAATACAAAAGTCCGGCATCAATAAATCTCGGAAATGCCCACATCTGACCTTTGAATCTTGCAGCATCAATTGTTCCTTTAATGTAGTCATTGAGATTAATCTTGTCTCTCTTTATAAATCTGTCGAGAGGAAGTGTGTAGCCTGCTTGAGCAAACTCAGCTGGCCAGATAACGTCCATGTCAAACACGTCGATGTCAGACCCGCCAGCGCTCAGTACTGTCACAAGCTGGTCATGATTTTGACCTGTGTCAGATGGGTTTTCTTTGTAGATTACTTTGATGTCAGGGTTTTTCTTCATGAACTCTTGGATAATCTTTTCTGTTGCGTGGGTTTCGTCCTTGCCTCGAACATAGGTAATTGTGACCTGCTTTTTGGAAGCGGCATTAGAATCAGTAGGCCCAAAGGCTAAAAATAAGCCTACACTCAAAGCAATCAAAATTACCACAGCAATAAATCTTTTCATTTAAAAATACCTCCTTTTAGTAAGTTTTATGGTATAATATAGAATGGGGAGTTGTATATTATCCCATATTATGGGATAATACCATTTTTGTGCCTGGTCTGGTCTTAAAGATTTTTTGTTAGACCAGGCAGTTATTTTTGTTGTCTATCGTAATCGTTTACGCTAAATAAAATATATTATATCTTGTTCAATTTGTCAATAGGTTTTTAAAAAACACTACTTATTTTGTTATATTTGCATTTTTGGTCGAATCCCTTGGAATTATTGAAGTGTCAAGGATGTATTTGCCTTTTGAAACTTCTTCTCCAGTTAAAATATTTATCAAAAGTTGTGCAGATAACTTTCCCATTTCATATCGTGGCTGATGAACTGTGGTAATTTTAGGCGTCACCATTGAAGATAGTTCAATGTCGTCAAATCCCATAACTCCAAGTTCATCAGGAATTGAAAAACCAAGCTCTTTTGCTGCATCACATGCCCCAATTGCCATCTCATCGTTTGAACAAAAGATAGCATCTGGACAAGGTTTTGCACTTAAAAGTTCTTTTGCAAGCTTGTAGCCACTTTCGTACTTGAAGTCACCATATTTTATGTATTTTTCATCGCTTCCTAACCCTAAGTTCTCAAGTGCCATCTTATATCCTTTTAATCTGTCTTGAGACAGAATCGCTCCAATTTTTCCAGTTATCTTGGCAATTCTTCGATATCCACATTTATACAAAAACATTGTAGCATCATATGCCGCCTTGAAATTGTCAATACACACAGTCACAAGTTCGTCAGAAAAATAGTCAGAAATCACAACCATAGGAAACTGTCTTGATATTTCAACAACCTTTTGAGGCTCGCTCAAACTTCCAACAATCAAAATGCCATCTGCTATCTGTCCTTTCATCATCTTGTAGTATTCCTCTTCAATTTCTTGAGAGTCTGAAAAATCACCAAGGATGATATTGTAACCTTTTTCGCGCGCCTCTGTCTCAATACCTTTTATTAGCTTGTTGAAAAAGTAGTTTTCTATATCAGGTATCATCACCAGAATATTTTTGGTCTCTTTGCTTCTGAGCCTTCTCGCGCTCTGGTTTGGAATATATCCAAGTTGGTCTATAATTCTTAAGATTTCTTTTCTTTTTTCCTCGCTTACTCCTTCTTTACCGCTCAGTGCCCTTGAAATTGTAGCAACAGAATAGCCAGTTATCTTTGCTATATCTTTTATTGTGTACTTCATCTTTCCCATCCTTTTCTCTTTGATTTGGATTTATACGTAATCGATTTCGGCTATAAATAAAAATATAGCAGTTAGCTTGGACGAAATCAATACATATTTTGTATAAAATGTGCGAAATTTTGTTGAACAAGGATAACAAAAAAGTTGGCAGGCTTCCCTTTGATGAAGGTTTGTTGTTTAAAACTATAATATATAATGATTTTAAGTTGCAAAAATAGAATTATTTTGGAATAATTTTAAATCAGGATAATTTTAAGTGTTACAATTAATAGTATGTTTAGTTTGCGAGAAGATAGGAAAGTCCTTATAAAAATTTTTAACAAGCTAAGCAAAAAAGAAGTATAATATAGAATGTAGAAGTATTTCAATATTGAAATTTTCAGGTTGGAGGTAAGTTTTTTTAAAATGAACAAGTATTTTTTTATAGGTATTGGTGGAATATCAATGAGTGCAATCGCTTTAATACTCAAAAACCAAGGTTTTTGTGTTGAAGGTTCTGACATTCAAGAAAGCGCTACTACAAAAATGCTAAGAGAAAATGGAATAAATGTATATATTGGTCATGATGAAAGTCACATCCACGGCGATGAAACTGTGATATATACTGCGGCAATTTCAAAAGACAATCCCGAACTTTTAGCAGCAAAGAAGATGAATCTGAAAATCTATGAACGGGCAGAATTTTTAGGGCTTTTGATGAAAAATTTTAAAAATGTCATTGCAATATCAGGTACGCATGGAAAAACAACCACAACTTCTATGATTGGTTACATTCTAAAAAAAGCAAGTTATAATCCTACAATTTTAGTAGGTGCATTTGTAAAACAACTCGGTGGAAATTTTGTGATTGGTTCTAAAGAGTATCTTGTTGTTGAAGCATGTGAATATGTAGATAGTTTTTTAAAGTTCAACCCTACAATTGGAGTTATTTTAAACATTGACAATGACCATTTGGATTATTTCAAAGACATAGATTCAATAAAAAACTCCTTTAAAAAGTTCGCACAGAAAATTCCAACTTCAGGGTTTTTAGTAGCAAACTGTGACGATAAAAATGTTAAAGATGTTATAAGTAAGCTTCACACACAGGTAGTTTGTATATCCACAAAAGAAAAAGCTGACATTTTTGCCGGCAATATCAGCTGTAATGATGGATACTGTGAATTTGACGTTAAAAATAATAACGACGAGATTTTAGCTCATATAAAGCTCAACATTCCTGGTTTCCATAACGTTTATAATGCGCTCGCTGCATTTGCAGTTGCATCAAAGTTGGGAGTAGAAAGTCTCACAATTGAACATGCTCTCTCTGAATTTTGTGGTGCTTCGCGCAGGCTTGAAAAGGTAGGAGAGTTTGATGGAATATACCTCTATGACGACTATGCCCACCACCCTACTGAAATTAAGGCAACACTTGCTACCCTGAAAAAGCTCTCTGAAGGAAAGGTTTTTGCCATATTCCAACCCCACACCTTTTCAAGGCTTAAAAGCCTTTTGAACGAGTTTGCTGAGAGCCTGAAGTTGGCTGACAAGGTTATTGTCACAGATGTATATGCCGCACGTGAAAAAAATACTTTCGGAATTACATCTGAAAAGCTTTATTTGAAATTAAAAGAAATTGGAGTTGATTGTGAGTATATAAGCAGCTTTGAAGATATTGCCTGTTATGTGGTAAAAGAAGCAAAAAAAGGTGACATCATTGCAACCATTGGCGCAGGTGATATAAACAAATGTTTGGACATTATTCTCAAAAAAGCTGTTGTAAAATCATAAAAAAATACTGCCTCATTTTGGAGCTCAATTCCCAAATGAGGCAGTTTAATTTCTATTTTACTATCAAAAGTTTTTGACCAGGCACAATTTCTTCTTTATCTATCTGATTGAAATCAACCATTTTTTCTACTGTTGTTCTGTATTTTTTTGCAATTTTCCACAGAGTATCACCTTTCTGGACAGTATAAATGTAGACGCTTGCAAGTCTCTCCTCTTCTTTTTTTATCTCTTCTACAAGCTCTAAATCAGACAAAATCTCTTTTGAGAGCGCTCTTTTTATCCACGCCTCAATTGCAAGATGAATCCGCAGTTCAACTTCAGATGTAGAAATAATGGAAAATGATATGTTTTCTATCTCAATATTTGCAAATGCCCTGTCGGTCTCTTCTACCCCTTCTATATCTAATTTCACATCAAAAGGAATTTGGGATGTTGTATTTTTTATGATGTCCTGCTGGTCTTTTGAAAGATAAATCAAAAAGACAACAGCTACACCTTTTATATTAATTTTATTCTTTTCTGGCTTTATAACGTCCACCTCTATCCTGCCAGAGACTGAAAAAACCTGCTCAGGTTCAATGGGTAGTGCAATTGTATCTTTTAAAAGATGCATATGCCGGACTTTCCCAACAAATTGTTCTATGTTGAGAAGTTTTTTAGAATCTTTTATCTCATACGCTGTCGAATATGCATCCACAATGGGTTCAATGGTTTTTACATCATGAAATGTTATCTCAGCTTCAATAGTTATATCATACTCTATCCTGCGAAGCTCACCTATTTCATCAGTCTTGGGCAAAACTTTGAAGCTTTTGATATAAAATTTAACAACTGGCTCTACATCATCAGGGCTGTCTGGAACTTCAGCTGTGTGCTGGATTAATACCTCATGTTCAACCATCTCAATAGGATTTTGACCAATATCTGGTGAGTAGAGGGTTTTTAAGTCCACTTTTAAGTCAAAGGTCATCTTTTTCCTGTCAAACTTGATGTTCCTGTCTGAAAGCCTTGCAAAACATCGCAATATTTCTCTGATTGAAGGTTTACCTTGAGGTATCTCTAAAATTTCTCTTTTTGAAATCTCCTCTGTCGTGCTGCGAGGATTTGAAATTGAGATTTTTTCTTTTAAATACTTTATTGAATCTTCTTCAATGTCGGCAAGATACTCAACAGTAGCTGGGGCTTTTACTAAAACGGTAATCTCTGCAATTGCCTTGGCAGAAAGTTTGCGCGGACTCAAAAGA
Source organism: Caldicellulosiruptor acetigenus (assembly GCF_026914305.1). Lineage (NCBI taxonomy): Bacteria > Bacillati > Bacillota > Caldicellulosiruptorales > Caldicellulosiruptoraceae > Caldicellulosiruptor > Caldicellulosiruptor acetigenus. The sequence continues at coordinate 462,726 of NZ_CP113866.1, read as the reverse complement.
GAGCAAAAGGTATAAATGAGATCATCTTTGACCTCGTACGCCATTGTAGGTCTTACTCCCAACATATCAAATGTCTTTGAAAACTCTGCTGAACTTGAAACAGAAGCAACTTTCCTCTGCGGGTCAGATGAGAGATAAATTACTCTGAATTCTATTTCACCTTGAACAATCACTTTGTCGTTTAAAACTTCAACATTTGTAATCAGAATTTCGCTATCAGTCTGAAGCACTTTCACAGCGTCTGGTTTTATCTCTGGAAGCAAAATCTCGCCTTCAACAATCACCTTCTGCGAATCTGTACCGTAGACGTTCATGTATTCAACCTTTTCAAACCTCTTTTCCAATGCTAAACTTGCCTCCATTTGTTGTTTTCAATCTTCTTACTATAAAATATATGCAGGGATGTCCTGGGAATATGTAAAACAAAAAAGAGCTTATTCTAAAAACTTTTTAGAATAAGCCCTTTTAAGTAGTTGACAAATCAATATTTTTGATTATAATAAAAACGTACAAGGAAAATTGATGAAACTATAGAGTTTACATAACGCCTACCTTTGTATTTGTCCTACAAAGTATAATTTCTACTGTATTTGTAATAAGATCTGAATAGGTGTATGTCACGCACCTGTACTGTTTACATTCTCTGTCAACTGGAAACTTGACAACAAAGATGTTCGAATAAGTGTTCTCTAAAATACCTTCAACCTCAATCATCTTTTTTCGTCCTTTATTTGCGCGAATTAAAACCTTTTCGCCTTTTAGGGCCTCAATGTCTTTTTTCAGCTGTTGAAGGTGAAGTTTATCAACCACCTTAACATCACTGCCCCTCTAAAAATATTTAGTTTTTAGACTGCATGAAAATTTCTCCATTTTACTACATTTAAAAACACTATTATTATATCACTATTCTTTTTTTTTGTAAATAGAGGGGGTAAATATTATAAAGGGTTTTTAAAGAGTTGTCAAGAACTTAATTTTAGAGTTTTTGTCGAAAATATCGATTTAAACAATAGAAATTTATTTGTTTTTCAACTTCTCTCATGAAAAGAGATATTCTTGTTTTTTTCTGACCATATTGATGCGAGTTGAGAGTTTGTATTTTTAGTTATGGAAAAATTCTTTATACATTTTTGAATATAGTTAAATTTAAAGTATATTGACATCTACATACGTTTTTGATAAATTTAAAACATATAAAGAGACACTAACAGCAAAATTATTGGCTGCAGAATATTCCATAAGTGTCTCGATTTATCTATTTTTCTAAAAGACCCTTACAGCGAAAATTTTGGGCATGGAGCAAAAAGGGTCTTGTCAAATACCACACCTCTATTAAAGATGCAGACAGCAAATACAGTTCGGGGATATGCCTGCAGGCATTTCTGTGGGCTGATGGTTCGAAGCCATCATGCATCTTGAAGATAGAGGTGTGGTATAAAATATTTTATAACTCTTTCAAGATGAATTGGTTACACTTTTTATGGAGGAAGTATAAAATGAGTGAAGAATTTCTTAACGCAATGGAAAAATCAACAAATACTTCACGTACAGAAAATGAAGCTTTGACATATCAATCTACACTTAACGCAAATCTTGATTGGTTCGCAATGAGTGGGGGTCTGAGGTTTCAATCTGAGGATAGAATTATTTCTCTATTTATGAAAGCCTTCTATGAAGATAAGTTACTTGCTATGAAAAATCTTTTTCATACCAGAGATATCAGACAAGGTCTTGGAGAACGCAGAGTTTTCAGGGTTGTTCTTAAATACCTTGCTCAAACCCAGTCAGATGTTGTTAAAAAAAACCTCTCGTTTATACCCTTTTTTGGCCGCTGGGATGACTTATATGTATTAATTGACACTCCTGTTGAGAATGATATGTGGCTATTTGTTAAACAACAGTTATTTGAAGATTTAAAATCAGATCATCCTTCACTCTTAGCAAAATGGCTCAAAAGCGAAAACACTTCTTCACAGGAATCTATAAAATTAGCAAAAAAAACACGCAAGGCTCTTGGAATGACACCAAAAGAATATAGAAAAACATTAGCTGTACTGAGAGAAAGAATTGATGTATTAGAAAGAAGATTATCAATGAAGGATTATACATTTGATTATGAAAAAATCCCTTCACAAGCTATGTTAAAATACAAAAAGGCATTTTTGCGAAATGATAGGGATAGATATACAGAATACATTGAGAAAGTTATCCAAGGAAAGAAAAAAATCAAAACAGATACACTCTCAGTTGTCCAACTTGTAAGGAAAATATTATTAGATAATGGAGAAATGTCTCTTGATGAAAAGAAACATCTCGATGTGCTTTGGAACAACATTTCAAAAATTGATACTTCCGAAAATGCTCTTGTTGTAGCAGATACATCAGGTTCTATGTTTTATGCCTGTGGCCAGTATGCTCTTGGCATTGCTGCTTCAGTTGGTTTAGCGTTATATTATGCAGAAAATAATAAAGGAGTTTTTCATAATAGATTCATAACTTTTTCTGCTAGACCAAAACTTCAAAAAATTAAAGGACAAAATATTTACGAAAAAGTAAAATTTCTGGAGCATGCTGGTTGGGATTGTAACACAGATATTGAGGCAGTCTTTACTCTAATATTAAATACAGCAATAAAGAATAATTTGTCGCAAGAAGATTTACCAAAAAAATTATACATTGTATCAGATATGGAATTTGACGAAGCAACAAGAGTCTCACCTGACTCACCTCTTTTTGATGCAATAAGAGAAGAGTTCAAAAAACACGGATATGAATTACCAACGTTGGTATTTTGGAATGTTTCTTCACGGCAAAACAATGTTCCTGCAACTAAAGAAACACCTAATGTATTCTTTGTATCTGGAATGTCTCAAAAAATATTTGAAAACCTCATTAAAAATCGACTTCCAGATCCCGTAGCACTTATGATTGAAGTATTAAATAATGAAAGATATTCCATTATTCAGATATAAAAATCGATCCTTATAAACTTCTATTTTTGGCTTTTCACTTTCCCATTGTCAAAACTAAAAATATGTCTTATAATAGATAAAGTGAAAAGGGAATAGTAGCGGAGAGATGGCCGAGTGGTCGAAGGCGCACGACTGGAAATCGTGTGTACCCCCAAAAGGGGTACCGTGGGTTCAAATCCCACTCTCTCCGCCATTTTTATTTTTCTGGCTTTGTGGCTCATACCTTTGAAGGGTATTCAATTTCCAGCTGATTTTTTCTAACATTTTTCTAACATCAAATGCTGGGTGATTTGTTAAATAAAAGGAGAGGAGCGCTTTTTTAAGCGCTCCTCTTTTGCGTTTGTTTCAGGTGCAGTAAATAGTCATCAATGCCTTTGAATTCCTTATCCCAGGTGATTTGTTTGAATTTAAATCCATTTTCAATTAAAAGTTTTTTAACCTTCTCTACATTTAACCTTACTTCGACCTTTTCTTCATAATCCATGTCAAACGCCAGGATAACGAGTTTCGGCTGAAATTGTTTCAATGTTTCTACCAATTGCCTGTGGCATGAACTAACACCAGGAAGTCCGATAAATGTTTGCCTTGACAGGTAGGATGCCACATCAACCTTTAGAGCGCCTTCTGTTACATATACAATCTTATCTTCCATACTTCCTGTCACATGCAAATTAGCTTCAGCGGGTGTTCCGACATCTTTACTGCTGGACGACGAAAACCAGCGGTATTTAGAAAATGCTGGTTCATCCATTCTGACCTGTAGTCCAACTATTTGTCCGTTTAAATTCCTGACAGGTATTGCATATCCCCTGTATGGTATAAAGTCCCATTCCCAAGTACTCTTGTGCTTGAAAAAGCCCGGGATACCCTCTAAGCTGAGTCCTTTTTCCTGCAGTGTTCTGCAAATCTCCAGTCTTTTTTCTTTTGGTGTTACGAAAAGGGTCTTGTAACCTTTCACCTTGACAGCTACTTCGGACAAACCACGTCTGAGCAGGTCTGCTTTGTGTTCTTCACTGAGTTCTAACAATTTCAAAAATTCTCTGTAGACTTTGTCTCTTGTTTCTGGCGGTGCAATGTATTTTTGTTGTGATTGTGTGTACTGTAACTTGTACTGTATGTGGTGCAGTCTTCGTAAGCCGGAACTTATTTCTTGTGCGAGCTCTTTATATGCCTCTTTGGTATCCTGTCCTGTCAGTAAAGCATACAGTTGCAGTGCATTTCCCTGTCTACCACATTTGTGACATATGAATGTGTCCTTGACGACGTTGATGTAAAGATGTCCTTCACGTCTATGCGGCTCATCACAGTACGGACACAAACAGTTCAGTTCATTACCACGTTGTTTCAAGACAGTTATTCTTACCCTGTCAAGCACATCTTGCATTGTAACATCAACTAACTCTCTCATAGGTTCCTTCCTCCCCCATGTTTAAATTTTTCAAACTCTTTTTTGCTGCTAACTTTGATTGGCAAACTGCCAGAACGGGGGAGGAGGGACCCTTCTGGCTGAACCGGCAAACTTGCTCTGAAAAATATAAAAGCCCCGACGAGTATAACGGTTACTCTATCGGGGCTAACTTTCTTCTTGGCAAACTTCTAATTCTATTTTTACATTTCTGTAGATGCTTTTTATCCAGATTGTTTGCTTTCTGATTTTATTATACCACACACGCAGGGTTTAAAACAAGTTCCCTTTTATTTTTACATTTCGGTAGATGTATTCTGTCTTCAGTTTCCCTTTTGTTTTAATTTTAGCAAAAAACATACTCTTTGAAAAGACCTTTTCTACACTTTTTCACCGCTTTGTGCATTTAAAAATGTTTTCAGTTTACAATTAACACTCTGCAGTATTTCTTTTGTTTCCGGTTTTTCGAGAATGAAAATGATATTTTCAGGTGGTGCAGTGTTAATAATATCTCTGATTATAGTTTCTTCACCAGCAAGGACATAGCAAACGAAAGCGTTTTTACCCTTTATCGTTCTTACAATTGCTACATAGGGGTACTGTGCAGGTCTGTAGTCTGTTACCTTATCCTGCAGGTGTTTTACAAAAAAGTCGAGAAATTTTAAGGTTCTTTGTGTTTCAAGATAGGACAGTTGTGAAAAAATGGGTTTCAACACCCCACCCTGTTCTTCAATCAGCAAACCTTTTATAAGTCTTTTAATTTTTGCTAACGGCATAGGGTGGACAAGCTCACGAATGTGTTCCACCCTGCAGCAACCCCAAGTGTAAATAAATTCTTCTATCATCTTCTCAGCGTTATAAAAAGCCATATGCACACTCCTTTCTTTTGTTTTCACGGCAAAAAAACAAAGGACTCAAATGAGTCCTTTCAATGCTTTTTCCAGTTCTTCTTCCAGTTCTCTTCTTTTTCGTTTTTCTTCTTCGGTCATATTTGCTTCTATCAATTCCAGAATGTAGTGAGTTTTCAGATTGAACTTTTCTATTTCCCTGTCACGTTCCTTTTCCAGCAGTTTTATTTTCGCCTGCTCAAAATTAATTATTTTCCCCATTTAAAATACCCCCATATCAAGATTTTTTCTCTATTACTGTTATACCACGTCTTCACGAAAAACTACCCAAAAAAAAGGCAGGGATAAAAACCCTGCCTTGAGCTTAAGCACTTGCCTGCTGTAGCTGTTTGTCCTGTTTTTCCCCGACTCTTTCCAGGATGTACTCGACTGCCCTTTCTGCTTTCCCGGCTGCCTTGACGATCATGGTTTTATCTTTTTGCAGTTGTTCCAGCCAGTAGTTGATGTATGCGACGTTGTTTTTGAAAGTCTCCGGTATATCCAGACCATACATGCTAAGCAGAAAAGCACTTCCGATTTCAGCAACCAGTTCTTCCTGAGCATAGTGCCAGTCGCCAAACCTGGAATGTCTGTGACGGTCCAATCTGGTTTTGTGCCCTGTTGAATGTACAATCTCATGGTATACGGTGCTGAAGTACTCTTCAATCCTGTTGTTACCTTTAAAACTTGAAAATGGTGGCATATAAATTGTATCGTTTGCTGGTGAATAGCAGGGTTCATAGTTGCCGTGTTTGATAGGACATATGGTGTTCCAGTCAGTTACAATCTTTAATGCCCTCCTAACTCTTTCATCAAAAGGTACCGGGGTAATTTCTTCCTTTTCTTTCTTCCTTGCAGGCAAGCCTTCTACATCATTGACATTGAAGACATAATAGTACCGGAGCAAATAGACTGTTTTTGTATTTTCCTGCTGTTCTTCTTCCACGACTTCTACAGTTTCTTCGTTTTCCGGGATGTCCCTGGTTTCCTGCTTGACTGTGTCAACCTTCCAGAAGACTACAATGTATCCTTTGGCACCTTTCTTCAGTCTTGCACCAAGTTTGCTTATTTGTTTGAACGTCAGGTATTCACCGGGTTCCAGGAGAAGCAGATTGACACCATTGTAGGGACGTCTGGTTTCCCAGTTAACCGGTCGACTATCAACACGCCAGCTTTTGTGCCAGGGAACAACCCCATTTTCCAATTGTTCTAAAATTCTTTCAGTAACAATCTCAGATACTTTAGACCCAAAGAAAATCTTATCCATAGCAAACTCCCCCTTACAGCAAACTTTTATTTGCAAACTACCAAAAGGGGAGCGAGGAAGAGTTTACTCTTCCTCATAGTCGTCACAGTCATCATCGTCGTCATACAAAGGAACGTGGCAATCGCTGCATCTGAATGTTCCGTACATTCCCTGGCAGAACCACTCTTCCTCGCTTTCATACCAACCAGTTCGCTCCTGGCAAGAAGAACAGGGACTCTCATGAATAATAACCTTGCAACCATCTTCCAATCTCTCAACTCTGTATAACGCAGTATCGTGAGAAACAAACCCCATGAAAGTTCCTACCACCACAATCACCCCTGCAAACTTTTTGTTTTTGGCAAACTGCCAAGGCAGGAAGGGCAAGGGGCAAAGCCCTTCCTACGCTGCAAATCGTCTAACAAACGATTCCGGTACTGCGAATACAAAGCGTGTTATTAATTGTCCTCTCTCTGCGTCAATAATGTAGTTTAACAAAAGCTTTACGGGCACTTTGCTTAATCTGTTTTTTATTTCTTCTGTGTCCATGGTTGTTGAATTGCTAAGTACATACAGGTTGGTTGCCCCCGTTGAATTTAAACATACCAGTGCAAACTTAATCATAACTGCAAACCCTCCTTTGCTAACTTCCAGAGGGAGGGGCACAAGGCAAAAGCCTTATGCCGTCTTTCTTTTCTGCTGCTCTTGTAGTTGTGTCTGTAGATCCATTTCCATATCCTGAATGCGCCAGTCGACATATTTTATCAGTTCTGTAAGTTGTTCTTTGACAAGCTGCTGGTCTGCATTTTTTCGTGGTACAAATACATCATTTCTGAGCACTCTGATTGTATACTTTTTTGTTGGGTACTCTGGATATACGCCGTAGTTGAGATAGAAGTTAACTTTACCTAAAATGATAGTCAAATCAGTTCTAAGAGTTCTCAAGTCATCAAAGTTAAGTTTCGCGATTTCAACTTCGTTGAAAGATCCTTTTTCAAAGACCTTTATATAATCCATGCAAACTCACTCCCCTGCAAACTGTATTTGGCTAACTGCCAAGGGGAGCGAGGCAAGATTTACCTTGCCTCTTTGTTCTTAGTTTTTGTAAGTCTGTAGGTTACTCGCTTTGTGCCCAGGTGCTCAAGTTCCTGCTCTGTAATTTTGAGTTTTTTAAGGTTTGTTAGCGTACAGTTCAAAAATTGAAGCGGGTCTTTTCCAAGGCTTTGGATATAGTCATAAACTTTTCTTGTATCGAAGTCCCAGTTGTTTACTACGGTAAGCTTCCACACACTGGTACCTGTATTGACTTCCCCAAACTCTTCAATATAGTCTCTCAGCATTTCTTTCTTGAGCTCTAACAGATTTTCGAGTTCCTCAATTTCTTTTGCCAGTTTGATTACATCTTCAGCAGTAGAAACACTGTTGCATAAGCTCTTGTACGGACATTTCAGACAAACACCAAAATCACTGGTTTTTGGGAAAACTTCAATGTCTTCCGACAAGTCGTAATCAAACTGGCATTCAGCGATGTTTTCCAGCATTTGTTTGGTCCAATCCAGAGTTTTCTGTATATTTTCTTCCTGCAGGTCAATTTCAACATCTTCAGCATAGCGCAGATAATGAAACAAAGCTTTTTCTACATCCAAACCTTCCTGTCTTGCACCATGGGTATATAAAAGCAGTTGTCTTGGATCTGAATTTTTGACCCAGTTAGTTTTCCAATCAATAATCTGTCCGTTTGCTACTACATCAATCACTCCGTCCATCTGTATGCCATCTACCGAAAATCTTATGGGTCTTTCTACAAACTCCTGCGGTGTTCCTTTGAGTGCATATACTTTGCCGGTCAAAAAGTCAGCAATTTCAGCAGTTTCCTCGCCAGTAGTTATGAACCTTGCAATGCCTTCATGTATTCTTTTGCCCAACTCCAGAGCAGGTGTTGAGTATTCAAGTCCTTGAATGTACTTGTAGAAATACGCTCTTGGGCACTTCTCGAATAATGCTAACTTTGAATAACTCCCTGTCCACGTTTCAACCATACCGGATTCCCCTTGCAAACTCTTTTTGGCAAACTGCCAAAAAGAAAAGGGAAAAAGCTACTGGTGGTCTGCAGGTTGCTCTTTTGTGTTGATAACAAACTCGAAACTTCCGAACTTCCAGTGGATGTTTTTCTTAAAAGCAACACAGTACCCCACCAGTAGCACAAAGCCCAGGATACTGAGCCACAAAGCCCAGTCGAGGACTGCAGCGACAGTTTTGAGAATTTGCATTAGCATGGTGTTGTTCACTCCTTTTTTGTGGTATAATGATATTAGGTGGGTACGTTAGGGGTTATATGAACGCAGGCGTTTGAATAGGGAGTAGTTAGGTCTTTACCTAACTACTTTCTTTTTTATGCGAACTTTGAGGGGTTTGAGAGAGATTTCTATATCAACATTTGCTCGAACAAAAAGTACAGCAAATGCAATTACAATGAGAGTTAATGACCTGATAACGAGCTCTATTATTACCCTATCCAAACTTCATCACCCCCTTCTTTTGTAAACTTTTCCCCTAACGTACCCGCATCTTATTGTCTGGGGGTGATGTTCCTGCGTTGTTTCCTAATAAGCAAACTGAATTGTTTGCTAACAATGATTGGCAAACTTCCAAAACAAATTGTCTGTTTTTGTCTGCTTGTGGTATAATAATACTAGGGTGTGTTGGGGAAAATTTATGGCAAATGCGGGTGTTGGAAGAGAAGTGGTAAGGATATTACTTTACCACTTCTTTTTTTATGCGAATCTTAAAGGGTTTCAAGCTAAAGTAGATTTTGAAGTTTGCCTTTGCAAAACAAACCGACACAATAGCAACGATTGATACAATGGATAGTAATACAGGTTTAACTATAGCTTCCAACACTATCACCCCCTATTTTGAAGTTATCTACCCCAACACACCCGTGTCTTTAAAAGGGGGTGATAATACCCGCATTGCGTGCTTCAATCACATCAAACTTTGTTGAGCAAACTTTAATTAGCAAACTTCAAAGCCAGAGACAGGCTTTGAACCTGTCTCATTACACCACACATGACACTGAATCAACTTTGTCTAGAATCCTTTTCTGTGGGAGTTTGAGAATTTTCTCGGGTCTTCTTTTCAGGTCTTCGTCAACCAGCTCATATACAGCATACAGGAAGTCGCCGAACTTGACTTTATTTGCAAGCTGAGCGTATGCATCATAGAGTTTTTCTACAATCTGGTCCTGTGTAGCATCGTCTAACCATTCAAAACCTATCCGCATTTCTACAAGTCTTTCAAAAATCATAAGTTTTTTCAAAGCATCAGCGTCCTTGTCGGTTACAATGTTATACAGTTCTCTGTAGCTCATTAGGAAACCCTCCTTGCCAACTTTTACTGGCTAACTGCCAGGATGAGCGGGGCAGTGTAGCCGCCGCATCACAAAACCTGGAACCTGCGGATAGCTACTATCTGACCTGTCTCATCTCTTACTGCTGACTGAGGTCCAGTATCAGGAGAAACAAGGTCGTTTCTCTGAATGCCAAGCTCTCTGCAAGCCTGCAGAGTTACTGTTGATACAATATAAACAGTGTTCTCATGTGACTCTGGAAGTTGGACGTCAGTGAACCTTGTTGCGACAACAGGAATTCCATCAATGTCTCTAACAATCTCCTGTACAGTGTTTACTCTTACTGCAAGCCCAGAAGGTGCAATCTCAACAACCTCTCCGTTCTCCCTCACCACACGTACCGTGTGCGGTGTGCAGTTTACTAATCTGACCATCTCAAACACTCCTTTCTGCAAACTTTGTTTTTGGCAAACTGCCAAGGCAGGGCGAAGGGGGAACTCCCTGCCTTATTCTTCTATCGAATTTACAAAAAGCATACCAGATGAAAGTCTTTTCACTGTAACCTTACTGAATATAAATCCTTTTTCAATCTGTTCCATAACATTCTTTTGATTACTAACTATTTCAAATTCGCCTTCGTCTGCAATGACCTTTACCTTCATATAGTCTGTTCCCTTTTTGCTCTGCATAATGACCGGGTCATCAATGACTGCAACGTTATGGAGTTCAATCACAGTAGATAGCTGAGCTGATTGTTGTGTTTCTTCAGTTCTTGGTTCTTTTTCAGGCAGTGGAACAACTTTTTCTTCTTTATTTGCCTGTTCAGTATCAACTGACCATTTTGTTTCTGGTTGTTCAGTTTGCTCACCTGATTGAGAAATAATCACAGGTTCTTTGCTAAGTTCCTGTGGTTCGACTGGCATTTCTTCTACACCATAGAGTCCCTCGAAATCTGTTGCAAACGCTTCACGGAGAGCTTGCTCTAAAGCGACTTTTCTGATCATTGTTGCAGGCATTTCTCGCCAGCTTTTCATTGGTTGACCGTCTTTCTTTCTTCTGATGTACTCATTCAGCGAAACACTTACTTCGATAGGAACCTGCCAGTCTTTTCGGTATACTCTTGCCCAGCCGCCTACAAGTTCCTCACCTGTGAGAACAAGACTTCCCTTTCTGTATTCCAGTTCACCGTTCTCTTTTCGGACGATCACGCCTGCTTCCCATCCACTGCAGCAAGGATTTTTAGATGCTCTCTTCACGAATACGTCTTTTGATACTACAAGTGTTGCAGGTTCGTCGCCGTATTTAATCAGGTATGCTTCTCTCAAAAATGGATTCAGCCTTTGATGCTGGCATAGTTTAAGAAACATGAAGACTTCTGCATCAGTAACTTTTGCCGGGTCGCCACTAACTAAGTACTTTTTGATAATTTCGGGCGATAACCTAACTTTTCCACTTTCAGTGTCGTATTCTACTGTTCCCCCTTCAATCTTTCTTGCAAGTTCCTTTACATCACTCATCAAACTCAACCTCCCGCAAACTTATTTTTGGCAAACTGCCAAACACCGGGCAGGAGAAGATTTTCCTGCCCGACTTCTTTACAGGTAATCCTGAATACGAATGTACTTAAAATCATTAAGCAATTCAGGTTTTCGTTTTAAATCTTCAAATACATACTCAGCATAACCGCCATTTCTGTAGTATCCAAAGAATCCACCACAATCTTCAACAAATTCAAGTTCGAATTTTAAGTTCGGGTACTTCTTTTCAACATACACGACAAGCGGTGCTACTGGAGACCAGGCAGTATCGAAGGTGTATATTATTCTGGCATTCCCTGCATTGTCTTTTTCGACCTTTACATCAACATCTTCATCGTCCACGAGATCCCATTTAGTACCCCATTTAGCGCATTGCCATTCGTATCCGTTTGGAAATTCTTCGTCGGGCAACGACGCAACGTAAAATATGTCTGCTTTATCGTACTTGTTACAAAATTCCTTCCATTTTCTGTAGCCTTCCTCGCTCGGGTCCCAGTAACCTTTTCGGAGAACAACCAACGGTATAGGTCTTAGCGCTGAAAAAGTATACTGTTTCTTGTTTGTTTTTTTATCCCCCGAGTACACCTGTGGAATACCATGGAACTGTCGATCAAATTCCATCACATCTTCTTCTTTTCCGCACACCACAAGCACATTCCTGCACCAGTTTGGCATACAAACCACTCCCCCTGCTAACTTCTTATTTGGCAAACTGCCAAGTCAGGAAAGCAGGAATTTTCGCCCTGCTTTCCTAATTGACTCTGACCGGAAGAATGACTGCAACAACCGTGTCATTTTTAACAGCAGTTACTCTTGCCATTTCAAAGTTCCAGAGCAGTCTGCATCCAAGCTCTTTTCTAAGCAATGTGTAATAATCCAGAGCAATACTTACACAAGCACCTGGAGTAACATATAGCTCAACCCTGCCGTCATACGGAATGTTTATTTCTGCAAAAGGTTTAACGTAGTATTTGTTCCTGTTTTTCTGGTAGAATTCTCTCTCTTCTTCTAAAAGTTGTTTTGCTTTTGACATCACAAGTCCGTACGTTCTCAGTGGATGCAGACGCATGAACATGTCCTGTGGTAGCACATCTTTCCTGATTACAAGAGGAACAGGCGAAGAATACTCATACTCATGAACCACCACATCTTCATCGTAGAAGAAAACCCTGGGGCTTTTCTTTTTGCCGGAAAAAATACTGTCAAGAACAATGCAGATCGTATCGGACATGCCAACCACACTCCCTGCTAACTATGATTTGGCAAACTACCAAGACATGACATCCGAACAGCAAACCAGATTTGCAAACTGAAATGTCCCTGCAAACACAAAAAGCCCTACTGGACTTTTCACGTCCAATAGGGCTAACTATCGTTGGCAAACTAAACTGTTTTTATTACTGACTTGTTATAGTACTTCAACCTGTTTTTGTTATAAGCATATTTATAACACTTTCTTGCAATATCCAATTCCTTTCAGTTTATATTATACCACAATTTTAACTCTTTGCAACAACTTTTTCACAAACTTTTGTTTGCAAACTGCCTGGGTGGGAGTTTATTTCCCACCCAGTGAATACCAGACTTCTTCCGGGGTTGCCTGGTCTTCTCCAAGGAAGTAGAAAGCGTCTACTCTCAATTTAACTTTCTTTCCTGTTTTGATTTCTACTGCGTCGAAGTGGTACGAAGCAAGTACGCCTTTTGTATCCGCCATTGCAATTGTCTTTTTACCGCTTAACAGTTTATATCTTCTCAGGACAAATCTTTGGATGTATCTCTGCAGTCTCCTTTTCTGCAAACTCACCTGGATACGCCCCCTTGCAAACTGTTGGTTAGCAAACTCCCAAAGCTGAGGGCGAAGGGAAACCCTCAGCCTGCCTTTTCTACTTCTGGCAGTGATGATACCCAGACTGGTACAAGTCCTGACTCTTCCAAAAAACACTCCAACTCCCTGCACCAGTAGCGTTCGAGAACCAGTGCTTTTATGTCTTTGACCACACCGACAAACCTGCCAAAGTAGTATATTTTGCCATCTTCTATCCTGCACGCATTGAAAATAATCATCTTAAACTCCCCTGCCAACTTTTATTAGCTAACTTCCTAAATGCAGTTTTGCATTGTATGTTTGGCGTGATATAATTACAGGTAAGGGTGCACAGGGGTAGTGTATAAGTGGAATTGGTACAGGGAAAACGGATGAGAATTATCTCATCTGTTTTTTCTTTTCCCCCAGCACACCTGTTTTGAAAAAAAGATTTTTAAACTACAAAAACAAAGCAAAAAGCCCTGATTGAGCTTTAAAACTCAAATCAGGGCTAACTGTTACTGGCAAACTATTGTATTGGATTTTGAAGGACACTTCTCATACCACAGGCATTTAACCTGCTCCGCTCCCGCTGTGGGGTGAAAACGAAGGTAGCGTTAAACTACCGTGCTCCCGCTAAGGGGAAAAATTACGGAGTTGGTTCTTTTGATTAATATTATACCACTCACACATTGGTTTGCCAACTACCGAGTGCAGGGAAAGGGGGAGCGAACCCTGCACTTTTATGAAGCTTTCAGGAGACACTGAAGTTTTGCACGGATTTTTTGTGTTCTTGTAGCAACCTGCTTTTCTGTCAATCCCAACTTCTCAGCAATTTCCTTGAAGCTGTATTGCTTGAGTCGCAACAACAGGATCTTCCTTTCTTCATCTGAAAGCAATTCAACAAGTTTTCTTAGAGTTTCGCTGTACATTACTTGTTCTTCGACCTCGGCAGTAGGACTTTGAATTGTGTCCTTCACACTTAACTCTTCATCATGATAGTTGTTTGGGTTAATGGGAGCATCCATTGAGACCACCTGTGGCACAACAGCATCAAACTTGTTGAATGGCGGTCTTATTGTTTTGTCCCTGTTTATACATCTGTCCATATTTCGTTTAACATAGTATACAACAAGAGTGATGAACGATACACCCAAACTCTCGTCAAATTTTTTGGCTGCCTGCAATATTGCACAGTAGCCTTCCTGCTTCAAGTCTTCAAATATGTCAGGTCTGTTGTATCTGGCAGCGATTGAGATAATCAAAGGTTCATATGCTCTTATCAATTCTTCGGCTGCCTTTTTATCGCCCTGTTTTACCCTGCAAACCAGTTCTTTTTGTTCATCCAAACTTAACTTGAACATGGCAAACTCCACCCCTTTCAGCTAACTTTTATTGGCAAACTGCCAAAAGGGGCAATCAAAAAAGTTTCGGTACAAAGTTTACGAAAGTGTGGTATAATTAAATTAAGGGTGAACAGGGGCTGATTTATGTCAAAGTGGTACAGGGTTAAGCAGTTGAGACTTGTTTCAACTGCTTTTCTTTTTTATAACGATGCGTGGTGGTTTCCCGTTAATTTCTACATATACATTCCCCTTGCTTTAACAACAACGATATATGTTAGTACTATAACACTAGCTGAAATAATAAGTGCTATGACTATATCTTTCATCGTAGTTATCCCCCCTTTCTTTTTTTGCTCTTTTACCCCTGTTCACCCGTGTCTAAAAAGGGGGACACAACAACCCTGTACCAAAATTTTTAGCAAATCCAGCAAACCAGAAGACGCAAATAAGTTATCAGCAAACTACCGAAAAACGCAAAAGCCCTGACCGAGCTTAAATGCTCAAGTCAGGGCTAACTACTTTTGGCAAACTGTATACTCCTTATGGTATTACCTCTTGAAGGTTTACTCCGTTTTATTTTTACATTTCTGTAGACGTGTTTTTCTTACACGTCTACCTAATTTATTTATACCACAATTTTGGTTTGTCTGCAACAAAATTTTTTCAACTACTGGTGAGAATTTTGTTTGGACTCTGGAAGCAACCTTTCAGCAGGTGGTCCAATCCCTTACCTAATCTTATGTAATCGTTTACAATACGCCTTTCCCGCCTTTTGCTCTTTACCTTATCCTGCCTCTGGTTCGAAAGCCCTTTGCAGGTTTGCCTGCTACCTGCAAAATTAGCTATGTCAAAGCTTTAAAGACTCGTCGTGTGCCTGCAAAGGGCTTTTGGTTCAGGTCTCTGGTGGACGCACCAGCAAAAACCCTGCTATTTCAGTGAGACAATATGAAATAGCGAACATCAGTTCGAATGCTACAATACTTCGCTCATTTCCAACAAACCTTTTGGCTTACCCCTATGGAAGTTGTATCTAAAGCCCGGGAAGGTATTTTACGAAACCAAAAAGCCCTGAGAACTCTGTTCCCATGTCTCTTCTCGATTAGGAATTGTATAGGTTCTCCAGTGCTTTCTCCTGTACTTCCCTGCTGGGCTGTTTGTAGCGCATTGTGGTCTCAAGTTTTTCATGTCCCAGCAGATATTTAACGTCAAATACATTTGTGCCTTTGTCTATCAAAGTCTGTGCAAATGTATGACGCAGCATGTGTGGATGCAGCTCAATTCCAGCTCTTTCAGCGTACCTTTTAACCAGTCTGTATATGCTGTTGGGTTGCAGTGGTTTACCTGTACTGGTCGTGAACAGAAAATCGCAGTCTATGTGTTTCCGCTTTTCAAGGTACTGTGAAAGAATTTTCCGCATATCACTGTTGAGTGGGATCTCACGATACTTCCTCCCTTTCCCGAGGACTTTGAGTTTGCCTTTGCGTTCTCCAAATTCAACGTCATCAATTTTCAAACCTGCTACTTCTGATAAACGCAAGCCTGTGTTCAGGAACAGTTCAATTATCGCAATGTCTCTAATTTTGCCGTACATATACACTGTTTTTCTCAATTTAAACACTTCCTGCTTTGAGAGAGCTACTGGTGCAAGGTTGTCTCTAACATCTTTTACCTGTTTTAGATTTTCAGCAGGGTTTGTTTGCAAATAGCCTTTTGCAACGAGAAAACATCCAAACTTTCTCAAAGCCTGTATCTTCCTGTTGACCGAGCTGGGTTTCAGCTTCTGTACTGTTAGCATGTAGGATTTGTACTGGGTTAGCACAAACTCGTTGAATGCTGAAGATCTTAATTCTTCCCCAGTAGTTTCTTTGTACCACTTAAAGAAAAGTTCAATGTCTTTAACATAGTTTATGACTGTCTTTTGAGTGTGGTCTATTACCTTGAGCCATTGTTCAAATTCTTGCAAAAGCATCTTAAATCCCTTCCTGAACATACGCTTCTACAATTCCAGAGAGTATTTGCTATTATTTCCTTCCGCTTTCTTCAACCTTTCCTGCAACAATCTCAAGTTTCGTGTCGTTTTTTCGTCAACACTTATTTCAAGGATCATTTCATCCCCTTTTTTCACTGGTTGTAGATTTTCAGGAAAGAAATTTACGGGCAGCACAATGAGACCACCCCATCTTTTTAGCGGCACATCTTCTAAAGAAATTCGTACATACATACCATCATTTTCCCACACAACTCCGTGAAAAGTAGCCATTTAAAAACACTCCTCTTTCCCTGTTTTACCACTCATCATTGACAATCTCTGCAACCCAGGGTCCGTCTGGATTGTTTTTTGTGTGCCAGTCGCAGTAGTCCCACCTGCTTACGTCTCTGTTGTAGTAGTGGCAAAAGCCATAGCAGGTTGTCCACCCTTCAAAATACCCGCAGTTCTCGCAGAAGAGCCAGGTGTCCATTTTAAATACCCCCTATGCCAGTTTTTTCTTGTATTTCTTTTCACACTCCTTACAGACACAACCGTTTTTAAACCCATGGCACTGGGCTTTGCCATAGCACTGTGCTTTACGGCCGTACAGGATACATTTTTCGCACCCTACATTCATCCCCCAACCATCCCAGAGCATCCATGGTTCTACGGTTGTTACTGTTTTGTCGTAACACTCGTTAATAAAATCAATAGCTTTTTCTAATTTCTCCTGTGCCCTTTGAATATTATTTGCTTGAATTGTTATCTTCTGTATTTTGCTTGATTTCTTTGTTCTGTATGTTAGCTGAAAGTTTGCCATCTAAATCATCTCCCAAGTTACGGTTTACAAACTTTGCATGGGATATAGCCTTTAGAAATAGCTTCTTCTTTTGTCTTGAAATACACTCTATGACCGGTTGTAATCTTTTTAGCCCATGTACACCAGGGATAATGAAACTTCTTCGTATTTGAATTGCCAATGTACTTATACCCAGTTGTCGAACTGCTGGGTGGTGCCTGTGGTTTTATCGCTGATGACTTTTTGTCTACCTTGATTGTTTGTCCATCGCTTGTTATTGTTATTGTCCCCTGCTCATCTGTTCTTAAAATTTCAGCACCCAAACTTTTTAGCTTTGACAAAGTTAGTGGAGACGGATGACCGTACGGGTTGTCTTTCCCTACTGAAATCACTGCATACTTTGGTTTAACAGTGTTCAGAAATGCTGAGGTTGATGAGTATTTGGACCCGTGATGTCCAACTTTGAGAACATCCGATTTTAGCATTGCTTTGAACTTGCTGTTGTGCAAAATCTTTTCCTCTATGTTTGACGTTGCATCTCCCATCAGCAAGAAACTTGTCTTGCCGTATTCAACTTTTAGCACAATCGAATAGTCATTTAAATCTTCGTATTTGTCTTTTTTGTTTGGACTCAAGACAATCATCTTGACTTTACTGTCTGGTGAAATGTTTTGGCCGACATCTGGAACTGTTAGTTTCAGCCCTTTGTTCTTGACTGCCAGCAAAAAACTCTCAAATGCCTTTGTATTGGTTGTCACATTAGGAGCATACACCTTGCCAACCGCAAAGTTTTGAATAATTACATCCATGTTGCCAATGTGGTCCTCATGTGGATGAGTTACAACAATGACATCGAGCTTTTTGCTACCCTTACTCTTCAGGAAATCTAGAACTGCACTCTCTGCTGTGTTTGGACCACTGTCAACCAAAACATTCTTGCCTGCTGGAGTCCGGATAAGGATACTGTCACCCTGTCCAACATCAATAACATTGACGTTCAGTGTTTTCTGTGTTGCTGCAAATGAGAAAGAAAACAATGAAAAGGCAAAAGCTATTGCAAACAAAACAGATACAATATGTTTCCTGATTCTAAGCAACACAAACATCTCCTTTCTCTTTTCCTTAACAAAGTTATACCATAAATATTATGTCGTTGTTTCTATTTCTTTTTCTAACTTGTCTGCAACCTTATACGCTGCCAGCAAGTGCTTGCACTCTCTGTGTCTGTTGACAAAATCAGGACAGGTGCAGGCTCTGTGCAAAACATCTACAGCATAATCTTCTGTGCCGTGTGCGATGAAAATATGGTCTGTTATTTGTTCTAAATTTTCTACCGGGAAGGTATTGGGTGGTGGTCTGGTTATTGCCTTGTTCGAAAGCGAATCTGCAAACCGGTTCATTTCACGTGGGATCCACCTTGCTTTAACCCTGTCAAACTTTTCTAACAGTTCTGTCGCCTGATTGTAGAGTGCATACAGGTGTGGCATGTTTATGTTCCAGTTGCCAAACACCTGATTAATCGCAAGCTGGCTGTCTCCCATGATTTCTAATTCCTTAATACCCAACTCCAGAGCCTTTTGCAATAGTTCTATCAGTGCGAGGTATTCTGCTTCGTTGTTGGTTCTGATACCAAGCTCTTTTGAGTATTCCATAATCACCCTGCCTTCAGGGTTGACAATCACAATTCCTGCACCTGCTGGACCGGGATTGCCCTTTGATGCGCCGTCGAAATAGCCTTTGTACATGCGTATTCTCCTTTCTAACCTGTTTGTTGTTTGTGTGCCCATTATTATTTATACCATCGTTTCTGAAAAATTGCCCTTATTTCTTCACAAATTGCAAACTATTTTAAGATGGTCAGGACCGTATCTGTTCTTGACTACTTCCACCATGTTTTGGAGTGGATACATCAATCTGTGCAAACCAAGAATAATATCAGCGTCCTGATATATATAGTCGTGCAATATTTTTTTCGGTGTATCAAAAGTTATGATATCGAAACAGTACCTGATACTGGTCTGCTTTATGGTCATGTTTATTTGTCTGATACGTGTATTCACATCACTGAAAGTACATTTTGTATCCAGTTCTTGATAATCGTCCACAATGACTAATTTCAAATTCCTGAAATGTGTGGCAATATCTTTTAGTTCCTCTATACAACCAATTGGACTAAAATATACGGGTACTTTTTTTAATTCTTCATGTGCGAAAAATGTTAAAAACCTTTCGTATGTTCTTTCTACTGGAGTGGAACAATTTGCGAGTGAACTACCATCCACTTTCAGAGGTGGAGGCTTCCTGCTTCATTGACCAGACTTGCTGCCATGGCTTTATCCCCGGCAGTAGAGATCCAATCTCCACAGGCGTGAATTCGGGTAGTTCCTACCCTACTGACTCCTTATATATGCAACTGCATACTTTCTTAGATTCTTTGCTGCATTTTCATCTCTGTCATGAACTGCTCCACATTCAGGACATTCCCATACTCTGTCATTTAACCTCAATTCACTGTAAATATATCCACAATTACTGCACATCTTAGATGATGGGAACCTCCTGTCTACCTCTATAATTTTTCTGCCATACCAATCTGCTTTGTACGAAAGGTATCCTAAAAACTTCGACCATGAACTGTCCATTATGTGTTTTGACAGTCTTGTCTTTGAAAGTCCCTTTACATTCAAACTTTCGACCACCACGACTTGGCTCTCGTCTATGATGGTCTTGGAAAGCTTGTGCAAAAAATCTTCCCTTGCACTCTTTACATACTCATGCTCTTTTGCAAGCCTTTTTCTTGCTTTCTCCCAGTTTTTAGAGCCTTCCTTCTTCCTCGCCAGCTGCCTCTGCAACCTCTTGAGTTTCTTCTCAGCTTTTATAAGATACTTCGGATATTCAACCTTAAAAGTCCCTGTATCATTTACAATTGTTACAAAGCTCTTCAAACCCAGGTCTATTCCACAAATAAAATTCTTTGGCTCTTTTATATCGTTTCTCGGGTCCTGTACATCCACAAGTATGCTCACATAATATCCGCCTGTTTTCGTTTTAACAATTGTTGCAGATTTTATTTTGCCTTCAAACTTCCTGTGAAATATTGCTTTTATTCCGCCTTTTATCTTCGGCAGATAAAGAAAACCTTTTTCAAAATCTACTCTAATCGTTTCTCTACCATTTTTAGATTGCTGATTATTGGTTGTGTATGACTGCTTATCTTTCTTTTTCTTGAACTTCGGTATTCTAAAGTGCTTCGGATTTTTGAAATAATCTCTAAATGCCTTTTCCTGCTGAAGTTGAACATTTGCCAGACCAAGACTGTCTACTTCTTTCAGGAAAGGGTATTCTCTTTTATATCTTGCAGGAGTTATTCTTGGAATCTTTTTACCCTGGCTTAATGCTTCTAACTTCTCTTGAAGCATCTTGTTCCATACAAACCTGCAACAGCCAAAAGTCTTTTCAAAAAATTCTTCTTGGGCTTTATCAGGATATATTCGGTACTTATAAGCTTTCAGCATTTTCTTTTCTCACCTTGACTTTCAATGTATCTTCTAATCATTTCAACTGGAGCTCCACCACTTGTCAGCAAACAATAACTTCTTGACCAAAAATATTACTTCCACAGCTACTGAATATTTATCAACCGCAATTCATCTCCACCTTATTGAAGATGGAGACTTCTTGCGGAAAGTTTGTTAAAACTGTTCCACCCTGGAGTGCAACACTTCCAGCAAGTTTGATCGCTAACGAGAGAAAATCCACAGGTGGATAAACCACTGCATATATCCATTTCCCACCTTCCAGAGGACCTGCAATCTCGTCAAACGCTTTGTGCCCGTACCATATCCTTGGCTTTTTCAGGTGTTCCAGAAGTTCTTTAACTAATTCTTCTGGGGAGTATGCTCGTGGAGTATCTTTGAATCTTCTCATCTTTCCCACCCCCGCTAATTGATTACTGTTCTTTAGCTTCTACAAAAACCTGTTTTTCCGGTTCCCAGTAAAGCATGATCGTATTAAGCTGGTTATCTCTGTTCTTGGCAACTATCAATTCAGCCATCTTTGCTTCAGGGTCGTTTTTTCTTTTTCTCTTTCCTCTTTACTCCAGTAATGGCTGTCCCTGTAGAGAAACATGATTACGTGCGCATCCTGTTCAATCTGACAGGAGTCGCGCAGATCTGCGAGAATCGGTCTTTTGTCTTCCCTGTTTTCCACGCTTCTACTGAGCTGTGCAACTGCCAGCATTGCAACATTCTCAGTTCTTGCAATATTGCTGAGTGTTCTTGAAATAGCACTTACTTCTTCGTACCTGCTGCGATAGTGCGAATCTACTTCAAGATTCTGGAGATAATCAACTATCACAAGGTCCAGATCAATTTTGTGCTGTGCCTTTATTTTCCGAATTTCGCTCAAAACATCATAAACAGTTATGCGTGGTGTCAGGTTATGCGAACGCAGGAAGAATTTTTTCCCCTTGAGCCAGTTGAAACCGGCAACGAACTTTTTCCACTGTTCGTCTGTCAGTCTTCCCTTTGAAAGGTCTTCATAAGTTGCAACACCACCCCTTGCCATGATTTTGTTCATGATTGCGAAAGGTGGCATCTCTGTGTCGATGTATAAAACCGAATAGCCATCCCTGATTGCATTTGTGGCAATATTTACAGCAAGAGTGGTTTTCCCCATGGAAGGTCTTGCAGCAAGCACTGTCATAGTTCCTTTCTGAAGGCCATTTATCAGTTCATCAAGTTTCGGGTATCCTGTGGGTACACCTGCTATCCTGCCGCCAGACATATACAGTTTCTCAATGTGGTCATAGTACGCCACAAGCAACTTGTCCATGTCAAGACTGGTAACATTGTATGCCTGATAGTTCCTTACAGTGTCAAGCTCAGCTATCAGACTGTCAACGTCACCATCGTTCATAATAAACTTTTCGCATATCTCTCTTGCTTTTCTCCTTTTGTAACGGTTCATAAACTCTTCAAAGTATTCATTAAAAAATACGGTAACAATCGTTTCGAAAGAAAGAAAACCGATTGTATCCTGTACGGTTGGTGGAAACATCGGCAGTATATCAACAACTTGAAAGTTTGGTTTTTTAAAGTACATGTCCCTCATCACCCTGAAGATTTCTCTGTATTCCGGGACAGTCCAGGCATCCTCGGGAATGACAAGCAGTTTATCCCTGTACTCTGGATTGTTAATAAGGCACCCGAGCACATAGTCTTCAACCGTGAAATTAAGAATCACTGTAAAACACCCCTTTCAAAAAAGTGTAGCCTGTGTTTCTATCTGTTTCTTAATTTCTTCGGTTGAAACTTTAAGAGTTCTGGCTTTTGAATACTGTTTTCTTTCTTTCTGTGCGCCTGCAGGGTCCACGCACTCCTGGTTAATATTCATACAGACCCGTGTAAGATAAGCCCGGTAACTTTTCATGCTGTCCATGGGTCCATCCCTTTCGACCTTCCTTTTGAGTCTGTCCAGTGCACTGTCAACAATGAAATAATTAAACTTGTTGTACAACCCACCAATGTATGAGTAATCAGACCGGTGTTTAAGCGGTTTTGTTATCTCGTGAAATTTGTGCGTCAGTATACCTATCAAATCCTGGTTTGTTACCTCTGGAGCTTTTTCTACAGGTTCTTCCTGATAATCTTCTGTCTTGCTGGTGTTAACCGGTACGCAAGCAGGGGCATCTCTGGAAGCAACCGCAGTTGCGACACCGGAATTCGATACAGTGTGTGTACCATCTGTATTTATTTCCTGCTGACTGCCGGGTGGTGAAAAATTATCATAACCAGTCTGCACACGTTCGCTGGGTACATCCCCTGCTGAATCATGAACTTCAGTTGTACCGGTATCACCAGCTGGCAAAATGTCAGCTGGCATGGTTGAGGGGGTGCACCTGCTTGGTCAGGCACACCAGCAAAAAACTCTTCAAGCAGCTGTTCAATCTCCTCTTTCTCATCAGCAATTAGATGGTCCTGTGTTATAGCAGTATCCTGGTCTTGCTGCAGCATGTTACACTCTTCACTGTCTTCCAATTCCACCCCGGTAGTATTTAGATGATCTGTGAATTCAGCAGTTTCCTGGTCTTCGGGCACTTCTACCGGGACTGAAGGTTTTTTCCTTTCACATTCCCCAGTAGCAGTCGCAGGTTCCTCGATTTTAGCAGTCTCATGGTTTTTTGCAGTTTCATTCCCGTCCTCGAAAAACTCTTCGAGCAGTTGTTCTAACTCTTCTTCCCCGCTAGTAATTAGAGCGTTGTTGTTAGTTTCGGGTTGTACTTCGGTGTCGGTTACCTGCTCTGGTTCGGAAGTTACTGCCATTCCTTGTTCACCTGCTAATTTTTTCTCCTGGGTAGAAGTGGAAGTTCTGTGCTTTTCAGCCACGCACGTAGGCTCGTCAGAGCCAGTGCGTGGTGTAATTGCGTTAGCAATTACACTTTTATTTTTATTTTCTCTTTCTTTTTCTTCTTCTTTTTCTATTTCTATTTGGGCAGTGAATTGTTCATGAGTATTCACTGAGTCTTCATTGATTATTCCGTGAGTATTCAGTGAGTGCTCAATGACTACTCCATGAGTATTCAATGAGGACTCACTGAAACATGTTGTAGCATTTTTTACAGTTGTTTCTACTGGTGGTGGGGGAATTTTAGAAGGTGTGGGTCGGTTAATTTTCTGGTATTTAAGAAAGTTAACAACCTGAATGTACCGCTGCCCATTGACCATATACGTCAGGATAAGACCTTTGCTGTTTAAATCATTTAGCATTGTTTCAACGTACTGTGGTGTGATATCATTATCATAGGGAAAAATCAGTGATTTAATGTAGTTTGGGTGACCGGGCAGTCTTCCTTCGTCATCAGCATTTGAAAACAGTCCTATAAATAGCAACCGGTGTAATGGGGTCAGTAGTCCCAATTTTTCGTCGCTCCATATTGAAGGATCAATCATTCTTTTACGAGCCATTTGTATTCATCTCCTTCTTTATACTGGCTTTTTAAGCTGTTTGTGTTGTTTCTATCCCATAAATCTCTTCCAGTGTTACATTAAGTATTCTGCAGATATGAATTGCTAACTCAACAGGCAGTCTTCTTTTTCCGTTTTCATAGTTGCTGAGTCTTTGGCGTGAGATTCCAAGTTCCTTTGCCAGTGCATACTGAGAAATTCCCCTGGAAAGTCTAATTTCTCTCAATCTATTCATTCTTATCTCCCCCTGTTTAATATTATAGTCTTCTTTTCGTTTACTGTCAACATTTTGTTTTAAAGCTTTTAGAATTCTTGCAATGCTCAAAGACTACGGTTTATACTATTGCTATAAAAAATTTTTGTGTTAAGTAATAAAAGGAGAACTATTTGTGATGGAAAGAACAAAGTTTTTGAGGCTTTTAGGAGAAAGAATAAAGCAATTACGTGAGGAAAAAGGATATCAACAAAAAGATGTTGCGGAGAAACTTGGAATCTCCAAGCAGGCTTTTTCCAACTATGAGAATGGGACAAGGGAACCAAATTTGCTGACTGTTATTGAGATTGCAGATTTGTTTGATGTAAGTGTGGAATACTTGTTAGGCTTAACAACTGAAAGAAAAAGAAGCAAGGAGTTAATATTCGATGAGAACCTGGATCGCAATTTGAGTATAGAGATTATGGAACTGATTGGTATTTGTAAAGAGTTGCCACCAGAAGCAATCGAACTA
Source organism: Caldicellulosiruptor acetigenus (assembly GCF_026914305.1). Classification (NCBI taxonomy): domain Bacteria; kingdom Bacillati; phylum Bacillota; order Caldicellulosiruptorales; family Caldicellulosiruptoraceae; genus Caldicellulosiruptor; species Caldicellulosiruptor acetigenus. Next base: position 437,718 of record NZ_CP113866.1, on the reverse strand, counting down.
CTTAGAAAAATTGCGCTGGAATTAAGAAAATTTTTGATATGTTCCAACAAAAAAAGTTAGAGAAAAAGTATTGCTGGAAGGATTATTATAACCGGACAAAAAAATAAGGCAGGACAATTCCAGCCCTGCCTTATTTGTAAATTGTTTTTTATTATCTACCCACATAGTATTTAAGAAACTTGTTTCTAATAAACTATGTGAGTTTAAAATTCGTTTAGCGACCCACGCAGTATAAAAGTTACTTACCAAGAGGTACACCACAGAAAGGTAATACGCATATCAACCCGCGTAGTATTTAGATACTTTACATTTTTATTATATCAAACAAAAAATTTTTTGCAAGGTACTTTTTGTGTTATTCATCTAACAAATCCATCTAATAGCTCCTTAGATGGTTATATTCTCATTCCACCCAAACCTCAAACCCGCATTTTTCCGTTCTGTATCCTATAAAAAATTGTCCATCTAATGATTTGAGAGTATTTCTGCACCCACATAAAAAGCAGGGGTAAAATACCCCTGCTACTTTACAACCTCTATTTCTTATCCCGTACCTCAGGTGGTTCGCAAAATACTGCATACTTGAAGACGTCTTTTTGATACGTTGCTTTATCCCATTGTCTTTCTTTCTCACCCATCTGCTTGTCTGTTAGTAAAAAGTAATCATATTTTGGAGTCTTCCCATCCACACTTGTATCATCAAAAGTAACATCAACGTGCCTTAGTTCTCCATTGATATACACTGCATTCCAACCATGGGGTATGCCCTCGTATAGTCCAAACACGTAAATTGCAGGAACTCCAGCAAGCTGAGCCAAGAGTTCAAATGCCCCTGCATATCCTTCACATACTGCAAGCCCATCAATTATTGCACCGTATGCCGTGTATGCCTTATTATTATGACTTTTACCAACTGCAGTATCAGTGTCATAGCTTGTATGGGCAATGAGGTAGTCATGTACAGCTTTAATTTTTTCTTCATCCGTCATATTTGGTTTTATTATTTGGTTAATTATTTCTTGGGCCTTTTTAAGCATAATCTCTATTTCTTCTGGAGTAAGACTAAGATATTTGTACTCTCGAGATATTGTAGCACCTAAAGTGCCAGAATTTACAAAACTAAAAATGGGACTGTAAAAACATGTAAATAGCCCATCTATACGTTCAACTTGGTCGATACTCATTCCAGGGGCTTTGTAAACAACAAAATCTCTAACTTCTTTAAATGCTTGGCGGTAAATTTCCAGTAGTTCTTCTTCAGTCTTTGCTACTGGTGCAGTCAAGTTATATAGTAGTTCAGCTAATTCTTGTTTCGAGATTTTGTACTTTGGAACGCAAAAGTATGCATATTTAACTTCCTTTTTCCCATTACCAATGACTTCTTGTCCAAGCCCTCTGAGTGAAATTAATTCGTCCCTTACATACAAAAATACGTAAGGCAAATATTTGGGTTCTATTTCCTCTGCGTCTACTATATTCCATTCTTCTAACCGCTTTAATAATTTGAGTTGCTGAGAAGGTGTAACATTCCACTCGTCTTTGTGGTATTCTAAAGCTTTTATTGCTGAGTAAACTGCTTCTTCTACAGTAACATAATTGTTTGGATAAAACCTTAATCCCTGCGACGTTTGTTCAAAAGGTAAGCAGTCCTTCATGGTTTCTATATATTTGTAGTATGGGCTTATTTTGGTAACATCTACGAAAGTTGGTTTGTTGGGATTCTTTAGATTTTTAATTCTACCTGTAACTCTTGAAAGTATCACAGCAAGATCACACTTTTTTATATAGTCTGTTGCTCTGAATGTGTTATTGTGTAAAGTCATCCATCCTTTTTCTACAACCCACCGTATATAAGGAAGTCCACCAACATCTGTGATGTCATTACCATACTGGACATTGAAGTTATTAAGTGCCCTAACAGGTATAGTTGTAGATAACACAAAAACGAAGAGTATAAGAATTCCCAATTTTCTCGCAAGACACTTCATTATTCCACCCCTTTTATGGTTTTTCATTTCTAATATATACCCAAAATTCATGATTATCAATTCATTGTTGGCACAATAGTCCTGGGCTTTCCCTTTTCTTTTGTGATATAACCCTTCTTTGCCAATCTCTGTAGATGCCCATGAAGTGTAGATGAAGACTTAATCCCCACCATGTCTGCAAGCTCTCTGATAGAGGGGGAATAACCTTTTTCATTAATATACCCTATGATAGCATTCAGTATCTGTTGCTGCCTTTCTGTTAATCCCTGCATGAGCAGACGCTCCTTTCTACAAACAATTGTTTGCTATTTCTATTATACACTCAGAATATACCGAACGCAAGTTTGATTTTCAACGGGCTGCAGAAGTTATATACTGCAACCCTACTGGAGATTGCCAAGTATACTGAGCGGGTCTACCGGTGTACCATTTATTCTTATTTCGAAGTGCAGGTGGTTTCCAGTAGAAGCTCCTGTCGAGTCAGCACCACCTATCTGCTGACCCTTTGTTACCATTTGTCCTACCTGAACGTCTATGTCTGCCAGATGTGCGTAGTAAAACTCATACTCCCCTGATTGCAAAATGATAACTTTTCCGTATCCGCTCATCCAACCTGCAAACTTGACAATCGAGTCTTTAACTGCAAAAACAGGTTGACCATAGGTTGTAGCGATGTCAATACCGGAGTGCATTTTCCACGTGTGGTAAATCGGGTGATATCGCATACCGAACGGGCTTGTAATATTCATATCACTTCCGACAGGTTTAGCAATTTCAGGGTTTGCGAGCATTTCACCGACAGACTTATAAAGCTGTGCCTGTGCTAACAGTGATGGAGCGTATTCACTTCTTGTTTTTGCATAGTTGTTTGGTGCGTCCCATTGTTTCGCACCATTAACACCTATCCAGTAGCCGGCAAGCGCAGGAATTACCTGTTCTTTCCATCCATCACCCTGCCAGTCTATTGAAGATGGATCTCCCACCATTTCTTTGATGCAGTTGTAAATTGTCCAGCTACCAATTAAAATCTGGTCTCTCGGGTTATTGATATCTCCTGTGATTGTTACATCAGGGAATGCATTTTTGAAAGCTTCAACTCTGCTGTTCCAGTATTTCTGCTGTACCTGCATGAGTCCAACTGCGGCACCATCTGAGTTCGGTGTTCTTGCCTGCGGATTGAATGAGCTTTCTCTGTATGCTATTGCACCCAAAAACCAGTATGGTATACCAAAGAGTTTTTCAGCTTCCTGGAACATCGGCAAAAACTGAGCAGGGATATATGAACTGCTGACATAACCACCAACGTTCATGTAGTCGTTTATCTGTGAAAATACCCAGTTTAAATCCTTTGTACCCTTCATAAAACTCATTGCAGTGTTTATAATCATTGATTTTGCAAGTTCGATGTCCTCATTGGGATTATCTTCTTTTATCATTTCTTCAAGTCTTTCATACTCTTTTCCGACAGGGTTTTGACCGCTCAGTTCGGGTACTGTTTCGACTACCTGCAGTATTTCCTCTTTGTCGAGTTTTTTCTCACCGTTAGTTGAAGTTACATTGGTTGCACCACTTTCAGGACTGAAGGGTGGTTCTTCTGTTTGTGGCGAAGTTTCAACTGTTTTACTGCTGGTGGAAGGTTTCTGGTCTTTTTCAGCTTTATCAAAGTTGGTTTTGAGCTCAAATGCAGATTTGATACCAAGCTCGGATGCATGCAAGCAGTTTTTGTTCTCAATAAATTTTTTGGGGTCAAAATCGAGTTTTAAATCCTGACTTTTCGTCTTTTGTGTTTTCTGTGGTACATTGTTCTGGTATGTGCGTTTGTATTCGTTGATATCATAGCTGAATGTATAGCGTTGTTTGATTGTATCAGCAGCAACTATTAGCCAGATGGGTTGTGTTTCGGTAATTTCAACTTTTTCGGTCCATTTCACGGTAACGGTTTTGCTCTTGTTTTCTGTCTGAGTTTCATATTTTCCTGTTTCAGGGTTGTAGACTTCTTTAGAGACTGTATAGGAATATGTTCTTGGCATTGAGTAGTGTAAAAACTTTGTCGTAACTGTTTTCCGTTCAGTCTTTATATACAAAAACCTTGGTTTCATTCGCTCAGCCAGGTCAGAAAGTTCACCTTTTATTTTCCTGTAGATGTACCACTGCGGCAGAATCTGATTGACAGCGCTTTTAATACCCTGTTTTGCCATTTCTTTTGCAACTTCGTCAAAGTCTTTGGCTTCTGTTATGTCTGCTTTGTTCATAAACTGCAGATACTTGTAATAACTTAATATCCATGCTGCGTTCAGTGCGAGATCTTCATCTGTACCATAGTAATCCAGCAAGCTGCCTGACTTTTCTCTTGCAATATCGACAACTTCCTTTTGCAGTTTTTGATTGTGTTCATCATCAAGTCGATTGGATATCTCCCCGGCTTCAATGAAAGCCTGTATGGAACCCAGAATCAACAGAATCAGTAAAAGCACGCCCGCTATTATTAATCCAGGTTTGCTCATTAAAAATTTTATCAATGCAGACTTTGCTTTGTGTTTGACATATGCCTTTGCTACCTGTTTTGTTTTTTGCATGTCAAAACCATACACATTCCATCACCCCTTCAAGCTTTTGAGCCAGCTGAAAACATCCCGGTTTTCTTCTGTCTCATCGCAGAGTTGAATGATGTCTGACGCAACATCGGTGTATTTGAAACACTCTCTGTACTGTGGGAACTGTACAACAAAAAAGTGGGGATACTTTGCAATCACTTTTCCTGCTCTTGTTCTGTGCTCATAATCAGACTTACCCTGACCGGATGTCCATGGTACTCTGTTTGTTTTAACTTTTTGCCCTATTTTGAGTTCCCTGCGAATTTGCTCAGCAATACCAAATATGCCAGAACAGATATTAGTGTTTCTGCTCATCTGTGCCACTCCCCTTTAGTTCTTTGACCTGGTGAACTTTCTTGAAATAGAAGCATTTGATGGGTATTCCAAACTTTTTGGCGTATTCGATTTCTCTTCTCATTCCTTCCGTTATCTCTGGACCAAACACCCAGAGCTCCTGGCATTCCAGGAGTAGTTGCAAAGCCATTTCCAATCCATGCTCTCTTTCTGTGGTTTCGTTTAAAAACTGGGGAAAGTACACGTGCGGAGCGATAGGGAGATACCCCTCTTCAAAAGCTTTTCTGCAGTACTGCAGCGCTTTCCTTCGGTTTTCTTCCGGATTATCTTTGTATGGAGAGCAAATGTAGACCTTTAGCCTGAGTTTTTGCACTTTTGAACACTCCTTGTTTCTTTAATACTGATGACAATCTTTTCACAATCAACGGGTGGCAGTTTTCTGATTCTGAGGTCGACCACCTGCCTGTCGTCCAGGAAAGCAACACCATTTAGCCCATCCAAGATAGCTTTCGCAATGTTGTCTATGTCTGCTCTGCTTTTGGAGAAAACATCGATATTGACTTTAACTGGCTTTTCGACCGGCTTTTTGACAACGCTTCTGGTGCACCAGCCAACAAGTTCTTCGAATTCTTTTGTCTCTTTTGGCGTATACATTCTGCCGTTTGCGCCCAGTCTTGGTCTTGCTTTCGGAACCGGTCTTGCTGCAATTTCTATCTTGTAACAACCCACTTTAAAAACCCCCTTGAAATCGGTTTATTTTGCCTTATAAAACGCAACAAAAAGCGCAGACAATAAAAAACACGTCCCCTGAACAGGGACGTGCTCAAAATCGACGGTACAAAAGGAAAATCAGGCATGTTTTGTTATAAGAAAACTCAGAATTAGCAAACAAACAACAAAGATTGTGTTATCCACTACACCACCTGTTTTAACAACTCTGAAGCCGATTGTCGAGTTCTGTCGAAACATGGAAAGTTTAATGCCACTGAGCGTTAGACTGTCCAGCAGCAGGTGAGATACATACCCCAGCGCAAACATCCAAGCCCAGTAGCTGAAGTTTGAACTCAAAAGCACAACCAGGCAAAGCCCAAGAGCAAAGTCGAGACTGTGTGTTATCGTTCTATGTCCAAGCAATTTGTTTATAAGCCATGAAATGGGCTTTATTTTTCTTCCCAGTAGCGATTCTGGATGGTCAATATCAGGCAGAAGCGCTGATATTCCTGCCACTGCTACTGGCAGGGTGATGATGTTTCTGTGTTGCAGAGTTTCTATACTGCTGGCTGCTGCAAGTGCAAAGGCTAATCGGGTATATCCTCTCATACTCATCAATTCCGTCAAATCAGCCTTTCTTTTCTATCGAAAACTCTGCCCGGGCAACTGTAAGGGCTTCTATGACTGTTGGTTTGAATATTCCCATACTCCAGAGTTCATTAATTGCTTCCTCATGAGAAACTGGTTTTTTATACTGTCGCCACAGGGAAGTCATGGCTTCGAATTTGTCAGCGACAGCTACAATTTGTACAGACAAAGGTAAATCAGATGTATCCTGGTGGTGGAGCAGTGCTATCACTGAAAACTCATTCAATCCCAGTATTCTTAGAAGTTCAGCTCCCCATTTGCTGTGGTTTTTGAGGATTTCCCGTTCTTCCTTGCCTATCGAGATTGACTTATCCAGAAGCGCATTTGGAACAAGCAGTTTTCCTACATCGTGCAATAGTCCTGCTGTGTAGTAGTACTCTTCATCCATACCCAGGTTCTTCGCTATTATTGTACTGAGTTTTGCAACATTTAAAGAGTGTGTTAAGAGTGTTGCGTTTTTCTCACTCATGTTTTGTAAAAGCAGATTCAGTGCTTTTTGCATATATCTTTTGCACTCCTTTCCTGAAAAGTTGACAACAAAAAAGCAGGGTATATAATCCTGCTTCTAAAATGGCAAATCTTTTTCAGATGTGATAACACCATTTTCTGCTGGTGGTTCAAAAGTTTCATCTTCTTCGAAAAATTCTTTCAGTTCCTTTTCAAGTTCATCTTCAGGGATTTCGGGTTCTACTTGAGAAGTAGTTGCAGTCTGCTCTTTTTGCTGTTCTTTTTTAGAACCTGCAAAATAAAACCGTTCAATCACAAATCTAAAAGTGGGATATTCCACACCATCTTTTGTCTTCCCCCGGGCGTTTTCAGCTCTTGCTTCAACTAAAATTTCACGCCCTTTAGAATAGTGCTGTTCAATCAGCTCAGCATCCTTCCCGAAAGCTATGCATGGAATAAATTGTGTTCTTTTCTCTCCTTTAACTGTTCTGTCCATGGCAATTGTTATTCTGACAAGCTTGTTACCGCTCTGGGTTGTGAAGACTTCCGGGTCTTTTGTGAGTCTGCCGAAAAACAGGCATTTGTCCATACAAATCTCCCCTTTCTACTCAATTAACACATAATACACTCCCGCTTTTTCTTTTTCCTTTATCTTTTTTGCAGTCTCATTATCGGTTGCAATCTCAACCATGCTGACAAGGTTTGATGAATATTCATTGGCAGTTTTGCCTGCAATTCTGCCCGCCTGGTCATAAAGTTTTACAAGTCTGAGATGTTCAAACACATTTGTACGTGTTTGATTGTTTGAAGTTTCAACATTCAAAAGTCCTATATATTCAGCTGCTTTGAGAACTTCCAGCGGGACAGGGTCAATCTTTACAACTATGTGTGTGGTATATACGTCTTCATACACCGTCTTTGCAACAAGTTCAGGCGTGATGATGCAACCCTTTGGAATTGTGATTGTGGCAAAGAGATTAGAGACATCTTCCGGCGATTCTACTGGTGCACTGACATCAATCGTAGTTTGGATTGCTCTCTGTCCTATTCTTTCACCGCTTTTGATTGTCTCTGTTGCTATAAAAACTGTTTTTGTTTTTAACTTTGTTGCTTTATCCATCTGTGTGTATACCACAACCAGCAGAAAAACTGCTAAAACAGCAGAGAAAAAGGCTATCATGATTTTTTTGAGTTTCAATAATCTCACCTGCCTTTATTGATTGATACCAACAGCCATCTGGCTTTTAAGATAGTCATCCAGCACCTGCAAAAGTTTTTCAACAGTCTTTGATACGTTGATTATTGATGGTGCGATTTGAAATATCACAAACACAAGCAAAATCCCGACTTCCAGTATTTCTGTTGCACCTTCCTGGCTTTTTAAAAGGTTTTTTAAAAATTTGAACAAAGTTGGTTCACTCCTTTTAAAGTAGTGAGAAGGGTTTTGTCCCTTCTCACTTGATGAAAAATGTCAGTGCAGCACACAAAATAGCAAGAGTTATCTCCATGACAAGAAGCATTGTTACATTGCTCGAACTGCTGGAAAATTTCTTTTTGAGTTCTTTGAGCGGATACAGGACATTGCCTGTGAGCACCATGACTGTTAGCAGTGTTCCTGCACTTGCACCCACAAAAAGCATAAATGCAAACCACAATCTGAGATTCATAATCAAATACCCCCTCGTTTTAAATTGTTTTTGTTAGAAGTCTTACTATCAAAACAGCCAGAACTCCTGCTGGCAGAAACATACCAAGCGGGAGTTTCAGCTTTAAAAACCCGGCATCAAAGCCCTTATTCTGTCGTAGATATATAACTGCACCGGCAACAATGAACACAATACAGGAAACGAGAACAGCAGGATAAATATCATTCCCCAGCAGTAGCGCAAGACTGCTTAAAAATTTCACATCTCCGCCCATTGACGTGTCTCTGAGCAAAAAAGCTACAAAGACCATGAACAGAAAAAGTGTAACAGCCGGTGCAAGGGTGTGAAGTATGTTGAGTCTGTGGATGACTGCTGCAGAAGCAATGGTTATAACGACAAGCCAGTTGTAAATTTTCCGGTATTTAAAATCCGTAAATGCTGCTATAAGACAAACAGTAACTGCTATAAAATAAGCCAGAATCAATTTCAATAACCTCCTTTTTCAAACACGTCTATGTCCTTGTGAATCATCAGGTCGGTATATTGCTGCTCTGTTTTGAAAAACAGCCTTTTTACCTTTGCATGAACAACAACATGCATTCCCGGTACTAAAATTTCACTTCCCTGCGGACACACGGCAGGTACTTCATCTGCTCCGTATACGCTCACTTCAACTATTTCAAGTGGACCTTCAAAAAGGTTGTCTCTGGAGGTAAAATCGTCATTCAGGTTAAGGTTTTTCTTCACCTGCTGTACAAAAGTGTCAATACAATCTTCTTTCTGGGCATCTGTTAACGATGAATTCGGAGTAACTCTGTAAAGCGCTGCAAAACCTGATACTACAACTGCGCTCTCTACTTTCTGCTTCACTATCATTTCCCTTGAAAATTCAAGGGTGAAGGTAGCTACTGGCAGGAAGATGAAAATAAGGATAAGAACAATGAATAACACCATGGGGTCACCGTCTTCACTGCACAAGAGGGTTTTTCTTAGAAACGCTCTCATACGGTCCGGCACAAACCTGTTTTGTTTCATTTTTAAGTCCCCCGAAAAAACTGATTCGTCTGAACTTCATGTCAGCCACAATTTTAAGTCTCACGGTATCCCCAAAATCCACCGGATACGGAGTGTATGATACCTGAATGTTTGAATATCCGAGCTGAGCCACCCTGGAAATAAGGTCTGCATAATCGGTGACTGTGAGTCCGCCTTCGACTTCCATTTTGATGATGTACTTTCTTGCAATGCTATCCAGCTGTATATACTTTAGAGTGTCAAAGAGCATGTACAGCGGATTGATGGTAAGAACAATTGCCAGTGGCAGGACAAGCATGAATCCTGCCACTGTGGAGTTGCCTCCTTCGTGTTTCAGGAACTTTTTAAATAATCGCATTTGAACCACCCTGGATTACTGTGTTGTTATCTGGGACAGCTGGTTGCTGATTGTTTGATTGATTTTGTCAAAAGAATCGCTTAATGTCTGCCCAAGGTTTTTTGTTGGGTTGACCATCTTAAGAGCTACAAAAACTATTAACACGCCAACAACTATGATTTCCAGAAGTCCATCTTCGCTCTTCATGAGTTTCTTTGTGAACTCTAAAAACTTCTTCATTTTCAAAACACACCTCCGGAAAGCTTTGTTTTTGAATTCTGGTTTCCTGCCAGCAGCACCTGAAAAAATATAGCCCGGATTCCTTTTCTCAAGGAGTCCGGGCTTTAGAACAGGTTGGGCAGAGTATTGAGAAGGTTTGAAAACAGCGGGTCAAATATTGCAAGTATGCTACCGAACAGAATTAGAATGCTGCTACCAAGTACAATGTAATCAACAGTTTTCTCTTTCACTGTAAGGTCATAGATTTTGTTCTGATGCTGCAAACTTGAGAATGTTTCTATTGCCACAATTCCCTGCTGTCCAAATCTTTCGAACTCTTTCAGAGCAATTTTCAACAGTTCTGCTTCTGGAATTTTCAAGTTTAAAAGTGGTTTGAATGCTTCATCCAGATCTTTTGTCTGTTTGTATACTGCTGCGATGTTCCGGACAAGTTTTCTTTGCTTTGGTGTGTCAATGCCTTCTGCTATGAGAAGTAACGTTTTATCAAGTGGCAGGTTGTGTTTGGCTGCTATCTCAAACAGGTATGACATAAAAAGCAGGTTCCTTTTGAAACTTCTGAGCTGTGCCTGTTCAATCAAAAGCGGCAGAGGAAATGCAATCAGGCACATTCCCACACCAAGCAGCACAGTTGATATCACAGAAGCTCTTGTTATATAACCATAAAACAGACCGCAAACTGTTCCTGCTATACCGAACAAAATCATGTATGTCCTGGTGGTTGTGTACCGGGTAATTTCTTTTCTGGGTTTTGAAATGGCAAGTAGAATTAAACTGCCGAGCGTGTATAAGCATATAGCCAGCAGAGCTGCTGAAAGGACGAATAAAAACATCATACTGTATCACTCCAGCTTACCAGTAATTTTGGTGTTGCAAGTCCTGCCAAAATAGCAATCATGTTGAATACCAGGTCCTGCCTGTTTGTTGTGAAAAGCCAGGTTGCTATTTCTTCATTCTGTATTGCAACATTGAAAATGAGCAAATTTATTGCTATCATAAAAGCGATTACTCCAAAGCCTACAATTGTTGACGCTTTGATTTGTCGAACTAACTTCAAAGCATCTGTATTGTTGTCCAGAATTTTTCTGCAGATACCCACAACATCAGCACCTGTCTCGTCTGCCACTCTCACGAGCAGAAAAAACTGTTTGTAAAGTCTTATATTTATCCTTTCTGCAAGCTCTGAGAAAAAATTGCCTGTATCAATCACTCCTGCATCGTATTCACTTACAACCCCATCAAGTATACCTTTTAGCGGTGGTCTTGTATATTCTTTGCAGTATTTAACAGCCTGAATTGCAGACTTTGTAACAGTCACAGCTGTTGCAAATGACGATACAAACGAGAGATACTGGTTCACAAACAACTGTTGCACAAGCATGTATGCAAGTTCAAACAAAAAATCAAACACACCCAGGACAATTACCGAATACATCACAGCAAGAATAATATTCTTCGTGGTGACAAAACAAGCAAAGGTTAAGAGTGCAACTACCACTGCCAGTGAAAAATAAGCTTTCAGTGAAAACACGGGTATCTGGTGCTTAATCACTTTCTCTTTTCGTCTGTACCCTAACATACCAGCTCAACCTTCTTTCCAACTTCAAAAATGCACTGGACTTTATAATCCTTCATGTAGACAATGTAATCAATTGAGTTTTCCAGCACTTCTCTCAAAAAGTTTTCGCTCAAATCGGTCTGTGCCCGTTTCATCAGGAAAATCAATCTATTTATTGTCTCTTCTGCTGAAGGTGAATGCACGGTTGCAAGTGCCTGATGTCCTGTGTGGACGGCATTTAAAACATCAAATGTTTCCTTATCTTTCAGTTCGCCAACAACAATTGTTTCAACTGAACGAAGCAGCATGTTTTTTGTCAGTTCAAAAAGTGAATACTCTTTGAGGATGCTACTTCCAGGCCGGACAAGTTCCGAGATGGTGTTTTTTCGCTCTGTTTTGATTTCATATACTTCCTGTATTATGCCGACTCTGATATGTTCGGGGATTTCCTCAACAAGAGCAGAAAGTAAAGTTGTCTTTCCGCTTCCACCCCTTCCCGCTATGATGATTGTTTTCCTTTCTCTGAGTGCCTGTCTTAAGATTTCAGTCTGTTCTTTTGTTAGCATATTAGATTCATTCACGAGAGTTTCAAGTTTTTGTCCCACAAGGGGTCTTCGTATGTGTAAAAATGGTCTTATCGCTACTGGTGGAATGGCTGCGGTAATTCTCAAACCTCTTTTGATGTCTGTAAATGTTACGTCCGCTTCGTTCATATTTATAGTTGCTCCGTTCATGATTGCTATGCGCTTGATGTACTCTATAAATGCCTGCCTGTTCCTGAACTGCAAATTTGTTTCATAGATTTTTCCCCATTTCTTGTAACTTATCTCTTTTTCGTGGTTGATAAAGACATCTGTCACAAGCGGGTCTTCAAGCAGGTGCTCAATTATGCCGTATCCGAACATACTGTCAAGAATAACTTTGGCTGGAATCTTATATCCTTTTTCCACCAGCAGCTGATTGACTTCATTCACCACCTGATACGGGTCAGTGGCGTTTACATAAAGTTCCGGATAGCGGCGAATAAATTCCTGGATTATTTCTGTTACTTTTTCTTCTTCGCTGTGTCCCAGTACCAGCGCTGTCCCTATACCAGCAATGGGATTTATAATCACTTTTCAATCACCCCCAGCAGTTTATCAACATTCTTTTGCCATTTCTTCCGCGTACCAAGTGAATAGACTTCTTCAATACCATTTGTTTTAGCAATCTCAAGTGCAAATTCACTGTCTATGTCCGAACGCAAATCTTCGTTAACAAGTACTATCGAGAACTTCTCCTTATCCAGATTCCAGTTATCACATACAAAATTGATGCACTCTACCGTATAAAACAGATTGAGCTTTGATTGACTATCGACAATGACAAAAACCTTATCGCTTTGTGACAGGGCAGATGCAACACCGCTTGTTGATAACCCCGCACCTGCGTTTATTACCACCCAGCCTGTGTCCTTGCACAGTTGAACAATGCTATTTAAGTGTTCTAATTTGACAATGAAAAAGTTCCTTATTGTTATCCCCGAGAAAATCCGCATGCTGTCTTTCTCAGCCGTTAATTCTTCAAACTTTCTGTAGTTCAGCTCAAGATTATTGAGTTGCCTTACAATTCCTTCAATCTGAGCTTTTTTAACCTTTGCAAGTTCGAATATTTTGGGAGTTATCTCTTCAAAATCAAGCAGTGCTACTTTGCTGTTAATTTTGTTTCTGAGCTTTCTGGTAAATTCAAAACTCAAAACTGCTGTGTCGTATGGGTTTTCCATGCTCCAGAAAGCTATTACTTTAGGCTTTACAAAAACAAGTTTTTCCACAGGTTTTTCTATAACTTTTTCAACTTCGACTATCTTCTCAACTGGTTTTTCAACTATCTTCTCAATCACTTTCTCAACAGGTTTTTCAACTGTTTTTTCGACTGTCTTTTCGACCACTTTTTCAATTATCTTTTTTTCAATCTCAGGTAACTGTTCCTGGTGTTCTTTCACTTCCAGTTGCAGGTCATTTACTTTAAGAGTCTTTAAATACAGACGAGAGACGTCTTTAAAAGTATTTGGCTTTTCAACGGCAGCTTTAACCATCTCAACTGTAACAGCTCCAATCAAAATGTCATAAATCCCCAGAGTGAGCATGAACTTTATAACTTCCGGTCTATCATCTTCGTCCGGCCAGATAACTATAACCCTTTTGTCATTTTCTCTGAGTTTTAATAACAGTTCCTCAAAAGTTATTGAACCTGTTAGATTTTCCGATACTATAACAGTTTCATATTTGTTTTCCTTTAGCAGATATTCCCTGTAAAAGACCACTTCAGCGTTTTGAAGTTCGCTTGCAAGTTTCATATCAAACTCCTGAATTCCTGTAGCAACTGCAATCATGCTCTTACCACCACCTTCACAAAATTTGGACACAAAAAGGCACAGGGGGTTAATTGATTTCCCCTGTGCCTATCTCAATCGAACCCACGATGTTTACCGGCAGGTCAATGTCTTTTGTGGTGTAACTGCCATTTGCATTTCTTTTGTACGCTCTAAGTTTGATGTGCAGAACATCTCCTTTTATCAAATACGGTGGTCTTCCGTAAATCTCCATTGCTTTTGCATAGCTGAACCTGTCGCCCAATGGCCAGTCACTCCATTTATACAGTCCATCCCACAGATCTCTGTATCTGTCGGGCCATTTTTCTTTCACATATGAGTTGTTGTTTGAAATAATGAATTTTGGTTGCAGTTTGGGGTCAAAGATATCACTGCTCCAGTTCATGGAGTACGGGACAGTTGTAAATACCGGTGCAGGCAATGGTTTTTCCCTTTTACTGCTTCGTATGAAATCTCACGGTTCTTTACTGTGTCTTCCGGATACAAAACTGTATGCAGGTTATTCAGTGTCATTGTTCCATTCTTAATTGAGCATTCCCAGTAACCGGTAATAACTTTTGTTACTTTACCTTCCTTTGGCGTTGGGGTATCGACTGTGTCAAACCATACTTCAATCTTTTCTACATAACCTGTTGTCTTTGCTTTTATGATAATGCCTTCGCCCAGTTTGAAGTCGCTTGTTTTGATGGTGTTTTTAACAATAGACGGAACTTCGGTCATGTTCTTTGCACGTTTTGCAAACTTCTCTGTCCATGCCTGTATTGTGATGTCGGAACTGATGTAGTATGTCTGCACATACCAGTTGCTCCACAGAGGTTTTAGTTTAGTGCTTCTTGATGTTGGATTGTCTTGAACCCTGTAGCCTATCTCGTATGTTCCATCATAGATGTATCCTGCACTTTCAAGCGTATCGGGTAACCTGTCGAAATACCGGGTCTGCTCGTTGAATTTAATGTACCATTGCTCTGCGTTTTTGGGGTCTCCGTCAGGGTCAGAGTATGTTGTTGTCGGCTTTAACTTTGTCCTGTGGTTGGTAATTGTCATGGTGAACGTACCTGCTGGTGGGTTATTTACAGCGTCTGGTTCTGTATCTTTGCTTGGTGAGTATATCTTGAACCACTTTGAGGTTACAGCTGAATAGTTGTTATTCGAATCTTTAACCTGCAGTGCGAGTCTGTAACTGCCTTCTGGCATTGTTGCAATGTAGCTCTTGATTGTGCTGATATTGTTGTTTGTTGTTTCACCAAAGTCCTTGTTGGTGCTACCATCGCTGTTGTAAATCCACCAGTGCCATGCTGTGATTGTATCACCGTCTGGGTCATAACTCTTGTCCTGTAAGTTGGACGGCTGGTTACCCTTGAGTATTTCAGAATCCACTACAAAGTCAGCTACCGGCGGATTATTGCTGGTAGTCAAGTCAATCATCGCAATCTTTGGTTTGCTCCATACACCAACGCCGTTTGGTCCATCGCAGTCCTGGACTTCTAACTTGATGAGGTATACCTTGCCACTCTGTAATGTCATGCTCTGGAGATTGCTGAGTGTTGTATCTGTCCATGTGTTGTCATCTATTGTCTTATACTGCCATTTCCAGTTGATTATCCCTTTATCAGTCCTGTTATACTGGTGGTCCGGGTCATAGCTCTTGTCTGTGATTGTCAGCTTGCCAGTGGATTTATTGTATACTGCTGTGAAGTCTGCAATTGGTCTTCTGTGAACATAAAGCACCATCTGCCGTTCAAGCTTGCTCCAGAGCTTGTACTCATCGAAATCACTGCTGCCTGGTGGTGGAGAATCCTGTACCTGGAATGTTATTGTGTACTTTCCTACCTTGTTGAATACTTCGATTGGGTTGTTTAACCATACACCATCAAACTCTGCCTTACCCTGTGAGTTGTCGAAGACTGTTTCATCGTGTTCATAGCGCCATCTCTGATTGATAATTGTGTCGTTCTCATAGTCCTGCCAGTACGGGTAATAAACTACCCTTTCCTCATCAGCAAGTACGTATACCGGGTCGGGAGCGAATTGCACATTGGTGTATTTTGCTTTGATGTCTGCAAGTGCCTGGTCTAGGGTTGTTATTGCATTGCCTTGACTATCATAGAGTTTGCCGTCGGTTGCGTTGGCAAGCTGTCTGAGTGTTACCTGCTGCTGGTAATAAAGTTTATCAAAATTTGTTGAGGGTGTAACGCCAAAGAATTTAACATTGTAACGTGTCATGAAGTTCAGCAGCATTTTGTCAATGCTCCAGAATGAAAAGTACTGTCCCCAATCTCCGGATGTTCCCTGTGTATCAGATACATAAATTGTATAATTGTCTGAGTCTTCTCTATAATTAGTTATGATTGGTGCAGCACTCAGTGAAATTACAGGAGTATTAACGTATCCTATTGCATATGGGTAACCACCGGATAACGTCCTGTAAATAGTGCTTCCTGAGCGGAAAACTAAAGTACCGGATTTATTTATCCACTCTTTATCCGCATTAGGTACATACATATCTGCTACGTTTGCTATCGTATAGTAACCGCTGAAAGATGAATAATTGTTATTCTGGTCTATATATGCTTGCCCAATCAGTGTTGAGTATTTGCTGCTACTCAATACTGCTTTTGGTATAACCTGTTTTAATGATTGGACAGCACCTGAGTAAGGAGTGACAGTATAAATCCAGCCATTATTACTGGGTTCTTCCAAAAACCAGTTTAAAATACTTTGCACCCACATAGGGTTAGAAGGATCGAAGTTAAAACTTACATCAGTTGAAATACTGCCTGCTGCGGTACTGTAATCGTACAATGGTACAAGTGAGACAAATTTGTTCAAGTCGGATGAGTTCATTCTTGGATAATCCGAAGTATAGTCATATATAGTATCATCGCAAAACCTGCCATACTTATCTTTTAGAACAGCCGAGAAGTATGGCCAGTAATCAGTATAATAGTAAACAGGCCAATTGTTTAGATCCATCGTACCACAGGGACTTATACTGTCATAAATGTCGTAAAAACTATTGCTATATCCACTCCATTTAACATCGTAGCTATAGGTAAAAGTTTTGTAGTTCGGTGAATAATACCATGACCCAAAGAAGAGAAAAGCATTCCTATCTTCATAGCTACTTGACCAAAAATCAGTTATGTGATGTTGAATTTTATATACTTCAACATTTCCATAACCAGTGCTCTTTTTAAATCTGAGAATTATACTTGAATGAAAGTCACCTCTAGTATTACTACTAAACCCTGGTCCTGGTCCTTGATAATTGTTTCTCCAAAGCATTTCAATCTCTTGTATCCCTGTTCCCATAAGAATAAATTGATAGTTCAATGGTCCTGCAATCTGTCTACCAATCAATGAAGCAATCCTTTCAGAGTAAAGACACTGATATAAATTGCCACTTGTTGTAAGTATATAAGCTACACTAAAGAAACCATTTCTATCAGCAAGGAATTTGACACTTTTCACTTTTTCCCCTAATGTAGCCAGTGTATTTACTATTCTGGAACTTGTATCATATCTGAAAACATAATAAGTTCCATTTTTAACACCCACGCCGATACCATATCCGCCGTATATGTTTGAAGCTGCGATTACATCATCGAAATCATAGTTTAACCAGCTCCTTAAAAGTCCGCAAGAATATGCTTTTTCAGTATTACCAACGTTTTGTGTTGTGTTGGTTCCATCGTAGCTA
This sequence comes from Caldicellulosiruptor acetigenus, assembly GCF_026914305.1. Classification (NCBI taxonomy): domain Bacteria; kingdom Bacillati; phylum Bacillota; order Caldicellulosiruptorales; family Caldicellulosiruptoraceae; genus Caldicellulosiruptor; species Caldicellulosiruptor acetigenus. Next base: position 420,152 of record NZ_CP113866.1, on the reverse strand, counting down.
TTGATAGTAACATATACTCCATATGGATATAAATCTGCTTTGAGTTGATTGAGTTTTCCTACTATTTGGTTGTATGCACTTCCTGTTTTATCGGTCAGAACAGTTATATTAACTTTTTTAATTTCTGTTTTGCTTGCATTCAAAGTTGCAATTGGAGCAACGTTGATAACTTCGACAGTTTGTTCTATTTGTGCCGACTTTCTATCACTGCTTGTTACAAACTGTGGTATAGTTTCCTGCCCAAATTCTTCCTTGACAATTAATTTCACCTCATACTTACCAACGTTGTTTGTTTTAATAGTAGCCGTTGTCAGGTTGCCACAATCAAAGTTGTCTATGTCAAAAGTCGATAAGTTGATCTGCTGCCATGTCCCGTCAGATTTGAGTGCATACCAGGTTTCGTCGTCAAAATTACCGTCATTATTAGAATCCCACGCATAAAGCCAGGCATGTTTTGCTATGACATCGTCATCGGGACTGTAACTGTTACTGGTAAGTTGGACTGTAGCTTTTGAGCTATCATTTGGGTCTCTAATTATTTTTGTTGGGCAGGTATAACTCGCTACTGGTGGCTCGTCCGGCTTAATCTCTATATACCATGTTTCAGTTGCACTGTTGCCATAATTGTTTGTAAGTGTAAGAGTAACCTTGTACCTACCTGACTGTTTGAACAAACACGTGAGTTTTGATGAACCTTCGAGTGATTCCACAGTTTTTATACTTGTCGGGTCTATATCACCGGTTACTGGTGTTATCGTCCATTTTGCTTTGCTCCAATCAATCTGTGCACGTTTTGAACCTGCGTAACTGTACGAACCATCTAAAATAACCTTTCTATTTTCCTTCAATGTTCCAAACGTGTACAGTTTGGGTTGTGGAATTGCAGGGATAACAGAAAATGAATCAGTTGCTGTAGCACTTAAACCCAAACTGTCTGTTACAGTTGCCGTGGCTGTATATGAACCAACTTTTGACGACCAGAACAAACGACCATCGAAATAATCCCCAAGGGGTGTTACAGTAATTGATACATCCTTAATACTGTCACCCAGTGGTGCATCAGGGTCATAATAAGAAGTTGTTATATACACATCATCACCCTGTGGTACAACCTTTGGTGTTGCTGATACCCAAACGTATGGTGGATTATTGCTGAGTGTAACTTGCTGTGCTCCAAATATTTCAGTATCCGTTCCTTCTTTTGTGGTTCCGTCTGTAAATGTAACCACTGCTCTGAATTCGAACTGTTGTGAACTATTGTTGTCAACCGTATATGTCTTTGTGCCAAGCGGTGCTGAAACAGACGTATTGTTGCCTGTGATTGTCTCAATTAATTCACCATTGCAGTACAAATCCCATTTACTTATTTTTTCCCGCCGGTAGATGAAATTGAAGCACTCACCCCTACCTGTACGTCTGTCGTTGGCGGATCTATTTGTCCTGTGAATGGGTTCTTGGTTGCCTGTGCTGTCTGTGGTGAAATCACACCATCGCAGATTACCTCACCTGGTTGTTGGTCCTGCTGGGGTGTTGTTATACTTACTGGTATCGTAATATCGTCATAGCCATTGAGTGTTGTACCGTTTGACAGTGTACAGTATGCCCTTGTAACAAACTTAATACTTGTCATACCGCTTTTTAGGGTAAAGGTGTAGTTCCTTGAAGCGCTAAATGTGTTCTGGTCGTTTGATGTAGTTGCAATCGGGTTTGGCTGGGTTTCGTTGCTCTCACGCAGATAGATTTTCCACTGGGTTACTTTTGTTCCTGCTGGTTTGTTAGAAAGTGTTGCATTGGTTGTAAGTACAACAGTAACTTTGTCGCCTTCCTTGCCCGAGATGGACGTTTTGTCTGCTGTCAAATCTGCTGTAACAATACCACCTGTTGCTTTCACATCTACTTCTGCTTTTGTCCACGCAACCGAACTCCACCCAGACCACTGAGTTTGAGAAGGATTGCTTATACTTTGGAGCTGGTATCTCACTTTTCCATAGTAAGCTGGTGTCCCTTGTCCTGTTCCATCTGTTTTAAGTGGTATTTTTGAAGCATCGTACTGGAAAGTTTTGATACTGTCGAATGAATAGTTCGTAGCAAGACCGTTTGTGATTGTTTTTGAAATCACATTCCCTGCTGGCGGGTTGCTGGTATCAATGTAAAACTCCATTGCTGTTATCTGATAGCCTGCTGGTAGTGATGGTACTGTAACTTTTGCACTGATATTGTGGGTTACATACTGGCTTGGACTGTATTGACCGTTTGTGATTGTAATGGTACTCTGTGATGGTGTTACTGAAAGCTGAAGCTGTGGCGGTTGTAGATTGACGTCTACTTTGATTGTGAAAGACATTGTTGCAGTATTTTCCGATACTACAGTTTTTGTTCCATTACCTGTGTCGAAAACAACTCTTGTTTCCCCAGTAACAACTACATTGTTATTCCCAGGTTTTAGTAGACTTGTTGGTATCTCAAAGTATCTTCCCTCTACTTCAGTTCTGAAACTTACAGTATTAGAGTCTTGTCCTATCACTATAGCATCTCGCCATTTTGTTATTTCGCTGTTAATTGCACTTTGTCCATTTATTGTGATATTGACTATCCTTGTCTGGTATGTCTGGACATCATTTCTCGTTAAGGTCATCCTGTCGTAATATGGTTCTACATAATGACTGCCAAGGTCATCTTCCAGTTTACCATCGATGTAAATATTCACAGCTGGTTTATCTGTTTTTGCAGGGTCATATCTTAAAACTGCTCCTGCTATTGTTGAAGTAGAACTTCCGCTTACAAAACTTAAACCTGATACAATACTGCCACCTACGCCTTCTGTTGTAACTTTGGGACTTCCACCCTGTGGAATGAACCCTGAATATGTTCTGTACCTGAGCCTGCCTGTTGAATCCTTCCAGATTATTCTTGCAGACGCATTATTGTTCTGGTCAACACCAAGAAAAGCCACATATGTTGAAAGTCCTGTCCAGCTTGTTACTTTTCCGCTGTCAACAAGCAATTGTTTTAAAGTTTGATTTGTTCCTGAATCATATTCCTTGAGGAGATACAAATTTTGAAACAAAAGTTGCCAGTCATTTGGTGATACTTTGCTTGGGTCGTAACCTGTAAGTCCAAGAGCGTCTTTTGCGGATGCAGGAACACTGGATATTGGAACTAATTTGTCGGGTGTTATAACTTCTGGTGTGTAGTCAGGTGGAAATCTGGGGTCAGAAAATGGAGCTTTTGACATTGAATAGCCAAGGTATCTAAACCAGCCACGAACGGCACCTGCTGTCCCTGGCAGTGCTAATCTGTATGAACCGTTGCTTTGTTTGACTGCATAGAAATATCCGTCAGGTGCAGGTTTAAACCCGGCTGGTGAGACAAGATGGTTTGCAGGTACATCATCTGGTTCGCCATAAACTACCTGCCCACGTTCTGCGTAGATTTCGCTATTAAAATGTAGCGTCTTTGTTGTTCCATTTATAGTAACATCTAAAGTTGGTTTTACGCCTGCTTTTTTTGCCCACTCTGTATAACTCAATCCATTGTAGCTATCAAGTCCGCCATTATACAAAGTAACATCGTCGGCTTTAACACTCTGCCAAATTCCTACTGGTGGGATAAGGCTTAAAACTAAGGACAAAATACATAAAAAAGAAAGAGCCTTAAACCAGCTCTCATGCTTTTTATTCATTTTCTATTTCACCTCACTACTTATTGAGTATATTTTGAATTTGGTTTGGCTACTAAAAAAGTTATTCCGCTCATTTGTGGTTTTGTAGGATAAATCTGATAGTTAACTCCTGATTTATCACCTAACCAGCAGTTGTAGTATACATACACATTACCATATTGTTTTATCAAAAACATATTCTTTGATACTAAATATTTTGCTGTATAAGTGTTCACATCTTTTTTGAATTCATCCCTGTACGCAATTGGAATGTAATTGATAGCTTTGTTCTTGTCCCACTCTTCAATTCCTGTCATATCTGCTTCATCGTACATTAAAACAGTAGCATGGTTATTGTTCAACGCTGCAGAATATACAAAACCAGCTGAGGTTTGCTTGCAATTCATCATCCAGTAAAAATAATCATTTGGATAACTTTTAAACGTTGCTTTAACAAATCCCAGAGACTTAGGTTCCTGTATTCTGAATGTTGCTTGCCTCTGAGCGGGGAAAATTCCATCGCCAAACTCGTCTGCATTACCTAACGTTTCAAACTTTTTGATGTCATCTCTGTATTCCATATATTCTCCTGCCCCAACTTCCACTTTAGGTATCCAGTATTGATACGACTTCACACTCACCTCATCCAGCACATCTCTCTTTGTCCTATCAAACACCCTGTTTATCATCTCAACAGCTTCAGCTCTTGTGAGCGCCTTTGCAGGGTTGAAGTAATAAACACCAATGTAAAGCGCCGACTGGTCAGGTGTGATGATACCCAAATCAGCAAGCCTTAGCATTGCCTCTCTATATAACTGCGGTATCTTTGAATAGTCCTTGCAGTAGTAAGCAAACCTTGTATGGTCTGTTGGGTATTTTCTCGGGTAGTTCACAAGGTAATCTTCAAGGTACATGTTGAAATACGTGTGTTCTCTAATGTTGTATTTCCCAAACCCGCCTCTGAATGTATCAACACCTTTGGAGTAATAGTACCAGTTGATTGTTGCTATATCCTGTCTGGTGATGGGCACACCAAGTTGTGTTACTTCCTTTTCCCCATCAGCAACACACTCGGCAACTTCTACTGGGTCATCTACTGTATGCCTCAACGTACCCCATTGTGTCTTTTTTACAAGGTCTACAGGATATTTTATTGACTTTGCTTCTCTTACAACGTCCATTGTAAAAAGCCAACCCTTTTGGTATGGTCTTGGTGCGTATACTAACTTGTCAGGATACTTTTTCTTGAACTCATCAAGTATTTTCTGGAATGGGTCTGTAATGTATTTATACGTTCCTGGTGCTAAACTTGTTCCTTTATACCTGTCCCACACATACTTTATCACTGTTGAACCATCTGCGTATTTGTACTCAAGTATTAATAGCTGATAGCCTTGAATGAAGTCTAAAAGGTCATAACCTGCAATTTTAAGATTGTTATACTCATAATTGCTCGAAAGTGGTCCACCGAAAAAGCAAATTCCTCTCATGAACGCCTCTGTCGGGGGCACTCTCCTTATCGACACTGGAATATTCTTTGCTTTCAGCTCTGGCACTGCATTTATGAGCTTCCACACAATATAGCTTGCCTGTGCCCTTGTGAGTGGTTTGTCTTTTTTGACCTCACCAGGTATCAAGCCCATCTGCACTGCCTTTCCCCAGTAGTCTGCAATACCATTCGGTTTTACCTTTGCGCCCAGTAGCAGTGATGTCACAAGCTCACCGGCTGTGATGTATTCTATCTTCTGGGATATAGATTGTGAAATTGTTCCTGCCTGTGCTGCTGGGAAGGAAAGGGTTAGAATTAAACTCAGGATGACTAAAAAGCTCACAAGTTTTTTCATGGTGCTATCAACTCCTTTGACAAAGTTTTTCTCAATATAGTTATATCATGATTTTTGAATTTGCTACCGCAAAATTTATCGTCCTCTAAAAAATAGAAAGCCCTGAAAATAGTTTCCTGCAAACTATTCTCAGGGCTAACTTTCTATCTAAGTTGCAAACTTATTGGATTACTTCTTTTTTAGCTTTTTCTCTTAATTTTCTCATTTCTTCTTCAGCTTTTTCTGCCTTTTTGTGAATATACTCAATAAATTCTTTTCGTGTCATATTTTTTGTTTCCTCGTAAATTTTCTCCCTTATCTCATGTAATTCTTTCATATCACTCGTTTCAAACCTATCAATCACTTCTTCTTCTAACATCATAAGCGGTGATACCAGTTGGATTTCTCTATAACCCATTAACTTATTTATTCCGTTTACACCCTGAATTGTTTTTACTTTTACAATATGCTTAAAATTCCATGATACCAGTATTTCACAATCTTTGACACTTGCTGCAGCTATATGAATCGCATGACCAGAATATTTTGCCGGAATTATTCCTTCAGCAATATACTTCTCAGCAAGCTCCATTACCTGCTCGTCTATAACAATTTTTTCATACTCTATCCCATTAAGATACTTAAACAGTTTACTTTTCTTTGGTTCTGGACACTCATCTAACTCAGTTGCTACTGCATCTGAAATGTATATATCATACTTCCCCTTTTTAACTTCCTCCCAAAATTCTTTTGTTACCTGCATATACTCGGGATTATCCTGCTGGTCCAAATGACTGATAACTGAGGTGTCCAGATATACTCTCAGTTTTCTCAATGTTGTAATTTGCCCCTTTCTTACACATACTCATTTTCTATATCCCTGAATACCACAGGTCAGCGTGTTTATGCTATAAAAAGCAAAAACCGCAGGTTTTCTGCGGTCTAATTTCTATTTTTACATTTCTGTAGACAGGTTTTAAATACAGTTTCTCTAACTGTTTTTTATTATACATCGAATTTTTAGGTTTTGCAATACAATTTAAAGTTAGAATTCACAAGGGTTCTGACTACTGGCATAAGTCTTGTTTGGGCTTTTGAACCAGCTGTTTTGTAGCTGACATGACTTTTTTCTGTCGCATCCTTGTGTAAACGTTTACAATCACCCTTTTCACTCTATGGCCTGTTCTAACATTTTAAGCCCGGCTCAAAAGCCATTTTCGGGTTTGGTTACTGTCTGCAACCCCAGTAGTTGTCTGTGTTTTTCGCTATATGCAAAAGCCGCTGTGAGCTTTTGATTCAGCTTTTCCGCAGGCACGTTTGCGAGACTGTCAACTACTCCTACCTGTAGAGGTAGGAGCTTGCTCTACCTGCCCTTGCGGACAGGGAGCATTAGGCTGGTTGACAAGCAGCCCTCTCAGGTTTATCTGCTGAACTTCCACAAGGTACCTTATCGCTATGTTCGTTGCACCTACTATGTCAGCATTTTCTTCATAACCGCAGCGCTGACACTTAAATAACTCACCATGCCCTGGACGGTTATCTTTCGATACATGTCCGCACACAGGACAGGACAACGAAGTATAGGACGGATCAACCTTTACTGGGCGTATTCCATTGTAGAGTATTGATTTGTACTCCAATTTGTTCTGCAGTTCGGCAAAAGGCCATTGTTCTGCTTGACGGCGTGCTTCACCATCACTACCACGGTACGTTGACCTGTTTGTCCTTATCATGCTCAAATCTTCCATGACGAACAGCGCTGCCGGATGCTTCCTGACAAGGTCTATGGTAAGTTTATGCAGAAAGTCAGACACAAACCGTTTCTCGCTTCTGCCAACCTTTTGGAGTTTTCTTCTGGCAGAGCGAGTGCCTTTTGACATCAACTGAGAGCGCAGTTCGTGATAGTGATGCTTGATACGTCTAACCTGGTCAGGAAGCGGTACGGTATATCTCGTACCAGCAGTTGATACTACCGTCACAATGTTTCTCTCACCAACGTCTATACCGGTAATCTCTTTGTACAGTTTTTCGTCAACTTCCAGGGTTACTGGGATGTGCAGGTAGAATTCTTTGGATGGTTTATCATAGACAAGTACAGGGTCACCTATTTCGCCGTGTTTTAAATAGTTGTAGTGCTGTTTCCAACCGGTGATTCGAATGTTTTTAATTCTGCCATAGATGGAGGCGATGGAGACAAAAAAGGTATCTGTATTCTGGTCGTACTTGATGGAAAAGGTACGGCCGTGTGTGTAGTTTACCGTGAAAGCTTTTCGTTTTGAAGGTTTATTCCAGAATTCTTTAGTTGTGTTGCTATTTTGTTCCCTGTGCAGTAGATTGTTATATTGTGACCACAGGGTTTGGTATATGTCTGCTGCCTGTCGGTAGACATTAATAGCCAGCTGGGCGGGGAGAGAAAAACTCTTTCTAATAGTCTTGTAGTAGAGTTTGTGCAGTTTCTTTACGTTGGTTGTTTTGTCTTTCAGGTTTTCGGCTAAGACAAAGTTAATAGCGTTAGTGTATGCTTTTGTGGTTTCTAGGAGTTTTCTTTTTTGTTCTTGCGACAGCCAGAGTTTGAATTTACAGGACAATGTTAACTTCATTTTTCACTCACCATGTATATTTTACCATATGATTGAAAAAATCAACCCGCTTCCTCTCCAACCTGTAAAGGTTGGAGCTTCCGCGGAAATTAAACGGTGAACAACCGGTTTTGACCTTTTTAAAATAGCGAACATGTATTTGTTATACTTTTCCCCTGCCCCTGAAAACAAAAGGCAGGGATTAAACCCTGCCTTGAAATCTATTGTTTCTGTTGCTGATTTCTAAGCTCTTTTACTTTCTCAATATCAAGTCCTGTTACTTTAGCTATAAAACTGTCTTCTGCACCTTCAAGTATCAGATTTCTTGCTATCTCGAGTTGTGCTTCCATTCTGCCTTCCATTCTGCCTTCAATTTTACCTTGATTAAATTTTTTCAGTTGTACCTCATCCAAAAGTCTTGCAACATTGGATACAAACTCACCCATTTTCTCAGCTCCCCCTGCTTGAGCTTTTCTGCCAGTCTGTCATATTCCTGTCTGTCTTCCTTTAAAAGCCTTGGACGAATTACATTTCCCGCCCATATCAAAAATCTTTCCAGGGTGGCAGGACTGAACTGCTTGAGTTTTGGCACAATCTCCTTCAGTCTTTTTACAAGCTCTTCTGTATCATCTCTTGCCTGCTCTAAGTAGAACACTACTGGACTCAAGATATCCTCTTCCTCTTGCAGCAGAGCCTTTGCATCCAATTTTGAAATGTTGACAACTGCGTACCTGAAAATATCGTCTTTGAAAATATCAAATTCGCTGATTATTTCCTGTGGGACATCCCAGTCTTTTTCAAGCCCGTTGTATGTGACTATTGGGATTATTGCCGGTAGTTTTTCTGTACCTTCTCTTATCTTTCTGGCCCATAGCAAAATCATGTACTTTAGAAGTCTTTCCGGCATGTCTTCTGCTACCGTTGACTGGTTCTCAATTAAGATGTAGAAGTATACTTCCCTGTCTTTTAGTCTTGCCTTTGCTATGACGTCTGCTCTTTTCTGTAGAAATTCCTCATCTACAAATTCTTTGTCAGCAAGTTCTATTGAGTCTTCTTGAATATCTTTTGCCCAGCTGTAGCCTATTACATCTCTCACGAGGAAGAGAATATCTTTTGGATCTTCAAACAAGAACTTAAAGGTTGAATCATGTTCCTGTGGTGGCAAACTATCACGCATTCGCTAACTCCCCCTCTTTTAGCAAACTTCCAGCAGGGGGAGGAGAATTTTACCCTTTACATTTTTATTATACCACACAAAAAATAAAAGTCACAGAGAGACCTGTGACTTTGTTTCAATTTTTACATTTCTGTAGACGTATTCTCCACACATTGCTTCAGACAGTTTCTATTATACACCCGATTTTCAGGTTTTGCAATACAATTTAAAATTAGAATTCTCAAGTTTTAACTGCTGGCGCAGGTTCTGTTTGGGCTTTTGAACCAGCTTTGTTTACCAGTAGTATGACTTTTACTGTCGCATCCTTATGTAATCGTTTACAATCTCCTTCCCTACTTTGTTGCTTACTCTGGTACTCTAACCCCAGCTCAAAAGCCCTTCTCAGGTTTGCCTGCTGCCTGCAAATTCAGGTCTATCAATGGTTTTGCAATACACCCTGTGTCTGATTTGAGCTTTTTGTTCAGTTTTCCCACAGGCACATCTGCGAGATCCTTCGCAACTGGATTCAACCATTTCTAATAGCGAACACCTGTCAGCTATGGCTTATCTCTACAGTCCCAGCAGAATCCTTATTTTCTCCTCCAGTTCTTTCAATTTTTCTTTTGGTAATTGTCCTATCTTTTTTACAAGCCTTTCTTTTGAAATTGACCTTATATCTTCCGGTTTTGCAAACGACACTCTGGCAAGCCCGCTGTTTTCAGGCTGTATCTCTACATGCATGGGTATATTCTTGTTCTTGCTTGTGATTGGCACAACAACCACTAAGTCAGCAGGACATGAATTGAACTCATCAACAGAGATTATTACTGCTGGTCGAACACCGCTCTGTTCATGGCCCCGTGTAGGATTTAAATCTACAAGCCATATTTCTCCTCTTGTAGGGTTCATTTTTCAATCCCATCCTGCAATGTGTTTTCCCACAGCTGTCTTTCTTCAATTTCTTCCTGCCACAGCTTATTGTTTTCTTTAAGAGCAGCAAAAGCTTCCGCAGTTGCTGAAAGTATAACTTTTCTTTTGTACTCTGCAAGAGCTTCCTGAATTATCTTCTGCATTGGTTGATTGAGTTGCTGAGAAAGTTTTTTTAAGCCTTCATATGTTTCAATATCCACTCTTACTGTTGTGGTTTTGTTCATCAGAGATTATCACCCTGTAGATTGATTTGTCTACTTAATAGTATACCACATTGAAATAACTTTTAGCAAACTAAAAAACCCTGGTTAATTAAACCAGGGCAGTTTTGTATCTATTTTTTACATTTCTGTAGATGCATTTTCAACACAGGTTCTCCAGTTGATTTTATTATACACCCGATTTTCCGGTTTTGCAACACGGTTTAAAAGCAGGATCTTCAAGGATTTTAGTCACTTCTGCAGGTTGTGTTTGAGCTTTCAAGCCAGCCTGCCATTTGCCAGTATTGTTTTTTCGTTACTACGTCCATATGTAATCGTTTACAATCCTTCTTTCAGTCTTTTTGCCTGTATCCCTGCACTAACCCTGCTTGAGAACGCGGAGCAACTTTTAACACTTGTTTTGAACTCTGTTGCCTTAATAAGGTTTTTGATTCCATATGAATATGAAAAGGCTATGCAGCATCCCCCTGACAATCCAGCGGTTATTTTAGACATCCTGTGCGGATGGTACTTCAGGTTGACTACCTTGCCTTTAAAGTTATATTACTGCCGAGTAGTTTCTTGATTCAAAAATCTTAACCAGTTGTTTTGTTCTTAACTCATTCTGGTAAATGACTGTTAATCTCCAGATTAGCTGCCACAGGTCAGAATCAAACTTTATATATTCAACCTTTAATCCTATCTGTCTTGCTTCTTCATAGTTTATAACCTGTCCATGGTTAGGATATTTATCTATGTCAAGAAGTTGCGACACTATCTCAGCAGCTTTTTTAGGATTATCCTTGCACATTGACCGCAGTAGCCATTTTTCCCCCAGGTCTCTTGTAAAATTTATGGCTTGTTCACAACTGGTCAAGAATGCAGGGTCTATTCCCTGTAGTATCGGTATGTAAACAGGATTTAACCCTTTCTGTTCTGCTTCTTCCTTTATTTTTTCAATCCCTTTTAAAAAAGCTATTGCAGGTCTATATTCTACTATTCCTGAAGGTTGTCTGATTGGTATTTGCGGGTCTATAGGACCAAGTTCAGATGAATCACTCATTACAATTTCATCTGCTGCCAAACACATCATGGTAGCAGCACTTTTAGCCATTAACGGAACAATAACACGAAAACTCTTTGCTTTTGATAGTATTGAATTTACTATCAGTTCAGCAGCATTTGGATCCCCACCAGGTGAATGAACAATAAGGTCTACGTCATCCTGACAATCAGGTCGAATGTCATACAATATATCATAAAAAGGAAGCAGGTCATCTCTTGTAATACTGCTGAGAGGATGATTGTGATTGGCAATATAAATCAGAACTTTTCTTCCTGTTAGTTCTTCTATCTTTTTAATCCATTCTTGTCTCTGGTATCTGTCGCAATTATTCGCATAGAAAAGTGGTGTTTGAGAAGGAAGAAATTCTGAATACATTTACTATTTCACCTTCTATGCTTTTGTCTTATATGGTCTTCCATATAGATGTTCTCTAACTTCTTTTTCATTCAGCATATATTTTTCAAGTTTTCTCAGTTCTTTTTCAATACGCTCATATGAAGTTTTGAAAGTTCTGCATTCTTCACTTGTTTTTTTATTGCCTTTACTGTAATCCAGATTTTTAAAAAATGCTTGCAAATCTTTCATTGCTATATCCTCCTCACTTTGTAATGAAACCTGACCCCCTTTTCAAAGTGGTTAATAGACTAACATTTTAAGAAAAAAATATTTCTGTGTTTTTATTGTAACACAAAGTTCCAGAAATTACAACAGATATTGAGCGACCATTATGCTTTTACTTTTAAATACACTTAACTTTTGAACGCGCAACGGAAGTAACCCGTTACACTACAAAAACAAAAGCCATAATTCTTCTTCTCTGGTCTGGTTTTTATTGTTGCATTTTTAAACACATCTTTTTACTGACTCTTGGATTTTATTACTGTAATTATATTTCCCCTGTACTCTATTTTGAAACTCAGCGGGTAAATATTAACTGACTGTAATTTGAGCCGGCCGGGAATTTCTTTAGATTTTGTTCGATGTTACTTCAACCACTTGTGCTTTTCTATTGCTCAATAAATTCCTTTTCTATTATTTCGAGAATAAAGCGGTAATATCTCCACACTTTTTCATGTCTCCTGAATAACAGTGCAACTACCAGCATAACTGCAGTGAAAAGAAGTACCACTCCCACAACCCAGAAAAGTATATCTCCACCATTTTTCAATATATCCTCACCCAGTAAATTCATCACTGTGAAAATGCCTATATACACTGGTAATGCAATTGAGGACCAGAATTGAGATTCCATTTTTCTGGACCTCGAATAATCCTTTAATGTATAATACAAATCGTAAAGTTTTTCTCTGGGAAGTTTGTGTAATTTTGTCCTTATATCTGTTATCAGTTTCATCCGGTCATCCTTTTTTACTCTTCCCTTATACTCTTTATAGGAAATTAGATCGTATTCTTTTACAAGGTATGGAATTTTCTTTTTCCAGAACATCAATTCATACACCTCCAAGGATTTTGTCTTTTTATTTTTTATCGGTCTTTCCTGTCTTCCAGTAATCGCACAGAAAATTTAAATCACAGATACTGCAACGGGGGTTACCCGGCTTGCATACCTCAGCTGCAAAATCCAGGATGCCGTACGAGTATTCCACAAAACTCTTTTGCGGTAAATGTGTCCTGGCCAGCTCAATAAAGTATTTTTTCCGCCGGGTTTCGCCGTCCGGCTGCAACCCGTACAGTCTGCACAGCACTCTGACCACATTTGTGTCAATTATTACATCCGGAATACCGTAGCCGAATATTCTTATTGCTGCTGCAATATAATTTCCAATACCGGGTATTGCAAGCAACAGGTTTCTGTCAGCGGGTATTTTGCCGTCATAATTCTTCAATATATATTCCAGTCCTGCTTTAAAATATTCCAGCCGGCATCTTCTCCCCAGTGATAGCATCCTCTGAACCACTTCATCAAACCGGTTATAAAGAGTCCTTATATCCGGACAGACGGATACGATGTGGTTGAAAACAGGTTCAACCTGATCCGCTCTCGTCCTCTGAAGGAGAACTTCCGACAGATAAACTTTATATGGAGTTCGTTCACAGCGCCAGGGATATTTTCTCCCGTTTGTCCGGTAAAAGTTTATCATAAAATCGGTTATTATTTCTTTTTTACTGCCCGGCACTTCTTCTCTCCCTTTCCGTGGAATAAACCCCTCAATAGAGGATTCTGAAAAAATTCTACAGTTCTTCAACTATCCTTGCAATAATTGCCGCTTCTCTTCCTTCCAGCAGAACTGCGATTTCATAATTTCCTTCTGTCATACCCGAATATGTGAAATTTGCGGAACCCACAACCGCTTTGTTTCTATCCACCACCAGTACTTTGGCATGCAGAACACCCTTATTTCTGCGGGAAAACTCTCTTACTGTAAAATGTTCGAACTTTTTGACTGCTGCCAGCAGTTTTTCCCTGACTCCGGCAGGTTGTTCACCAAGGTCGTTGACCACGACATACACTCTTATACCCCTGCCCGCAGCGCCGGCAAGCAGATCAACCAGTGTTGTGGAAGTGATGAGATATGCCGCCACATGAATTTCATCGGTCGCAGATACTATGAGTTCTTCTATGACGGTTCCCAGCGAACGAATACCCTTTCCGACAAGTTTTTCACCGGTCACAAGAATTTCAATCATGGCAAATTCTCCACCAGAATATGTCTGTCAAGCCACATGTTTCTGTGCTCGCATGATGTTTCTGAAACCATTGTGCAGGCGTAACATGCAGCACCGTTCGATTTGCCCGGAGCAAATTCCTGTTCCCCGCACAGAGGGTCATTTGAACATTTCTCTGCCATCTGATGAACCCGGGACAGAATCTCTCCAAAATGTGGAACAAGAGAAACCAGTCCCCCCAGTGTACCGTCTGCCCCGGGCTGAACAGTATAAAAAATAATCCCACCGCGCGCATGCCCGTCTCTGTCTATGTCGAAATAAATCCGTTCTCTTATCGAAGAAAGTGAATATCCCGAGCCGACAGAAAGAGTCCTGAGTATGATGTGTGAAAGAGTATGCCACCAGACAAATACAGGGTGAAGTTCATCTCTGTACATATCGTCTCTGAACAACCCGGGCTGGTTGTAATTTTCGTTTCTCCTGTTCCTGTACGCATTTAACCACTTGCTGTAATTCTTTCCACCGGACTGAAAATGGTTTTCATCATCCTTTTCCAGCATGACAAAAATTCCTTCGCCCATAAATTCTATTCCTGGAAGCCAGCGATTACCTCTTTCATCTGTAAAAGATATATCGACCAGTTCGGTCTCTTCTGGTTTTGAGCAAACAAATCTTCTGTATCCTGTCTGTACTGTTACAGTATTTAACCTTGTTACCGGAACAATTCTGAAATTCAGACCGCCGGGTGACCTGAAAGTGCGAATATCCTGTTTTATAACTTCAAAAAGAAGTTCTGCAGACCCCCTTCCGCCGGCAGATGCACCGTTGTATGCTGCATCGACAAGCCTGTTGAATTCATCCACAAGTATCTCTCTGTATGACTGCGGTACAGGTTTTTTCAAATCCTGCAGCGCACTTTCTATCTCTCTCCAGTCATATTTCAGGATTTCTTCATATGTTACTTCTGTTATAAGAGACTGTCTTCTCAAATCTTCAAGCATCTTTAAAAAGTTATTGCAATTGAGCTGAGTACCTAGCGAACCCGCAGTGATTACGGCAGTTCTTATTGCCTGATTCTCGAGAAGCCGGTGTAATTTCGTATGTCTCGGTGGAACTGTAAAAAGCGTTACTACTTCCGGTATCCTCAGATTGCTTGCCTGGCGTTGAATGATTCTGGCTTCACGTCTGCACCCGGGTCTAACGGGAAAACCCTCTGTTTCTCTTTCCGGAAACCGGCCGCTGCAGGGCCAGGGGCGATTGTATATTTCACCCATATTTACTTCGGCTTTACATACAGGACATCTGATTTTAATTTCTTTGAGACTTGCGCCCTGTCTCTGCCAGTAAAACCATTCCCCGGTACATTCCGCGGTTCTTTTTGATTTGCTGTGTACCACGTAGTTCCAGTCCACATCGTCAAGGTGTCCTGCCGGACAGGCCCTGACGAAACGGATGGCTTCACGGCGCTTTTTCTTCCACCTTCCACCTGAACGTTTGCACTCCGGACAGTCATCACCCAGTCTGTAGAGAATACCGTGGTCTATGCACAGCCCCCATCCGGGAAAAGGCCGGGTCGTGTACAGTGGGACATTTTCTTCAATACCCAGTTCGGCATTGGATGGTATCCGGAATATTCTTGTACCGTTGCGGAACAGACCTTCCGTTAACCGCTGATGGCTTATTTCAAAATCCACCGGTGACAGATTTTTACCGTTCACCGGTCTATTGAAGAGTCCGGCAAGCGGACCGGGTATAATCCTGGGACCGGTGACACTTTCCAGAATTGAACCGGGACCATAGGTCAGTATAAACTGCGATTTTCTTATCTGCTGCTGTGGCACCTTTCTCACCCCTTCAGGTTTCAAATGTTATAGTCTCTTCAATATCCCGCAGTGACTGCGGTACATTTCTGAATACTACTCTGAAACCTGCACGTTCATGTGGAGGGTCACCGAGTACAACATCGGATGTAGTTCTGAAATACTCTGCATATTTCAGGGTATCCCCGGACGTATTCGAAATAATCTTCCATCTATCAAGTTCCGAAGCAATAAACTGTTTACAGTAATCTCTCACGGGTCTTCTGTCTGCCGGTTGTTTCTGGGCCCTGAGCTCCATAAGATCACACAGTTTTCTCACTTCCGGGCAGTTCCTTCTTCTGAGCATCAGGGATGCCGAATCATCTCTGTGCCACAACAATCCTGCATGATTGCCGTTTCGCAGAATTGATGTTACAACCGCACCGCCGGCTCTTTCCAGTGCACCCGGCGAAAAAGGCGAAACTGTGACCGGTTCAACGTATCTATCTAGTGCACGGTGATATCCGCAGAACATTTCGTAATGGCTCATGTCTCTTGGCCGCGAGGCCCTGTAGAAGACAACGACAAGAGCTCCCGTTCTGCGCCCGACTCGACCCGTGCTCTGGATATATGCAGAGGTTGTTTTTGGCTGTCCGTGGACCACCATAAGACCCAGCCGTCCTATATCTATTCCTGTTCCAAACATAGATGTTGTAAACATTGCATCGGGACTGCCCGGAATCAAAGGGTTACCTGAAAAACTTGAATTTATCAGTTCCAGTAAAGCCGGCAGCTCCGTCGAATCCGTTCGACCGGAAAGTTCGACAACATGGTCCGAGCTGTCAATCAGCTGTCGCACATTTCCACCTTCTGCTATATCCTTTAATCTCTCCGGAATATCCTGCCAGTATGTAGCCCTTGCACCGGCAAGCTCTCTTATTGCATTGAAGTATCCTGTCAGTGTCCAGTAGGGGTCAATTTCTTCCCCGCTGAATTTATATGCAAGCTCGTATACGGTCTGCATAAGTCTCGCCCAGATTCTTATAACCGGTGTCAGCGGTCCACGGCCGGGCGCACATATGCCTGCATACAGTCTTCCCGGCATTCTGTCATTCAGCGGATCCGCCGGAACTATTCTCAGGAAAAATCTGTCCGCAGGATCAAGTGCCGGTGGTGGAAACTGCAATAATTTTCTGGTAAATACTGACTGTACCTGTTCTGTCGCCCGGGTAACAGTTGCCGTTGAGGCAATGTATTTTACTCTGTATCCTTCACAGCTGCACAGTTCGTCCACTGCAGTTTCGTACAGTCCCACCAGGCTCCCGAGCGGTCCCTCAATCAAGTGGAGTTCATCCTGGATAATTAATTCGGGTGGTGAAAATCTATTTACACTGACATAATTCGGATTGTTTGCCGTCCCTGCCGGAGACGGATGTATACCGTTTGAACTGTTCGCATCAACAGGTGGAAGAGAATCCCTGTAGTAACCGTACACACAGTGGTGATAATCAACATTTCCGAAAATACTCCCGGCACGTGGCTCAAATGGAAGTCTTGCAAATTTATCCACTGTTGCCACAAGAAGCGATGGACACCGTGAATAAATCTGACTGTCAACCGTCAGAGCAGGTACCGGAATTCTATCAGCAATATATGGCTGACCTTTTCGAAACGGTTCGGGTACATATATAAATCTGTTATTATCCGGTGCTTTTACGTAAGTTTCTCCGGCATTTATAACCGTTGGACACATCAGGGCAGGTATCGTGTCGCAGATACGACCTGCCGGTTCACCGGCACACCAGGGTTTGTGCAGAGGGCAATCCGGGTTCGTGCAAAAAATGTCAAAGTCGTACTCCTGAACACTGCCATGGCTTTTTGAAATATACTTTCTGATAAAGTAACCTGGTTTTGATGCTCTTGCACACACTTCTTTGACCCCGAGTTTGACAGAAACAATATCCCTCCACCAGGTATCAAGCTCACGGGCACTTATTTCAGCTCCGGGTTCGATGGTAAAACTCAAAGTACAGTGCTTACTGGATCCGTGTGGAGTACTTCTGATTTGTAGAACTTTGAGTTTAACGGTACTTAACGCCCCGGTTGATAGAAGATTCAGGTTTTTACTGGTCTCAACGACAATATGGAGAGTAAAGCTATGCGATATCCCACCGTTTTCAGGAACTGCAAGGATGCTGCCACAGGCAGGGCATTCCAGAACCTGCACGGGTTCACCGGATCCTTTTTCTCCTTTGAGAATGCTCAGCGCTCCGGGAATCTTTCTGTTTTCTCTGGTTTCTGACAGGGATAGAGTATCCGTAAGTCTGTTGGGTGTCACATTACCGCCTACCCACAGTCCTGCCGAAAAAACGGTCGTTCCCCAGATGAAATGTCCTCTGATACTGCATTTTGAGGGTCTCCAGCCAATTTCACTGTTTTCGCCGAGCCCGTAAACTCTCAAATACTCACATGCAGTGATAAGTCTGAGTGCCCGTCTGAATTGCTGTATTGTTAGCAGGCGAAGTGTGTACCTGGTTATAACTGCCACTCCCGCTCCGGTTCTGTCCCCCTCATTTTTCTGCAGTGCACGTCTCCTGCGCATTGCCAGCGTAAAAGCAATTATGGCAAGATACGTTTCTGTTTTTCCACCTCCGGTTGGTATCCACAGAAGATCGCAGTATTTTCTAAACTCTGACGAAGGATTTACGATGGATTCCAGAACCATGAGAATAAAAGCAAGCTGAAACGGTCGCCATTTGAGACTTTTCCCTGTTACCCATTCCGACTGCAGAGAAATGGCCCTGTTTGCAAAACAAAAACACAGTCTTGTTTCTTCATCCTGTACAAGCAGGTCTATTCCTTTTTTAATTCTTTCAAGTACCGTTCTGCATCTGTTTATGAGCCGGAAAGCTATTTCTCTTTCTTTTTCTTTTAAATTTCCGGTCTGTTTTTCCTGTTCTTCAATCCACCGGCTGTAACCTCTGTACAGCGGCAACAGCTTTCTTTCAATCTCCTCTTCATCCCAGAGTTCTGCAAGCACAGCAGTATCAAGTTCAGGTCTTTCGTCATTCTTCCACTCAAAGTCTGGATTGGCAATTGTATAGACAGGAACGAATTCTGTTCGCAGATCCGGCAGGAAAAATTTCCGGTATATTTCTTCACCGTATTTTCTGGCAACAATTCTGCCATCCGGCCAGCCAAACGGATATTCGCACATGCTGTTTTCGTTCAACCAGCCTGCCGGGTCAATTTCCCTCCATACAGCTGAACAGAGATGCCCTTTTGCTATAAGAGGAAAATTTCTGTAAAGGAAATTTATCTCCTCATCCTCCATTCCGGCATCTTTTATGTCAATCTGCATTGATTCTACTTTTGTGTTTTCAGCACATACGATGCGTATCTGTGGCTGGAATATCTTTTTTCATCACTGTTTTTTCCCAGTTCATTCTGTATGACATTAACCAGATATATGCTCACATAAAAAAGGTTTTCAGCAGTTTTTTTGCTATCTATATACAGACAGACTTCCGCGGAAGTATCATCCGGGACAATTTCACCGTCCTTATCTATTTTCAGTTTCCGTCTGCTTCTGTTTTCTTTCTCTGATGGAACAAAGACTTCCACCGGACCGGAAACAAAAGCCCTTGCCTCTCTCTTCCACTGATTTTCTTCCACCTGAAAATACCTTGCCCAGGTAACACATATCTGAATTTCAGGGTTATTGTTTCTGGCAGACAGGCAGAATGAAATCCCCATTGAATGCGGTATATCTTTCGGGTTGAGTTCGGGCGAAAAGACCGCTGTATTTTCGCCGGTATCCATGTCTTCGGGTTCTCCGGTATCAATTTCGATAAATGCAGCGTTTTCTGTATCCGGATCCCTTTCTTCATGAATGTTTTGTGGTGCAAGTACTCCCGTGATAAATTCACCTGACGGACTGTGGTTCAGAATTTCATCAACACCATTTCTCGGTCCGAGCACATCTTTGATCAGGTCGGCAAGAATAAGTTCTCTCATTCTAAAGCCCTCCTTTGCAAACAATTATTTGAAAATCCGGACTTATTTGCTGTAAAACATTATGAGAACATTTTTTTATCTCTGCAGCTATTCCATATGCCATGAGAGGCGGAACTGCATTGCCGACCTGTATGAATTGCTGTGTTCGTGATCCTTCAAATATGTAGTTGTCGGGAAAAGACTGAATTCTTGCTGCTTCCCGTACGGTGATTGATCTTAGCTGTTTGATGTCCGGATGAATATAATAATGACCGTCCTTGCTTATGTGAGATACAACAGTATGACTGCATGGCGCCTCCCAGTCAACAACTTTGAATCTATCGAGGAACGAATCTTTATTTCTGTGCGTCTGAAGATGTTCCGGTAAATCTGTGTATTTTAATTTTTTACCATTCAGATAGTACTCTATTGCAATTCTGTAAATTTCAAGGTCAAGTGCTCTGTGGTTTCTGGCCCTGTGATGTATTACAACATCCCTGTCCTGTCTTATTCCTGTTTTGCTGAGGTAATCTGAAGGTGGTGCAATATAATTCAATGGCTTTCTGTCCTCTCCTTCACCTGGTTTGAGAGGTGGCAGGTCAAGAAGCAGGTCTTTTACTTTATAGTTATGCTCTATTTTTTTGAACTCAGGATACTTGAAATTACTGCCTTTTTTCCATCCCATCAATATAACTCTTTTTCTGTTTTGCAAAACAAGAAAATCCGCACTGTTCAGAATACGGTATTCAATTTCGTAGCCGGCTTTTTTAAAGTAACGCTGAACAGTTGAAAAAAGTTTTCCGTCACCCGCGGAAAGTATCCCGGGTACGTTCTCGAATACAAATACTTCGGGTTTAAATTTTTTGAGGATTCTGATATAGTATCTGTAGAGATAGTTGCGCGGGTCGTTTTCCATGTTGTACGGGTCCCGGGCTCTCCCCACAAGTGAATATGCCTGGCACGGTGGCCCGCCAATCAGCAAATCTATGTTTTTTAGTCCTTTTTCTCTCATCAAACAGTTTATCCTGTCAACTATATATGGCAGTGTTTTATCATTTATTTCAATGTTTATAATTGTTTTACTTATTTGTCCGAACTCATCCGGGTATAAATTGACAAATTCTTCTCTGGTAATTTCTCCGTAAAGATATTTATAATACAGGTCTTCTTCGCCGTTCTCACGTAAAAAGTGATAAATAAGGCGTGTTTGAAGAGTTTGACAGCAGTACTTATCTTTTTCCACATGGGCTATAAAATTTATACCTGCTCTTCTGAAACCCTCCATCAATCCACCGGCGCCTGCAAAGAGGTCCACGGCAAACAGTTCCGTTCCTGGCATCCGGGTTCACCTCTTTTCAAACTCAGGGTAAAATTTCCTGACAGCAGTACACAGAAAAAGGTGGTTCTCCAGTCACTCAAGCGGGAAACAAAAGGTCCGATCCGGGTAACAATACCGTCCGGGTTCCTCTGCATGTTTTTAAATTTACTCCGGTCAAGCTGATACAGCATATATTGCCTTTAATTCTAATTGTACCTTACTCTGTTTTCAAATGCAACAGACCCTTACCTGAAAACTGAGTTTTATAATTGTTTGCTGTTCAACATTAAATAATACTTTTGCCTGATACAGGAAATCGGAAATTATCTCCCGAGTCTTTTTGCTATTTGCTTCAACAGTTTCAAATCTTCTTCCTGCAGATTTTGAGCCAGAAGCAGCAACTCTTTTACATCGTCAGCGGCAGCTTCTTTGTTAGCATCTGCCGTGGTCTGCAGGTTGTTTCTTGTGTCTTGCTCATCTTTAGAGCGCACATCAGTCCTGCACAGCAGATAATCTATGGTTACCCCAAAGAAATCTGCAAGTTTATTTAAAGCTTCTGGGCTTGGTTCACGAGATCCGTTTTCGTAGTGTCCAATGGTTCTTCCGCTCACATTAAGGACTTTACCAAGTTCCTCTTGACTTAGTCCCCTTTCAAGTCTTAGTTCTCTTATTCGATTTCTCACTGTGAACACCTCAATAATAACTATAACATTTTGTTCCTCTCTGCAAAATATTTTGAACTAAATGGTCTGATTTTATTAAAAACATATTGACATAGAACAATTTGTTCAGTATAATAGAGCTGTAAGTTCAGAACTAATTGTTCTATTGGGGTGAGTCAAGTTGACTTTGAAGGATTATCGAAAAAGAATGAAATTAACTCAATATGAAGCTGCCGAGCAACTCAACATTCACAAAGACTACCTTTCAATGATAGAAAGAGGAAAAAGAACACCTTCATACAAGTTGCTTACAAAGATGGCTAAGCTCTATCAAACCACTCCGGAGGAGTTGTTCAAGACGATACTTAATCAAACTATTCTTAATAAGTCTGGAGAGTGATTATAATGGCAAGACCGGCTGAAAAGGGTTTAGAGTATTTCCCTACTTTCAGACATTGACCTTGCGACATTCAATAAAATCCTTATTTTTTCTTTATCGAGCTTTTTAGTTATCTTTATCAACTCAGCAGTTTCTGGAGACAAGTCGTCAAGAAAGATAACCCTTTCTGGTTGAAAGGTTTTTAAAAAGCTATCCAGCAGCTTTATCTGTGTTGAGCTCAAATTTGCTACGGTGTTAATCAGACTCCTGACTTCAGGTGAAATCTCAGGTTCTTTTTCAGCAAAGAAGTCAGCAAGGGTTATATTGAAAGCTCTGCATATGTTTTCTATTGTGGTGATGGTTGGTTGTTTTATTCCCCGTTCAATTTCTGATAAAGCAGATTGAGATACACCGGCTAATTTTGAAAGTTGATATTGGCTTATTCCATACTTTCTACGAAGTTCAATAATTCTTCTTGCAACATCCATTAAAGTAATTGCCTCCTTATAACTTTGGCTATTTATAGATTACCACAACCAAACCCAATTTTGATTATAGCCTTAACAATCATTTATTAAACACTATTGCAATATATCGTCTATAGCGATATAATATAAATTGATTGGGGTGATTGATATGATAGGAAAGAAAATTCGACACTTGCGAAAAGAAAAAGGTCTTACTCAAAAAGAATTAGCAAAATTAACAGGTATCTCACAATCATATATTAGTGAACTTGAAGCAGGAATTAAAACAAATCCATCAATTGAAATCGCCAAAAGAATTGCTGAAGTGTTAGAAATAGATATATGTCAGCTGGTTTACGAAAGGAAGTGAAAAGAAATGAGCATCCAAAAAGAAATAGAATTATTTGAAGAGTGGTTAAAAACTCACTCTCTTCCGCCACTGGCACAGCTGTTGTGGTATAAATTCCTAATTTTAAGCCAGCGTGCCGACGACAACGGGTGGTTTGCAATAAGCAACTGGGAATTAGTAAATTTTGCTCAAATCTCTGAAAAAACATTGTTAGAAATGCGAAATAAACTAAAAGAAGCAGGATTAATAGATTTTGTTATTGGCAGAAAAGGTGAACCTACTCGATACAGGCTGAATTCATTTATTAACTGCCATTTAAATGAATTACAGCCAAAAGATTCACTGAATATTTCCAGTGGAAATTTACAGTGGAAAAATACAGTGGAAAATTCCAAGGTAAATTTACAGTGTAATTTTACAGTGGAAAATTACATGGAATTATCTGACAAAAACTCAGAAAAGGCAGAAAAACAGGCTTCAGAGCAGCCCACCCTGAAGCCTGAAAATCAAAACCCGCAAAACGAGAAAGATATAAATATCTTTGACAGTTATATTATTAACAATAATACTAACACTCTAAATAATCAAGATAATTTAGAGATTTTAAAAGATAATAAGTTAACTAACGTTAACACAGAAGCGGGTTTGAAGACACAGGAATCTACTGGGGAAGATGCTAACAATTCACCACCAGCAGTAAATAACAAAGAGTTGATAGTGGACCTTGTTAAGCGGTTTGAAGAGATCACCGGCAAGTATGACAAAAAGCTCTATCCGCTGCTGGGGCAGCTGTACAATCAGTATGGCTATGCTGAAGTTTTGTGGGCTCTGGACAGGCTTGAATACAAGCTCAAACATGAGTCGGTTGAAAAGCCGGAAGGGTATTTAATCAATGTTTTGAAAAACAACAAAAAGGAGAGTGGTAGTGATGGAAAGCATAAGAAAGACAGCAGAAAATATGGTCAACTTCCTCCAGACGATCCATACTCAATCATCAAACCAATCAGACTTGGAAAGCAGCCGGATCCGGACTTTGACCCGTACTCCCTTATCCAGCCTATTCGACCTGGACCAAATAGCACAGCGTGAAGAAGTGTGTCCTTTATGTGGCAGCAGGCTCTGGACTGAAGTTGAGATATTCGGGTTGATAAGAAAACTTCCGTGTGCGTGCGGGTGCCAGAAGCAGGAATACGAAAAACATCAACAGTTGCAGAAAATAAGAGAAAAAGCTCTGAGACTTGAAAGGTTGAGAAATTTTTCGCTTATGGACAGGAAGTTTGAGTCGTGCACTTTTGAAAATTTCAAGATAGACTCTGAAAATGAACAGTTTTACCGTCTTGCCAGAAACTACTGTGAACAGTTTGAAGAAATGAAAAGGCAGAATGTTGGACTTTTGTTTTATGGACCATCGGGAACAGGGAAGACGTTTCTTGCGTTTTGTATTGCAAACTATCTCATTGAAAGGTTCTATCCAGTTATTGCGGTATCCACGATAGGTTTTCTTGCAAAGCTCAAACAGCTGTATTCTTCTTCTTCCGGTGAGATGGAGATTGAAGTTTTGAACAATTTTAAAAATGCTGATCTGATAGTTTTAGATGACATGGGAGCTGAGAGTTCTACTGGCTGGGCTGTTGAGAAACTGTACATGCTTGTGGATATGCGGTACCGTGATGAAAAGCCACTGATTGTAACCACAAACTATAACCTTGAAGAACTGAAAGAAAAGCTTGGGATTCGTATTTTTGATAGGCTTATAGAGATGTGCTGCCCAGTAGAAATTGGCGGTACATCCAGAAGACTCAAATCTGCCTATCAAAAAGCTCAGATTGTAAACAGACTTTTAAACAGTTAAAGATTCTTGAAGGGAGTGGTTCTAGTTATGAGTTACAGCCAGAGAATGAAAGAAAGTTTGCTGCAAGTTTTGGAAACCATTTATAGAGAACATCCAGACGAATTTGTAAAGAAATACGAACCGGAACTGGTATATTACATCAAAGCTCTTTATTATTTCGGAATTTCAAAAAGAGATAAAGACAGATTAACGAGAGATGACCTGTGGGAGTTGTTCGGCTTGCTTGTTCACTGCTGCAGTCCTGCGGTATCACCTTCACCATATATAGCTGTGAAACATCTCAGGGGTAAAGCAGAAGAAGCAGTAAAGGAAGATGTAACCCGGGCGCTGGCAGTTATTGAAAATACACTGAAAGAAGAAAATTCGCAAAACGTTGAAGACGATGAAAATAAGGACGGTGACCAGTGGTGAAAGTACCAAGAGAGATAAATTTTCGTGGGAAAAGCAGAGCTACCGGTGAATGGTTATACGGTGATTATCTCCGCTGGAATTCCGCAGTCACAATAATCCCGCACATAAAGGCAGAAGATATTGATATTGCGAAAGTACTTGTTATACCTGAAACTGTTGGACAATACACAGGTGTGTCTGACAGGTGTGGACAACCAATATATGAGGGTGATGTGATAGAAATTGAAGTTGTAAAGGAAGAATTTGAACAAGCAGTCATCAAATTTGGCGAGTATGGAAACAAACACATTGGGTTTTATGTTTATTTTCTGGAAGAGAAAAAGAATGAAATGCTGCGGCAGGATTTAGGCTACTGGGTTAAAAAATGCAGGGTCACAGGAGATATATTTTCAAACCTTGAAGGAGAGTGATTCTGATGATTTTGTCTCTTGAAGATGTGAAGCGTTACAGAGAAATGGAATTTGATGTTACGATTACAAAGGGTACTGTTTATCCTGAACGTGATAGAGACATAATCAAAAACCTGTGTGAGACAGCGGAGTATCTCTACGGCAGAGTACTGGAAACACAGGAACTAAAACAGATTAGAAATATCTTATATGGTGTTTCTGTGGAACAGCGCAATTTGAAAGACACACTCAAGAGGAAGGCAGCAAAACTGAAAAGAAGTGGTCTGAATGAAGCAGCAAACTATGTTGATACACTGGCTTTTATTGTTGATTTAAAGCTTGGTGATATCGAGAAATTGATTGCAAAAATTGAAAAAATTCTTTCAAAGGAAAGTGATTAATTATGTCGTACATTTATTTCAGGGTAAGCGAACAGGCAAAATGGGGTGTTGATGGGAACGGCAATTATGTCACGGTGTATTCAAAAATCAAAATTAACCGGTCCGTTGATACAGTCGAGAAAGTAGAAGCTCTGCGTGAATTTTTGGCTGACGTCATGCACATCAAAAAGGAATACATCACTGTGATTGACAGAGAAGAATATTTGCAAAATGTTGAGGAGGATGATGAAGAAGATCTGGAAGATGAGGAGTGTGATGAATAATGCCAAGACCGGTAATAGAAGAGCTTCTTGAGAATCTGATCTATAATGCGGTTGTTGAGTACCGGGAAGAGCTTGAGAACAACTAGGAGTGGTGCAGGACAAAAGAAGAGTTTGAAAATCTTGTCAGGGAAATAAAGAAGAATATTGAAATTTTAACTTCGACTGCTGAGGACGAACAGAAAGTACTGGATCTTATTAACAAGCTGCTGGACAGGCACATGTATCTTATGAATCTTGCGGAGCTAAACAGTTACCGGAATGGTTTTCATGATGGTGCGAAATTGATTTTAATGATTCTGAGCGGTCAAATAGTTTCGGGCTGAAAATAGCTACTGGGGGTTGAAAGACATGGAGTATTGCAGGTATTGCAGATACAACAAGAAGATAGGTGGTACACCGCACTCATACTGCAAGCTTTTGTATGATTTTGGGCTGGAGTGTCCTGTTAAGGATGTTGTGGAAAAACTCTGTGGAAACTGTGATTATAAAGAGTACATGCAGCACAGATGTTTTTCCTGCAGGCACAATCCAAAGCCATGGGAACCTTTTGCTGTGTGTGAGATAAAACAGCAGTGGGTGAGCCCTGACGATGGTGCCTGTGAGAAGTTTGAACCAAGATTTTGAACCACAGGGGAGATGATACAGTTGGAGAAAGTTATTAGAAAGCAACTGCTGTACAGAACCGGTGTTGAATACGGCGACTATGCATTGAACCATGTCCTGGGCTGTGCTCACGGCTGCAGATATCCCTGCTATGCGTTTTTGATGAACAAGCGGTTTAGAAACATCACGTACGAAGACTGGACCAAACCTAAGATTGTTGAAAATGCAATTGAGCTTCTGGAAAAAGAACTGCCGAAACTCAAAGGGAAAGTCAGATACATCAACATGTGTTTTGCGACAGACCCGTTCATGTACAACCGGCCGGAAGTTGTGAAACTTTCCTGCGATGTAATTGCTTTTATTAACTCTCATGGTATTCCTGTGAGAACACTGACAAAGGGCGTTTACACACTGGATGTAGCAAAAGTCTCAAATCATCCCGAAAACAGTTTTGGTATAACTCTGGTGTCGCTTTCGGAAAAGTTCAGGCAAAAATACGAACCAAACACAGCACCTGCCAATGAACGGCTCAAAAGTCTTTTTGCAATGCACATGTGCGGTTTTAAAACATGGGTTAGCATTGAGCCTTATCCAACTCCCAATATCATCGAACAGGACATAGAAGAACTGCTGGAAAGCATCAGTTTTGTGAACAGGATAGTTTTTGGGCGGTGGAATTATGGAAAGCTCAATTATCCAAAACCAGACCAATTCTATCGTGAAATGGCTTTGAAAGTACTTGAGTTTGGGGAGAAGAAAGGAATAGAAGTGGTGATTAAGAAGGAAGTTGAGAATGTGAGATAAAAGAAAAGGGGCTGTCCAAAAAGATAAGTGGATAGTCCCTTTAATTTTGCTCTTTTGACATAGTGATATATTTTTGATATAATATATCAAAAATGATAATACAAGGGGATGCGACAATGGCTCGCAAACATGATAAAGTGGTCTTCAAAAATTACAATCCAAACCAATATCTAATGCCAATTGACCCAGAGGCCTTTATCCCTCAAAATCACTTGGTACGAACAATTGATAAAATCATTGATAAACTAGACATCTCAAGTTTAATAGAAAAATATAAAGGTGGTGGCACAAGCAGCTACCACCCATTGATGCTCCTAAAGGTTTTAATCTATGCCTACATACAGGGTATTTATTCATCAAGAAAAATAGCAAGGGCTTTGCAAGAGAATATTACCTTCATGTGGCTTGCCAAATACCAAACGCCTGATTTTAGAACCATCAACAGATTTAGAAAAGAGATTTTGGGAGATACAATTGAAGATGTTTTTGCCGAAGTGGTTGAGCTTCTTGTAGAGTTGGGGTACGTAAACTTCGAGTATTACTATCTCGATGGGACAAAGATTGAAGCTAATGCAAACAAGTACACATTTGTATGGGCTAAAAGTACAAGAACTTTCAAGAAGAAGTTAAGAGAAAAAGTGAAAAACATACTTGAAGAGATTGAAAGGATAAATGAAGAAGAAGATAAGGCATTAGGAGATTTAGATGTGAAGTTAGAGACTGACTATGATAGCAAGCAATTAGAAGAAAGTGTTGAAAAAATAAATCGAAAGCTTGAGGAGGCTGAATTTAAAAGCAAAAGGAAAGAGAAAAGAGTGAAGAAGTTGGTAAAAGTGTTGAAGAACGATTGTGTTTTCAGACTTAAAAAGTATGAGAATTACGAACAGATTTTAAATGGCAGGAACAGTTTCTCTAAGACAGACAATGACGCCACATTCATGAGGATGAAGGAAGACCATATGAAAAATGGGATGCTAAAACCTGGGTATAATGTGCAAATCGGCACACAGAACCGATTTGTGATAGGTTTTAGCATCCACCAAAGTCCCACAGACACTGTCTGTCTAAAGGAACACCTTGAGCTTGTGGAGAAGATAACAGGCCACAAGCCCAAGAACCTTGTAGCAGACAGTGGCTATGGGTCTGAAGAAAACTACCTTCATCTGAAAGAATGTGGCATAAATAGCTACATTAAGTATAACACATTTGACATGGAGCAGACAAGAAGATTTAAGAAGGATATTTTTAATGTAAAGAACTGGGAGTACATAGCTGAAGAAGATGCCTATATTTGTCCTGCGGGTAAGAAGGTTAAATATTTGTATCCGAAGATAAGTGCAAATGAGAGAGGATTTGTAAGTTATGAGAAGGTATATCAATGCGAAGAGATTTGTAATGGCTGTGAACACAGAGAAAAATGTTATAAAGGTAAAAGATGGAAGAAGAGATTTAGTATAAGACCTAGGTTAGAGAAATTGAAGGAAGAGGTAAGGCAAAGGCTATTGAGTGAAGAAGGCAAAGAGATTTACGAAAAAAGGAAGATAGAAGTTGAGACAGTATTTGGGATAATAAAGAACAATAAAGGGTTTAGGAGATTCCTGCTCAGGGGTATGAAGGGTGTAAAGCTTGAGTGGGGTTTGGTTTGTATTGCCTATAACATAGAAAAATTAGCGAAGATAATAATAGGGGCTGGAGTAAAACTGCCACCCAACCCTCTTTTTGTTTACTGCATAGTTCAATATTAACATTTAATGGCATTAAATCCTCGATTCTGGTTATTAAAAATTATTGTTTTTGGACAGCCTCTTTTCAGTGGTGATTTAGTATCATCTGTGGAATGATTATAGCTGCAATTATACCTGCAAAACCCATCAGTAGCGCTGCTATTATACCGACAGTGTTCCAGCGAAAAGTGTTTTTGATATCGGCAATTTCGTTCCTGATTGCTGCTATCTCGTTCCTGACAGCTGCTATTTCGTTCCTGATTGCTGCTGTCTCGTTTCTTACGCCGTTTACTTCTTTTGCGGTATCATTTTTGAACCCGGCTGTTTCACTTTTGATATTGCCCATTTCTCTTGCAATGTCATTTTTAAGGTCAGCTATATCGTTTTTTAATTCTGCCCTGACTTCGTTGATTCGACTGCTCAATTCAGTTCTTGTTTCGTTGATTTTAGAACTAAGTTCTGTTCTTGTTTCAGCAATTTCACGTCTGATATTTGCTGTTTCCTGTTTCAGTTCCAGACGCAGCATGTCAATCTTGTTGTCAAGCAACCTTGCAGTTATTGCTGGCAATTTCCCTGGTTTGCTGTTCTGGTTTGGCATTGTACCTGTCTCCATCTATATGCCCCCTTTGCTAACTTTGTTTGGCAAACTGCCGGGCAAAGGGGAAGTTTCTAATTTGATTATACCACGTTAACTCCCCTTATGGAAAAGCTAATTTTGTTTTTACCAAAAACTTCTTCTAAAGCATGTAGACCAATTTGATACATACTGTGATAATATTTGAGTTTCTCGGCAATCTTAGCAGCATCTTTATATGAGAATGCTCTTTCTACTGCGTCTACTGGCAGGGTTTGCAGGATATCCTTAATTTCCTCAACCTGAGATAACAGGTACTTTCTATACTCTTCTAAAAATGTTTCTACTTCTTTTTGCGTGATGCTCAAATTAATCCCCCTTTCTGCAAACAGTTTTTGGCAAACCACCACAGGCAGGGTTTACTCCCCTGCCTTCTTAATAAGCATACATCTTTACAAACATATCGTTGATACTGCCCAGATCTGTATCGAGTGCTCTTTCTATTGCTTCTATTGCTTCTTTTGCCGGTGTACGTTCAAACTGCTGGAAAAGCTTGTAGCATTCCACAAAGCCATCGGGTGTTCTGACAATGCTAAACAGTACCCTGTGCCTTGCAAGTTCCAGTGTTTTACCGTCAAATCTTGCTTCTATCAGTTTGATGACGTCTTTATCCGGATACGGTTTTCCTTTGCCATACCTGTTTCTGTAAGAGTTATCGTCCGGTAGTTTGCTGTTAACTGTTTTCCATACCTGCTTCCAGCCAAGTTTTTGAACAGGGTACTTTGGGTTGAACAGTTCCTGCAGCGTGTCCAGAAAAGCATCTTTTACTTCTTTGATTTCCCTTGCAATTTCCCTCGCCAACTCGGACATGACAAACCCTCTCCCTTCCAGCTAACTTTGTTTGGCTAACTTCCAAAAAGGGAGAGGGAAGATTTTACTTCCCCTGAGTGACTCTGTAGAAGCACCTTCTGCACAAAGGTTGATACTTTTCTTCTGCGCCTATTACGATTCTCTCCCCTTCGTCTGTTGTACGGTGAGAGATCCATGCGTCCTGTCCGCACTTAACACATATTGCATGCAGCTTGTACACATAATCCGCAACAGGCAGTACTTCTTTCATACTTTCGAATGGTCTTCCCTTAAAGTCAATGTCCAGTCCTGCAATAATTATTGTTTTATCCCTGAGAAGCAATTTGTCGATTGTTTTCAGAGGACCAAATATTGATTTGATAAACTGGAACTCGTCTATACCAATAACCTGGACACTTTCAGCATATCGTTCTATGTCTTCTATATATTCGATACTGACAGCAGAAAATCTGTAGTTTTTGGGATGGTTAACAACTTCCGAAATACTGTACCGTGTATCTATTGATGGTTTGAACAGCATAGTTGAATATCCCGCTATCTGGAACCTTCTCAGGGTTTCCAGAAGTTGCGTCGTTTTCCCGCTGAACATACTTCCGGTGTATACTATCAGTTTGCCAACATAGTTATTAATCACACTTATCTCCCCCTGCAAACTTTATTTTTGCAAACTTCCAAGCTACTGGCAGAGCTTATAACCCTGCCAGTAGCTTTTGAATTTTTTGCCTGATTTCTTGTTTTTCCCTGATTATCCTGAGTATCTTGTTCTGGACTGCTGTGGTGTTTTCTGTGTAGCAGATTGTTGCTACATCTCCGTGGATCTCTACGATAACGATATATCCTGTCGTTAGAAGTTTGTGCGGGTACTTTTCGAAAACTTTCCAGATTTGCAGTTCGAAAAACTCAAAACCGTCTACTTCTTCTATTGTACCATCTGTGTGTATGAGATACGTTTTCTGGCAGTGTTCCCATGGTTCGTACGACCACACTGTCCCACCAAGCGGCCAGTTATCGTTTGTTACCCTTGCCCAGTAGGCAATGTCGTAGATAATGTCTTCTGATTTGAAAAACTGCAGGCAGTTTACGCCTTCTTCCTGTTCAAAGTACTCTAAAAACTTTTGTAACTCTTTTTTTGCCTTTTCTTCTGGCACAGGAATTTTGTAGATGAGATTATCCATTACTCATCACCCCTGCAAACCTTGATTTGCTAACTTCCAGAGCAAGGGAAACTCCCTTGCACAACTTTTTACCAGCATACAAAGTCTCTTATCAGCTTTTCAACTTCTATTACGCTTTCCTGCAGGATTTTAAGAAGCATGTTGACATAGTTTTCTGCTACTGTCCTGTCGAGTGTGTGAATTACAGGGTACTCTTCAGAAAGACTGTTTTCAATAAATACTGTATATTCTTCTCCAAATGTTGTTTTTTTGCTGTCTATCCTTACCTGTCTGATATACTTTGCATTGACCCAGTAGATATCATCATCAGAATATGTTGTTTGCACAAACAACGCTTTACCCAGATCGTAGTCTTCCAAAGGTTTGTAACTTCTAAATACCTGTATTCTTAGTTTTTGTAGCAACAATTCTACGAACCTTGCTGCCGGTGAGCTTTTCAAATCAGTTCTCTGGTTGTATATGCTGAAAATTCTCATGATACCGTTGAATGTGCAAACATCCACGTTGTCCATATCAGTCTTCTGGTCTCTTATTACTCTGATGGACTTGAAGTTTTCGGGACTTACCAGTATACCACCGCAGGATAACTTCATTTTTTTCCAACCTCCCTGCAAACTATTTCTGGCAAACTGCCATGGGAAAGGAGATTCCCTTTCCCTGCTTACCGGTCTTCTTTTTCTTCTCCTGTGTCCAGTTCTTTGTTGACTTTTTGTCTGAGATACTTTGCAAGCAGCCATGCCGGACAGCGCTCATCGTTATTCAACATTTTTAAAACTTTGCAACCCGGGTATTTTTCAGAACCACCATACGGACAAACTTCGGAACAAAATTTTTGGATCAGGTTCATATCCAATACCCCCTGCAAACTATTTTTGGCAAACAGCCAATTGCGGGGGTAATAAAAACGAAAAGCCCTGAGAAGGAAGCTTCCGCTTCCCAGCTCAGGGCTAACTTTCATTGGCAAACTTTTCGATATTCACTTCCTGATTTTATTATACCACAAAAACTTTTGTTTGCAACAGCTTTTTTCTACCGGGCAGGAATACCAGTCCGGGCTTTTTAGCTGGCTTTTCTGCTGCCCAACGCTGCAAAAGTCTAAAACCTGCCTTGTGATTGCCTTCTAACTTTAAGCTAACATTTGTTCGCTATTGTCGGTTTTCCCCTTTGAAAACTCCGTCGCTGTTTGTCGTCTGTTGCTGTTTCGGCTGATTCCAAAGCCCAGATCGGCATTTTTATGAGCTTGAAACTTAGTATTTTCAAGGTTTCCGGGGAACACCCAGGTCTTGAAATTGAAGTTGGAAGTTCAGCATATACACCCCCAAAAATACCCCATGAAACCGTTTGCTTTTTCCCTACATTGAACGATTTTTGCATGAAAGGTAATTTTTTATATTACCTGCACATTTGCAATGCGATTTTTAAGCCTTTATTCATTTTGCGAATTTGCAGTTACCCAAAATCCTTGATTTTACTGTGTTTTTGCCCATGTGCTGTTTCCTGTCCGGGCTTTTGAGCTGACCTGCCCCAGACTACATTTGCAAAGACCTGCTTTTCATGTGCTTTGCTTTTAAATAGCGAACAAATGTTGGCCTTTCTTGTAGAACTGTCCTGAACGGGGAGTTCTGAACCTTCTGGCAGGGGATGGCTGCACGAAAAGCCCGGACAGAACTTCCGGGTATCTCAAAATGTTGTGTTTTCAGGTCTTTTGAACATGACAGTGGTTTTGCAAACAAAATGTTAAAATTTAAAATTCTCCACTGTACAGCTATCTTTAGCACATATAAACATAGGACCTATTTCGCCACGCAGATATTGAATTCGCATCTTTAATTTAATCGTAACATTGTACACTTCGCAGTCTAGAAAGTTTTTGCAGTTTGGTTTCTTTTTGTTGATCGGGATATCATTGTTCAGGTAATCACATTTCAGACATCGTCTTCTTTGCAGCTCATCCAAGAAAAATCATCTCCCTTTTGGATTCTAATTGCTACTGGGCAGGGAATAGTTCCCCACCCAGTAGCCTGTATGAAAACAGGCAGGCTTTGGACCTGCCCAGTGGTTTACTCAAACTCTCTCTTGTCTATCACTGCATTGCAGCGGTAGTATTCTTCTATTTCGTATTCGTCTTTTGAGAGTCTCTTGAAAATTGCTGTGATTTTGTCTTTTTCTACATCGTAGTATGCTGCTTCTTCGCCTATCGGTGTGTCATCATTCACAAGGCACTCTAATACAAACTTGAGCACTTTGTCTTTTGGTGGGTATTCGTCTTCTTCGGCGTCTTCTAACAGATCTTCTGGCGGGAAGTATGGTGCGAAGCAAACTTTGACTTTTCTGCCGTTTGGAAGGGTATATTCTTTGAACTCTCTTGGTTCGTTGTCTTTGAAGTATTCGCTGATTCTTGTGTACCACTCAATGACGTATGTCTTATCTTTTCGTCTTATCACTCTTGTTGCAAGGTCTTCTTCTTCGCTTGTAAATGCAAACATCGGCTCTTCTTCTTCGAATGTTTCGTTGTCTAAATTGTATTCAGCTATCTGTCTTTCTACAAATTCTAACACTTCTCTGTCTTCTTTTAAACCTTCTGCAAACTTGACTGTTGCCATTTTCTATCTACCCCTTTCATAAGGTCTTATTAAAGGCAAAAGGGTGGAAAGCGACAACCGGGCTGTCTTCCCACAGCCTTTGCCTCCACCCTGTTTGCCTTTTTACTCTCCATTTATTCACTTTTTTACTCAAAAAATCTTTTGTCGATTATTATGTCTGTTTCTTTTTTGGGTGTTACATTGGACTTGTCAATCACTGTTTTAATATGTATTTCGATATCTGTTCCGTTGCATTTAACTATGATTACTGGGGCAAACCATTTTGCCTGAATAATGATCTCTGTCTCAGTTGGATAATCAAGAATTTCGGGTGATATTTCTAACAATTGCTTGATTTTATATTCCGGTACTTTTCTTCTGGCGCAGCGTGAAAGTGCATGGTCTTTCCACTCAATTTTGCATTTAATTCCGTCTATTATTACTCTGGTTGGTACGTATGGTGACTTTTCTTCCATCTCTTCCACTCCCCCTTGCTTACTTTGATTGGCTAACTTCCATGCAAGGGGAGTTTGCATTTTCCCGGGGAGTGGAAGAGACCTTGTTTGCGCCTTCTGTTATTTATTATACCACGTTTTTTAATTTTGGTACCATAATTTTTACTTTACTTTTGCAACGAATGGTGTCACAGTTGAAGAATGGAAAAGTAAAAATTCACTTTTCGCTTCCCACTTTCACGGAAGACGACAGCAGGGGAAATGGTTACAATGTCTGCTTCTCTAATTGAAAAATCTGTTACCGGCACAACAATAATGTCAAGCTGTGTTTTGTTTTGAATATACTGTTGTACTCTGTCTCTCAGTTTTTGTACAAGTGTCAGGTCGTTCAAATTGAGAGTGGTGAAAAATATTCTTATTTTTTCTGGCCAAAGATACTGTTCAAACACATGCACTTTGTCATCGTTTTCTTCTCTGTCATATCCATCGTATTTTTCGTCATGGTATATGATTATTGTGTCTTCCTGGATTGTCTCTGGAAGACCGATTATAAGTTTGCAATCAGGTGGGATCATTGTTTTTCGTCTCCTTTCATTCTTTTTCGTATTTCCTCTGCGAAAAGTGCATCACTTATCTGACCTGCAAATTCGTATACGCTCGCTCCATCTTTCAGGTTTATTTCTTCACCCAGTTCCTTTGCCGTATCATGCAAAACCGCTTTCCCCAGGTATCTCAAAACTATCAAACCTGCGAACTCATCCATGAATGCTGTTCTAAGGTTTTCGTACAGTTCCTGAAGTACACCATCGTATTTTATGTCAAGCAGTGCCTTTCTGAACAAACTCATTCCACCTTCGCTGCGTTTTATCCTGTCTACTATCTCTTTAACACATGATGAGTATTCACACTTGTAAAACATTCCAAACATACGAAACAAAGAACTCATTCCAATCCGACATAAGAGAGTGTCCAGAATGTCTGATACACAGAGTTTCTCTTCAGTACTCCATTCTATGTGATTGCTGGGAATACATTTGATGATTCTTTCAATTTCGTACTTTTTTTATCCTCATTTCTGT
The DNA here is from genome assembly GCF_026914305.1 of Caldicellulosiruptor acetigenus. Lineage (NCBI taxonomy): Bacteria > Bacillati > Bacillota > Caldicellulosiruptorales > Caldicellulosiruptoraceae > Caldicellulosiruptor > Caldicellulosiruptor acetigenus. The sequence goes on along the minus strand of NZ_CP113866.1, from coordinate 383,957 downwards.
TACTCTCCCTTCATAAGATGATGACTGTATTTTCTCAAGTATGCAAAGAAGTCAAGGAATGCTTTTTTCTCGTCTTCATAGAAGATTCTGTCCGGGAAAAGTCTTAGAATTTCGCCTCCTGATTCCCTCGCACGGTCAAAAACCGTATCATGTACTTTTCTCCATATTTTCTGTGCTACATAAAATATAAGCAGTTTTATCAACGTTTCATGTGTCCTTCCTCTGCTGTACAGCAGTTCGGCAAGTTTTTCATCATCTTCAAGTGCTTCATCTGTAACTATGTCTGCAATTCTGTTCGAATACCCGTGGAGTCCCAACCTTGCTTCAAACGTCCTGCATTCATTCTCGTCAAATTCCATGTTTAGTGCTTTTATATACCGTTTGTAAAATTGTTCATCGTTCTCCGTATCTTCTGTGAAAACAACGTACACTATTCTGTCAACTTCACTCAGTCCTTTAATTTCACCAGTACACTTTTCCCAGAAATCCTTTACACTCATGGTTGTATCCTCCTCTCACTGTATGTTTTTAAAGAAAACAGGCAGGCTTGGAACCTGCCGGGCGATTACTCAGTACCTGTTATCATTCCCCATGCAACAATCATGACAATTGCAAAGATGAGAACTATTATCAGATCATAAACAACAAGGTAACTTGTTATCTCGTTATCTACTGCATTGTAGAATGAAGTGTTCGAAAGCTCAGTAGTTTTTTTGAACTTTTCTAAATATTTCTGTACGTGTTTATCACTCTGCAGTCTTTCGATAACTTTCTTTTGAACCCTGTATGGCTGCCGGAATCCTTCTGAGTCTACCGGGAAGACAATGTATGAGTTTGTATCATCTCTGAACACCATAGTCTTCCCTTCATATATCAGTCCAAGCAACTGTGATGCATTTGCTTCTTTTGCTTTGCTGACCATGTACAGGCTCTGTGCGCTTTTTAGTGTGAAATTTTCAGTGTATATTCTGTTAACAAGAGACAGTATACTGATACAGAGAACTAAAAAGCCAGTTTCTACAACCAGCAGTGTTATTAGCTGTTGTTTTCTGGTACCCAAAATCATCGCCTCCGGCAAATAAAACAGGGCAGGTTTGATTTTACCTGCCCTGTCTTATTAATCTTGTCCTCAGACTTGCAAAAACTGCTCTGGCTATATCGTTTGGAATGTCAGCAAGTAAGTTGTTTAAATTTCCCTCATTGACCAGGAGTATTTTTAACACTTCATCTGGATTCTGTTTTTCCGCAGGTCTTGCTTCTTTCACATATGATACCAGTGCCCTGAGCAATTTTATTTCTGCCTGTCCCCAGAACGGGTCTCTTCCTGTTTCTGCTCCAATTGTTGTTTCCAGCTCATTCACCATGGTATCCAGAGTTTTCACTTCTCATTCACCTCCCCTTCTTAAAGTAAACAGGGCAGGTCTGTCTCCCTGCCCCTACTTTGCAACTACAGCCTGCTTTAACATTTTGCCTGCTTTGAATACAGGCACCTTTGTTGCCGGGATGATGATCTCTTCTTTTGTCTGCGGGTTTCGACCTTTTCGCTCTGCACGCTGTCTTACTTCGAATGACCCAAAACCTACAAGCTGAATCTTTTCACCCCTTGCCAGGGTTTCAGTAATAACGTCTGTTAATACGTTCAGTGCCTTCTCACAATCCTTCTTTGTCAGTCCGCTCTTCTGGGACATTGCTTTGATTAACTCTTCTTTTGACATCTAAAACACACCCCCATCAGAGTTTGTTTTTATTCCAACAGGCTTTTTGCCTGTTGTTTGTTAGGTGTTCTGTATTGTTTCTATTTCTATTATGTCTTGCTGGATTATGGCTTTTAAAAGTTGTCTTACATATTCTTCAGCTTCCTCATGCTTCTTGAATGTAGAAAGAATGTAGCGTTGAGCTTGTACTTCTAAGATTATTTTATAACAAAGTATTCCATCTTCTATCATTATCTTTCTTATTTTGTTAACTGGCAACCATTCGTCTTTAATTCTTAGCCATTTCATGTTCACGTTTTCACCTTCTTCAAATTCAAAAATTTCCTCATTCTCTTGTTCTCTCCACCATCTCTGCAAAATAACAAACCAGCTGTAGTTGTTTGACATTATTCAACTTCCCTTCTTCTTTTGCTTCCATTATAGTTATACCACGCTTTTTAAAAACTTTCCCTGCTTTTAAAAAAGACTCATAAGAACCTAGCAATGTCCTGCCATGCCTGTTCCTTTCGCCATGCCTGCCATTCCCTGTTTCTTTTACTCCTGGGCAGGCAGTATCTTTCCTTCCAGTAGTTCGCCAGCTCAGAAAACGGGTAATCGTAGTAATCTGGTCTAGTTGTATCCGGTGCTCTGACATACTCATGCAGGTTTTTAATCAGCGGGAACACGTACACTTCTCTCTGCACACCATGGGTTACAAGTTCAATCTCAATCCCTTCCAATTTTAGCTGTTTTGCCAGCGCTTTTGCAAGTCTAAACTTGTAGTTTGGTCCGTTCCCATAGCCGCTTTTAACTTTCACGCCTTTGTTTTGCAGGTATTCTCTTACTTTTTCGCATAGACTACTGGTCAGGAACAATGTACCCTGCCCTTCTGTATACCCAACAGGTATGCAGGTGAGATTGCCTTTGTATTTGACTCTATTGTAGATGGAGCTTCTGCCGTATGCAGATGTGGTTGTCAGCATTATCAAGCGCCCGTCTATTGTATTCTTCTCTATTTCCGTTGTTTTTCCTTCATACCTGCGGCGATATGCTTCCCTCACTTCGTTCGAAACTGCACTTAATACCATCAGTTTCCCGCCCAGCAGAAAGTTGTACGGTGGCACTGCCCCAAGTGTGTATATGTCCATTGTACGGTTGAGCACCTTGAGTTTTTCTGCACCCGTGCCAAGTCCCAAATACTCGTTCCTTGCCTTCAGTCCCAGCACCGGCGACTGCAAACCTAAAATACCCATCAGCTTGCCGTTGTGATTGTCGAATATCAAAAACTTTAACCGTCTGCCATAGCCTTCTGTATATGGCAGGCTCCACGTGAATCGTGCAGTCTTGAATATGCTGTTCTGTGCGTCGTTTTCTACCGGGATGAGAACAGGTTCTATCTTCTCAGGTTCTATTTCAAAGCCGTCTGCAAAAAACGTGTTTACTATCTTTTGACTTTCGCTTAGAAGAAAATCTCTGTGCTTTTTGATTTCTTCGCTTCTTGCAATCTCGTGAAGTTTTCTCATGCTTTCTTTGTCTGTGGTATTTAAGCACTTTTGGAATTTTTCAAGTTCTTGCAAAATTTCTTGTTTGAGTGCATCGACATACTCAGCAAAGCAAAGTTGATATGCTGCCATGCTCATTTGGCAAATTCTCCTTCTCTGCTTGCTATTATTGTTATACCACCATTTTTGAAAATGCACCCCAAAAAACAAAAAGCTCTGGCTTTTTACCAGAGCTTTTTTCTCTGCTGCAGGTGCTTTTGCTAAAACAGACCGCCAAAGAAGTTTTCGGGCTTTTTGCTTACAACAGTTTTGCCTGTACTTGCTAAAAATAACAGTATCTCACCTGTTACCATTGACTGAACATGTCCTATCAGCCAGGTTTCAAATTTGTATTTTGGTTTTGAAAATTTTTCTACAACTACTGGAAAAGGTTCTATTATTACTCCTTTACTGCCTGTCGGAAGTTTTTTGAACGTTCTTAAAACCCTGCCCTTAAATCTGGCGTCTTTCAATGTTTCTTCAGCTAAATTCAGATAATCATCAATACTCTCAAACAAATTCGCCATGTTCGCATCACTCCCTGCTAAAAGGTTTACAAAAAACAAAAAGCTCCGGTTGAAAAAGGCCGGAGCTTTTATTTTTACATTCCTGTAGATACTTTTTTCTTGCATTTTACCCATCTGTTGTTATTATTATACCACTCTGTTTTTTCTTCTGCAAGCTGTTTTGATTTTTATTTTGATTTTGATAAGCATAATCTGCAGATGGGTTATCATATCAGATATTTTCTTCTGCCATGCCGGTCTTTTGTCGTACTTCTCAATTAATTGAGAGACCGGTATAAGTTTTGGTGCCAAGCCCCATCATCCTTTCTTATCTCAGTATTCTCTGTATCGTTCCAAAGATTCTCTTTTTCTCTAAATCAATTTTCTGTATCTGCACCACCACCTTTGTGCCAATGGTTGGTATTTCTCTCGCATTCGAGTACGGCGGACACAGACACTGTTTGCCGTCGTCCAGCCTAACTAAAAACCCGAAAGGTGCAATGGCGTCTACTGGCGCAGCAACAACCTGACCTACCGACACAGTTGGTGGTGTATCCCACGGGTTTGACAGAGTTTCTTTGACGCTTATTTTCGGTGGATCCTTGCTTATCACTTTTGCCTTAACCCTGTCTGCTATCTTGAAATGCCTTCTCAAATCATTTGTGTAGTTCCACAGCATTTCTTCTGCCGGCAGGGCAAATTCATACCCTAACACTTCAACAAATGCGTTGCGTGGTGTTACTCCTGTTATCCTGCCTTCTATAATATCACCTTCTTTCACTTTCTCCTGCCAGATTTTTCTTCGCTTCTCCATTGCCTTTACCCTTGAAATGTAAAATTTGCCGTGCTGCTGGGCTACCACAACAAACTCAATCAAAGCTCCAAGCAGGGCGTCCGCTTTGTTTTTCACCTGTTCCTGCAGCCCAAGCTCCGCCTCATCGCAGTACAGTCTCAGTCCTTTCCATTTCACAACTGCATACCATTTGTCGTTTTGCTGTTCTTTGGTTATTACTTCACCCAGTAGAATTTTCCCTGTTTTTAGTGCCTGCTGGAGTTCATAAATCCTTCTGTCTGTTTTTGTTTGTGATGTGCTTTGCATTTTTCATCTCTCCCTTCCCTGCAAACTTGTTTTTTAAAGTGCCAGTAAAAAAGCCCTGAGTGTTTGCTCAGGGCTTATAGCAGTTCATCTTTTTCTGTTGCTTCCTGCTCTTTACTTCCTACTGGCGGTGGAGAAATAGTTCGTGTTTGTGCAGTGTTTACCTGCGGCTGGACTGCTGACGCTCCGGTTTCTACCTGTGAATCTGCATCAGTTTTCTCTGCTGTCGCAACTGTATTCTGATTTGACTGCTGGCTTAAAACTTCTACTGCCCACGGTCTTAAATAGTCTTTCACAGGTCTGACCGTTAATTCCCTGCTTTCTTTCAGCTCGCTTATATCAATCTTCTCAACCATAAGTGGTTTTTGTCCCCTGAGTATCACAATCGCATTTTTGTTGTCAAGCCTTGCCACTTCGTCAGGAGTGAGCAGTTGTCTTTTTCCCACTGACTGTGTTATCCTTTCTATTTCACTTAATCCTTCAAAACCGCCTTTTCTTGATTTGCTGCTGGTGTGGATTGATTTAACCCCAAGGACATTTGATATATATTCCGCCGTCCTTGTATCGTTGCAACCCAAAAAGTATTTAGTGTCACAGCTTCCAAGAATCTCTTCCCATTGATTGTTAGGGTATCTGTTTTCAAGCTGTGATATACTTTGAAATATGATTGCACAGTGCAATCTTCTTGAACGAATGGTTGAAATCTTTTTTGTAAAGTCCGGTATCTCACCTATGTTTGGGAATTCATCAAGTATAAAGTATACTTCTCTATTTCTTATTTCCTGGTCGGTGGTTGTGTCATGTAGATTTACTAACTTTATAAACAGGAAACTGAAAAATAGTGACGACAAAAAATCATATGCGCTGTGAGTATCTGACGTGATACAAAAATATGCAACTTTTCTCTTCTTTGGTGCCTCCAAATCTATGTCGCTCACCTGTGTCATCTTCTGGACAAGCCTGTTCTGAAACACCTGCAGTCTTGTACCAAGCCCTATAATAACACCTGTCCTTACCTGTTCTGAAGCCTGTGCAAATATGTTGTATGCCATTTTACTCGCACGGTCATTCGGTATGCTCATGAACATGTTCTGCAACCCTGCCATGTTTGTTGTTGCCAGCAACCTGTACAGTTCTCCAAGATTCTGTTCCTCCGGTGGTCTGGTTTCTTTGATGTACAACACAAGAGCTTTGAGCAGGTTCAGTTCCGCCCTGTCCCAGAACGGATCTCCGCCTGCTTTCTTCACCCCTGTCTGGGTGTTCCTGATAACTACATCCGCAAACACTGTGGCATCTAAATCGTCTTGAATCACGTCCAGCGGGTTCCACCGGTCTGAGCACTCAATATTGACAAGGTTCAAAGCCTTTGTATCATACCCCTGCTTTTCCAACCACACCGCCATGTCCTCGAACAGTTCTCCCTTCGGGTCTGTGATTATCATGCTCTGTCCCATCTTCGCTATCTGTACTATGTTCGGTCGCGCAAACGTTCTTGACTTCCCTGTTCCCGGTGCACCAAAAATTGCTATGTGTTTGTTGTACTTCGTGTCTGCTGGCAGCACTATCTTCTGCCCATTCACCTTGCCCAGCAGTATTCCTTTTTGTTCACTTCCGAATTTGAACACTTTCTTCGCTTCCTTCATCTTCATCCAGTCCGCAGAACCATATGTGTTTCTTTCATCTGCCGGTACTTCCCTGCCAAAGTGCATCTTCAACTCTTCCCTGTAAGCAAATATGAACACTACCACTACCACAAGCAGCACAGTTGCAATGCCAAACCAGATCTTTAAAACTTCTGGACTGCGAAATACGTTACCCAGCGCTACTGCCGGGTCTGTCTGTATCGTTACCTTCGGACTCTTGCCTGCCATCAGCATTTCCCATGCGTCCTGTGATATTGCTCCGCGGAACATCCCTATCAGGTATGCCATCATCAAATAGTAAATTGCCAGTATTGCTGCAATTCCAAGTACTTTTTTCATACCTTATCTGCCTCCTGTTTTGTATTGTTGTTGCTGGATGCGGCAGGTTGTCCATAACCTACTGCCTGTAAAAAATCTTTGAATGCTATCGTTCTTATCTTCACTCCTGGTATGTCCGCAAATCTCCACTCCTGCTTCGCTAAGCACAGCACTTCTACCTCTGCACGTATCCCGCTTATAACGTTACTCTTCACATTGCTTTTGCTAAGTATTTCTCCATCTATACCTACATACACCTGCCTTCCCTTCGCTTCACAATCAAAAAATGGGTATCTACTGGGCATAACATTGCTGTAGACTGCATTTATCACTTTTTGTTTCCAGTCAGGAATGGCCACTATAACATCCATCAGCTGCATCCCGCTACTGCTGTAAGGTAACACGTGTATCGCCCTGGCTTTTGAGTTTTTACTGCTTGCTACTTCTGTAAACTCCTGTAACCTTTCCCCGCTCTCACAAAGCACTATAAATCTCTCTATCCTGTGGTCGCATAACTCGTCTACATCTGTCAGTATCTCTGTCATCGCCTTCTTGCTCATGTTCTGCGGTATCTTGAATATCCCGTACCCATTTGCAATGCCCAGTACTTTGTTCTTGTCGCTTATTCCTTTCTCTGACTTAAAATCCCAGCATGTAGTAAAATTGTTTCGTATATGCGGTCTGTAACCTATCTCGAATACGCTCTTCCACCTGCTCACTGTCATCGGGCTCCTTGGATTGGGCAACGGACTAAATTTTATACCATATTCATCTTCAACATACTTTATACCTTCTTCGCCCAATGTTACGTATTCCTTGCTTATCTTCCTTACTATCTCATCATCTTTTAACTTCTCAAGTCTGTGATATGCACTCCTCTTCCCTGTATTGTAAACTTCCTTCACTACTTTGTACGGTAACATCTTGTACTTCAGTATCAAATCTATCAACTGCCTGTCTTTTTCATTTATCTGTACCATATCTTATAACACACCCCCTGTTATGTTTTTGCTAAATAAGTCCAATTGCTTCATTTAACATGCTACTGGGCTTTTTGTCTGTTGTGTGCTAATTGCTATTATTGTAACTTGTTCCCTGTAAATAGCCTGTGTCCATTACTGATGGTATCTACTGGTTTTATTGCCAGCAAAACTTGGGGTTTTGCTGGCTTGTTGCTGGTAATTACTACGCTACTGGCTTTTGTTACCATGTGTCTGCCTGTACCATTTCCCTGCCATTTCCATCTCTCCGTTACTCTGTTGCAGTGGTAAATATTCACTGCTTTTGTACGCAAAACTTAGTTTTGCGTTCCTGTTTCTTTCCCACTGTTTTTAAAACTGCGGCACAGATAACAGTTCTGGTGCTATCTCAGACAGTGGTATATTATATGGTATAATGGGTGGTGTTATGGATGGTATGATAAACTGTGTAAACTTATGGGTTTATACCATATGGTACATCGGATGGTATACAGGGTGGAATAGTTTATAAACTTTTGGCTTTTATGCACCATTTTTTATAATAGTTTACAGCCATTCTTCTTCATCTATCTGGTATTTTTGCTGTTTGCTTTCCTGTAAATTGCTATCCTCTTTCTGGTATTCTTGCTCATTTCTCCTTGGCAATCTATCTGTTAGTTTCTTGTATAATTGTTCTGACTTTACTGGTTCTTTGTTTGCTATTTCGCTGCTGGGTTGAGCGGAGATTATTTTGTGCATGTTTGAAAGGTCGGTTACTTTGATTACAGTTTTGGGGTAAGGATTGTCAATAGGAAAGCCAATACAACCGAAAGCCATGTGGTTCATTGTGTCATCGGGTATAACTCGTGTAGTAACAAGAGCATTTATAATAGTTTTTACCATCCTGTTGTCTGTATCCGCTTTTATTGCAACTGAATCAGGCACATAGAATTCAAACCAGATGAATGCCTGTTCAAAATGTGGTTCTTGTTCGAGAGAGTATACTGCATTGGATATTAGTTCCCGCCAGTAAATGGTTTCATAATTATTGGTAACTTTATACCTTGGTGGTATGTCGTATATGAGTATCTGCAAAATGTTGTCGTCCCAGGACACTTCAAAAGTATCCATAAGCAGTGTTGGGTTGATGTGTATGCCCTGTTCCTCAAGCAGTGCAGGGTCGAGGAACAGTAAAGTGTTTTCACTTCTCTGCAAAGCCCTGCGTACTTTGTAAATGTTTCTTTCTATGTCTTCCATAGCTTTTTCGTAAGTTTCTATTAATTCTTTAAAACTTCTGGTGATTGGGTCTGACACTTTCAGCACACTCCTTTAATTTGATTTTTCTCAACAAAAAAAGGCAGGGTTTTAAACCCTGCCTTACAGTTTTGAAAAAGCGTCAAGGAGGGATTTGACCGATTTTTTGTCAAGACCAAGTCCAGTTTCCAGCTGTTGTTTGTTTTGCTCAGTGTTGTCTATCTGGATTGTTTTGAGCTTGATAGTTCCTGACACGACCGCTTTTGTTGCATAATATAACTCCAGAGCGTCGAGAATCACTTTCGTTTTCTCACTTTCTTGCCATATCGGATGTTCCTCAGGTATTCTTATTGTTAAGTTTTTCTTCATAAAATATCACCTTTGCAATGCAACTCTATTGCTTATTTTATCACACATCCGAACACTTTACCATCTTATTTTGCAATGCAATATTGCAATGCAAGTCTATTGCTTGTAATTACCATTATGATAGCCATTTATACTTTGATTTTTGTAATGCAAATTAGTTTTGAAAAGTGAATTTTTCAAATATCTGCATTACAATTTTGATTATTTGATAACTTGTAAGCTAATTGTCACAAGCCTTTACAACGCATTGCATTTTAGAACAGTGTTACTCGTACATGTGAAGAAGATGCAGATATCCTTTTGCATTTGCAAACTGTGCGTTGTCGAGTACCTGAACATTATTAAATTCCTTCTGGAGGACAGATGCAACGTTGAAAGCTCCACCGCCTGCGACAAGCACTCCGTCGAACGTATCAAAACCACGTTGCAGCCTTCTTGAAATAGACTGTACTATGTCGTCTGCTATAGCACCAAAAACTTCTTTTTTGTGTGGTTCAATATCTATCTTTCTGCCACGAACAGATATATGCGAGCGTTCATGGATGTCAAAAAGCAGGCTCGTGTCGTAGCTCACACCGTACTTTCTTTCAATCATGAGACCAAGTCTTTCAACTGCTAATGACATTCCTTTGTCAACAGTAAAGCACATGTCAAGCAGCGGATTTATATTTTTGTTTTTGATTTCAACAACAATCACGTCTGTTGTTCGAAAACCAACATCTAAAATGCAGTATGTTCCATCTTCTACTGGGGATGAGATTGAAAATAAAGCTCCGACGCCCTGAGGAAACACTTCACATCTTGCAATGTGATAGCTGTGTGCTATATTGTTGGCGTCAATGATTATTTCTTCTGCAAACTCAAAGTAGTTTTTTACCTTGTCTTTCAGTTTTGGATAAAGCATTAACGGAAGACCAAGACCAAGCTCAACTTCTTTGTCGCTTTCGAGTGCCATAAGTGCTGTCAGAACAAGCAATTTTGAAAACTCATTTACAAATCTGTCTTCAGAAAAGCTTGTTTCTGTAATCAAGCACTGTGTTGCTGCTTTTCCTACTGCATATGTTTGATTCATGTAGGTTACAAAGTAGTCACTTGTGGGCTTTAGCCCAATGTCGGTCATAAAAGTTTTTGCTACTGCAGATGGGAAAATCACTTCTTTTCCCTTTTCATTCACTGCCTTTGTAAAACCAAAGCCAACATCAACAGCGCATTTCATTTCTATCCTTCCCCCTTTGAAATTTTTGTTGCCCGCAAAATAAAAAAAGCCTGTGAGAAAAGTCTCATTCTCACAGGCAAAAATTTTTCAGTGTTCGGTTTTTTGTTCGCATTCTATTCTGGTATACTGAAATTGAGCAGTTAGCCAAAATATGAGTTTGCGTTTAAATAGTTTGCAGAAAACAGTTGGGGGTATTCTCCTCCCCCATGCATATAACTCAGCCCTGATTAGAAATCATAATCAGGGCTTTTATTGTTTATTTGTACCTTCTTGAGCAGTCCTTTTCTAATCACCCTTTGTTTTATAAATTCCCACTCCTGTTTTGTAATCAGACAATCATGAACGGGTATCATGAAGGTTATGAGTTTGTTATCAATCCAGTCAGCATATGCAACTCCACTGCAACTCCTCACAACTGTCAGAAATGTCTCTTTATCCAGTCTGAAGTTTCTAAACCCAACATCTCTGAAGTAGTATTGAATTCCTTTCATCAATTTGTCATCGAACCACACTTCAAGGTTGATATTTTTATCTTTATACTCAAGGTACAGAACTGCAAGCGGGTCCATTTCAATAAGATACCTGTCAATGAAATCCCACAGTGAACGATTTAAAAGCTGATTGTAATGGCGTGTACAGAACCATGCAGGTGTTCTGGAGAGTCTGTAGTGCGCTTTTTCCCCGCAGATTGAACAGTGCATGTTATCAGATAATTCGTATTCAATTTTTTCTCTCTTTGACTCGTTCTTGGGATAAAGCAGAGCAATTCTTGCTCTGTCCAGTATATCAAGCATATCGTTCATGCTATTTACTCCCCCAATCTCTGTTTTATTTCTTCCCATTCTTTTTCGGTTATTACATACTCGTCGTTAAATTCGTCCAGAAGATAGGCAAATATTCTGTCTTCAATCACGTCCGCATATGCAACCCTGTCATAGGACCTGAGCATTGTCAAAAAAGTCTCCTGATCCAGCACTTCTTCGTTTTCAAGCAACCCCATTGCTTTGAGATATTCTTCAGTTTCCTGCAGTATGCTGCTGATTTCACCAATGTATGAGACTTTTGTTTTTCTGTTTTCACCAAAGATCACCGGTATTTCTTTAACACTGCTGCTATCAAGGATGTTTTCGATAACATAGCAAAAAGTGTTTGTCCTGATAAAATCATAATGCCTCTTGCATAAATACACTTTTTCATCTCCATCTTCGTATACGACCATGTACCTGGCATCTTCAATGCATTCCGGTTCGGTGCAAAGTTCTTTTTCATTTTCGGGCAGTTTAACCACTTTAGCGTAGCATTCGCCTATATCCACCATCACATCAAATGGATTAAAATTGGGGTTGTTATTTTGCATGAATAGAATCTCTCCTTTCGTATTTTGTTTTTTCAGAAAAATACCACAGCAAAACTGCAAAAACTACCGGGAACATGTTTTCACAAAAACAAAACCCTGCTACTGTCCAAAAGTAGCAGGGTCTGTTTTTTTAGACTTTGAATATAAACGCTTCTGCTGCGTCTTTGTAGGGATGTTTTTGTGCAAAGTACCTTTCAAAGTTTTCGTAACCATGTCCCAGCTTTTTAGCAGCAACTATTTCATTGATACCCAGTTGTTTCTTTGTAATTTCTCTTTCGCCTTTGAATGCCTCAGAGAGTTTCAAAACAGAGTTTGAAATCTCATCTGTCATTGTAATCCCATTCATTGCAAGAATGCTTGCATCACCTTTTCTTATAGCGTCCATCACAACACCATATTTGCCTTCGGAAGTCAATTTATTGACTACTGGGGCAAGGTTAGCAAAGTGTTGTTTATACTCCTGCATGTGTGACATTCGTTCAAGGGTTGTCAGGTCTATAGCCTGTCCTATCCTGTTACCTGCACCGACAGATTTCATTACGCCTCCTGCAAGGTATGAGAAGGCCTGGAAAGCGGGATTGTCTCTGCCCAGTGTTTCCCCAATACCCTGCAGGAACTGTCCTGCTCTGTATAATTTGCTTCCGGCTGTCATTGCGTTTAAATTTCTCACGAAAGCTTTCCTTGTTGCGTCGGTATCTGCGTAGATATTTCTGTACCCTGTCGGACTGTCCAATGGGCTTGTTGTTGAACCACCGTGGGCAGAACCTGAAGCAGATGCAAATTCAAGTTTTGGACCACCGGTAGCAGGCACACCTGAAAAACCGCCCATCGGTATTGGTCCACCTTCGAATGTTCTGCTGGTAGAGCCAGTAAACGTTGCACCTGAACCACCGCTGCCGCTACCACCACCTGTCGGGCTAAATCCGCCTGCCGGGTTGCCAGTATTTGATTCACCACTGCTTGTTGCAGTAGACCACTCACTTGTTTTAGATTGAGCGCCAAATGCATGAACAAAACCGTTCTGAGCGCCTTTCATCATTGCGAGTGTACTGCTGAAGAATGGGTTAGCCAGCAACATTTCATCTACACCGGAAAGTCGTTCAAAATAGTTCTGCAGCAGATTTCTGAGTGTATCAGCTATTTTGGGCACAGAATACATGGCTATCGCTCCAAACAGCCAGCCATCAAGACCTACTGCTGTGAAAAGGTGCAAAACTGCAAGCAGTGTAAACGCGTAGAAGAATGCCATTGATGCATTTGTGATGACTTCTCCAAACCAGACGTTCATGACGTTTGCATCTTTTTTAATCCCCCACATAGCAGCAGCAAACGGTGTGAACAGAAAAAACACACCAAGGATGATTCTCCGGGTTAGGAATATAAGGTTGATTTTGAAGTACAGTAAAACGTATATAAATTTTACAATAGCAGTATTGAGAGGGTTAGATGTACCAAGGTTCAGTGCCAAGGTGTCTATGAATCCATTCTGTGCGATTTTGTTTTCGTCCAGTCCGAATCCAAAGAACCGTGCTATGCTTGAAGCAGTACCTTCCACGTTACCAAGATACGTTGTCTCAGCTCTGACATAAGCATACAGCCAGTCAGTGATTTTTTCAAAGAACCAGAACATAAAGGAAAACAGCAATGGTGCTGCAGCAATCAGCAAAACAACATAAAACCATGTTGTGATTTCTTCCATTAGATTTACTCTTTTTCTTGTATTAAGACCTGATACAGTGAGCTGGATAGCAGTTTTGCCAACCATAAGAACAATGAAAGCTGTGGCACAGACAGCAGCAAATGAATAGAATGTAAGCAAAAACTTAAACTCCTGTTCAGAGAACACGGTATTGTTAAACAGCAGTTGGTTAAGTGGTTTAAAACCTGCCAGTCTTCCAATCCACTCAAGTAGCTGGATAATTGCATTTAATATCCATGTTATAACCCTGCCAATGAAAGTTATGTCTTCGTCGTCATTTATCTGGTTTGTTGAACCACTACCTTGCTGGTTTGATGGCAGCACTTTCATTGCATCTGTGAATTTCTGTTCAAACCCTAAAATTACGCCTATGATGGATGTGAAAATTCCCAGAATAACGCAGGCAATGACAATATACTTTAGCCATTGAGCTGTCTGGACATGTTCCTGTTCGTTTTGGGTGAACATTAACTTTAAAAATGCCAGCATAAAAGCAATGACAACAAGACCAATACCCACATAAACTATTTTGTTAGAAAGGTTTGTAATAAATGTTTTACCTGTTGCTGCTGGGTCGGCAAAAGAGACTGCAGGATAAAAGAAAGAGTCCTGACAGGAATGCTGTCAGGACTGTAAGTCTTAACTTTTTTAATCCCGTCATCTTGCAAAAACCTCCTCTTTTTTAGGAGTATTTTTCTTTTCGCCATACAACAACCTGATTCCAATCATTGTGGGATGCAAAGGTTTATCTTCTTTGAATGTGTTAAACACTTCCCTGAAATACAACTTTGGTAGCCTTCCAAACCTTTTCTTTGGCAGCAGTTTATTTGTTGCAATAGAGAAAACACGTTCATGGTTGAGCGCTGGAAGTACAAGGTCGTCAAGTACTCTCACGGGATGGATAGCATGTTTGATAAACTCATGAGAGTTATAGTCGCTCTTGGAAGGAAAGGTTGTGCTCTCGACGTATACCATGTTTTTATCAACTCTTGCGGGGTGTGTGTGAGCAACTATAACTTTTTTGCATTTGCCGTTGAACGATGTATTGTAGCTGTAGACCACTTCGTGTGCCATTTGCCTTACTTCCCAGCAGTCGCCGTGGTTGTCAATGCAGGCAAGTAGAAGTTCATTGTTCTCGTCCAGCAGCAGTGACATCGAAATCTCGTGGCAGAGTATAAACTTCTTCAGGTTTCTGTTGTAGTTTTTCAAAGTATTCAAAACTCTTATTGCATCCTTCTGCGAACTAATTGTTATCTTTCTCCTGGGTACAAGGCAGAGCACAACACCGGGTTTGAGATTGAATACAGGCATTCTTCTTGCGTTTCGTGTTAGCCACATAAAAGCGTATCTAATTTTCTTTACAAGCCAGATGTATATTGCTGTTTCTATTACAATCAGGATAACCTCAAGAACAAGAGCAGTACCAGGGGAATCCGAAAGTGCAACAGCCGGTATCTGGTTGATTATCTGTTCGTATTTTTGTCTGTCAGTAAAGAAATAGAATATAGCAATCAGAGACTTTATTCCTTCAGAACCAAAGAGAAAATACAGCACTTTTTTGACCCAGTAGAAGATGGCAGAAATAAATTGTTCCACTTCACACTTCTCCTTAAAAGTTTTGTTCTATTCTTCTTTATACCACGGTTTTCAAAAAAGTGACCTTAATTTTTAAAAGTTTGTTGTTGTGACATAATCCCATTCAAATGCGAATGGAGTCACCTGCAGAAGAACCTTTTCTTTTGAATTTACCAGAATTCCCTGCCCTTTCTCAGCAGTCATCAGGAAGTTTTTAGCTGCGTCCGAAAGTTTGAAATACTCTGCCGTCTCTTGAGCTAAGTCCGCTTCCTGTTTAAATATGAACTTTGTCGCACACATGTTGAGCATTGTTCGACCAGCAGTGGTATTCAAGAACTCGAGTATTGTCTGTGAGGCAATTAAGAGCGATATTTTGTATTTTCTCCCGCGTCGGGAAAGCGACTCAAGGTAGTCATTTGTCGATTCGTACTTTGTAAACATCCAGGCTTCATCAAAGATAACAACCTTTTTTTGCTGTCTCATCTTAGCGTGGGAGAACTTGTTCCAGATCCAGTTTAGTATGTTCACTGCTGCGAAAAACTTAAGAAATGGATCCTTGTCAAACTCTTTCAGGTTAAAGCCTATTATTCTATCGCCTTCCTGCAGGTCAATCTGTGACTCACAGTCAAACAAAGCAAGAGTCCCATCGCCTGTGAACACTTCCATCGCTTTTGCAAGCTGCTGTGTTTCTTGCTCTTTTAAAAGTTCCTCTCTCAGGTCACTGAGTGTCGGTAATCTCTTCTTTACCTTGCCAATGTAAAACCTTCCCTGACTGTCGGTAGCAAAACTTGTGTACAGGCTTTCCGGGCTTTTATCAATTCCCCTGTCTGCATATAGTTTTCTGACAGCCCTTTCGATTATAGCCAGCTGTATTCCATCCAGCTTTTTACCAATAAAGTTTTCAGAGATGATGCCGAGTATAAACCTGATTTCTGAGATCTTGGAGTCAATGTCTACAAATCTTTTACCCTCATCTTCTTCTACTTCCAGCTCAAACGGGTTTAAGCCAATCTTTTCCCCACTTTTGACTTTTACATATTTTCCGCCAAGCATGTTTATAAGTTTCTCGTATTCGCCTTCCGGGTCAAGGACGCAGGCAGAAAATCCGAACGCAGCTGCCCGTGCAAGCATTGTTTTCATTGTCGTGGACTTACCACTGCCAACCGTTCCGAAAATCGCCATATGTGGACCGGTAAGTTCCGGTGCAAACTGGTTATAAAAAACAGGTGCACCGGTGAGCAGGTTATATCCCAGGAATACACCCCCTTCATAGTAGACATCTGTATTACCTACCGGGACGGTGGACGCAGCAGAACCTGTTGTGTACGTCCTTTGATGCTCGGAATACTTTTGATTTCCGAGCGGTAACGTTGTTAACAATCCTTCAAATTGTTCGAAACTCAAACAGCGTGGTTTGATATTGTAGGCAGCGCAACGTGATTCAAATTCTTCACATTTCTCTTTCAACTTTTCCAAGCTTTCTGCAAAGATTGTGAAGAAAACCTGGACATACAGGGCTTTTTCGATACCCCGCTGCAGTGCCGCCCTTAGCATTTCGTAGTCTTCTGCCTGGGTCATCTTGCGGTAGTCCGGTTTTTTACCTCGCTGCATACTCACAATCTCATTGGATTTCAATTTTGTAATTTTCTTTGTAAGGTCCACTATTACTTCGCCTGTATCAGCAGGTTCAACATAGATTGAAATTGATATTTGACCCAGATTGAAGAATGAGTTGAAAAAGCCAATATTGATTTCATACGGATGCACTGCCAGAACATACACTCTTGCATATCTTTCTGAACCAAGATAGATGTAGTCTTTTTCAAGGTGCAGGCAGTCAGGGATTACAAGTTCTAAAAGTCCCGGAGCGTTCTTGTCAAGTCTGCTGCTCTTTGCTGGTTGATTTTGGGCTTCATGCTGTTTTGCCTGCTTTTTCCCCGAAGACTTCTTCAATAACTGAATCATCTATAGCGATCCCCCTTATTCCCGAGTTATACAAATCAAGGGCATGGTTCTTTATAGCTTCATCAACTTTGAAGATTTTGTTTTTATTAAGTTCATCGTGCAGAAGTTGTAGCACTTCTGGCATGGAAAGCTGATATATTTTTATTCCAGCGTTTTTAAAAAGTGAGAGTACCTTTTTTGTTCTGTCGTTCAACTTTTCGAAAACTACTTTTTCATTTTGTTCTTGTACCCAGACGGTGACAAAACTCTTGCGTACATACAAACTCTTCTGTTTTTGCAACTGCAAAAGTTCGTTTTTGAGCATTTCGCAGTACTTCTTCAGACTCTCATTGATAGTTGCTGTGTTTTGTGCCAAAAACCTGTCAATTTCATTTACTTGCTGGGTTGTTTCAATTCGTTGAGTTGTTACGAAAAATTGAACGGGTACATCAAGTGCACGCATGAGCGACATTAGACTCAGTTCAAAAGCTTCCTGCTCCGCTTCACTCATTAAATCGAAATCCTGTGATGACAGTCCAAAAATTCTGACATATCTGAAATTGTCCATAACTACAGTTCCATCTGGCAGAATATTTTTTATCTCCAGTACTCTTTTTAACTGGTTTCTATCATCGACCTTTTGTATTCCCTGTACTTTTGACCCGGAAGGACTTAGATTTGCCTTTGTTTTTATTCTTTTTTCAAACAACTTGTAGCCAAGTATCAGTAGTCCGCCGATGAGAATAATAAGCAGATCTGACATGTCAATCATCACTCCTGTACAGGATTGTTCTTTTGCCTGTGTAAAACTTGTAAAGCTTTTTCAAAAACACATCCAGTTCATCGCCGTTGATTTTAAGAAACGCAAAAGCAGCACCTGTGGCAAGGATAAAGATTTCGAGTATTGCAGCAAGCCAGAATGGGAATTTGAACTCAGAAAATAATCCAAAACCGACAACCGCAGGCACAACAGACACTAAAAACTGTTTCAATGTCATAATCCCACCTATGACTTTGTCTTCTATTTTTTCATCCAACGGGATCTTGAATGTTCTCATTGCTTCACCTTCCCTTCCAGGTTTCTAAAAAAGAAAACCTGCTGGAGGATTACCAGCAGGCTTTCGAGCAACTAACCATTTATTGCTTTCACTACAAAACCAATGATAGATGCTGCAAAGAATACACCGATTAAACCAATAATCATAATACCAAAAGACTTTTTAATCTGCGCCTGTTTGTGTTCGTCCTGAGTTGCAGCCAGCAGTGCACTTCTTACCATGAATAAGATCACAGCTGCACCAACTGCTATGATTTGGATTGGTGTTTTAACCTTGGTAACAACATCTTTGACAACTGTTGCTGTGTCTTTTTGTTCCACGATACCAGAAAAATCGACTGTTGCAAATGCAGTTAACTGTAACATTGCAAGAGTTAAAGCAGTCAAAACAGCAAACCATAATTTTTTGATTTTGTTCATTTTAAACTGCACCCCCTCATTTCATTTGACTGAGTTATAAATGACGCCAAGTATATATGGAGCGAGCAAGTAGATTATCACCACAAGTCCCACACCGCCAAGTATCGAAGCACCCAATTTCTTAGCAGTACTCACGTGAAAGATATAGCCTACTAGCAAGAACAGCACAGCGATTGTTATCCCTAATCCGGTAATTGGTTTAATGAAATTTTGAACCACATGCAAAAGATTTACAAAAAGCCGTGTCAGGATATTTGAAAACTCTTCTGGTGTGACAGGTTTTACAATCCCATTCAGGTCATTCAATATCTCACCCCCTTGACAGACTCTAAAAAAAACAAAAGCCGTGTAGAAGGGTAGAAGAACCCCTTCCACACGGCTAACTTTTGCTGGCAAACTTTTCTTCTGGGGTAGGCAGTGGGGTTTGAACCCACAATACCAGAGCCACAGTCTGGCGTGTTGCCTTTACACTATGCCTACCGCATCTTTATCCATGTGACCAAACTCAGATGCCACCATGCAGGACAGCATGGCTATCCCCGCCTTTTCTTTTTCCAGAACCCAGAAAAGTTAACAGTCTCAACAGTTTTAACAACACTGATGTTTGCATCATCGTATATAATCAGCACAGCTTTACCGTGCTGGACAGCTCTGTATTTTCCCTTCCGGGAGAGGAGAACGCCATGGGTAGCAGCTTCTAAAATGCGCAACTCAGCTTCAAGGTCAGAACAGGAAGGCATAACCCGCTCCTGGTAGCGTTTTATGGCATGCCTTGTTATCTGTATCATAGCAAACACCTTAATATGCAAGAGCGTTATTGGCTGTATTGATGACAGTATTTCTTTTTCGTTTTAAACCTTCTGCCAGTGTATGTATCGGTCTGATATATTTGGGCAGTGTTGTTGGCACAAGGGTACCATCTTCTAAACAGTCTTTTCGCACAAATTTCCCCCTTACCCATTTGTAACACGAACGGACAAACTCATATAAAGTGGGCACGGACGGCCATCTGTGGGATGAGAGTTCCATTACAGCCTGGAAATGTTCTTTTTTCATAATCTCGTATGTTTCGTCCCACAGTTCCCTTTTTGTTTTTTCCCTGCGTTTTTGTTGATAACTACGCCATTGAGCTTTTCTACGATTCTTAGCTTCTAATACTCTGTATGTTACTTCATCCCAGTAGCGGGGATCTTCTTTAATGTACTTGTTTATTGTGGGTCGAGAGATCTTAGTCAATCTGTGTATTTCTATTCTCTTTTTGTGCTCTTCATAAAAAAGTCTCAGAATTTCATTAATTTTTTCTTGTGAGAGTTTTCTTGCCATGATACTCTCCTCCCCCATCTGCTTTTTTTATTTAATGCTCGCTAAATACTCTTGAAGTTTATTCTCTATTTCCGACACTTTAGATTTACTGCTCTGCATATCTTTTACACTATTTTTCTCTGAATGTATTTTCTTAGAATTGTTCAAATACTCAATAAAGGACTTCTCGCTTATGTAATACTTCCTGTTCAGATACCTGTTTTCCACGTAATTGTTCTTGCAAAGCCAGTACAAATAGTTTTTGCCAACTTTATACTTCTTTCTCACTTCTTCAACAGTTAAAAAATCTCTGTTTTCTTCACCTTTAAGGTTCATAATCCAGCTTTTTATCTCGGAGATATTTTTCTCAATTTCATCAATCTTTTTTACCAATTCATCAATACTCATTTTGACTCACCCAGAAATTTTTCAATTTCAAAACCTTCTGGTCTAAGCTCCAGCATTTTTATAACCAGCTTTGGACTTATCTTTCTGCCCTGTTTGATTCGAAATATTGTTGATGGATGCACACCCATTTGTTTTGCAAATTTGTACGTCGGTACTCTGGAAATAAACTCTTTCATGTATTCATAGTTCATTGAATGCACCCTCTTTATTGCGTATTTGCAACTTCAAAAGTATTATAACATAATTATCGATTTTGTGCAATACTTTTTATATATACTAATGTGCAATTTTATAATTCTTGCATTCCAGCAATACAAAAACGAAGTGATACTGTATTACTGCTCAAATGCAATGTAAAATAAAAAGTGAAAAAGGGGGATGTGGCATGGCAAAAAAGAATAAAATTGCAAAAGCACTGGGATTAAAAATAAAAAAACTTAGGGAAGAAAAAGGATGGACAATAAATCAACTGGGACTTTACGCAGGAGTAAATCCCACTTCAATTATGAGAGCAGAAAGAGGAGAAAGTGAACTTTCACTCGGGAATCTTTTGAGAATAGCAAAAGCATTGAAAGTTGATCTTAACACGCTCGTAGAAGAAAGTATGGAACAGATAGTTCTTGGTGACGAAGAACTTGTCCCGAATGAAAAAGATAAAACACCGGATATTTATGAAATTATCAAGAAAGCAGAAAATTTGAATTTTAAAGGAATACCGGTCACTGATCCTGATGTAAAACAGGCAATCGTAGAAGCAATAACCTTTGCAATTAGACTAAAAGCCAAAGAAAAAACACAGGAAGATAACGAGATAAAGGAGTGAAAAATAAATGAGTCACGAGCAACTCGTAAGAAAAGTAATTTCCTTTATCGAACTTGTTGACACCGAGTATGGTACTCGTGACCCTGAAAAAATTACTGCAATAGAAAATATTTTTTGTTTGGGATGGGAACTTCCAAATTGTATACAGGGATTCTCTTTTGTTTATAACGGGGATAAGTATATCGTAATAAATAAAAAGCTTTCCGGTAGAGGAAAGTATTTTGTAATGTTACACGAACTATACCATCTTCTAAAATTTCACACCAATGAATACAACCGTCTTTTATTTATGACAAACGCATTTTTGAAAACTACAAAGATAGAAAAAGAAGCCGATTATTTTGCATTTCTATGCATGAACTATAAAGACTTTGATAACATTAATCTATCAACAATAGAAGACGAAATTGCTGTTTTCAAGAGGAGGTACCTGAAAATATGAGAGGACACATCGCTAAAAAAGGAAAGAAGTACTACATTGTTGTTGACATTGGTATAGTTGACGGTAAGCGCAAGCAGAAATGGCTTGGTGGTTTTGATACCAAAGCAGAAGCAGAAGAAGCATTGCCAGGGATTCTCAATATCATCTATCAGAATAAAAACAAACTGCTGGAACGAAAAACTTTTGGTGAACTTTTAGATTTATGGCTCAACACAGTAGCAAAAAACAGGGTTTCTCTGAGTACCTTTCAATCGTATTCAAGTTCGATTGCGCTGCATATAAAGCCTTTTCTTGGTGATTATGAGCTAAGCAAACTCACTCCTATGGACCTGCAGAAGTATTATCAGCACATCATGACCGAAAAAGGACTTTCGTCGACGCTTGCTCTTTACCACCATCGAATAATACATCAGGCATTAGACTATGCAGTTAAAATGGATATGCTGGAGAAAAATCCAGCTGACTATGTAGACCCTCCTAGAAAGCGAAGTTATCAACCTTCAATCTGGGATGAAAAAACAGCAAAGAAAGCTCTAGAAATCTTTAAAGAAACCAACATTAGAATTCCTGTGCTGCTGGCAATTTATACAGGAATGAGAATTGGGGAGATAGCTGCTCTCAAGTGGGATGACATACACTTAGAACAGGGATATATAACCGTCAACAAGACACTTATGAAAATTAACGGTCAGACCTATATCAAGGAGAAAGCAGAAAACAAGAACAGTTATAGAATTGTAGCAATTTCCAACCAGGTTGTAGAAGAACTAAAAGAGTGGAAAGCAAAGCAGGAGAAGCTAAAAAAAGAACTGAAAGAGCTTTATCACGATGAAGGTTTTGTATGTACGTTTGAAGATGGCAGAGTTCAGGACCCCAAGTATATCACCAAAGTATTTCAGAAGACAATAGAAAAGCATGGATTGCCGAAGATACGATTTCACGATCTCAGGCACACCCATGCTTCACTTCTTCTCAAACACGGAATAGACCCCAAGCACATCAGTGACAGGCTGGGGCACAGTACCATCACTACCACACTCAATATTTACAGTCACGTATTTGATGAAAAGCGGCGCAAAGTAGCAGAAACTTTTGAAGACATTTTGAATAACCAGCAAAAGTAGTTTGTCCCAACTTATGTTTCTAACATTCTTCTAACGACAGTTAGAAAATGACTTAAAGCGAAATGGTAAATTTCAATAATTTACAGTAACACCATTCTGCCAGGTCAGAAATATCAAGGCTTTGAGAAAATCTACTGGCAGGATATGGATAGAAAGCTGTAATAAAGCACGGAAGATATGACTGGAAATCGTGTGTACCCCCAAAAGGGGTACCGTGGGTTCAAATCCCACTCTCTCCGCCATTTTTATTGGGTTTTTGGGTGGTTTAAGTTGGAAAAAATCCGCTCTCCCTTCAAAAATCTTGCACCAGTAAACAACAATTTTTGTATGAGTTTGTTTTTATTATTAGACATCTTTCGTGTCTTCTTCTTAGGAACAATTATTTTTTTGCGCTTCTATGTAAACCATATTTTAATTTATAGTTTACTATTTGTAATTTCTATGCTATTATTATAATTAAACATTTTTGCTTGGAGATGATTCAGTTGCTGAATTTTCTTCAATCAGTTCAATTTGTTAAAGAAGTTGAAAAAAAGATAATTGAATATGAGAAAGACATTGACTTCAATGAGGCAATCATGCTTTATGAAATTGCAAAACATGATGCCGATTTGGTAAAAAACCTTGCCAATACAATCAAACAACATTATTTTGAAAATACTATTGAGCTTTGTTCTATTTATCCTGCAAAAGTGGGTCTTTGCAGCGAAGACTGCAAGTTCTGCTCCCAGTCTATCCATCACAGTTGTTCAATTGAAATAAAAGACCTTGCAACGCTCGATGAGGTAATAGAGTATCTTGAAAATGTAATTATTTTTCCGGTAAAAAGATTTTCCTTAGTCACAAGTGGTAAAAAGCTTGATGATTTTGAATTTGAAAAAATTTTAGATATTTATTCATACATCTCAAAAAATTATAACATACTTCTGTGCGCATCACTCGGCTTTCTCACTCAAGAAAGGGCAAAAAAGTTATTGAAAGCCGGGGTTGTAAAGTATCACAATAATTTAGAGACATCCAGCACGTATTTTAAAAATATCTGCTCCACCCATACTCAAGACCAAAAGATAGAGACTTTAAAAATCGCAAAAGAGACAGGGCTTCAAATCTGCAGTGGCGGAATAATCTCAATAGGTGAAGACATGATTGAAAGAATCAAGCTTGCATTTGAGCTGAGAGAATTAGACGTTGACTCTGTTCCAATCAACATATTAAACCCAATAAAAGGCACACCTTTTGAAGATATGATGATCATAAGTCCAAACGAAATTTTTATCACCCTGGCACTATTTAGGATTATACTTCCTAAAAAGACTATTCTTCTTGCAGGTGGAAAGGAAAATGCACTTGGAAATATGGAAAAAATAGCATACGAGTGTGGCATAAATGGTTGCATGGTTGGAAACTATCTTACAACAAAGGGGATAGGAATAAGAGAGAAGATTGAAATGCTGGAGTCGTTGGATTTAAAATTTCAAACCAATATACACAACTGTAGCTAATTATAAAGGAACGCAAAGGGGCTATCTAAAATTTCTTTTGATAGCCCCTTTTAAATTTTTAATTTCCTCCTGTAACTTACAGACCAAAAAATTGGTTTATTGATTCAAGAGTATTATTTACCATAAAATCAATTTCATCTTCTTCAATAATAAAGGGAGGCATAAAATATATTACATTTCCAAGAGGACGAATAAGCAACCCTTTCTTCAAAGCAGTTTTATAAATGTGGTATCCTACTCTCTTTCTCCAATCAAATTCCTTTTTAGTAGCCTTATCTTCAACAAGCTCAATTGCTCCAATAAATCCAAATTGCCTATATTCACCCACAAACCTATGGTTCTCAAAAGTTTTTCTAGCAAGCTCTTCAAGGTAGGTTGCTTTTTCATTTATTTTCTTGAGGACATTGTATTCCTCAAAGATTTTCAATGATTCTAAAGCAACAGCGCAAGCAAGAGGATTTCCAGTATAGCTATGACTATGCAAGAAAGCTTTCAGTTCCACATAGTCAGCATAAAACGCATCAAAAATTTCTTGAGTGGTAAGTGTTACTGCCAACGGCATATATCCAGCAGTCAAACCTTTTGACAAACACAAAAAGTCTGGAGTTATTCCTGCATGTTCACATGCAAACATCTTTCCTGTTCTACCAAATCCAACAGCTACCTCATCTGCAATGAGATGAACATCATAGCTGGTGCAGGCTTCTCGCAATAGCTTTAAAAATTTAGGTGGGTAAATTTTCATGCCACCTGCACATTGGATAATTGGCTCAATTATGACAGCACAAATCTCTTTATAGTGCTTTTTTAAAACCTTTTCTACTTCTTCAAAACATTCTACATCGCAGCTATATCTTGTTTTGTGGTATTTACATCTAAAACAATCAGGACCTTGAATTTTTATGGATTCCTTCATAATGGGTTTATATATCTTTGAATACAGATCTATACTTCCAACAGACAATGCCCCTAAGGTTTCTCCATGATATGAATTTGTAAAACATGCAAACTTGAGCTTTGTATAATTCTCCTTCTGTTGATGATATTGAAAACTCATCTTAAGAGCAACTTCGACAGACGTTGAACCATCATCAGAAAAGAATACTTTCTCCAATCCCTTTGGTGCTATTTCAACTAATTTTTGAGACAATTCAATAGCTGGTTTGTGTGAAAAGTTTGCAAATATTACATGTTCTAACTTGTCTGCTTGAGCTTTGAGAGAATCATTTAATCTTTTATTACAATGTCCAAAAAGATTTGTCCACCACGAAGAAATTGCATCAAGATATCTATTACCTTCAACATCGTATAGCCATACTCCCTGGCCTCTTTCTATAACGATAGGTGGTAGTTCTTCATAATCCTTCATTTGTGAGCACGGATGCCAAATATACTTTAAATCTCTTTGTTGCCATTCATTTAACATTCAAAAACCTCCATTATCTTCATTATTGCCATATCATCAAAGCATTTTTTAAAAACATTTTTAAATTTATTCTCATCTACATCACTTGGAAAATCATTTATAAAGTCTACTTTGGCTAATATTGGGATATTGGTAAACTTTGCTATTGTATTTATTACCCTATTTTCATCAGGTTCATTCTTATACATATTCGCTATGATCCCCTTTAAACAAAGTCCGTAAGCTTTTGCAAACTCAACTGTCAAGAGAGTGTGATTAATTGTTCCTAATTTTGTTGTGGTAACTAATATAACATTGTTGCAAATTTCCTTTATCAATTGATATTGCATATAAAATTGGTTTTTCTCTTCTTTTAATGGCACTGCCAATCCGCCACAACCTTCAATTACTACGAATTCGTAGTTCTGTGATAAATCTTCAAAGGTTTGTTTTATTTGATTAACATTAATATCTACGTTTTCATCACTTGCAGCTATATGAGGGGAGGCTGGTTTCTCAAATACAAATGGTGTGAGTCTGTAAATATCCCCTTTTATTTTTGCAAAATTAACTACAAATTCTGTATCTTGAGGTATTAGCATCTTTCCTCTTCTTTTAGCCCCACTTAGTACTGGTTTGAAATATCCTATATTATATCCTTTTTCTTTTAAAGCCCAACAAAGTCCAGCACATATAAACGTCTTTCCAACATCAGTATCAGTTCCAATAATGTAAACAGATTTCATTTTCTTTCTCTCCTTGAATAAAACTATTCTTTGATATCTTGTAAATATCTTGTATTTATAATCAAAATTTTTTCTAATATTGGTTTTAATCTTTTTGCAACAATGGAAGCAACGATGCATAAAAATATATCTCCAGGCACACATACTAAAAATCCCCAGTATAAAGCCCAGCTAATGGTTTTTGGTATTTTTAGATAATAATTGTAAATTACATACAGGTAACTAACTCCTAATAAGTATACAAAAAACAAACCAATCAATGAACCTATTATGTTTGTGCTTATATTTCTGCTTTGCTTCAAATGAGATATATAGCCAGCTACATATGCACAAACGATAAAACCAATTAGATAGCCAAAGGTTGGTTTAAAAATATACAACGGACCTCCACCTTCTGCAAAGATTGGAACGCCAAGTAATCCAGTTGCAACATATACTATTTGAGAGAGTCCACCAAGTTTGGGGCCTAAAAGAAGCCCTGCCAATACACAAAACAGAAGTTGAAGAGTAAATGGTACATAAGGAATAGGAATTTTTATATAGGCTCCCACAGCAGTCAAAGCCGCAAAGAGAGAAACCAAGCAAATACTTTTTGTATTCATGGGATTGATCTCTCCTTTCTGTTTTGTCATTTAATGTTATTTTTACTTTATTATATTTCCCGCATTGAGATTTGTCAACCTATTTTAAGATAATAGTTTACTAATCAGATAAAAAAATAATCAAATAAAGTAGATACTTAACGGCTTTCTAACTTTAAACATTTCAAAAGTTACAAAAACAAACAATTCTCTTCTACAGTGATAATTATTTGCACTTCTGACCAATTCTTTTATTATCTCTCTCACACCATATACTAATTCTGAAAGCTCTTTTATAATCCCACCTTCTGCTTAACTTAGGTGTTTAAATTTTCTTCTCTTTGTTGTATGATTATTATAGGCCATAGCTTCAAACCTCCTGTGTATGGGTTTGTCTTTTCAACTAATATCATACATGGTTTGAAGCTATGGCTTTAATATTTTCTTATTCTGTTGCATTTAATTTTACAACAAATATTTTTAACTTTCATTCTATAAGTTGTTTTACTTTCTCGATTAAATCTTCTAACTTTTTCTCTTCTATCTTATTATGGAAGTAATGCCATAGTATATTAATTGGTTTCTTCCAGCCTTGTTTTACTTGAGCCACATTTAAAAAGTCCTCAATATTTTTTTCAAATAAATCTATCTTTTTCGTATAATCATTTTTATTGTTAAAAATAAAATCATTTACAATTTCATGAAGATTTCTGTTTTCATCTTTATCCATTAAAACAGAATGGTAAATTCCTAATTCTTTAAATAAATTCATATACCTATGAATATTAAATTTTCCCATTGCATCCAAAACATAAATCTTTTTTTCATTTAATTTTTGCACTTTATTTCTTATAAGATAATCAATAAACACCTTCTCTGTAGCACCTTCACATATCAGCACTAAATCAGCAAAAAATGCACAACATCTTTCTGAATCTAACCAAGATAAGTATCTAATTGATTCTTCTTCTAATCTTCTTTCTTCTTCCGTTTCTCCAATCAATTCCCTAATCCTTTCCTTAATTTTCTCATCTGTTTGCGGATCATCTAATTTATTTTTTAAAATAACAAATAATTCATTGTTGTTTTTTATTAATTCATCTATTTTTTCGTTTGTAATTTGAAATATTTCTGTAACCCCTTCTTCTCTTTTTAATTTTATAATTGACGATACTTCCTCTATATTTTTGCTAACAAAAATAGGAGAATGTGTAGTTATAAGAACTTGGTGATTTTCTTCACTTGCCAGATTCCTCAGTCCAACGTTAAGAATCTCCTGTTGAGTTGGATGAAGGAAAAGCTCAGGCTCTTCAAATAAGATAAGTGTGAAATCTGGCGAAAAATCTTTCTTATTATTAGATTCTTCTTCTGTCTCTCTTTCTATCTGGGAAGCAATTCTTATAAGTGTATAAATTAAATGACGCTGTAAACCCAAGCCATATTGAGTAACATTCTTTTCTTTATTTAATGTTTCATCTATAAAGTTAGTTTTAACTAAACTTTTAATTACTTCGTCAGGCCCAATAGGTTCTATATTGACATTAAATTTTACATTCCACTCACGAAGGCTATTATTTATTTTGTTTTCTATATTTTTTAGAGACAATCCATCCTCTGTTTCTTCATTTTTCAAACTAATGTTAAATTTTTCAAATTCTTCGTAAAGTCTTTGAAAAGATTTACTCTTTTTTGATAATTCCTTAATTATTAAATTCAATAACTTTCTAAATGGAGATGGTCCTGTGGTTTTTAAAGTTTCGTTTGTTGTTGCAAGTGCAGGAATATATATCACTGTTCCCAATTTTGCTTGTGAAATATTTCTCGCTCCATAAAACAAATTTTCTGAAAGCTTACCATTTTCGTACGCATATATGTTACTTTGATTAGCTTTAACCTTGTTTCTATCTTCTGATTTTAAATACTTTCTTACTTTTAACATATTATTGTCATATACGTATTCTTTTTTAATACTTTTCACTTCTTCCTCTGATAAGACATACTCAATTTCTATCCAACTTTCATTATCATCAGTTTTAAACTTAGGAAAATCACTGTTTTCATCATATTTAATTTCATCTTCGTAAAAAATCCTTAACGCAGTTAGAACATTTGATTTACCAGAATTATTACTACCTACTAACACATTATAGTCATATAAGTCAAATTTCCCATCCTTTATTGACCTGAAATTATGAATATGAACTGATTTAATCTTCAAACTCAAACACCTCCTGTTTTTATTTTTCTATTTCTCAGATTGTCCCACCAAAATAGGAATTGTGCAAGTTTTTGAATATAGTTTATGTTATGTCGTTTTGAAAATTTCGACATTTTTCGACACAGAAATTCCCATTTAGAGATTTTATTTTATACTATTATAATTCTTTCTATAAATTAATACAAGATCTTTTTTGTTCAAATCTTCTGCTTTAAAGTCGGATAATGATTTTTTAGCAATCATACTAAATTATTGAAAATAATCTTCCAAATAATAATTTCCAATCAGTTCTTTTTAGCATATTGACAATTCCTAACTTTTCAATTAACATGTTTGATATAAAACATGTCGCATAAATGCAATTGTCAATTTTCATTGCAAATATGCAATACAAATAAAAAATTGAATATTTGCAATAGGCACCTTTACCTATCAAGCAGGTGCTGCCATTTGGCGGCTTAATAGGGAAAGCGGTGAAAATCCGCTGCAGCCCCCGCTACTGTGAGCACTGACAAGCCCTCAAAAAATTTTTGCCACTGGAAGGTTGGGTTCCTCTTTTGAAAGTGGAGCTTGCCTTCTGGGAAGGTGCTGAGGGTGAGGATGAGGTGCGAGCCAGGAGACCTGCCTGCTTGAGATGCCTTGACTTTACTTCGGTGGGAAGCTGAGTCAAGGTGGTAAAGACCGCAGGGGGATATTTTGTCCTTTTTAGCCCCTACCATACCTTATTTCTCAAAGCTTTTTGCTTCTTTAAAAAAGCATTTTAAAAGCACAAAAGCTTTTTTGAAGAATGGTAGTGATGGGTCTTTACTGCCTTGACGAAATTTGAGCCTTTATTGGCAGCAGTAAAGACCCATTTTGTTTTTTCTGGCTGTAGAATAAAATTTTTAGTTTGGAGGTTGAAAGTGCAAGATGATTTCAGTTGTCGGTTTTCCAAGAATAGGACAAAATAGAGAGCTTAAAAAATGGGTTGAGAGCTATCTGGACAAAAATCTTTCAAAAAAAGAGCTCATTCAAAACTCAAAAAACTTAAAAAAGACTCACTGGCAACTTCAAAAAGAGTATGGTGTTGACCTGATATCATCAAATGACTTTTCGCTTTACGACACTTTTTTAGACCATGCAATGCTTGTTGGCGCAATACCCGAGGAATACAAGGCGGTTTTCTCAGATGATCTCGAGCTCTACTTTGCACTTGCAAAAGGGTATCAAGACCAAAACATTGATCTTAAAGCTTTGCCTATGAAAAAGTGGTTCTTTACAAACTACCACTATCTTGTGCCTGAAATCACTGAAAACACCAAATTTGAGCTTTCATCAACAAAACCTTTTGATGAATTTGTCGAAGCACTTTCAATAGGAGTTAAGACAAAACCGACAATAATCGGTGCTCTGACATTTTTAAAGCTTTCCAAAAAAACGAATGTTGATATGTACGACAAATCTTTCTGGGAAAAGCTGCTTGATGTATATATTCAAATACTAAAAAGGTTTGAAGAGTTAGGTAGCGAGTTTGTTCAGATAGATGAACCGATACTTGTCACAGACTTAAGTACAAAAGACATAGAGCTTTTTGAAGATTTTTATCGCAGCCTTCTTCTTAATAAAGGAAAGCTGAAGGTACTTCTTCAGACCTATTTTGGAGATGTCAGAGACTGCTTCGAAAAGATAATCTCTCTTAACTTTGACGCAATCGGCCTTGACTTTGTTGATGGAAAGTTCAATTTAGAGCTCATTAAAAAATTTGGTTTCCCACAGGATAAGCTCCTGGTTGCTGGAGTTGTGAATGGCAGAAATGTGTTTAAAAACAACTACAAAAATACGCTTGAGCTTTTAAATATGCTCTCCTCATTTGTTGACAAGAAAAACATTGTAATTTCAACATCATGTTCCTTACTCTTTGTGCCATACTCTTTGAAGTTCGAAACACAGCTTGACAGCAATAAAAAGAAGTTTTTAGCATTTGCTGAGGAAAAGCTAAAAGAGCTGTCTGAGCTAAAGCTTTTGTTCTCTCAAGAAAGCTTTACCGCAAACAGCATCTATGTTCAAAATGTTCAGCTTTTTGAAGAGCTGAATAAAAACAAACTATCAGATGTTAGCACAGCTGTAAGTGGTCTTACAGACGATGACTTTGAAAGAAAACCGTGTTTTGAGGAGAGAATCAAGCTTCAAAAAGAGGTTTTGAACTTGCCCCAGCTTCCGACAACAACAATTGGGTCATTCCCGCAAACCCCAGACGTAAGATCAGCACGAAGCAGACTTAAAAAAGGTGAAATAACACTTGAAGAATATAAAAACTTTATAAAATCCAAGATTGAAAGAGTAATAAAGCTTCAAGAAGAAATCGGGCTTGATGTGCTTGTCCACGGCGAATACGAAAGAAATGACATGGTAGAGTTTTTCGGTGAAAACTTGGAAGGGTTTTTAATCACTCAAAACGGTTGGGTTCAGTCATATGGTACAAGATGTGTAAAACCTCCTATAATATTTTCTGACATTAAAAGAAAAAAATCACTCACAGTGGAATATATAAAATACGCACAAAGCTTGACTTCGAAGCCTGTAAAAGGGATCTTGACAGGACCAGTGACAATCCTCAACTGGTCATTTGTGCGCGAAGATATACCATTGAAAGATGTAGCTTTTCAGCTTGCTCTTGCAATAAAAGAAGAGGTTTTGGAGCTTGAAAGAGAGGGTGTAAAGATTATTCAGATTGATGAGGCAGCACTGATTGAAAAGCTTCCGCTCAGGCGCTGCCAGCATAGTAGCTATCTATCATGGGCGATAAAGGCGTTTAGGCTCACATGCTCAAAGGTAAAACCACAGACGCAAATCCACACGCATATGTGTTACAGCAACTTTGATGAGCTTTTAGATGAAATAGCAAAGATGGATGTGGACGTTATAACTTTTGAGGCAGCTAAATCTGATTTTACATTGCTCGACAGCATAAACAAAAGCAGTTTAAAAGCAGAGGTAGGTCCTGGCGTGTTTGACGTGCATTCACCTCGAATTGTATCAAAGGAAGAGATGAAAAAGCTCATATTAAAGATGATAGAAAAGGTTGGGAAAGACAGGCTGTGGGTAAACCCTGACTGCGGTCTTAAAACCAGAAAGGAAGAAGAAGTTTTGCCTACCTTGCAAAACATGGTGCTTGCAGCGTGGGAAGTCAGAAATAACTTATAACAAATCTTCCTCTTAACATAAAAGCAAAAGAAGGCTGGGAAAGTGCTTTTTGCAAAAGTCCCAGCCTTCTTTTTATACTTTTCTATATTTTTTTCTAAACTGGTTGGGCGTCATATTGCAAAGTTTTGTAAAGCACTGGATAAAATAGTCTGTGTCGTTGTACCCAACTGCCTGCGAAATTTCGTATATCTTCATATTGGTAGACATCAAAAGCTTTTTTGCCTCTTCAACACGAATTTTTTGCAAATAAGAGTTGAAATACACCCCATAATGCTTTTTGAAAAGCTGACCCAAGTAAACAGGATTTAGATAAAACTTTTGCGCAACAGATTTTAGTGTCAGGTTCTTGTTATAGTTTTCCTTTATATACTTTTCAAGCTCACTCATGATACCGTTAGATAGGCTTGTTTTCCACTGTCTGAACTTGTTTAGTATCCCTTCGCAAAACTTTAATATGCTTTTTTCTATCTCCTCAATGTTTGAAAATTCAAGCCTCAAGCTTGAAAAGTACTCTATCTCATCTTCTAAATTTAGGCCTATCCTGCTAAAATAAGAGCTTATAGATACCACAACAAAGCTCAAATACGTCCTCAAAAAGTCAAGCTGATACCTTCCTTCTTTAATATCCTCCATCATTTCTTTAATTATCTTTTGTAGACTCTGGCTATCTTCTTCTTCGATAGCCAAAATGAGTTTTTTGTCATATTCCTTTGAGTACAAAAGCTCTTTTGAATTGGGCAGACTGCTACTATAAAATGAAATTCCCAACTGGTTGTAAAAAAGTGCAAAGTTTAAAGAGTATGCTGCCTCGTAAATGGCATCAAAAAATTGAGTCCATTTTGAAATCTTTCTTGAAAAAGCAAACACAATCTCTGTTGCAAAGTCCACCATCTTTTTTATGCTCTGATATGCCTTTTTTATGTCCTCTTCAGATGTTGCAACTACGTAGTACTTGCCTTCAATCTCTGAAAATTCATACATAAGTCCTTCTTTTTTTAGCTGCTCAAAACACCCCTTTATCCTTGACAATATATTTTCTATTCTCTCATCAAGAAAGAGACTTAGCCAGCTCGACATTTCTTTAAAATAGACTATTCCAACATAAACTCCATTTTCTATCTTGATGTTGCTACTTTCTATCGTTTCTTTAAAGCTTCTCTCAAGTGCAAGCAGGCTCTCGCCTTCTTTAATTAACTCCCTTTTTTTAAGTTTTGACTTTATTTTAAGAAGCGTGTCAACAAGCTCCTCTTCTTCAATGGGCTTTAATATATAATTGACAACACCATGCTGGATAGCTTTTTTTGCATACTCAAAGTCTGCATACCCGCTGATGATTATCACTTCAGGCGGGTTTTTTAGCTCCTTTTTTACCTTCTCTATAAGGTCAAGGCCACTTAAAAGCGGAATCTTGATGTCGCTGATGAGCACGTCAACCTGCATCTTTTTCAAAAATTCAAAGGCAGTAACTCCGTCTTCTGCCTCGCCCACTATCTCAAACCCAAATTCTTTCCAGTCAATTAGGTTTTTTAGGCCTTCTCTCATAAATACCTCATCTTCAACTATCAACACTTTGTACAGCATCTTCAAAGTCCCTCTTGTTCGGTATTTTTATCACAACTTTTAATCCCCCAAGCTCGCCTCTAAATATGTCAAAGCTAAAATCTTTGTCATAAAAAAGTTCAAGTCTTCTAAAAACATTTTTAAGCCCCACACTGCTTGCCTTGTCAGATGAAAGTCCTTTTATAGCCCGCAAGAGCTCTGCTAACTTTTCATCTTCCATGCCTTTTCCATTGTCCTCAACACGTATTACTATCATATCACCTTCTTTGAAAACCTTGACCACAATCCTTCCTTCACCTTTGCTGTTTTCTATCCCATGAACACATGCGTTCTCAACAAGAGGTTGTATGGTCATCTTCGGTATCTTTGTTGACTTTATATCCTCCTCAACCTCAACCTCAAATTTTAGCTTTTCCCCGAACCTGTACTTTTGTATCTCTAGGTAGTAATAAATAGCCAAAATTTCCTCTTCAATGGTTATAAGGTCGTTTTCCCACCTTATGCTTCGTTTTAAAAGCTTTGCAAGAAGTTTTATGGCATTTGCTGTCTCAAACTCTTTTTTGAGCATACTTCTCATGCGGATTGTCTCTAAGGTGTTAAAAAGAAAATGAGGATTTATCTGGCTCTGAAGCGCATTTATCTCTGCCTGTTTTTTCTCCAGCGCCAGTTCTTTTTGTCTTAGCTCATACTTTATTTCCTTTTCAAGAAGCTCTTTTATCTTTTGTGCCATGATATTGAACTCTTCTATGACCTGGCCTATCTCATCTTTGCCGGCTTCAATGTTGATGCTTTCAAACTGCTGTTTTCTTGCCTTTTTTATGTGTCTTGCTAAAACCGAAAGTCTACTTACCACCGAATTTACTATTAAAAAAAGTGCAAAAAACGCAAGTACAAAACACAAAACCACAATTGCAAGGTAATTTCTCTGATGTTCAAATAGCCTCTTTGATATTCCACTATTGTTGGTTGTAACAATGTATCTCCAGTTTTCAAAGTAAGGAATCTCTGTTGATAGAAGCTTTTCAAACACAATGGTTTGATTTTTCTCTTCCTTCAAAAGGTCGCTGAGTCTTCCAACCTGATTGTAATACAAAAGGTCACTAAAATATACTGTGTCTTCTTCATCTGCTATAAATATGTGACCATCTTTAAACGTGCTCAAAATACTGTTAAGATACACTCTGTTCAGGTCAATTCTTAAAAACTTTTTAATTGTGCTTTGCTGGTATTTGGGTACATATTGCTCATAAAAGTTGAGATTTAGCACAATAGAAACATACGGTTTTTCATTTTCAAGTCCACTTAGCACATAGAGATTTTTACCCTCTTTTCCTCCTTTTTGAAAAAACTTTTTATATTCCTCTGTCAAAAACGCAAGCCCATCTGCATTTAGTATGGTAGGATTGTCACAGTATATTGTTATTTGCGAAATCTGCGGATACAGTATTCTTGCGTTTTGAAGTATGGGTTTTATGTTCTTCTCGTACGCATCATAAAACTCCTCAACAGACAAGTACCGGGTATTTACAGTCTCAATTACTCTCGGGTCCGAATATATGGTATACGCAAGATTGATTGCAAGCTCAATAGCTTTCTTGAAATTTGAAATTGTCATATTTGACGCATTTTCAAGCTGGCTGTGGAGCTTATCGTTTATATAAAAATCAATCTGCGAGATAAATTGGCTGCTCAAAATCAAAAGGGGAATAAAAACAAATATAAAAAATATGGAAAATATCTTCTTAAACAGTGGAATATCGTTTATAATCTTACTTATTTTGCGCATGAATCTTTCCATCTTCTTTTAAGCTAAAAGGATATTGATTTAATTATAACACACTCTTCTTCACTCTTTTATACTACCAATTGTAAGACCGTGTATGAAATATCTTTGCAGGAACGGATATACAAAAAGTATGGGCAGTGTCGCGACTATTGTCATGGTTGCACGGATAGCAGTTGGTGTCACAGTCCTGCCAGAAGATGTAAGTGATGCTGAAAAGTCGGGGTTTGTTGATGCAGACTGAACAGACTGTAAAATCTTTTGAAGCTCAAATTGCAAAGTAGAAAACTCTGGTTTTCCGGAGTTGTAAAGGAAGGTGTCAAACCACGCATTCCACTGACCAACCGCAACCCAAAGTGTCACAGTTGCCAACACAGGAAGGCAAAGCGGCATAATTATCTGAAACAGTATCCTGTATTCGCTTGCACCGTCAATCTTTGCTGACTCAATAAGACTTTGAGGAAGCCCGTCTATATAGCTTCTTATCACAATTATATTGAACGCGCTTACCATACCAGGCAAAATGTACACCCAGAATGTTCCAACAAGATGAAGATTTTTCATAAGAAGGTATGTGGGAATAAGACCGCCGCTAAAATACATTGTAAACACTATAACTCTGGATATAAACTTTCTGAATATATAGTCCTTTCGGCTAATTCCATACGCAACCATCAAACATGAAAGAACATTTGTGATGCTCCCTATAACAGCCCTCAAAACTGATATAAGCGTTGCATGGTATATGTCAGGATTGCTGAGGATGACTCTATAGTTGTTAAGTGTAAATTTTCTTGGCCACAGATATATTCCACCTCTTATGGAGTCAAGCGCATCGTTAAGAGAAATCGCAAGTATATTCCAAAAAGGATATAAAGTAGCAATCATCACAATTATCATGACTGTGTATACCACAATGTCAATGACCAAATCCTCTGTTGTCCTGTACTTTGCTGACGTTTGCACCTCAAAAACACCCCTTAAAAAGTTTTTTAAAATACCCTTTCACCTTCACCAATCTTAGATGCTATCTTGTTTGCGGTTGTAACCAGAATCAGGCTCACAACTGAGTTGAAAATACCAGCTGCTGTTGCATATGACCATCTTCCACTTCCAATACCATATCTTAAGATGTACGTCTCAAGGATATCCGAATAGTCCAAGGTTGATGGTCTTTGCAAAAGGTACATCTGTTCAAACCCAGCGTTCAAAATCCACCCAACGTTCATGATAAGAAGAATCTTGACTGTGGGTAGAATACCTGGCAAGGTTATATACCATATTCTCTTTAGCCTGCCTGCACCGTCTATGCTTGCAGCCTCATAAAGTTGCGGGTCGATATTTGTCATTGCAGCCAAGTATATAATTGCGTTCCAGCCCATCTCTTTCCAAACCTCAGTAATTGGTGCTATGAACCAGAAATATTGAGGTTCACCCAAAAAGTTAATCGGTTCTTTTAGAATATGGAATTTGACAAGAAGCTCGTTTATTATCCCATAGTCAGGTGAAAGCACTGTGTATATAATATTTGCTGCAACAACCCATGAAACAAAGTGCGGAAGGTAGGAAATTGTCTGTACTGTTCTTTTAAATAGCATGTTTTTAATCTCATTTAGAAGTATTGCAAATGTTATAGAAGACAAAAAGTTGAATATTAGTTTCAAACAGCTTATGACCAGGGTATTTCTAAGCGCCTGGAAAAAATAAACATCTGAAAATAGGTCTGCAAAGTTTTTAAATCCAACCCACTCTGAATTTTGAAAACCAAGATACGGTTTGTAGTCTTTGAACGCTAATAGCCAGCCCCACAGTGGAAAGTAGTTAAAAATCAGCACCATAATCAAAAAAGGAAATGTAAGAACAATTAGCTGGCGTTGGTTGTAGATTGTTGAAAAGATTCCTTTCTTAGATGACTGCATCTTACTTTTCCTCCTTAAAAGCTTGTAGCGTCAATTAAATTAAATACTCACGGAACACCTGTAGAATTAGGTGTCCCGTGAGCTTTAAAATTTCAAGATTAAATTTACTGTTATAAACAACTAATTAGTTCCACTCTTTGAGTCTTCTCTGAATCTCTTTTTGTCTAAAGTCAATTACCTTTTTGATAGGAATGTTCTTCATCTTGTTGAGGTATTCATTCCAGATCTTATCGTATTCACCCGGTTTTGCCATTATAGCTTTTGTGATGTACCTTCTCTGCAAGTCATCAGCCTGGTTCTGGATTGCCTGCAGGTCGTCTGGGAGCTTGATATCCCAGCCATATCCGTACGGTGAGTTCCATGTTGGTGAGAACAAGTCTTTGAACGACTTAATCTTATAAGCTTTCAAAACTTCCTTTTCATATGGTTTGTACCTCTGCTCTAATGCCTGGTCTGAATAGTCCCAAGAAATCTTTCCGCTCTTGTCTGAATATGTCCAGTCAAACGGTGGTCTTGGGAATGCAAACCAGATATTTCCGCCAATGCCCTGTTTCTTTCTGTAATCTGGGTTCATGTAGTTTTGAATCTGTTTTGCATCCTTGTACATTTTACCATTCTTTACATAGTAATCCTGGCCTTGGATACCCCAGTTGATGAGTTTCAAGATATCCTCGCCAGCCATTCTGTCCAAGAACTTGAACGCTGCAACCGGGTCCTTGCACTTCTTTGTAATTGATATTCCGGCACCTGTTCCCATTGTAACCACGTTGTATCTATCTCTCTTTACGCCTTTCTTGAGCACTGGCATTGCAATTGGAATTCTGTCATAAAGTCCTTGTTTTTCAAGAGAGTCTATTGCAGACTGTATCTGCCATCTTTCATCATAAAAACCAACAACCCTGCCCGACGAAATCTTTGCTAAGTACTGATCATAGTTTTGTGAGAACATCTCTTTGTCAAGAAGACCTTCGTTCCACATCTGGTTGAGTATCTTGTAATATGTCTTTGCATATGGCATTGTATAGCTGTCTTTTACAACACCTGTCTTTTCGTCGATCAGCCAGCCACCATCGTTTGGATAGCCTTCAAGCCTCAGCGGCTGTTGCATCAGTACATAAATTCTCCAGCTATCAGTCAGCGCTGTAAAACCAATTGTTGGCTTTCCATTGTATGTTGGATGTTTCTTGACAGCGTCTTTTACAATCTTGAAATATGTGTCAATATCTCTTACAACTGGCCATTTGTTCTCTTTGAGAACGTATATAGGTAGCCAGAAACCAGCAAACGAATAGAGCGGGTCAGACTCTTCTCTGAAAGGCGTGAGATAGTAAATGTGCCCATCCTTTGGATATTTGAGTTTTTTAAGCGCTTTTGTATCATACCACTTTTTGATGTTCTTGCCGTACTTAGCAATGTAATTATCCAGCGGAACTAAAGCTCCTGCTTCAATAAACTTGTTTACAACATTGTGTGCATTGATTAAGTCTGGCAAGTCGCCACTTGCAAGCATGATACCTGCCTTTGTTTCCTCGTCGCTGCCGACAATAAATTCAAACTGAAGCCTTACACCTGTGATCTGTTCAACCTTTTTACCAATTGGTGTCTTCCATACATCAACCGGTTCTGCGTTAGAATCACCCCAATAAATCTTAAAAACTATTGGGTTTTTAGACGCTGCTACTGCCTTTGTTGGAGCACTTAAAAATCCCGGAAGAATGATGGTCATCAAAAAGGCAATAGCAACCAATAAAGCAACTCTTCTTTTAAACATACTCAATCCTCCTTTTTAGAATGTAATTTTTGTATAGAAAAACTGCAAAACAACTACATATTCATTATAAAATTTGTGGTGCATATTTAACAACCCGAGAGATTTAAGATTTTATACTGCAGATTTTAGATTTTACTTTACCAGTAAATAAACCAATTTTAAGTTTGGAAAATATAACAAAATCAAAAAGGCCAGCAGCTTTGTCTACCGCCGGCCTTTTTTTGTATGTTTTTATTCAATATTTTTATTCCTGGCTTTCCCTCTTGAGAAGCTCAATTATGTCCTGAACATAAGCAAATGCAAGGTTCACGACAGTATCAGCACCGCCATAATATATTGCAAGCCTTCCTGTGCTAGCATCGCAAAGTGTTGCGCATGGGAATGCTACGTTTGGAACATCGCCAACACATTCATAATACTCCTGTGGTGAAAGAAGATAAGATTTTGATCTTGCCTTCACAATCCATGGTTTTTCCAAATCTAAAAGCGCTGCGCCAAAGCTGTATACATAACCATTGCATGAAAGAAGCACGCCGTGATAAATTAGCAGCCATCCTTCGCTTGTCTCAATTGGTGTAGGCCCTGCTCCTATTTTGAGCGACTGCCATGGAGTATAGCCTGCTGACATTACATGTCTGTGGCAGCCCCAGTGAATCATATCAGGGCTTTCGCTGTAGAATATGTCGCCAAAAGCTGTGTGCCCCGTATCTGATGGGCGGGAAAGCATCGCGTATTTGCCGTTTATCTTTCTTGGGAAAAGCACACCGTTTCTGTTGTATGGCAAAAATGCATTTTCAATCTGATAGAACTTTTCAAAATCGAATGTATAGCCCACACCAATTGTTGGTCCGTGATAGCCATTACACCATGTGATATAGTATCTATCCTCTATGAAAGTTACTCTTGGGTCGTACTTGTACTCACTTACAAGCGGGTCTCTTGTCTGCTGGATGAAGTTGATTGGTTCATCGTCAATCTCCCAGTTGTAACCATCCTTGCTAAAACCACGTCTGATGTTCATTCTTCTTGCCCTGTCATCTACCCTGAAAACACCTGCAAACCCATCTTTGAACGGAACAACCGCACTGTTGAAGATGCTGTTTGCATCTTTTGCCTGATTTCTCTTGATAATCGGGTTGTGTTTAGACCTCCATACAATATCCTTGCAGTCTTTTGGTCTTTCTTCCCATGGCATGTTTGGAAGTGATTGCCCTATAATTTTAATATCCATTAGATCTTTCCTCCTCCATATTTTTTGATTTATGTGAATTTAAAATTTTACCCGACCATCTTGAAAAAGTATTATTTCAAAGCCTTAACTGACTCTCTTACGATAATTTTGCCTTTTATGAGCATCTTGCCGTAATGCTTTTCTCCTTGCTTTATCTTTTCAACCATCATCTTGGCTGTTCTTCTGCCCATCTCTTCCAAATTCACGCGGACGGTGGTAATTTTAGGCTGCGAGAGCACTGCGTGAAGACTGTCATCAAACCCCACCACTGACACATCATCCGGCACCTTGTAGCCACTTGATTTAAGCTTTTCTATAGTAAGATAA
This sequence comes from Caldicellulosiruptor acetigenus, assembly GCF_026914305.1. NCBI lineage: Bacteria > Bacillati > Bacillota > Caldicellulosiruptorales > Caldicellulosiruptoraceae > Caldicellulosiruptor > Caldicellulosiruptor acetigenus. The sequence goes on along the minus strand of NZ_CP113866.1, from coordinate 342,984 downwards.
GCAGTCTTGTCACAGTTGCAAACAAATGCCGTCGGAAGGTTTTTGGGCAATACAATATCTATGAAATTGTTGTTGTCATCCCTGTCTTTTATTATCCAGTCCTTGTTGAGATCTATCTTGTTCTCCAAAAGCGCTTTGTAAAAGCCCAGGAACCTGTCCTGGATACTGCTTGTTGCATAGATGTTCCCTACAAATCCAATTTTAGTGTGACCATGCTCTATTAGCATGTTGGTTATCTCGTACGTTGCGTAAAAGTTGTCTGTGATGACACAGTCAACGTTAAACTTGTCACAGTAAAAGTCTAAAAATACTGTCGGGTAGCTGTAACTTAAAACTTTTTGAATGTAGTCAAGACTCATCTGACCCAAAATAACAACACCGTCTACTTTCTGTTCCAAAAGCGCGTTGGGGACAGATAGATCATTTTCGTCTGACTGGCTTATGATGTTGAAGGTTGTTGTAAAGCCAAGCTTCTCTAAGCTGTTTGAAAGATGCTTGTAAAGGTCTATGTAGAAATAGTCGTCTTTGCCATAATACTTTTCTGACGATATCACACCGATGGAATATGTTAAGTTTTCTCTTAGCATCCTGCCCTTTGCATTGTAGATGTAACCCATCTCCTGGGCAGTCTTTATGATTTTCTCTTTCAGGGATGAACTGATATCAGGGCTGTCTTTGAGCGCCTTTGACACTGTTACTTTGGAAACACCAAGCTTTTCAGCAATATCTTTCATGGTAACTCTCTTGTCCATTGTACCTTTTTTCCCCTTCAAATAAGGCTTTACAAGCCTTTTCTTTTTTACTTACTATTATACTTTATTTCTCTGTAACTTTACAGAGTCAAGCTTGAAATTTTTAACCAACTCTCTTTATTATCTCCAAACACATTCTACCGTTGTGATATGGACACTTCCATGGCTCAACAATTGGCATATCCAAAGCTTTTAAATCCTCACTTACTTTCCACAGCCACTCAGAGTTTTTTCTTTTGTCAACAAGATACTCTTTTATGAACTCCCATGTCTTGATGGCTGCATCTAAAAATTTTTCCTCTTTTGACTTTTGATATGCATTGAAAAATCCAACAACCGTTTCTGCTTCAACCCACCAGATTTTGCTTCTGTCAACCCTGTCCTCTACCATCTCGTTTATAAGGCTTTTCCCATCAAAGCCTTCTTTTAAAGTTACTTCTGCAAGCTCCAGCGAAAGATCTTCAACCTGCTTTTTCAAGTTCTCATCCTTCAAATACTTAGCAGCTTCATCCAAAAGCCAGCTTGCTTCAATGTCATGTCCATATGATACCATTCTTATGAGTTCATTCCAGTTATCATCGCAGAATGCCTTAAAGTGCCCTGTGCCTTTTTTGTAAATCTTGTTAACAAAGAGTCTTACAATCCACTCAAGCGCCTCATACACTTCATCAAGCTTCAAAACCCTGTAGAGGTTTGTGTAGCTCTCCAGTACATGAAGATGCGTGTTCATTGTCTTTGAGGCAATTACTCCATTCTCGCTCAAAAACCTGTTTTCTTTTTCCTGCCAGTTTCTCTCAAACTGTTCTGTGTATCCATTTTCCCTTTTGCATTTTGTCTCTAAAATCTCGAAAAGCCTCTTTGCCAAATGAAGAGCTTCTTCGTCCCCGGATGCTTCATAGTACTCGGAAAGCCCGTATATACCAAAAGCTTGAACATAAACATGTTTTGTTACATCAACGGGCACACCTTTATGGGATACCATCCAGAAAAGTCCTTCATAGTCTTTGTCCCAAAACTTGTTTTTCAAAAATTCAAACGCATGAAAAGCCAGCTCTTTGCTCTTTTCATCTTTCAGGATATTGTAACATGCTGAGAAAAACCACAATATCCTCGAGTTCAAAATACAACCTTTTTGAGCTTCCCTGTTAATATTGAGATTAAAGTCCATGTATCCATAGTAGCCGCCAAATTCGTCGTCCTTTAAACTTTGCCAAAATGGTATTATCTTTTCTTCAAGATGACTTTTTAGATCTTCTTTAAACCTGGTAATATCCATTTTCTACCTACCTTCTCAAAAGTTTTGCAAATGGGTTACTTAATCGTTCACTTTATATTTCTATATTAATTGTTTTTTTATATCCTGTCAACGGTTTTTTAAAAAGGGCTTATCCAAAAGCTGCAGCCGGACAAGCCCTTGTAAAAGTCTTATTTACATTTTTGAAAGTCCTACTTGAAAAGAAAGGTCAAAACTGCTTTGAGAAGTTCCTGGAAGTTATTATCTAAAAGCCCATCTTCTCTGTGAGCAGGTGTAAGTGCAACCACCTTGCCCTTACCAAAATTGTGCCACCATCCTGCAATTGAACTGCCGTCCTCTGATTCAGAGTAAAGATAGATATTGGTATTGTCTTTGTCGCAAAAAACAAAATAGTGTTCATCCATAATTTCAAAGTCAAACTCTTTGCTGTCAAGAGTAGCTTTATTGGAAGAGTGATATCTCACTGGTTTGTGCTTATCTGGATGAAACTTAAAATATCCCTTTACAAGTTTGCAAAACTCTCCTTCTTCAGGGTATGACGCAAGCCCTGAGTGCCACACAAAAAGCCTTCCTCCGCCTTCAACATACTCTTTCATTCTCTTTTCCACCTTCTCTGTCATCCAGCACCTTACAACTTCATCCTGCGGATTTATCCTGTTTTCTGCAGAGAGCACAATCGCATCCGGATTTTGGGAAAGAAATTGCTCAAAGTTTTCAATGGATGCATCTATTATCTCGCAACTATCTAAAGCAGCATTTGTGGCTTGCTTCAAGGCTTTGAGCAGGTTGTCATGACTGTGGTAAAAATCTCCAACCAAAGCTAAGATTCTTTTCATATTCTTACTCCCCGCTTCCCTAAAAAAATTTTAAAAGTTCTCCAAAAGCTCTAAGATGAATTTGAGCTTATCTGTGCTATCCATGTAAGCATATCTTCCACCTGTGTAATCCCCTTTTTGAACAACTTCAATTCCTTCTTTTTTGAGATTTTCAATCTTCTCGTCCATGTTTTTTACAAACACACCTATATGATGAATACCCTCGCCGTGAGTTTCCAAAAACTCTCTCCATGTAGAAGGATTCTCATCCGGCTCAATCAGCTCAATCTCTATGTTTTTGAAGTTTCTGAAAAAGGCAAGTTTAGCTCTGGCATTTGTGGGCTTTCCTCTATACTCTGTGTGAGTTTTCTCATACTCTTCGGTTTCGATAATCTGGGGAACCTCAACTCCAAAAAACTCTGCAAAGTCTTTTGCTGTCTTTTCAATGTCTCTAACAATTATTCCTATCTGCACAACAACATCTGTCCCCAAAATCTCATTCGCCACTTTTTCTGCCTCCTTTGAAATTGTTTACATGATAATATTGTATCTCACTTTGTTAAGTTATGGGTATACAAATTTTAAATTTGTTTTTGCACATTTTTGATAAAACAGCGTACAATATTTTGTAAGTTTAACCTGCTCACAGTTCATTGAAATAGCTACATAAAAGAGGTAAAATAATCTTGTAGGTAAGGTATGTAAGTTTAAATAAAACATAGTAAGGTCAAAATTTTAATAAAAAGATTTAAAAAGAGGGTAGGAATGAGAAATGGAGATAGCAGATAAAGCAAAAAAGATTATCCAAAACATATCAAAGGTGATTGTGGGAAAAGAAGCTCAAATTGAGCTTGTAATAACATCTCTTTTTGCTGGCGGGCATGTTCTTTTAGAGGACGTCCCGGGCACAGGAAAAACAATGCTATCAAAGGCTCTTGCAAAATCTATAGATTGCAGTTTCAAAAGAATTCAGTTCACTCCAGACCTTCTGCCATCAGATCTGACAGGTATATATTATTTCAACATGAAAACGCAAGAGTTTGAGTTCAGACCAGGTCCAATTTTTACAAATATACTGCTGGCTGATGAAATAAATAGGGCAACTCCGAGAACACAGTCAAGTCTTCTTGAGTGCATGGAAGAAAGACAGGTGACAATTGACAGTATCACACATAAGTTAGAAGACCCATTCTTTGTTATTGCTACTCAAAACCCCATTGAAATCCAGGGAACATATCCTCTCCCTGAGGCGCAGCTTGACAGGTTTTTGATAAAGCTTAGTTTAGGATACACAAACAAAGAACAGACTATCCAGATGCTCACAAGGTTCAGAGAAAAAAATCCACTTGATGAGATAGAACCTGTGGTGGCCAAGGATGAGGTAATAAAGATTCAGGAAAAGATAAAAGAGGTGTATGTAAACGAAGATATTCTATCTTATATATACGAAATTTGTCACAGCACAAGAGAACACGAAATGGTTCAGCTTCCTGCAAGTAACAGAAGCTTCATTGCTCTTATGCGTGCATCGCAAAGCCTTGCAGCTGTCCGAGGCTACGATTTTGTTCTTCCTGATTTTGTTAAGTACTTAGCTCCTTTTGTCCTCAGCCACAGGATACTTCTCAAAAATCAATATATAATCAAAAACACAAAAGCATCAGACGTGATAAATGAAATCCTTGAAAAGATAGCAGTACCAAGTGAGAATTTTGCTTTTTGAAATACACAACAAGTTAAGATAGACTGAACACATTTAAGCTCAGCTCTTTTTAAAAACCTCTTGCAATTTGTAAGACCTGCCATTTGGTGAGCCCAAACTTTTTTTACGCGTATTGTTAAACATTTAACACATATACACAAAAATAAAAAATCCGGCAGCCACCTACTTTCCCGTGCCGTCTCCAGCACAGTATCATCGGCGTTGCGAGGCTTAACTTCCGTGTTCGGAATGGGAACGGGTGTTTCCCTCGCTCTTTCGCCACCGGATTTGTTTCCTGTATTCATTTTTTTCAGCAGCCTCGCAAGTGAATAGGGAGAAAGCTTCTCTTTCGGTCAAGCTCCTCGGGCCATTAGTACCGCCTTGCTCAACGCCTCACAGCGCTTACACATGCGGCCTATCTACCTGGTAGTCTTCCAGGACCCTTACCACCTCATCGGTGTGGGGTATCTCATCTTGGGGTGGGCTTCACGCTTAGATGCTTTCAGCGTTTATCCCATCCGGACTTGGCTTCCCAGCCGTGCACTTGGCAGTGCAACTGGTAAACCAGCGGTCCGTCCAACCCGGTCCTCTCGTACTAGGGTCAGCTCCCCTCAAATACCCTGCGCCCGCGGCGGATAAGGACCGAACTGTCTCACGACGTTCTGAACCCAGCTCACGTACCGCTTTAATGGGCGAACAGCCCAACCCTTGGGACCTACTTCAGCCCCAGGATGCGATGAGCCGACATCGAGGTGCCAAACCTCCCCGTCGATGTGGACTCTCGGGGGAGATCAGCCTGTTATCCCCGGGGTAACTTTTATCCGTTGAGCGACGGCTCTCCCACTTGAAAACCGCCGGATCACTAAGCCCGACTTTCGTCCCTGCTCGAGGTGTCCCTCTCACAGTCAAGCCACCTTACCGCCTTTGCACTCCTACCGCACGATTTCCATCCGTGCTGAGGTG